>JBJXFE010000006.1:0-107232 GCA_046153875.1 Phycisphaerales bacterium
TCCACGCCGTGACCCTCACCCGCCCGGAAGGCCCGCTCCAGGCCCTCGTTCACGTCGTCCTCGAGCGCCACCCCGACGGCCGCAACATCTGGGCCGTCGCCGACGTCGTCACCGCCGATTCCTCGTAGCCCTCCCCCGCTCATTGCTTATCGCTGATAGCTGACAGCTGATTGCTGATTGGCAGGCGGCACGGGATCAGCGGCGTCCCAGTCATGGCACGCTTCGTGCCCCTGGCTACGCGCCCGCGCCTCTAGAATGGTGCTGAACCCGCCCAACCACGAGGCTCGGGCTTGGTTCGCCTTCCGGGAGTTCTTTCCATGAACCGGTTATCTCGCGGGTTGTTTCTTGGCCTGGTCGCCCCGGTGGCACCGATCGCCGGGCTCGCGGGGGCAGCGTACGGGCAGGCGCCGCCGCCCATCCCGACCATCACCAACCTCGGCGTGCTGCCGACCGGTGCCATCACCTCCGTCATGGACGTCAGCGGCGATGGGAAGGTCGCCGTGGGGCAGTGTTTCACCCAGCCGGGAGGGTGGCGCGCTTTTCGCTGGATCAGTACTACTGGGATCCAGAACCTCGGCACACTCCCGGGCGGGAACTTCTCGACGGCAAGGGGGGCGAGCTTCGACGGCCTGACGATTATCGGCGGGTCGAACTCGACGATTTTTTCCAGTCTCATCGCCTCTTTCTGGCAGAACCCGGGCCCCATGACGAGCCCGGTGACGAACGTTCTGAACTACTGGGAGGCTTTTGGCATCAGCGGCAACGGCCTCGTGGGCGTCGGGCATTCGGGGAACACCAACAACGCCGTTCGCTGGAGCCTGGCCACGGGGAAGGTGGTACTGGGCACCCTCCCCGGGCATGTGAGCTCGGCCGCCTATGCCACGAACGGCGACGGCTCGGTGGTCGTCGGCGGCAGCGCTCCGGCATTCCCCGACCTGACCGGGCGGGCATTCCGCTGGACGAGCGCCGGGATGGCGGACCTCGGCGTGCCGGCCGGCTCGATCAGCTCGGTCGCTCTCGGCGTGAGCAGCGACGGGCTCGCCGTGGTGGGACTCAGCTCGCCCGCACCGAGCACCAACCGTGCATTCCTGTGGACGCAGGACAGCGGGATGCGGAATCTCGGGGCGCTCGGAGGCTCCGGCGCGGTCGCGTACGGCGTGGACGCCCTCGCCCGGCGCGTGGTCGGCGCCACCGGCACGCCGAGCGCCACGAGCCATGCCTTTCTCTGGACGCCCGAACTCGGCATGGTGGACCTGAACACGTACCTCCCGGCCCTCGGAACAGACCTGACGGGTTGGGTTCTCCAGCGCGCCAACGCGATCAGCGACGACGGCACCACCATCGTCGGCGATGGGAGCTTCAACGGGTTCGGGCGCGGGTGGATCGTGAAGCTCGACCTGGACACCGACGGCGACGGCCTCCTCGATAACTGGGAGACCGACGGCGTGCCGTACCTCGATTCCGCATCCGTGCTGCGCCGCTTCCCGCTCCCCGGCGCCGACCCCATGGAGAAGGACCTCTACGTCGAGGTCGACGCGATGGACGGCCAGGGCCTGTCCCCCGCGTCGGCCCAGATGGTTGTCGAGGCGTTCATCGACGCCCCGGTGCCCAACCCCAACAGCATCCCCGGGATCAACCTGCACATCCTCGACGACGAGAGCGACCTGCCGCACGTCTCGCCCTGGGCCACCGGCATCGCGAGCTGCTGGCCCAAGGACTTCGACGATTGGCGCGGCAGCTACTTCGGCACGTCCGACGAGCGCGACGACCCCAACGCCGCGGCATTGCTCAAGGCCAAGGCGAAGGCCTACCGGTACTGCATATTCGCCGACAAGGCATCGTCGGGCTGGGGCGGCTGCGGGGGACAGCCGGGGGACAGCTACGTGATCTACCAGGGATCCGTCTCGACCGCCGAGAGGGACGCCGCCAAGTTCATGCACGAGCTCGGGCACAACCTCAACCTCGGCCACGGCGGCGGCGACGGGATGAACGGCAAGCCCAACTACCCCAGCATCATGAACTACGTCTTCGCGTACCCCTACGCGTGGTGCGAGAGTTTCTGGAAGCTGGACTACTCGCGGGAGGACCTCGGCACCCTCGACGAGGACTCGCTCGACGAGACCGCGGGCATCGGCACGCCCGGCGGTCAATACACCAACTGGTACATGCCCTACGGCGTCAACTTCAACAACGGGACCGCGGTCGTCCGCGAGATCCACTTCGTCCTCCTCCACGGCGACCCCACGGACTTCGGCAACGTCGCCGGCACCGGATTCCAGGACGGCCTGTTCACCACGGGCGTCAAGCAGGACCTCAACTACGCGGTCGATGCCCCGCTTCAGGTGCGCCTCCCCTCCGTGCCGTCGCCCGGGCTGGAGCTGCAAGGACACGACGACTGGGCGAACATCAGGCTCCCCGTGGTCGCGCTGCACTCACCGCAGGCCATCCCCCAGTACCCGCAGGACGAGCTCACCGAGGAGGGCGTCGACTGGATCAACCAGAACTTCCCCCATGCGCCCTCCGCCTGCTACGCCGACTGCAACACCGACGGCGCGCTGACCGTCGCCGACTTCGGGTGCTTCCAGACGGCGTTCGTGCTCGCGGATCCCTACGCCGACTGCACCGCCGACGGCTCGCTGACGGTCGCCGATTTCGGCTGCTTCCAGACGGCGTTTGTCATCGGGTGCCCCTGACGCGCGAGCGGGTTCCGGGCTGATCATCCCGCTTGCGGCAGGCAGGCGGCACGGGTTGGATCAGTGGCGTCCCGGTCGTGCCATGTGCCGTGCCACAGGCTACGCGGCTCGATCCCCTCTTCTCGCTCGACTCGCTCTACCGCCGCGTTGCCAGGGGGATCAGTCCCGGGTCACCGATCTGCAAGCGCATCGCTGCCCACACAGCGCGCCGATACCCACGCCCTAGCATCCGCCCATGCCGGCAACCGCCGAGAACTCCATGGCCGGCCGCGTCTGCCTCGTCACCGGCGCCACCTCGGGGATCGGCCTGGTGACCGCCCGCGAGCTCGCGCGCCGCGGGGCCACGCTCATCGGCGTGGGCCGATCACCCGAACGATGCGAAGCCGCGGCACAGTCCATCCGCCGCCAAACCGCCAATCAAACCGGCGGTCAAACCGGCAACCCCGGCGTGGAGTTCCTCGTCGCCGACCTCTCCTCCCAGGCCCAGGTCCGCCGCCTCGCCGCCGACGTCCTCGCCCGCCACGGCCGCCTGCACGTGCTCGTCAACAACGCCGGCGCCTTCTTCCCGCTCCGGCGCGAGAGCGTCGACGGCATCGAGATGTCCTTCGCCCTCAACCACCTCGCCTACTTCCTGCTCACCGGCCTGCTGCTCGACACGCTCAAGCGCAGCGCCCCCGCCCGGATCGTCAACGTCTCCTCCGCGGCACACGACATGATCAAACGTTTCGACTTCGACGACCCGCAGGCGCGCACCCGTCCCTACGCCCGCCAGACCGAGTTCAAGAGCCGCATGTACGCGGTCCTCGCCCCGCGCCGGCTCCCGGGCCTGCTGCAGTACGGGCAGACCAAGCTCGCGAATCTGTACTTCACCTACGAGCTGGCCCGACGGCTGGAGGGCAACGGGGGGGCGGGCGTCACCGTCAACGCGCTCCATCCCGGGTTCGTCGCGACCAACTTCGGATCGGGCGCCGGCGGCTACGGCTGGTTCCTGCGCCGCCTCATGAGCCTCATCGCGATCACCCCGGACGAGGGCGCCCGCACGCCGGTGTACCTCGCGACGTCGCCCGACGTCGAGGGCGTCAGCGGCCGGTACTTTGTGAAAGAAAAACCGGTCCCCTCGTCACCCGCCTCGCAGGATTCCGACGCTGCCCGCCGCCTCTGGGACCTGAGCGCCCAGCTCACCGGCGTATCGCCCTGACCCGTGGCATCGGGCTCCCGGCAGGTAGCCATCCGTGGCCCTCACGCCGGACTTACCCCGCCGTAACCACGATCGCCTCCATCGGCGCCTGGCACGGAGCGCGCCCGTGCCGATCGCCCAGCGCCTCCGCGACCGCCCGCCGCACCGGCCCGAAGTCGCTCACGCCGCGCTCCGTCAGTTGGCCCGACATCGGGCTCCCCTCGACGAACCCCCGCGCGGCGTCATCCGCCGTGGGCGCGACCGACGGGAACGCGACCGTCTCCATCGTGACGTTCGCGAAGCCGCCCGCGCGCACCACCCGCTCGATCTCAGCCCGGTCGAACCAGCCGAACGGGGTCTTGAGAAAGTCCGGCGGGTTTGAGGGGAACAGGCGGACCATCGTCTCGAAGACGGTCCTCGACATCGGGTTGCGGTCCAGCGATTCCCAGACGTTGAAGAGGAACCGGCCGCGCGGCGCGAGCACGCGCCGGGCTTCGCGCATGGCGCGGACCTTGTCGGGGAAGAACATCACGCCGAACTGTGAGAACACGGCGTCGAACGGGCCGTCGGCGAACGGGAGCTGCTGCGCATCGGCCGTCCGCAGCGTGACCCTGGAACTCGTCGCGTCGCCGCTTCCGCTCGTTTCGTGGCGCCTTGCGCTTGGCGCGTTGAGCATCTCCGCCGGCACCTGCCGGCGAGCCTCGTCGATCATCGCCTGGTTCAGGTCCGTGGCCACGAGCTTCGCGCCCGCGGGCAACCCCGACGCAACCGCCCGGGTCACGATCCCCGTCCCGCACGCGACCTCCAGCACGCGCCCGCCCGGCGCGATCGCCAGCCGCGCCGCCAGGTCGCGCGCGTACGGCTCGAACAGCAGCGGCCCGAGGTACCGGTGGTAGTTCTCCGGCACGGAACCGACGAACGCGGCAGTCGACGCCATGGCGGCCTCCCGCTCCTGAAGCCTAATCCGTAGGCCGCCGGCGGGTGGTCCGATCGCCCCTGCCGCGATCATTCCTTGGCGGGGAAGCTCGGAGTGGGGCATCCGGGCGTGGCGCATCCGCACCGCACGGGCGGCTGCGGGACGTCGGGCCTCAGGCTGTGGAGTGTCCGGGTCGAACCCGCGTTACGGCTCGCCCAGCGCCTGCGAGTACTCGCCCTCGCTGATCTGCCGAACCTCGGACGACTGCAGCGTCACGAACTTGCCGGTCCTGGCGTCCTTGAACTGCACGGTGCCCACCGGCCCCTGACGCTTCGCCTGCCAGTTGTTCGTGTAGTACTTGCGGCCCGAGCCCGGGTCCGTCACTTCGTAGTACGCGCACCCCTGGCCCAGCGCCGCCAGCACGAGCGCCCCCACCACCGCCGCACGCCGCGACTTGTGTCTCATGGCATTCCCCCTTGTGGCGATCCGCGCCCCGCTCACCTTCGACGAGCCCGGGACACGGCCACGCGCCCCATCCATCGGCAGCGCGTGCCGACGACTTCGACGCCGCGAGCGACGCCCGGCCCGAGAACGCCCGGAGTCGGTGGAACGTCCCGCAACGCCTTCCAGGCGCGGGGCCACACCGCCGGAACCGCGATCGCGATTTCGGACGTGTCCGCGCCCCGCGGCGAGTCACCCTCGCCGCTTCAGTCGCGCTCCCATTCGCTCTTCTTGTCCCCGATCGACGACGCGCCCCACACGAACAGCATCAGCCCCAGCGCCCCGACGATCCACACCCGCATGGACATGCGGTCGCTGAACATCCACAGCGCCGCGGGCAGGGCCATCATCGCCAAACCGCCCACCATTTTGGCGAGAATCAGGCCGTCGATCCAGCGGCGGGAAGCCATTCACCGAGCCTACCGCGCGCGCTGGCGCGTCGTCGCCGCCTAGGGAGCCCCCGCCCCAGGCGAACGCGAACCCGCCTCAGGGGGACCTCCGGCCTGTGGGACGGCCCCACTCCCCACCCTCAGGAATCCCGCCGCTTGTCTTGACTTCTTCCAAAAGTTAGCGTACACAAACATATGCACGGGGCGGTCCAGGCCCCGGCATGGGCACGTCCGGGAAAGGAGTTTCCATGGCCACCACATCACGCAGAGCCCGAAGCTTCCTGCTCGCCGCCCTCGGCGCGGCAATGCTCCTCGGCGTCGGCGGCTGCTCGCTCCACGCGGGTTGCCGCGGGCTGTCCTGGGGTGTGGACTGGGGCTCGCTCTGCGGGCACGGGCACCATTGGGGCCACCACGGCGGGGCCCGCGGCGGTTGCCGATAGAACGACGGGATCACCACGCCGCGACAGGTTCAGCCGCGCTGCCGCACGATCCGCGTCGGCGGCGCGCCTACTGTTCCCGCGATACCTGTTGTTGCCCGCCCGAGGTTCGGACGGGGCTCCGGGTCGCCGACGCTTACGCTCGCCCGAGTTCAAGCACCGGTTTCACACACTCTCGGGCAGTTGGAAAAGCGTCATGATGAAGCTCTACGTCGGGAATCTCTCTTTTAACACGTCGGAGAGCCAGCTCCGCGACCTGTTCGCGGCGCACGGCGACGTGGCCTCCGCGGCCGTGGTCATGGACCGCGACACGGGCCGCCCGCGCGGCTTCGGGTTCGTTGAGTTCAGCAACGACGAGCACGCGAAGGCGGCGATGACGGCCCTCAACGGGCAGAACGTCGACGGCCGTAACCTGACCGTCAACGAGGCCAAGCCCCGCGAGAACCGCGGCGGCGGCGGTGGCGGTGGTGGCGGTGGCGGTGGCGGCGGCCGCTGGTGAATCCGCGGGCCTGTTGAGGCCCGCACATCGACAGTCGTGAGAAGCCGGGGCGCCTCCGCCCCGGCTTTTTCGTTGGTTCGCTCGCACCCGCCGCGCGGTAGGCTGATGGCGCGCGCGATCCCGCCGCGCCCATGCTCAAGGAGGCCCGCCATGCCCAGCGCCGTGCCCACCGCCCTCGCTGTTCTGATCGCTCTGGGCCTCTCGAACTCGCCGGGTTGCGCGCGATCCGCGCCGGCCGCGCCCGATTCGCCGCGCGCGTCGGCGCCCGCCGGCGACGGCTGGCGCGACACGTTCCCCATCGACACGTCCACCCTGACCCCAAGCGGCGGCGGCGACTACTTCCCGCTCCGGCCCGGCACCGTCCAACGCTATCGCGCCGAGAAGGGCGGCGAGGAGTTGACGATCACGGTCCTGGACGAGACCGAGGTGGTGGACGGCGTCACCACACGCATCGTGGAGGAACGCGAGACCGACGAGGGTGAACTCGTCGAGGTCTCACGCAACTTCTTCGCCGCCGACCCCGCGACCGGCGACGTCTACTACTTCGGCGAGGACGTGGACATGTACAAGGACGGCAAGGTCTCCAGGAGCGGCGCGGCGGCCGGGGCCTGGCGCTCCGGGGTGAACGGCGCCCGCTTCGGCCTGTTGATCCCCGGCCGCCCGAAACTCGCCGACCGCTACTACCAGGAGGTCGCCCCGGGCGTCGCGATGGACCGCGCCGAGGTCTCGGCCCTCGACGCGTCGGTGAACACCCCGGCGGGCCCGTTCGAGCGGTGCGTACACCTCAAAGAGACGACGCCGCTCGAGTCGGGGACAAGCCGCAAGTGGTTCGCCCCGGGGGTCGGGCTCGTGAAAGACGACGACATGGTGCTCGTCTCGCGGACACCGGCGAAGTAGCCGCGCACCGAGCGCCCTCGTTCCGATAAGCAGCGCCGGGCACGCGCGGATACACCACCGACCGCGGCACACCCCCGGAGCCTCGGCCACGTCGCATAGTCTCACGCCCGATCGCGCCGGCCCGGCGGGCGGGCGTGATGTGGTCCGCCGATCGCGCCGATCTCCACCGCACGATGGCACGCCGAAACGGCAAGGAACGTCCCGCGGCGGGGAGCGCCAAGGCAAAAGCCGCCCCCGGCGCTGAATCACCGGAACCCGCCGGCGCCCGCCGTGCCGCGGGCGCAACGCCGGAGTCGCCCGGCGTCCTCGATTCGGCGGCGACACGACGCGACGTCGTGGTGCCGCTGCTGGTCCTGCTCGCGGTGGCGGCGACCGCGTACATCTGGCTCGAAACGCCGCTGGCGCACCGGGCGCCCTGGAAGGTCGGCGGACGCGTCGATCAGACCACCCTCCAGGGCGTGGCGCTCTCAGCGATCGTCTGGATCGTGGCGCTCGCGGGACTGCTGGCGCGGATCCAGTCCGGGCGCACGGTCAAGGCGCTCAAGGCCCTCATCGCCCACGCGGAAGCGGTCCGCGCCCGCCTCAGCCCGAACATCACCGAGGCCCAGTCCGGCCTGAGGATGCGGTACGTCTCGGCGTGGCTGGTCGCGATCCTCGGCCTGGCCGCCTCGGCGATCGTGTGGCAGACCGACGCGATCGAGAGGGCCGTGGGCGCCGAACTCTCCGCCCCGGTCGTCGGAGCGGTGTTCAGCGTCGCGCTCGCGCTGGCGGTAGCCGCGAACGTCATCAATCGCCTCAAGACGCGCCGCCTCACGCGGGATTTCCGCGCGGCGCTGGCCAGCGAGCGGCTCGCCCTCGACACGCTCGGTTCCCTGGACGTGATGACCTCGGCCTGCCTCCTCACGGGCGAGCGGACGCGCTTCAACGAGCGGTTCCTGAAGTTCCTCGGGCTGTCCGAGGCCCAGGCGCAGGGGCTCGGGTGGCTCGAGGCCGTCCACCCCGACGAGCGCGACCCGGTGATCGAGCTGCTCAAGAAACCTCTGGGCGACAAGGAACGCGTCCGCGAGCACGACGTGTGCGTGCGCTACCGCGACGGGCGCTTCGTCTGGATCCACGAGACCCTCGTCCCGCGCTTCGACGCCGCCGGCGAGCCGATCGAGTTCATCGGGACGGCCGTGGACGTCACGCCGCACGTCGAGAGCGCCGCGGCGATGGACAAGCAGGTCGGGGACGCGAAGGCCGACCTGGCCCGGGCGAACGGCGAACTGGCCGAGGCGAAGGGCGAGTTGGCGAAGCTCCGGGCGTCACGCGGGCGCAACGAGGCGGCGGCTAACGAGGCGCGCGACGAAGCGAAGAACCTCCAGCAGGCCCTCACGAAGGCCGAGGCGGCCCTGGAGAAGACGCGCGCCGACGCCGCGGCCCAGATCGATCGGCTCACCGCCGATGCCGAAGAACGGGCCGCGGCCGCGGAGCAGGAATCGAAGCAGCGCACCGCGGCCGCGGAGTCGGACGCGAAGCAGCGCATCGCGGCGGCCCTGGAGTCCGCGGAGTCTCGCGTGGCCCGGGCCGAGAAGAGCGCCGACGCGCGGACGGGCACGCTCGACGCCGGCCTCAAGGCGGCCCGGCAGGAGGCCCAGGAGGCCGCGGCGGAGGCGAAACGCGCGACCCGCGCACTCGAAACGCAGCAGGCCGAGATGACCCGCCTGCGCGAGGGGAACGGCACGCTCAAGGAGCAGGTGGCCCGTCACCTGATCGAAACACGCGAGGCCTCCGCCACGGCATCGGCCGTCCAGGCCAACGAGTCGCAGAACCTCGCCCGCGCCGACCGCCTCACCAAGCGGTGCGAAGAGCTCGAGGCGCAGCTCGTGGCCCGCGTGGCCGAGCTGGCCGCACGCGACGAATCGCTCGCCGCGTCGCAGGAACAGGCCCGGCTCGCCGCCGAGTCCGCGGCCGTGCAGGCCGAGAGCCGCGCGAAGGAGACTTCGGCCGAAGCGTTGGCGAAGCAGCTCCGCACGCAGCTCGACGGAGTCCAACGGATGACCGACGCGATGCTCGCCGAGGTCGTGGACGGCCCGGCGCGCGACGCCGCCAAGAACTCCGCCGCGGCCGTGCGCGGGATGATCGAACTGATCGACGGGGCGCTGCACGGCGCGCGGGCCGTCGAGGTCAAGCACTCGGCGACCGCGGCCACCTTCGACCTGCGGCGCACGGCCGAGAGCGTGCGCGACCTGCTCGCGGGCGACGCGAAAGCCCGCGGCGTGACCCTGAACGTGGAATCAACCAACCTGCGGCTCGTGTACGGCGACGAGGAGGCCGTCCGCGGCGCCTTCATCGCGCTCGCCGGCGCGGCCCTGGGCCTGGCGAACGAGGGGACGCTGACGGTGCGACTGACCGAGGACGCGGGCACGGGCGCTCACGCGGCGATCCGCGCCGAGCTCAAGCACGCCTCCGCCCGAGTGAAGAACGACGCGCTGGAGCAACGGTTGGCGATGAAGGCGACGGACGACGCCATGCCCGACCCGGCGAAGGAACCCGCGGCGCACCAGGCCGCTCAGGCGTGGCGCGCCCTCCGGGGCATGCAGGGCCAGCACGGGTACATGCTGCCGGACGAGGGCGGGTTCTCCGTGTGGTTCACGTTCACGCTCGGCCGCCCCGCGGCGGCGGCGGGTGTCACGGATGCCGCGGCAGCGGCCGCCCCCTCGGAGCGATCGCGATCGACCGCGACCGAACCCGGCGCGGACAGCACGGACGCAGGCACTCCCCGCACGCTCCCGCGCATGCCCCAGGAGCAACTGCGCTGCAATCTCGGCGACGTCGTGGAGCTCGGCGCGGACAGCCTCCGCGTCATGGGCGCCAAGCCGCCCAAGGAAGGCGAGACCGTCATCACCTTCGAGGGCGTGGAGATGGACGGGGAGCTGCGGGCCGAGCTGCTGTGGTCGAAGAAGGTCGGCGGGCGGCAGCACGACGTGGGGCTGCGGCTGCTGAACCCGACGCCCGCGCAGCAGAAGTGGCTGCTGGCGATCGCGATGCAGCACCGGCGGATCGCACCGGCCATGGAAGTCGAGCCGGCCTGAGCGGCCCGGCCCTTGCCCCGAGTTCCCTGATTCAGAGAGTGGCGGCGTTCACGACCGGGGTCAATCCGCGCGGCGCCACACGTACAGCAGCCCGGCGCACGCCGCGGTGACGGCCCACATCACCAGCACGGAGTGGACGAAGTACGGGAAGACGCACAGCACCGCGCCGCCCGCGAGGCACTTGAGGTCCTCCTGCTTCTTCCCGTAGAGGAACAGGCCACAGCCCAGCATCCCGATCACCAGCCCCGACACGAGCAACCAGGTGCTGTCGAACATGGGCGCGCTCCTTGAGCGCGGCATCGGCCGGTTCACAGTCCGGAATCACGAAACCCGCGCTCGCGGGCCTGAAACGCGCGGGCGCAGCCCGCGCGAACGCCGTCGTATGCCGAAAAAAAAGGCACGGGCGGGCCGCCCGTGCCATTCGGTTCAGGAGCGCGGACCACTCATCAGTGCGCGGCACGCCGGCGGGTGGGCTTGTTCCAGGCGCCGACGGGCGAGCCGCTGCGCGACGCACGCGGGCCGGCCGAGGTGTGCGCCGGCTGGTTGGCGTGCGCCCGATCGCTGGTGCGCGGGTGGTGCCCGTGCCCCGAGCCGTTCGTGCGCGGCGCGGCCGGCCCGTTGGCACGCGGCCCGGCGGAGGCGCTGCGGTGGCCGTGGGAGTGACCGGAGGACGACCCGCCGGAATGCCCGTTGGCGTGAGCGTTCGAACGGCCGCCCTGATGACCACTCGCCCGCCGCTCGCCGTACGAGCGCGGGTAGGAGCGGGACGAACCGCTCGAGTGGCCTTCGGATTGAGGCTGGAACTGGGGATGGGCGTGGGCCGGCTCGGGCCGGATGGTGATCGCGGGGGTGACCTTCACTTCGATGCGGGTGCCGAGCAGTCGCTCGATGTCGCGGAGCGCGGAGCGCTCCTCGGAGTCGCAGAACGAGAGGGCGATGCCGCACGCCCCGGCGCGCCCCGTCCGCCCGATGCGGTGGACGTACGCCTCGGGCTCGACGGGCAGGTCGAAGTTGAACACGTGCGAGATGTCGTCCACGTCCAGCCCGCGGGCCGCGACGTCGGTGGCGACGAGGACCGTCGCCGCGCCGGACGTGAAGCGGGCCAGGGCCCGCTTGCGCTGCGGCTGCGACTTGTTGCCGTGGATGGTGTCGGCGCTGATGCCCGCGTGGGCGAGCTTGCGGCCGACCTTCTCGGCGCCGTGCTTGGTGCGGGTGAAGACCAGGGCGCGCGTCACGGGCACGGGCGCGGCATCCTTCCCGTCCGCCGCCTTGTCGGTCTTCGCGGTTTCCTTGATGCCCCCGCCCGCGAGCAGGTGCTCGAGCAGCGACTGCTTCGCGTTCCGCGGGACCATGTACACGCTCTGCGCGATCTTCGGGACGGCCGAGGACACGGGGTCCACGGCGATCTTGATCGGGTCGCGCAGGAGCGACGCCGCGAGGTGCGCGACGGAGTTGGGCATGGTGGCCGAGAAGAGGAGCGTCTGACGCGTCTTCGCGGGCGTGGCCGACGCGATGCGCCGGATGGGCTGGATGAAGCCCATGTCCAGCATGCGGTCCGCCTCGTCGAGCACGAGCACCTCGACGCCGGAGAGGTCCGCGATGCGCTGCTCCATCAGGTCGAGCAGGCGGCCGGGCGTGGCGACGATGATGTCCACGCCGCGGCGCAGGGCCCGCTCCTGGTGGAACTGGCTGACGCCGCCGAAGACGACGGTGGACTCCAGGTGCAGCTCGCGCCCGTAAGCGGCGAAGCTGTCCGCGATCTGCGCGGCCAGCTCACGCGTGGGCGAGAGGATGAGCGCCCGGGCCTTGCGCGGCCCGCGCTTGCTCTTGTCGACCGCGGCCGACGCGAGCCGGTGCAGGATCGGCAGCGCGAACGCCGCCGTCTTGCCCGTGCCCGTGCGGGCGCAGCCGAGGACATCGCGCCCCGCGAGGACGTGCGGGATGGTCTGGTGCTGGATGGGGGTGGGAGTGACGTAGCCCTCCTGCTCGAGTGCGCGCAGGATGGCGGGGGACAAACCGAGATTCGTGAACTGCATGTGCCGACAGCTTCCTTCCGTAAGGCGGATCAGGCCGTACCGGGTGATGAGGATTCGCGGATTTGACGCAACCATGCGTCGATCCATCCGCGGCCAGCAGTCACCCAGGAACAAGCCAAAGGAGCTACCGGCGATCAGGGAATCCTAGCAGAGCTATCGGCCCGAAGCGAGGGCGGGTTTGGTTATTCCCGGCGTGGACAGCGTGCGATCGGCGTTGCGAGACGGCGCGGGCGCGCGATGGGGTCAGCGCCGCCGCCTGATGGCGAACGCAAGCGCGGCGCCGATTCCGAGAGCGAGCGGTCCCGGAGCGGGGATGGTGGCCATGTAAATGCCGCGGCTGCCGTTCGTGAACACGACGCTGATCGCGATCGAGGCGCCGTCGAGCGTCTGTCCTCCGATGAAGGCGTCCTCGACGATGCGTCCGTCGAGCATGTCGCCGTTTGCGAGCACCTTGCCCAGCGAACCCCCGTGCGTCGAGAACACGCCGAGGAAGCCGCCGGGGGCGAGCCCGGTGAACGCGACCACGCCGCCGTCGATCGCGCTGTTTCCGAATCCGCTGAAGGTCAGGCCCGGGAAGCCCGGCACGAGCGTGTTGTGATTGGCGATGACTTCGAGTTGGCCTGAAACGTCTGAGTAGATCCCTTCCATCGAGCCCTGGCCGTAGAACACAACGCGTCCATCGCTGAACGCGCTCTGTGAGAGACCAGAAAACGAACCCGTCGCCCCCGGGATCGGGGTGTTGGTGTCGTACAGTCGAGTGATCCCTCCTGACTTGTCGGCGAGAAAGAGCCCGTTGTACCCCCCCGCGCCGCTGCCCTGGAACATGACCTGCCCCCCGTCGAGCGCCGCCTCGAAGAAGTTCGTGAACGTGCCCGGGCCACCGGGGATCGGCGTGGTCTTGTCCGCGATGATCGACAACGCGCCGGATTGCCAGGAGTAGACGCCGCGCTGCCCCGAACCGGATTCGCCTCCGGCGAAAGCGACCCGGCCGTTCTGGAGCGACGGAGAACTCGTGGTCTGAAAACTGCCGCCGGTGCCGTTCGGCACCGTGATCCCCGTGGTTCCGACCGGCGTGATCGCGCCCCCGGAGTTGAGCATGATGCCCCCGTGGACGCCGTTCCCGGCGTGGAACGCGACCAGGCCCACGTCGATCGACGGCCACACGCCTGTGGCCTGAAAGAAGCCGATGAAGTTGGGGCCGCCCGGTCCGGGCGTGTGCCGGTCCGCGACAACCGTGAGGGCGCCGCCCGAGCCCGTGTAGACCCCCGCCTCGGACAATCCATCGAGAAAACCAGCGAACCCGACCACGTTCCCGCGGATCGACGGGAGGTTGAACGTGTCGAACGTGGATGATGTTCCAGGGATGAGGGTGTTGGAGTCCGCGATCCGGGTGTACGACCATGGCTGCGCTTCGGCGCTCGCCGCACATGCGGCCGCTGCTAGAGCGGCGATCCGTCGCCGTGGAACGAACCGGTGTGCCATCGCAGAGTCTCCCATCACGGGCCGCCGAGGAAGCCCAGATCAACGAACGCCGCGGGCAGCGTGCTGTTCGTCAGCGCGCCGGTGGGGTTGATCTCGCCGCCGATCCAGCGGAACTCGCAGACCTCCCCGTCGTTGTCCACGTCCAGACCGCCGACGGCGCCGCGGAACTTGAGCGCCGTGAAGGTCTTGTCGCTCCACGGGACCGTGACCCCATTCGCGATGAACTTCACCAGCCCGCCGCCGAGGCTGGCGCCGACGTACAGCGTTCGGCTGGGCGGGTCCTGCGCTGCGTACTCGTGCCCGATCGCCAGCAGCAGCGGCGAGTCGGGGAGCCACACCTGCTCCTCGCGGGGCCTCATGGAGGGCTCGTCATGCCGCGCTTCTCCGGCGTCGCGCGCTCGCGATCATGCCCAGCGCGACGAGCGCGGCGCCGCCCGGAGCGGGGATGGTGGCCATGTAGATGCCGCGGGAGCCGTCGGTGAAGTAGACGTAGGTGGCGATCGAGTCGCCGTCGAGGCCTTGGCCGCCGAAGAATGCGAACTCGACAGTCCGTCCGTCGAGCGGGTCGCCGCTCCCGATAATCCGCTGGACCGACCCCGTGTGCGTGGAGAACACGCCGATGAGCCCGTTGGAGAGGCTGGCCTGAAACGCGACGACGCCGTTGTCCAGCGCGATGTCGCCGAAGCCCGTGAAGACGGCGCCGGGCGTGCCGGGCGCGAGTGTGCCGCTGTGAACGATGAAATCCAGCGAGCCGCCCACGTCGGTGTAGAACCCCTCCTGGCCGCCGCCGAGCGCCCAGAACGCGACGCTCTCGCCGCTCAGCGAAACGCGAGAGAGGAACGTGAAGCCGCCGCCGTTGCCGCCCGGGACAACGGTGTTCGAGTCGTAAAGCCGAGTCAGTGCGCCCCCGGTGTCGGCGAGGTAGAGCCCGTGTTGGTTGGAGGCGCCCTCCGCGCTGAAGGCGAGCCGCCCCTGGTCGAGTGAGCAGTCGAAGAAGTTCGTGAAGGTGCCCGCGCCGCCCGGGATGAGCGTGCTCTTGTCCGCGATGATCGAGAGCGCGCCGGACTGCCAGGAGTAGATGCCGTTCTGGCCGCCCGCGGGAAACTCGGCCGCCTGAAACACCACGCGTCCGTTCTCCAGAGACGGTCGCCCGAACGGAAAGAAGTTGCCGCCGGAACCACCGGGCACAGGTGTCTGGAAGTCCGCAACATTGAGAAGTTGCCCGCCTTCGCGCAGATACAAGCCGGTCGGGACGAGGCTCCCCTGTTCTGAGCCGTGAAAAGCGACCGCTCCTGCGTGCATGGAAGGCCATGTCGATGTGCCCAGTCCGAATCCCGTGAAGTTGCCGACTCCTCCGGGAACTGCTGTGCTTCGATCGGCGATGGTTGTCAGCGCTCCCCCCGAGCCCGTGTAGACGCCCGCCGGCCCCGAGGTCGTGCCCGCGTACCCCGGGAACGCGACGATCCCGCCGTCGATCGACGGCAGCTCGAAAACCGAGAACGGCACGGACGACCCCGGCACGATGGTCGACGTATCCGCGATCCGCGTGAACGACCACGGCTGCGCGAGGGTTGTGCGCACACCGAATGTTGCGACGACTGCACAAGCCAGTCCGAGAGCCGAGCGATTCATGGACGGCCTCCTTCCTCCTCACGGACCGACCAGGAAGCTCAACGTCTGGAATGCCTGTGCCAATGTGGTGTTGTCCATGCCCGTGGTGGTATCAATCTCACCGCCCAGAACACGCATCTCGCACACCTCGCCGCTGGCACCCCTGAAACGCAACTCGGTGAACGCACTACCCGGGGACAGGTCGATCCCGTTCGGGACGACGTGAACCAGCTCACCCGCGAGCGATGCGCCGATATGGACCTTGCCGGTCGTCGCCGATATCGCGGCTCGTTGAGGTCCAGAAGCTCGCCGTCGGGATCGATCGTCGCGCGGCCGCGCGTGAACGGGGCGGTCAGGCCCGACCCCGAGGGCACCTTCAGGGTCCGCGTCGCGAAGTCCGCAAGAAACCTGTGCGTCGCCATCGCCGTCCCCCTTGCCGCACCTCATCGGCGCGGCTTCTCGAAGGTACCACGACCCAACGTGGAAGCAAGCCCGAATCTGGTTGTGCGCGCCGCAATACACAAGCAACCGCGTCGCTACCTCGCCAACGCCGCGCGGGCCTTGGCGGGCAGCTTCTCGACGACGAGGTCGTAGGAGCGGCGGATGAGCCGCTTGAGCTCGGGCAGGGGGAGCACGCCGCGGCGCCTGACCTTCACCCAGCCGAAGCGGGCCGCGTAGGGCGCGGGGATGATGCCGTCGATGCGGGTGAGACGCTCGAACTCGACATCGTCGCACTTGAAGCCGACGTCGTCGGAGTTCTCGATGTCAAACGCGGCGTACATCTTGCCCGCGACGGAGAAGACGAGGTCGTCCTCCCACTTGATGTCCTCGGTGGTGCCGGGCAGCGTGCGGCAGAACTGCGCGAGCGGGGTGGTGTTGGTCGGCGGCCCGGCGGGCTTTGCCGACCGGCGTGCGGCGGGTTTCTTCCGTTTGGCCATGGGCACAGAATACCCGGCGCGCCCGGAAAAGCGATGCATTCGCACGCTGTGCGCTGCCTGCGCCGCGGTCCACCTACGATTGCCCGCCCATGCCTATTCCCCGCATCGCCATCGTCGGACGCCCCAACGTGGGCAAGAGCTCCCTGCTGAACATGATGGCGGGGGCGAAAGTGGCGATCGTGGACGCCACCCCCGGCACCACGCGCGACCGCGTCAGCGTTGTCGTTGAGCTCCAATCCCCCGACGGCCAGGGGCCGGTGCGCCTGGTCGAGGCCGTGGACACCGGCGGGTACGGGGCGTATGTGGCCGAGGGGGCGCGGTTCAACGAGGTCGGGGCGGACCTTGCCACGCTCGCGGGCGACATCGAGAAGCAGATCGCCGAGGCGGTGAAGTCCGCGGACCTGATCCTGTTCTGCATCGACACCCAGGCGGGCGTGACGCCGCTGGACCGCCAGGTGGCGAAGCTGCTGCGCGAGGGGAAGCTCGGCGGGGCGCAGGGGCACACGGGCGAGGGAGCGAAGCGTCGCCCGGGCAAGACCGCGAAGAAACCCAAGAGCGCGAAGGCCGGGGACGGCTCGGGGGACAACGGCGTTCATCCCGAGCCGACGGAGCCGCCCGCGCATCGCCCCCCCATCCGCATTGTGGCGACCAAGACCGACGGCCCGAAGTGGGAGTCGCACACCTACGAGCTCTCGTCGCTCGGGTTCGGCGACCCGCTCATGGTCTCGGCCAAGAGCAACTTCTTCCGGCGTGACTTCCTCGACGGGGTCTACAGCCTGCTCCCCCCCATCGCGGATGAGCCGCCCGAGGCGCGGGCGGACCTGAAGCTGGCCATCATCGGCAAGCGCAACGCCGGCAAGAGCTCGCTGGTGAACGCGCTGGCGGGCGAGGAGCGGGTGATCGTCTCCGAGATCGCGGGCACGACCCGCGACGCCGTGGACGTGCGCCTGGAGCTGGACGGGAAGAGCATCCTGGCGATCGACACCGCGGGCCTGCGCCGCAAGAAGAGCTTCGCCAACCAGATCGAGTGGTTCGCGTTCGACCGGGCGAAGCGCGCCATCGACCGGGCGGACGTGGTGGCGCTCCTGCTTGACGCGACCGAACCCACGTCGCAGGTGGACGAGCAGCTCGCGATGCTGGTGCAGAAGGCGTACAAGCCGTGCGTGCTGGTCGTGAACAAATGGGATCTGGCCAAGGGGCAGCGCACGGACAAGGGCCGGGCCGTCTCCACCGGCGACTTCGAGAAGTACCTCCGCAAGGAGCTCAAGGGCCTCGACTTCGCGCCCATCGCGTTCGTCTCGGCCTCGACGGGCCTCAACCTCAAGGGCATGATCGGCCTGGCGTTCGACCTCAAGTCGCAGGGCGAGCAGCGGGTGGGCACGGGCAAGCTCAACCGCATGATCGAGGCGATCCTCGAGCGGCACAACCCGCCGAGCAAGCTGGGCACGCTCGCCAAGTGCTACTACGTCGCGCAGGTGGCCGTGTCGCCACCGACGATCGTGCTGGTGGTGAACAAGCCGGAGCTGTTCACCGCCAACTACCAGCGGTTCCTGCTGAACCGGTTCCGCGAGGAGCTGCCGTGCGGCGAGGTGCCGATCAAGCTGCTCATCCGGGCCCGCAAGCGGACGCTGATGAAGAAGGGCCTGGGCGGATGGGACCCGAAGGACGAGACCGGGCTCACCGCCGACGAGATCAAGGACGTCGAGAAGGACGCGCTCGCGCCCGCGACGGGAGAGCCCGACAACGCGGAGATGTTCTTCGAGGACGAATAAGCGGGCCCGGCGGTCACAGACGATCGAGCGCCGGCAGCAGCGGCCCCGCCTCGGGTGTTGCGGCGTAGGCGCTGGTCAGGGGCCGGGCGTCGATGATGCGTCGGGCGACGAGCGACGCCGCGTCCATGTCGCGCAGGGTCAGAGCGAGGGCCCGATCCGTGACGCCGCCGAGCGCCCGGGCGATCTCGTTGAACCGCCGCGGGGAGTCGCCGACCACGTACAGCACCGGCATCGACCAGCGGCGCAGCGCGGTCCGCGCGACGCCCAGCGCACGGATACCGTCGTCGAGGGCCGCGCACCCGGGGGCAAGGCGCTGACCGCGCCGGGTCAGGATGTACTCGGGGCGCATCGGGTGGCCGTAGCCCGGGTTAGGGCGGACCCAGTCCATCTCGATGAGCATGTCGAGGGTCTGGCGGACCGCGCCGGGGTTCGACTCCAGCCGGTTCACCAGCGTGACGAACTTGGCGCCCTCGGCGCGGTGCAGCTCGGCCATCACCGGGCAGGCCCAGCGGCGGCGGAAGAGGGCGGTGAGTCGTTCGAGCCGGTCCATGGCGGGGTCGGGGATGTGGGCGAACGGGGAGCGGGCGACCAGGGCCAGCGCGGCCGCGGCGGCGAGGAACTCCCGCCGGGAAAGGGCGTCAGACACGACGTTCCGCCTTGTCGCCGCCCATTCCGCGCCGGGGGCACTTGACACATAAAGTATAGCATCTATATTCCATGAACACAAGCCCGCCGACGCGGCCGCGCGGACCGCACCCCGGACGGGCACGGAGGAACCCGATGCCCTCGCCCCTGAACTTCGACGGCGGCCTGACGCTCTCCATGCAGGTGAAGGATCGCAAGAAGTCGACCCAGTGGTACACGGACGTGCTCGGCTTCACCCTGCTCTACGACGTGGAGGAGATCGGGTGGTGCGAGCTGAAGACCGAGGTCGCGGGCGGGAAGGTCAACGTCGGGCTCTCGCAGGTGGAGAAGCCGAAGGTCGGGGCCGGGCCCGTGCCGACGTTCGGTGTGAAGGACATCGACAAGGCCCGAGCGTTCATGGAGGGAAAGAAGGTCAGGTTCGATGGGCCGACGCAGGAAATCCCCGGGATGGTCAAGCTCGCGACGTTCTTCGACCCGGACGGGAACGCGCTCATGTTGTTCCAGGACCTGCAGACGCACTGAGCACGCGGCCTGATCTCGCGCCGAGCGAACGTTCGGATCTCCAGAATCGTCCCGGCGGCCGCGGCCGCCGGTGAATGAACCCACAAAGGACACAGCAATGAAGACGGTGTCGACGGTGTGCGGTATCGGTCTGTTGGCCGCGTGCGGCTTGGGCGCGTGGGCGGGTGTCCAAGCGGCCGCCGCGCCGAGTCAAACGGCCGAGGCGAGCGCGCCGCGGGCGCACACGCTCGCCGACTGCGTCTTCCTCGCCGGAGCGTGGAAGGGCGCGATGGGCGAGGACCGGGCCGAAGAGCACTGGTCCGCGCCGGACGGAACGAGCATCCTGGGGATGTTCCGCTGGATCAACGCCGACGGGTCGCCGAGCATGTTTGAGGTGCTGACCATCACCGAGGAAGAGGGCAAGGTGTTCCTGCGGCTGCGGCACTTCGACGCGAAGCTCCAGCCGTGGGCGAGCGAGACGGTGCCGACGACGCTGAAGCTGGCCGAAGCATCGGCGAGCAAGGTCGTGTTCCGCGGCATCGAGAGCGAGAAGAAGCTCGCGGCGGTGACGTACCACTGTCCGGCCCCGGACGAGCTGCGCATCCTCGTGGAGTTCCCCGGGGAGGGGCGCGAGCCGCTGAACTTCACAATGAAGCGCGTCGCGGCCGGGGCGAAGTGAACTCAAGGTCGTCCGCAGATCTGGTCTTGACGCAGAGTTCGCGGAGCTGAGCCGCGCAGAGAGCGCGGAGGATATGGGAGGCGCGCCGGCGAGCCGGCACCATCCGCGCCCCCGCCCGCCACCACTTCCAGCGACTCCGCCAGCTGCTCGCCGCGCTCTCTGCGTGAACTCTGCGAACTCTGCGTACCGGTTTCCTCTTCGGGAGGAGCGCTACGGCTTCAGCTCGATCGTCATGGTCCCGAAGGGCATCGTCATCGTGGACTTGAGCACGATGCCGCGCTCGTCGGTCCACGTGTCGGAGTTGAACGCCCCCATCGGCGTCGTCATCACCTGCTTGTAGAAGCGGGCCTTGACCACGGCGCCTCCGGGGCGGACGAGGTTCGCGTCGTCCTGGCGGGCGACTTTGAGCGGGGCCTTGACCGGCTTCCAGTCGGGGTAGCCGAAGCTGGCGGTCTCCATTTCCCGCACATCGCCGGGAGCCATCTTCAGGGCGCCGAGGGCGATGAAGTCCGCGGCGTAGGTGGGCGCGGCGATCGCGCTGTCCGGCCCCACCTCGATCGACACGGGGTCGAGCGCCTTGCCGTTGTGCGTCGCGGTGCCCGTCAGTTTGCCGTCGGCGAACGTGTACTCGGCGACCACCGGCGACTTGGCGAGAGTCTTGTAGGTGGCGCCGCGGAACGAGAAATCAGGCCCGGTCCGCCACGTCGTGACGTACGGCGCCTGCGGCCCGCCCTGCGGCTTGCTGTGCGCCATGACGGCGTAGCCGGTGTCGGTCTTCGTGATGAGCACGTCCTCGGTGCCGGCGTCGAACGGCCCGAACTTGATCGCGTACGTCCCGCGGAGGATCACCTCGCCGGGCAGGTCGAGCACAACGTCCGACTTCGCCGGCGCCGCCGCGGCGACCGCGTCGCTCACGCCCTTGAGCAGCGCGTCGAGCGCGGCCCGATCCCGCCGCTCGCCGCGGAGCCAGACCGAGTCGATCTTCGTTGTGTTCATGATGTCCGCCAGCGGGTCGGCCGTGAGCAGCACGATGGAGGCGGTCTTCTGGGGCTCGACGGTTCCGAGGCGGTCGTCCACACCGATGAAGCGGGCCGGGATGATCGTGGCCGCGCGGAGCGCCTCGGCGGGCGTGAACCCCGCGTCGACGAAGTGCTTGAGCTCATCGTGAACCGAAAAGCCCGCGAAGACGTACGGGTTGGCCAGGTCGGTGCCGACCATGATCGGCACGCCCGCGCGGTGCAGTTCCCCCACCATCGACTTCATGTGCGGCAGCGCGGCCTCAAAGAACCGGCCCATGCCCTCGTACTGCGGGCCGCCCCAGAACCCGCGCATCGGCGCCGGTACGTACACCATGCGCGGGTCCGCGTCGCCCCGCTTGTCCACCGCGCCGATGATCCCCGCGGAGATGACCAGCGTCGGGCACTGCATCATCTCGGACTCCGCGAGCGCGCGCAGTTCGCGGGCGAGCGCGCCCTTGTCCGCCTTCGGGTACTGCATCCAGAAGCGGCCCGAGGGCCAGAAGCCGCCGGAGCGGTCGACGCCCGTGTCCGTGCCGGGCGGAAGGGATTTCTCGATGATCGTCTCGACGAGCATGAGGTGCTCGTTGCTCGACTGGCCCGCGGCCACGGCGTCGGCGAGCGAGCAGTCGTTGGGGATGTGCCCGACGGCCTTGAGCCCCAGGAGCGTCGCCTCGGCGACCGCGGCCCGGTACACGTCCTTCTTCAGCCGGCTGTAGACCTTGATCTGGTTGACGCCGGCTTCGTGCAGCTTGCGCACGGCCGCGCGGGCCTCGTCCGGCGTGTCGCAGGGCTCGGAGAAGGGCCAGACAGCGGGGTCGCCGTCGATGATCGCGCCGGTGCAGATCATCTCGGGCCCGAGGACCTCGCCCGCGTTGAGCTGGTCGCGGAGCGGGATGACCACCTCGGTCGCGTTGCCCATCTCGCGGACGAAGAGCACGCCGTTGGCGATCATCAGGGGGCCGAACGACTCGGGGTCGATGTAGTGGACGTGGGCGTCGAACAGGCCGGGGATGAGGAACTTGCCCGTGCCGTCGATCAGCGTCGCTTCCTTGGCGGGCTTGAACGAGGCCGCGGGGACCACGGCGGCGATCATCGCGCCGTCGATGAGCACGGTCTGCGCGAGGACGGCCTTGCCGGCGACGACGTCGATCACGGTGACGTTGGTGATGGCGGTGAGGTCGGCCGCGAAGGCGCTCGACGCGGAAACAACCACCGCGAGCAGCGCGCACGAACGGAGAGGGATTCGGCGATCAGGGTTCATGGTGATCCTCCGGCCTGTGTTCAGGCCTTCTTGTGTTCGGCCCGGCCGTCTGGCTTGGCCGTCACCTGCCCATCGGGTGCGGTCCTGGCCACTTTCCCCAGCGCGCTCGGCAGCTCGATCCCCGCCTGCTGGGCCAGTTCGTGCAGGCGCGGCAGCGAGTTGACCATGCCCGCGAGGAAGTCGCTGGTGGTATTCCGCCCGTTGGCGTTCGTGCCCGTGTCCCAGACGGTGATCTTGTCGATCTTCAGGGCGCTGATCGCCTTGACCTGCTCGGCGACGAGCTTGGGGAGCTGCTCGATGAGCAGCAGCGTCGGCCCCACCGCCGCGTCGGAGCCGCAGGCCGCGATGAGCTTGCGGTAGCCCTCGGCCTTGGCCTCCAGCACCATCTGGACGCCCGCCGCCTCGGCCTCGTACTTCGCCCGGACGGCGTCGGCCTGGCCCTGGGCCTCGATGCGGGCCTTCTCGGCCTCGGCGGAGGCGGCGATCTCGATGCGCTTCTTCTCGACCTCCTGCGGCGCGATCTGGTCGCGGGCGAGGCGGGCCATTTCCTGGTCGCGCTGCGCGAGAAGAATCGCTTCCTGGGCCTTGGCCCCGGCGACCTCGGCCCGGCGGCGCGACTCGGCCTGGATCTCGCCGAGTTTCGCGTTGGTCTCGGCGATCAGGCCCTTCGAGGTGTTCTCGCCCGTGGTGGCCTTCGCGTCGGCCTCGGCGACGCGGATGCGCTGCTCCTGCTCGGCGTGCTTGATGGCCGCGACGGTCTCGGCCGCCCGCTGCGCGGACGTGATCTCGCGGTCGCGCTTGGCCTGCACTTCGCCCTTGATCGCCTCGGCCTCCAGGGCCGCGACGGCGACGCGCTGGGTCTGCTCGGCCTTCTTTTGCCCCTCGACGGCGGTGGCCTGCTCGGCGGCCACCTTGACGGTCTTCTCGCGGACGGCGATCGCCTCGCCGGTGGCGCCATCGCGCTCCTGCTGGGCGACCTCGACCTTGGCGCGGTTGATGGCCTCGGCCGCGGCGCGCTTGCCGATCGCCAGGATGTACCCGCTCTCGTCGGTGATGTCGCGGACGTTGACGTTGATCAGCTCGAGCCCGACCTTGTTGATCTCCTGACCCACGTTCTCGTTGATCAGGTGCATGAACTTCTCGCGGTCCTTGTTGATCTCCTCGATCGTCAGGGTCGCGATCACCAGGCGGAGCTGGCCCAGGATGATGTCCTGGGCCTGCTCGCGCACCGCCTGCGGCGGGAGGTTCAGGAGCCGCTCGGCCGCGTTGTTCATCAGGACCGGGTCGGTCGAGACGCCGACGGTGAACGTGCTCGGGACGTTCACGCGGATGTTGTTCAGCGAGAGGGCCCCCTCCAGCGGGATGTCGATGACGATCGGCTCCAGCGAGAGGTAGGAATAGTCCTGGATGAGCGGCCAGACGAACGTGCCGCCGCCGTGGAGGCACTTGGAGGCCTTGGCGCCGCCGACCCGCCCGTAGACGACAAGGATGCGGTTGCTGGGGCATCGCTTGTACTGCTTGATGACCAGCACGACGAAGAACAGCAGCATCAACAGCGCGGCGAAGATGCCGCCGACGTACCACAGCGCCTCCGCGCCCGGTGCGCTCGACTGCGCGAATGTGATGGGAACCCCCGTGACCAGCATGATCAATCCCTCCGCATGTCGCGCGGCCTCAGGCCCGTGCGACGGTCAACGTGTTGTCCTCGTTCACCCTGGTGATTTTCACGCGCGTGCCCGTCGCCAGCTCATCACCCTCGGTGACGGCGTTGTACGTGCGCTGGCGCTGCTGGACCACGACGCGAACCTGCCCGCGCCCGGCGCGCCGCGCCGGCACCGTCGCGTACACATCCCCCTCGTGCCCAGCCGCCGACGCGATGTTGATGTTGCCGCTGCTCTGCAGGTCGTGGATGCCCTTGAGCAGCATGGCCAGGAACCAGACCATGGCCGCCCCGCCCGCGCACGCGACGATGAGGCTCAGGCCCATCTCCCAGTGCTGCCCGCGGTACGCGGCCAGGCCGGCCCAGCCGAAGCCCATGGCGAAGGCGAAGAGGCTCTGGATCGACAGAAACTTGAAGGCGTCGCCGGGGTCGCCGTGGTGCAGGTCGCCGCCGCCGTGATCGATGTCCAGGTCCAGCCCGCTCACGCCGACGAGCATCAGCACGAGGCGGATGAGGAAGACGAGGGTGCCGAGAATGGCCGGGACGGCGAACCACTGCGCCCCGCCGGTGAACAGGAGATCGAGCGTGTTCGCCATAACCCGCACCCTCCGCGTGGGCCGGCCGGCGCGGTGATGCGCCGGGCGTGCCCCCGCAGCGCGGTGATTATGTCAGGAATCTCTCCGCGCCGCACGCGGTGATTCGGAAGCGCCCGGCACGGGTTTCGCAGGGGCGTTCGTCGCCCGCGGGACTCACGGACCGCCGGGCTTCTTGGCCTTGTTCTTGTCACCGCCGCCGAGGATGCCCTCGATCCCCTTGCCGATCTCCTCGGCGGCCTTGCCCGCTTCGCCCGCGACGCCCTCGAGAGTCTTGCCCGCCTCGCCGATGACCTTGGCCGCTTCCTGCCCGAACTTCCCGGCGACATCGACGACCTCGCCGCCGACCTGGAGCCCCACGTCCGCCAGGCCGGTGAGATCGCCGAGCTGCGCCCCGATGTCGTTGAGCAGCTCCCTGGGCAGCACGTCGCCGCCGTTCTCAACGACCGCGGCCATGATGGCCTGCACGATGATGCTCGACAACTCGCCGATGGTGACGCCCGAGCCGCCGACGCCGGTGCCGGTCTTCCCCACGTCCTTGAGCTTGATCTCGTCGATCGGCACCGTCACCTTCGCCGAAGCGCCGGTCACGTCGCCGATCGCGCCCGTCGCCCCCTCGACGCCGAGCATGTCCACGTGGACCGTGACCTTGCGGATGGTCAGCTCGCGGATGATGAGCTTCTTGCCCTGCTCGGCCGGCTTCGGCGCGGGCTTGGGCTTGCTCGGGTCCGGCTTGCCCGAGAGCTTCTCGAGGTTGTCGAGGATGACCTTGTAGTTCGACTTGCCGTCCTTGCGCTCGATGTGGACGTCGATCTCGTCAAGCGAGAACTTCGGCACCTCGATCGTGTCCTTCGTCAGCGACGCGAGCGACACGGCCACGCCCGCGTCCCCCAAGGCCAGGAAGTGCGGGGCGGGGAAGCCCTCGGGGTTGGCGACCTTGAGCCTCGACATCCCGAACTCGCCGGAGAAGATGCCGATCCGGGCCGAGCCGAGCGTGGTGTTCACGCCCAGGGCGTAGGTCGCTCCCGCCTCGATCCCCTTGCGGGCGAGGAAGTTCACCAGGGCGAGCGTGACGACGGCCGCGATGACCAGGACGGCGACAAGCCCGACCCCGCCGATGATGAGGAACCGCTTCATGCCCGGATGCTAGCGGCCGGGCGGCTCGCGGGGCGATGACCGCCCGTGCTCACCGGGGGCGCTCGGCGCCGATTACGGCATGGCCGGCGATTCAGAACCGTGCCGCGCGGTTGTCCATGACGGCCTGGGCGAGCGGGTTGGTCGTCATGGGGCGACGGCGCGCGAGCGTGACGTCCGGTGGTTCGGCGGGCTCCCCGCCGCCCCCGGCGGACGGCGAGGGGGGGGCGGTCGGCGCGGCCTCTGCCGCCCGGGTGAACTCGGCCTGGAGCCGCGCCTCAAGGCGCAGGCCCAGGTGCTCCTCGATCATCGAGCGGAGGATCGCCGGGTCGATCGCGGGCTCGCCCTGCTCGCGGGCGAGGCTCGCCAGCAGCACGCGCCAGACCGTCTCGGTCAGGTTCGCGTCCACGCTCTTGAGCATCGCCTCCACGCGCGGGCGCAGGACCTCGCGCAGGTAGTCCTTGAAGTACGGCAGGTCGGCGAAGGTCTTGGGGGCGTTGGACATGGGCTTGACGGAACCGGCCCGGGCCACGGGCGCGTCGGCGGGGCGTGGGGTTCCAACCGGATTCTGGGCCATGCTCGTCTCTCCTGCCACGATGGGCGTCGAATGTGCGTCCCGGAGCGATGCGGCGCCCGCCCGCGGCCGCGCAGTCTTGCCCGGATTACCGGGCGGCCTTCCGGTCCTTTCGTTCCGGGCGGCGTGCGGGGTTCCGTCCTCGGGCCACGTGGAGCGGAGGAGATTCGAACTCCCGACCCCTAGCTTGCAAAGCTAGTGCTCTACCAGTTGAGCTACCGCCCCGGATGGGTCCGCCTCGCGGCGTGGCGAACTGTAGGTCGCGCGGTTCCCGGGCCTTCGGGCTCGCGCCGTGGCGCGGGTCCGCGAACCACCCGGCCCGCCACACCTCAATCTGCCCGATCGGTCGGTGCGCTCCCGCGGCACGGGATGGGCGGTGTTATCCGTCAAGGCTCGCGCGGGCGGACCCGATGCTCGGAGCGGAATGCGAGGGAGACCGCGCGGATTTGTTTCTCGGGCGTTGACGCCGGCGTGGGCGGTGTGCCTGCTGGCCGCCACGGACGCGGTCCGCGCCCAGGACGCCGAACCGCTCTCCATCACCCTCGTTCCCGAGACCGCGTTGGACGCGGCGAGGCTGGACCCCGCGGGCGCGCGCGCGGACATCAGCGGGAAGGCGGGCTCGCGCCCGCTCCCGGACGAGAGCGCCGTCCTGGCTACCCTGCGGGCCCTGCCGCCCGGCTTCCGGCGGAGCGAAACCACGCACTTCGTGGTCCTCTCCGACTGCCCGATCGGCTGGACCCGGGCCCGCGAGACGCTCCTGGAGCGGACGCGCCACCAGTTCCTGCGTGCGGCCGAGAAGCTCCAGGTGAAGCCCCCGCCCCCGCGCGTCAAGCTGCTGTGCGTGCTGATCAACAAGCACGAGACCTTCCGGGCCTTCGGGCGCGCGCACGACGGGCTCGACGCGGGCTGGGTCGCCGGGTACTACGCCGCCTCGGCCAACCGCATCGTCTTTTACAACGATGCCGCGTCGCCCGAGTACGACGCGGTCTGGAAGCAGCTGGACGACTACCAGCGACAGGCGGACGACGCACGCCGGCGCGGCGACGCGGCCCGAGCCGACGGGCAGCCCCCCCTGGCCGACCGGCTCTTCGCGGCGGCGGATGACCTGGAGGGGCGCGTGCGGACCGAGCGGTCGCGGCTGCGCAAGCAGGCCGCCGACTTCTCGACGGCCAAGACGATCCACGAGGCCGTCCACCTGCTCTCGTTCAATACCGGCCTGCAGCGGCGCGACGCGGACTACCCGTTCTGGCTCAGCGAGGGTCTGGCGTCGAGCTTCGAGACCGAGGACCCCACCCGCGCGTTCGGCCCGGACCGCGAGGGCCCGACCGCACGCCGGGCGCGGCTCAAGGAGCTCGCGCTGCGCGGGGAGTCGCCGCGCGTCGCGGACGTGGTGACGCTGTCGCGCACGGCGATGCTCGAGGCGGACGCGGCGGAGGCCATGTACGCCGTCAGCGCCGGGCTCTTCAGCTACCTGTACCGCCACGAACGCGCGGCGCTGACGCTGTACCTGCGGTCGCTCTCGGCGCTCGCCCCGCAGCGGCTCACCCCGCCGCGACACCTGGAGCTGTTCGTGCGCCATTTCGGCGACCCCTCGATCGTGGAGCTGCGGATGCTCGCCGAGCTGCGCTGAGCGCTCACGGATCGCGTATAACGTCGGTACGTCGGCCGCGGCGCGCCCCGGAATGGACCGCGCGCCGTGCGGCCGGGAAGGGAGCCGACATGGACGCGGTTACGGGTCGATCGGCGTGGATCGCCGCCCTGTGCACCGGCGGCGCGATGAGCCTCGCGCTCCCCGTGGGCGCCCAGACCGGGGCCGAGCCCCGGGCCGCGACCGGGGTGGGCGAGCCCGACGCGGCGCCGATCCCCCCGGCGGAGGCCCGCTCGATCCACTTCGAGTTCCGCTTCCAGGGCGACCTGGGGTTCAACGCAAACCTCGACGGCTCGCCGGGCGACCTGACGATCTCGCGCGCAGGGGCGGGCGTCACGTCGGAGATCCCCGCGGGCGATCGCGGCACGGTGTACCTCGGGTACGACTATGCGCTGACGAACTACGACTTTTCCGGCGCCACCGGCCTCATCCCGGGCACGAGCGACCCGTGGGGATCGGTCCAGAGTCACGGCGTCAACGCGATGTTCCTCCATCGGGCGACGGAGGAAGTCACATGGCTCGTCGGCGGCGACCTCATGTGGACCGCCGAGGAGGGCGCGGCCTATGGCGACGCGATGACCGGCCTGGTGTACGGCTCGGTCACCTACGCCGTGCGTCCGGGCGTGACGCTCGGTCTGGGAGGCGGGCTGCGGAGCCGACTGGAGGACTCGGCGATCTTCGTTCCGCTGGTCTCCTTGGATTGGGCGATCTCGGACGAGTGGCGCCTGCGAACGACCGGGCCCGGCCTCGCGATCGAGTACACCCCGGACGACCGGTGGAAGTTCTCGCTCGCCGGCCGGTACGACCTGCAGGACTTTCGCCTGGATGAGAACGGCCCCGCGCCGGGGGGCGTCGGGCGGGACGAGCGCGTCCCGATCAGCCTGGGGGTCGAGTTCACGCCGACGCGGGCGGTGATGGTGTCGGCGCGCGCCGGCGTCCATCTCTTCGCGAACCTGGAGGCGCTCGACGCGAGCGGCAACCCGCTGGGCGAGACGGACGCGAACCCGTCGCCGTTCGTCACACTGTGGTGCAAGGTCCGGTTCTGACGCCCGCGCTCACGGCGGCGTTCAGCGCTGCGGCGGGGCCTCGCTGACCGGCGGCGACAGGAACGCCGGAACGCCCTCGTACGGGGGCGCGTCGACGACGCGGGCCCGCGTGATCCGCGGGGCATCCACGGGCTTGTCGGTCCCCGGCTCCACGGGCGTCGCGCCGAGCTTCACGAGCACGTCCGCCCCGCGGACCGCCTGAGCGAACGTCGTGTATTGCCCGTCGAGCCCGATGCACGGCTCACGGTCGAGAACGATGAAGACCTGCGCGCCCGCCGTGTTGGGCTGAAACCTGTCGCGCGCCATCGACAGCACACCGAACTCGTGCGGCACACGGCTGTCCTCGAGGTCGATCATGTACCCCGGGCCTCCCTCGTTCGTCGTCGTGGGGTCGCCCGCCTGCAGCACCGAAGCGCTGGGCCGCCCGAGGAACGTCGCGATGCGGTGGAACGGGATGTCGGTGTAGTACCCGCCCCGCGCCAGGTGCAGGAAGTTGAACGCGGTGTTCGGCGCCTCGTCCGGGCGGAGCATGAACTCGGCGTCGCCGACCGTCGTCTCCAGGATCACGCGCTGATCCGTGTACGCCCTCACCCCCGAATAGACCTTCATCCGCGGGTCGCTCCACATCCAGGTCCGCTGGGTGCCGGGGTCGAGGATGGGGGCGGCCTGCCTCCCCGCCGCCATCGGCTGGATCACCACGGCCGGCCCGACCCGGGTCTCACCGGCGAAGAGCTGCGCGTACATGACCCTCGGATCCCCCTCGGGCTGCCACAGCTTCGGGAAGAGCCCCGCCAGGTCCACGCCGCCCGCGGCCACGGGCGCGCTGGCGACGACCTCGGCCGTAACCGGGGCCAGGAGTCTGATGGACAGCTCGCCACCACGGGTGGGCGCGGACACGGTCATCGGCACCGACCGGTTGATCCCGTAGTACAGCCGGTCCGGCTTGAGCTGCGCGGATGCGATCGGCGTGATCGCGACCGCGGCGGCCAGCAACGCGGCGCGGCTCGGGGACGTCGCGGACGACATGAGCTTCAGGATGTTGAACATGCTCGGGCTCCGGCCCCGGGTCGGGTGCGCCGGCCGGCGCCCCGTGTACCCCTGGGGGAGGAGAGCATAGCCGGGCACCCGGGTCGGGCGCCGCGTCCGACATGCCCCGCGGCCGAGCAGTCGCCGCCGGCCTCATCGGGCGTCGTCGAAGAGCTTCCAGATGTCATTGAAGACGCCGGGCTGCATTGGAATGGGGCCGCCCTCGGTGTCCGCGAGCTTCGACGAGATCGTGCCCGCGCGGTCGTTGTACCAGTAGACCGAAAGGTCCGCCCGCAGGACGTTGGCCCCGACGCCGTGGCTGTAGTCGGTGCGTGACCGAAGCCCGTCGGAGACCAGGGCGCTGCGCCTCGGCTCGATGAGCCCCAGATGAACAGCCCCGTTGAAGCCCTTGCCGCGGTATTGGTAGTTCCCGGTGATGTCGCCCTGCCCGGAGCGCCACGCCTCGGCATAGTCACCGAAGCGGTGCTGACCGGAGTGCGACGGGCAATAGAAGATGTTCGGCGCTTCGAGGTACTGCGCGATGTACAGGGCACCGAGGCTGTCCCACACCCACCCCTTCTCGCCCGGCCCCACCGCGCCGAAGAACCGAAGCCGGATCGTCTCCCCCGGCTGGGTCGGCGTGCTCTTGATCCACACCGAGCTGGGGATCATGTCGCGGTGGTCGTCCGCGTACATGGCGATACCCAGGCCGATCTGGCGGATGCCGGACCGGCACACAACCTGGCGGGCCGATTCCTTCACCGGGCCGAGCGACGGGAGCAACAGCGCGATGAGCAGCGCGATGACGGCCATCGATACCAGCACGTCGATCAGGGAGAAGGCCCGGCGGCCCGGCACCGACACCCGGGGGCTCGAAAGCCCGGTCGCGGGCGCTGGCCGATGCCGAACCTCTGGCGCGTGCATCACCCGTCTCCACGAGGTCGCGCAACCCCCTATAAAGATATCTGGATGTTGCCCCCAGAACAAGGGCCGCTTCCGGTCGAATTCCGATGCCCCCAGTGCCCCACAGGGACCAATGGACAGAAGCCTAATACCCGCCGGAACGAGGCATCCTCGACAGGGTTGCCCGCGTAGAGGATACTGGCAGGGTCGCGGCTGTTGGTGCCGACCCGGTCTGGTCGGAGTTTCGGGGCACATCACGGATGTCACGGACGAGCGCAACTCTTGACGCGGACCTGGCGCTGATGCGCCGCGTGGCCGACAACGAGCCGCATGCCGTCGGCGACCTCTACGACCGCTTCGGGTCGCTGGTCTACCGCATGGCGTTCCAGGCGATGCCGACCCGGGCCGACGCGGAGGACGCCGTCCAGGAGATCTTCGTCCGCCTGTGGCGGACCGCGGCGCGCTACGACCCCAAGCGAGCGGCCCTCGTGACGTGGGTGATGCTCATTTCGCGCCGGCACCTGGTGGATAAGCTCCGCCGGAGCCAGGCCCGGATCAAGCCCTCGTCGCTCGACGGGTCGGCCCCACCCGAGGCCGTCGCGGCGGGGGACACCGGGCGGATGGAGCAGGACGAGCGGTTCGCGGGGCTGATGAAGCGGGTCAACACGCTGCCGGAGCTCCAGCGGGCCGTGGTCACACGGGCCTACCTGGGCGGGCAGACGCTGCGGCAGATCGGGGAGGAGCTTCACACGCCGATCGGGACGATAAAATCGGCGCTCAGCCGCGCGCTGGTGCGGCTGCGAGAGAGGGTCAACGAGGAGCTGACGCCATGACGACGAGGGAACTGATCGAGTGGGCGCTGCTGGACGCGCTGGCGCTGCTCGACGAGGGTGAGCACGCGGCGTTCGACCGGGCATTCGCGGCGGCGCCCCCGCCCGTGCAGGCCCAGGTCCGGCGCGAGCAGACGCGACTGGCGCACATCGAGCTGCTGCTGCCGGACGTGACGCCGCCCGCGGGCCTGCGGGCGGCGGTCGTCGAGGCCGTGCGCCTCGCCATGCTCGAGCCCGAAACTGCCGGGTCGCTACTGGTCCCGCCCATGACGTCCGCGCGTTCGGTATCGCGGTGGTGGCGGGCCGGGTCGCTGGGCCTGGCGACCGCCGCCGCCTTCTTCATCGGGTCCACCGTCTTTCTGTGGAACGCGAACGTCGAGCTCCGGGCCAACACCTACGGCGACGCGCTGCTGGAGCAGCTCGCGACCCAGGTCGGGCACGCCCGCGTCCGCGACCTGCTCCTGGACCCGGACACGCAGCGCGTGGTCTTCACCCGTGTCGCCAATAACTCCAAGGCCGAGGCGTCGATCTTTCTTAACCCGGAGTGGGAGAACGCGACCTTCGTGTGCGCGGGGCTCACCTCCGCGGACAATCGCCCCTACCGCCTGGCGATCGTGGACGAGAACGATCAGGTCGTCCGCGAACTGGCGGTGATCGACGCGAACGGGTTGATCACGCCGCGCAATGTCACCCTGGACCCGAAGCAGCCGGCCCGCCTGGCCGTCTTCGCCCCGTCCTCGGGATCGGAGCCGGGCCCGATCGTCAGCCGCGGCGCTCTCGGTCTTTAGCCGCCGGTGACGCGGGCGCCTGGGCCGGAGCGGGGATCTGCACACCGCCCGGTGTGAGCTTGCCCCAGTTCGCCTCGTCGAGGATCGCGTCGATGTGCGCCTCCTGCTCGAAGCGGACCTTCACCGCCGCGAGGCGGCGCCACGCGACCACCCCCAGCAGCAGCGCCCCCCCCAGGGTCCCCGCGAAGACCACGGCCGCGTAGTACAACCGCTGATCGTCGATAGGCCCTGCGCCGACACTGACGGCCTCGAACAGGACGGTGTTGATGCCGTCGGCCCGCTGCTCGCGGGCGGCGTTCGAACGGCTGAGGAACGAGGTGAGGAACGTCGAGAGTTCCCGCTCCGTGCGCGAGGCCCCCCGCCCGCGCAGCTCGATCATCAGTTGCCCGGGCTTGATCGCCTCGGCGCTCAGGTCCTTTTCGATCCGCTCCGTGACGGCGCCGGGCGACCCCAGGGAGGTCATGCCGCGCGACCCGAGCCGCTGAGCCGCGGCCTGGGCCATCTGCGGGTCCTTGAGCAGGTCCTCGTGGTACTTGTGCCACTCCTTGAGCTCCTCCGGGGCGAGCTCGCGCCCGCGCCCGTCGGCGGCGATCACGGCGCGGGCGGCGTAGGTCGCCGGCGCGAACTCCTGCGTCACCGCGTAGCTCAGCCCCGCGAGGATCGCCACCAGCGCGATGATGTACAGGACGAAGGACGCGGCGCGGGCCCGGTTGGCCGCGGCCTGGAGCTTGTCCAGCTTCCGCTGGGCCTCGAGCATCAGCCCCCGTGCCTTGGCCAGCTCGTCGCGCTGACCCAGGATCACCTCGCACCGCTCGTACCGGTCGCGCAGCGCGTCCCCGGCCTCGCGGATCTTCTTCTGCTGGCGGCGCACCGCGGTGCGCACCGACTTGAGCCGCCCGCGCCGCAGCGCCACGATCGCCCCGATCTCCGGAGGGACTTCCGTCCTGAGCTGCTCGACCTGCGAGGCGGCCCGCTCGAGTTCCGAGCGCATCGCCTCGACCGATCGACCCGACTCCTCCATGGCCGTCTGGGCGCACCGCAGCTCCGACTCGGCCCGGTCCAGACGCGCGTGCAGGGCGTCGCGCTCCGAGCGGGTCTGCGCGGCCGCCTCTGTCGCCTCGGCGAGCTGGGCGGCCAGCCGCTCCACCGCGGACTTGGCCTGCTCGAACCGCGCGGCCGCCTGCTCGCTCCGCCGACCCAGGTCCGCGTGCTGCTCGGCCAGGTCGCGGTTCTTCTGCTGGACCCCCGCGAGCTGCCGCTGAAGCTCGCCGAGCTTCTCGCCCGCGCCCGACTCGGCGCGCGACGCCGCGGCGCGGGCCTCGGCCAGCGCCGCCCCGAGCTTCTCGACCTCCGACTCGCGCTGCTCCAGGCGCGGCGCGGCGTCGGCGAGCCGATCGCGCAGCGCGTCGCGCTCGCGCCGGGCCTCGTCCAGCTGCTTCTGTGCCGCCGCGAACTCCTCGCCCGAGGCCCGCGACTGCCCGTCGAGTTCGGCCTGGGCCTCCTCGACGGCGGCGGCCATCTGCTTGAGGGCCTGCGCCAGGCGCGCCACTTCCGTCTCGCGCGTCTTGAGCTCCTGGGCCATCTGACCCGCGCGCTCCGCGGCGGCCCGCTGCTCACGGAGCAGCTCGGCGAGCGTGCGCCCCTCCCCGCGGGCCGCGGAGAGTTCCTCGGTGAGCTGCGTGGTGCGCCGCTCGAGCTCCTGGGCGCGCCGCGTCATCGTCTCGGCGTCGCCCTGGCGTGCGGCGCGGAGCGCGTCGAGCTCCCCGCTCAACCGCGTGATCGCGTCGTTGCGCTCGGCGAGCGACCTGGCCCGCTGCTCCTCGTCTTCCTTCACCTTGCGGAGCTGCTCGCGGGCCTCGAGCACACCGGCCCGCGCCTCCTCCAGCTCGCGCTCGCGCTCGGCGATCGCCGCCTGCACCGCGCCCCGAGCCTCCTCGGCCGCCGCGGACTCGCGCTCCAGCGTCGCGGCCTGCGTCGCGGACTTGCGCACGGCCTCCTCCACCGCGGACTGCGCCTGGGCGAGCGCACGCTCCAGCTCGGCGGCCCGCTCCGCGGCCGCGCCCGAACGCTCGCGCTCGGCCTTCAGCTCCGCGTCCCGCTCCGCGGCCGATCGGCGCGCCTCGGCCAGCGCCTGCTCGAACTCGGCCGTCTTCGCCCCTGCCCTGGCCGCCTCTTCGCGCAGGGAGGCCTCGCGCACGCTCAGCTCCGTCACCCGCGCCTGGGCCTGATCCCGCTCGGCCTGGGACTGGGCCGCCTGCTCCGCGACCGCCTGCTCGCGCCGGCGCAGCTCGGCCTCGCGCGCGTCCTGGTGCCGCCGCGCCGCCTCGCGATCCGCCGCGGCGTGCTTGAGCTGCGCCAGCCGATGCTCGACGTCCGTCAGCACACCCAGCAGGTCGGAACTGGACGCCGATGCGCCGTCCGTGATCGGAGCTTGTACGGCATCCGCCGGGCTGTTCGCGTTGTTCGGGTTCATGTACATCTCCCCGGCCGAACGGAGCGATCGCGCCCGGGGGACCGGGCCCGAGCGTCCCGCACTGTCCGCGGGTTTATCGGCGCACCCCGCCCGGCCCTGAACGGGTCCCCCCAAACCCACCGCCGACACGCGCGATGCAAACCCCCCAGACCCGAAGAACCCCCGGATCGAGCGAACCGCCGGCCGATCCGATGCGTCTGAATGTTGGGCTTGGCCCGGCGGGGGTGATCGGTTACACTCCGTCGGTTCGAGCCGATAGGTACAGCCGAGAAACCCGACCCTTTGCACGGAGCTCCACCATGGCGATGCGTTGCGGTAGCTGTTCAGTCATCCAACTGGCCGCGGTTCTCGGCTTCGCCGGCGTCGGCGTGGGCGGGTACTCCTACTTCTCCGACTGCGCCCCCTGCGGCAGCAAGACGGAGAACGTGACGCTCGCTGTCTCCGAGGACGAATGCGGCGGGTGCTGCACGGGCGAGAAGGCCGAGGCCGTCCAGCTCGTGAAGGCCGAGGGCTCGTGCTGCTCCGAAGGCGGCGACGCGGGCGCGACGGTCGTGCTGGCGTCCGAGACGAAGACCGAAGCAAAGGCCGAGGGCTCCTGCTGCACCGGCGAGGCCAAGGTCGCCTGCAAGAACGGCACCGACGGCTGCACGGGCGACGGGAAGGACGGCTGCTGCGGCGGGTGCGCCGAAGAGAAGAAGGCCGTCGAGACGGTCGCCTCCAGCGGCGCCGCCCCGACCGGCGGGAAGAACTGACCCGCATCGCCGACACTCAAGACTGAACCGAACGCGGACCCATCCCGGGTCCGCGTTTTTTTCTATCCTCTGCGTCCGCGCCATGAACCGCGTCGCCATCGATACCGCCGGGCTCCACCTGGAAATCGACCTCGACCTCGGCGCGGGGATCGCGGATTTTTCGCTGCGCCGGGCGGACGGCGCGCTGGCACCGCTGATGCGGCGGGCCCCCGAGCGGCCGCGGTGGTTCAACGACCTGGCGTGCTACACGCTTGTTCCGTGGTGCAACCGGATCGCCGGCGCGAGGTTCAGGTTCCGCGGACGCGAGCACACCATCAGGCCCGACTGGCCCGACGGCACGGCCATTCATGGCGACGCGAAGCACCGGCCGTGGCGCGTGCTCGACCGGTCGCCCGTCGCGGCCCGTTTCGGGATCGACAGCAGGGACTTCGCCGACGCAAACTGGCCCTGGCCCTACGCCGCGACGGTCCGCTACGACCTGTCCGACGACGCGCTGGCGATCGACCTGACGGTGAAGAACCTCGGCGACTCGCCGATGCCCGCGGGAATGGGGCTGCACCCGTTCTGGATGCGGCGGCCGTGGACGACGGACGCCGATGCCGTCGTGCGGTTCAACGCCGCCGGGCGGTACCCGGCGACGGAGATGATCCCGACCGGGCCGGCCCGGGATGACGACCTGAGCCGGCGATTCGCGCGGGGCACGACGCTCGAAGGGCTCGAACTCGATGATGTGTTCGCGTGCGCGGCGGGCAACGGGGCTCCGGCGTTGATGGTGCGGCCGTGGGGTTCAATCGCCTGGCCGAAGTCGGGTGTGCGGCTCGAGGTCGCGTGTTTGCCCGCCTTCGGTCACGCGGTCGTGTATTCGCCGTCCTCCCCGGAAGGGTGGTTCTGCTGCGAGCCCGTCAGTATGGTCAACGACGGGTTCAACCTGATGGAGCGCGGCCAGAAGGGCACCGGCGTCGTGGTGCTCGAGCCGGGTCAGGCGATGGCCGGGCGGGTGGAGTTCCGCGTCGCGCGGGAGCAGGGCGGGATGGGACGATTGGGGTAGAGGTACCCGAGCCTTCGCTCGAGGACTCACTCAGGCGCGGCGTCCATCGCCCGTGAAAACATGGCCTCCCTTCGGAGCGCGGATTCAGCCAGTTCCCACGCCTTGTCGATTTCGGCGCGGGCGGCCCGGAGCGCGCCCGACTACGCTTGGGCGTCGATCCCCCGGAGAGCGCGCATGCCGATCAAGACCGTCTACAGCACGTCCATCGAGCACGTCCAGGTCCTGGACGAGAACGGCGTGCTCGACGAGAAGCTCGCGCGCGACACGCTCACCGACGAGCAGGTCCTGCACGCCTACGAGTTCATGATCACGTGCCGCCACCTCGACGAGGTCGCGTTCCGCCTCCAGCGCTCCGGGCGCATGGGCACGTACCCGCAGAACAAGGGTCAGGAGGCCGCGGCGATCGGGATGGGCCTCGCCGCCAAGAAGGGCGTGGACTTTCTCGTGCCGTGCTACCGCGAGAACGCGGCCCTGTGGATGCACGGCCTGCCGATGCACTACATCCTGCTCCACTGGATGGGCGATGAACGCGGCAACCAGATCCCGCCCGGCGTCCACATGACGCCGATCTCCATCCCCATCGGCACGCAGATGCTCCACGCGACCGGGATCGCCTGGGCGTTCAAGATGCGCAAGGAGCCTCGCGTCGCGGTGACGTTCTTCGGCGACGGCGCGACGAGCGAGGGCGACTTCCACGAGGCGATGAACTTCGCCAGCACGTTCCAGGTACCCTGCGTGTTCTTCTGCCAGCAGAACGGGTGGGCGATCAGCGTGCCGCGCGAGACGCAGACCGCCAGCGAGACCATCGCGCAGAAGGCCATCGCGTACGGGATGCCGACCGTGCAAGTGGACGGGAACGACCTGTTCGCGGTGTTCAAGGCGAGCCGCGACGCGGTGGAACGGGCCCGCGCCGGCGGCGGCCCGAGCTTCATCGAGGCCGTGACGTACCGCCTGGGCGACCACACGACGGCGGACGACGCGCGGCGCTACCGCGACCCCAAGGAACTCGAGTTCTGGCAGGCCCGCGACCCAATGATCCGCCTGCGAAAGCACCTCGAGAAGAAGGGTCTGTGGGACGACAAGCGCCAGACCGCGGCCGAGGAGAAGGCCAAGGTCGTCGTGGCCGAGGTCATCAAGACGGCCGAGGGGATCGAGAAACCGACGACGGACGACATCTTCGACCACACGTTCGCCGGGCCGCTGCCGCCGGAGTTGGAGGTCCAGAAGCGGACGCTGCGGACGAGCAGCCTGGGACAGAACCCGGAGCAGGCGGGGCTCAAGAGCTCGCTTCAGAACGCGTAGGAGACACAAGGTGCCCCGAACCGAAGCCATGCAGCAGAAAGGCCTGACCCTCGTCGACGCCATCAACGAGGCGCTCGCGCAGGAGATGGCCCGCGACGATCGCGTCGTCGTGCTCGGCGAGGACGTCGGGCCCAACGGCGGGGTCTTTCGCGTGACCGACGGGCTGTGCAAGCAGTTCGGCCCCGAGCGCGTCATAGACACGCCCCTGGCCGAGTCGGGGATCATGGGCACCGCCGTCGGCCTGGCCATGGCCGGGATGCGCCCCGTCCCCGAAATCCAGTTTGAGGGGTTCCTCGGGCCGGCGTACGACCAGCTCGTCAACCACGCGGCCCGCTACCGCACGCGCTCGCGCGGCGCGATCACGATCCCCATGACCGTGCGCGTGCCCGTCGGCGGCGGCATCCACGCGCCGGAGCTGCACAGCGACTCGCCCGAGGCGATCTATGCCCACCACAAGGGGCTCAAGGTCGTCATGCCCTGCACCCCGCAGGACGCCAAGGGGCTGCTGCTCTCGGCCATCCGCGACCCCGACCCCGTGGTGTTCTTCGAGCCCAAGCGCGTCTACCGCTCCTTCCGCGAGGAAGTGCCCGAGGGCGACTACACGATCCCCATCGGCCAGGCCAAGATCATCAACGAGGGGACGGACGTGACCGTGGTCTCGTGGGGCGCGACGGTCCACGAGTGCAACAAGGCGCTCGACGAACTGCCCGAAGACGTCTCCGCCGAACTGATCGACCTCCGCTCCATCGCACCCTTCGACGCCGACTGCGTCATCAACTCGGTCCGCAAGACCGGGCGGTGCGTCGTGGTCCACGAAGCGCCGAAGACCTGCGGCTTCGGGGCCGAGCTTTCGGCCGTCATCCAGGAGAACTGCTTCCTCCACCTGCACGCCCCGGTGCAGCGGGTCTGCGGGTTCGACACGATCATGCCGTACTACAAGCTGGAGCTGGAGTACCTGCCGGACGCGAAGCGGATCGTCGAGGCCGTGCAGCAAGTCTTGGCGTACTGACGAGAGGGCCAGATCGCAGATCGGCAGAGGGCCAGAGACGGTATCCGAGAGAGACGGTCGTGGGACGCATCGATCCCGAGCTGCTCGAACGCATCGACGATTTCAGCCATCGTGTCGTCGATGTTGCAGATGCCATCGCCGAACAACGCCGATCAGCTCGTGTTGTCGACCAGATCTACGGGTGCGGGTCGGGAGTCGGCGCCAACTGCTACGAGTCAGACGAAGCGGTCAGCCGCAAAGACTTCTGCAAGGGCGTGGGATGGGCCATCAAGGAGCTCAGCGAGTGTCGGTACTGGCTCCGCTTCGTTGTCCGGCGCGGATGGCTCCCGGAGTCACGGATCGCACCCCCGCAGGACGAGAACCGTCAGTTGAAATCGATCCTCGGCGCGATCCTCAGCCGGACTCGCCGCAATGACGCCGGCCACGCCTGAGCGGATAAGCTTGTCGGCCCTTCGTATCTGGCCCTCTGTCCATCTGCTCTCTGGCCCTCTCGGAACCCCGCCATGGCCCACGGAAAGCTGTCCGCAAATCCCAACGACTTCATCCTGCCCGACCTGGGCGAGGGCGTCCACGAGGGCGAACTCATCTCGTGGAAGGTCAAGGTCGGGCAGCAGGTCCAGGAAGGCGACACCCTCGCCGAGTTCGAGACCGACAAGGCCCTGTGCGAGGTAGCCAGCCCGCGCACGGGCGTGATCGCCGCGCTCCATGGCAACGAGGGTGAAATCCTCAAGGTTGGCAACCCGCTGGTGACGTACGTGGGCGGCGGCGCGGCCGCCGGCGGCTCGCCCGTGCCCAAGGGGGCCGTCGAACCCAAGCCGGCGCCGAAAGGCACCCCCGCCGAGCCCGAGACGCATGTCAACGGCTCGGACACCGAGGACGCGGGCACGGTCGTGGGCATCAGCCCCAGCGGCAGCGACCGGGCCCTGGCCACTCCCGCCGTGCGCCGGCTCGCCCGAGACCTTGGCGTGAACATCGACGCGATCCGCGGCACGGGCATCGGCGGGCGGGTGACGGAGAAGGACGTCCGGGCTTCGGGCGGCGGTGCCGCCGGTGCTGCGGGCCATCGGTCCGGTCCGGCGCCCGCGAGCCGGGCCACTTCGATGCCGGTGCCGGCGCCCTCAACGGGCCACCGCCCCCCGGCCGCCGAGCGAGCCGCGCCCCCACGACCGGCCGCGCCGGCGATGCCGCCCGGCACGGACACCATCCGCATCCCGTTCCGCGGCGTGCGGCGCACGATCGCCAACCGCCTGCGCGAGTCGGTGGACCGGGCCGTCCACTTCAACGTGATGGACGAGGCCGACGTGTCGGAACTCGACGGCCTGCGCCGCAAGCTCGCGGCCGCGTCGGGCGAGAAGGTCTCGTTCCTGCCGTTCGTGGCGTCGGCGGTGTGCCGGGTGCTGACCGACGCGCGGTTCCGGGCGATGAACGCGACGGTGGACGAGAAGCCCGACGACGCGAACTACGACGCGGGGATCGTGCAGCACCGCGCCGTCCATCTGGGCATCGCGACCGACACCGAGTCCGGCCTCATGGTCCCGGTGATCCGCGACTGCGACGCGCTGGGCGTGCTGGAAGTCGGGCGCGAGATCGCGGGGATCGCCGCCGCCGCCCGTGACCGCTCCATCCCGCGCGACAAGCTCATCGGCTCGACGTTCACGATCAGCAACGTGGGCTCGCACGCGGGGCGGTTCGCCACACCGATCATCAACTACCCGGAGGTCGGCATCCTCGCGGTCGGGCGCGGGCGGCCCGGGCCTGTCGTGCGGACGGTCGGCGGCGCCCAGGGCATCTTCGTCGGGACGCTCCTGCCGCTGAGCCTGGCGTGCGACCACCGCGTCGTGGACGGCGCAACCGCGGCGCTGGCGCTTGCCGAGATCATCCGGCTGCTGCAGGACCCGGAGCAACTGCTGGGGCCGGCGCGGGGGTAAGCGACCCGGCGGCGACAGATCGGGCGCGTTGAACCGGCTTTCCTATCGCTCGCGCCGAGGCTCCGTGTCGCTCGCGCTTCGGGCTCTGTAGAGTCTGGCCATGGAGATCGCGCCCGACACGCTCGCCGTCCCCGACCGCTACAAGCTGCTCATCGGCTGCATCGTGCCGCGCCCCATCGCGTTCGTGTCCACCGCCTCGCCGGACGGCAGGCTCAACCTCGCGCCCTTCTCGTTCTTCGCGGGCGTGGGCGCGGAGCCGATGACGCTCCTGTTCTGCCCCGCCAACAAGCCCGACGGCACGGAGAAGGACACGCTGCGGAACGCGCGCCCGGTGGACGAGGGCGGCACCGGCGAGTTCGTCGTCAACGCAGCGGTCGAGGCGTACGCGCGGAAGATGGCGGGCGCGTCCGAGCCGCTGCCCTACGGCGAGTCGGAGTTCGAGCGCGTGGGGTTGACGCCTACGCCCAGCCGCGCCGTGAAGCCGGCGCGCGTCGGCGAGTCGCCCTTCGCGTTCGAGTGCCGCACGGACCGCGTCATCCGCCTCGCGCCCGGGAAGCCCGCGGGCGGCAACATTGTGATCGGCCGCGTCGTCCACGTCTTCGTGCGCGACGGGATCATGGACGAACGTTACCGCACCGACCCGGACAAGCTGGCCGCGATCGGGCGCATGGGTGGACTGGCGTACAGCCGCACGCGCGACCGGTTCGAGATGCCCATGGGGCTCGAGGCGCTCGGTCCCTCGATCCCCTGATCGCTTCGCCAAAAACAAACCCGACCGGGAGAGAAGCACCGGTCGGGGGAAAGTGCATTGACGATGTGGGGCCCGGCCGAACAGGTTCAGCGGCGGCGGCGCGCGGCGACGAGCCCGCCGAGGCCCAGCAGCGCGAGCGACGCGGGCGCCGGGATGATCTGGCCGCGGGCGACACCGGGCAGGAACGCCGTGTTGTGCACGTTGAAGTACAAGTTCCCCGCGAGGAGCTGGGGCGCAAAGTTCCCGATCGCCACGTTGGTCATCGACAGGCTGATCCCCTGACCATCGGTCACCCACGTGCCGCCCAGGTTCTGCAGATGGACGACGATCGGGCCGTTCGACCCCACAGGGGCGTTGTGGATGTGCCAGCCGGTCAACTCGGCCAGCGTCAGGCCGAACATCTGCACATCGATGTTGAACGTCTGGGTGGCGGGGTTGAAGAGCAACTGCCCGGACCCGGCAACATTCGAGTTGTTGGCGGGAACCTCCTGGAGCGGTGACACGACGAAGTTGAACTGCTGGGCCTGAGCGGCCGCGCCACACGCCGCCACGACCGCGGCGACCAGCGTTGAGCGATACGACATCGGTTCTCTCCTTCTCTCGAACGTCTTGAGCACGGGACCAACGTCCCGGTCTGTCTCTGCTCTCGAGGCCGATCGAAACACACGATCGACCCAACGACAACGGACCCGGCACCGCACCGCGGGCCTCCCCACCCCTGCGGAGGTCCACGACCCTGGCGCACGACATGCCCCCGGCATGGCCGCGCTCCCTCTCGTCTCTCTCTTGATGTCGGCAGCCCCCCGAGGCCATGCGAAGACGGCCCGGACTTCCGACGTCAAAGCATGATACCCGGCTCGCGCGCCCGCGCGTGCCCGGAATCGCCAAACAAAAACCCCCCGAGCGGTGGTGGGACCGCCCGGGGGTGGAGGTGCAGGGCCGCTTCTAGATCACGGGAGTCGGGGAGGCCTGGCTCCCGGGCGGCCCTGTCGGTGGGGCTTGTTGATCCACTGCTCTAACTGCATCCCATGCTGTTCCCGCAGTTCACGCACTTGTAGCACGTCCCGCTCCGCACGGTGATCGTCCCGCACACGTCGCACGCGGGAGCGTCGCCGACGCTCTCCATCGCGAGCGTGAGCGTCGCCGACGCGGAGCCGATCGCCGCCACCCCGTCGGTCACGACCGCGACGCGGTGCTCCACCGTCTCCCGGACGACGCGGACTTCCGGCATCGGGGAGCGGGCGTGCGCCGAGCCGTTCGCATCGCCCGCGCGCCCGCTGTCGCCGCCCGGCCGCTCGACGACCCGCGACGACCCGCCCCCGACGCTCGACGGCTCTTTCCACGGTGAATCCTCCATGACTCTCTGGACAGGCTCCGCCCGATGGGCCGGCGCACCGTGCGACTCGGCGATCCCGCGCTGCGGCGCGTTGGCCGCCCGATACCCGGGGATGAACTGCATCCCCAGCCACCGGAAGATGTAATCGACCAGGCTCTTGGCGAAGGGGATGTCCTCGTTGGTCGTCATCCCCGCCGGCTCGAACCGCTGGTGCGTGAACTTGTTCACGAGGCTCTCGACGGGCACGCCGTACTGCAGCGCCACCGACGTGGCCGTGCCCAGCGAGTCCATCAGCCCGCCGATCGTCGAGCCCTCCTTCGCCATCGTGATGAACAGCTCGCCCGGCTTGCCGTCGTCGTAGAGCCCGACGGTGAGGTACCCCTCGTGCCCGGCGATGTTGAACTTGTGGGTGATGGAGCGGCGCGTGTCCGCCAGCCGCCGACGCATCGGCTTGTGCACGACCTGGACCGCCGCGGACGCCCCGGCCTCCGCGGCCTTCTCGATCGATCGCCCGGACGGCTTCTCACTCGCCGCAACCGGTTGGCCCGCACCGGAAGCGGTGGCTTCGCGGCGGGCCGACACCGCTTCCCCCAGGGCGTCTTCCTCCGCGGCGGCCTCGCTCTCGACGCCCTCGTCACTGGTGGACGAGAGCGGCTGGCTGAGCTTGCTGCCGTCGCGGTAGAGGGCGTTCGCCTTCAGCCCCAGCTCCCAACTGAGCCGGTAGCAGTCCTCGATGCTCTTGACCGTCGCATCGTTGGGCAGGTTGATCGTCTTGCTGATCGCGCCGGAGACGAACGGCTGGGCGGCGGCCATCATCCGGATGTGCCCCTCGGGCGCGATAAACCGCTTGCCGAGCTTGCCGCACGTGTTCGCGCAATCGAACACCGGCAGGTGCTCGGCCCGCAGGAGCGGGGCGCCCTCGACCGTCTGCGTGCCGCAGATCGTCCGGTTCAGTTCGTCGATCGCCTGGCGCGTCAGCCCGAGCCGGCGGAGCAGGTTGAAGCCCTTGTCGGCCTTCGCCTTGTCCGGGTCGATCTTCAGCCGCCGGAGCAGGTCGTCGCCGAGGGACCACGAGCCGAAGGCGAACGAGAGTTCGAAGACGCCGGGCAGCGACGCCTCGAGCCCCGCGATCTCCTCGCGCGTCAGGCCCTTGTCCTGGAGCCACTCGCTGAACGTGCGCCCCTCGCTGGTCTGCGCCGACTTCGATTCGGGCATCGGCACGTCGAAGGAGAGCGTGCCGAGGAGGTACGTGAGGATGCCCTTGATCGCGGGCTCGTCGTAGCCGAGCGTCCGCAGGGCGGGCTCGACGGACTCGTTGGCGATCTTGAAGTACCCGCCGCCGGCGAGCTTCTTGTACTTCACGAGCGCGAAATCGGGCTCGACGCCGGTCGTGTCGCAGTCCATGAGCAGGCCGATCGTGCCCGTGGGCGCGATCACCGTCACCTGCGCGTTGCGGAACCCGTGCTTCTCGCCCAGCGCCAGCGCGTCGTCCCACGCTTGGACCGCCCGCCGCCCGAGCTGGGCCGTGTTGGCGATGTTCACGCGGCCCGAGGAGACCAGCTTGTGGTCGATCGGCACGGGACGGATGCGCAGCGACTCGTACTTGTCGCTCGAACGCGCCTCGCCGTGCGCCGCGAGCCGGTGGTTGCGGATCACCCGCAGCATGTTCTCGCGGTCGTCCGCGTACCCGGCGAACGCCCCGAGCTGCGCGGCCATCAGCGCCGACTGGCGGTTGCTCCGCCCGGTGAGGATCGCCGAGAGGCAGGCGCACACCGCCCGGGCCTCCTCGCTGTCGTAGGGGATGCCCGCCTGCATCAGCATCGCGCCGAGGTTCGCGTACCCCAGCCCCAGCGTGCGGTAGCGGTAGCTGAGCTCCGCGATCTCCCGGCTGGGGAACGCGGCCATCAGCACGCTGATCTCCAGCACGATCGTCCACAGGTCGATGCCGTGCTCGTAGCGGTCCACGTCGAAGGTGCGGGTCTTCGCGTCATAGAACCGCAGCACGTTGAGCGACGCGAGGTTGCACGCCGTGTTGTCGAGGAACATGTACTCGCTGCAGGGGTTCGACGCGTTGATCCGCCCCGCGCTCGGGCACGTGTGCCACGCGTTGATCGTGGAATCGAACTGCACCCCGGGATCGGCGCAGCGCCACGCCGCATACGAGATCATGTCCCACAGCTCGCGGGCCTTGTACACCCGCGCCACCTCGCCGCTCACGCGCCACGTCGTCGTCCAGTCGCCGCCCCGGTCCAGCGCGTCGAAGAACGCGTCCGGGATGCGCACCGAGTTGTTGCTGTTCTGCCCGCTGACGGTCTGGTACGCCTCGCCGTTGAAGTCGTAGTCGAGGTTGAGCTTGAGCTTCGCCGCGGCGCCCGCGGCGTCCTTGCTCTTCTGCTTGGCGAGCCGCAGCCCCTCGACCATCGCCTGGACCTTGATCTCCTCGCGGACCTTCCAGTTGATGAACTCGGCGATGTCCGGGTGGTCCATGTCGAGGCAGACCATCTTCGCCGCGCGACGGGTCGTTCCGCCGGATTTAATCGCCGACGCCGCCCGGTCGCCGATCCGCAGCCACGACATCAGCCCCGAGGACCGCCCGCCGCCGCTGAGTTTTTCTCCGTCGCCGCGGAGCTTGCTGAAGTTCGTGCCCGTGCCCGAGCCGTACTTGAACAGCCGCGCCTCGCGGACCCACAGGTCCATGATCCCGCCGTCGGCCACGAGGTCGTCGCTCACCGACTGGATGAAGCAGGCGTGCGGCTGCGGGTGTGAGTACGCGTCCTCGGCGAGCTTCGGCTCACCGGGCTTTCCTGGGGGGGGCGGATCGACGATCCAGTGCCCCTGCGCGGGGCCGTTGATGCCGTAGGCCCAGTGCAGCCCCGTGTTGAACCACTGGGGGCTGTTGGGCGCGCACATCTGGTGCAGCATCATGTACGCGATTTCGTCGTAGAACGCCTGGGCGTCCTCCTTCATGTCGAAGTACCCGTGCCGCTCCCCCCACCACCGCCAGCACCCGGCCAGGCGGTGGATCACCTGGCGCGCGGACTTCTCCGGCCCCGTGGCACCGGGCTTCCGCCCGGTGCTCTTCTCTTCACCGCCCGGAAGGGCGGTGCCACGTCCCCCGCCGGCCGGCCTGCCCTCCCTGGCAACGGACGGTGGTCCGTCGGCGCCCTCCTGTGGCACGCCGGCCTTGCGGAAGTACTTGCTCACCATGATGTCCACGGCGAGTTGCGACCATGACGCGGGCATCTCCGCGTCCTTCATCTCGAACACCACGGACCCGTCCGGGTTCGTGATCCGGCTCGTGCGGCGGACCCACTCAACGGTCGAGAAGGGGTCGACGCCGGACGTGGTGAACTTGCGGGTGATCTTCATGACGATGAGTCCTGCGTGTCAATCGCCGAAGGTTTCCACGTAGAGCGCGGGTGCCGTCGAGTTCTGGATCGGAGACGCTTGCGCCGCCACCTGTGGCGGACGCTCCGGCACGGACTCAACTCGGTGTTCGTGCTCATGCCAACGCTCATCGTGGTGAGCCCCCGTCATAGGCGAGATAACGGCCACGACCGCGACTGCCGACTTGACTGCGTTACTGTGTTTCATTTCACGAATCCCGATGAGCAGCGCGTCGATTCCACCCGTATCAGTGCGTCCCTTATGACCCCGTCGGCCCCTGACCACCGCGCATCTCGACGAGCTTGCTGGTGTTCTCGCCAATGCGGAAGATGACGACGACCAGCTCGAGCCAGATGCGGAAGAAGATGAGGTAGAGGATGGCGATGAGCGGGCCGACGATGAGCACGCCGAGGGCGACCCCGATGCCCTGCGTGAACCCGACGATGAGGGCGCCGAGCCACACCAGCGCGATCACGCCCATGCCGAGGATGTAGAGGATCTTGATGACGCTGAGCGTGATGAACTTCTTGAAACCGAAATCGAACAGGGCGTTGAATCCCGCGTCGCCGGTCTGAGGTGTGCCTTCCATCGCCGATCCCCTTTCGAGCTAGTCCACTTTGGGCAGGGTGAGCCCCGCCTGGTCCTGGTACTTGCCGCTCTTGTCCGCGTAGCTCTTCTCGCAGACCACGTCGGCCGCGAAGAACAGGAGCTGCGCGATCCCTTCACCGGCGTACACCCGCGCCGGCAGCGGCGTCGTGTTGCTGATCTCGAGCGTCACCTTGCCGCGCCACTCGGGCTCCAGCGGCGTGACGTTCACGATGAGCCCGCACCGCGCGTACGTGCTTTTGCCCAGGCAGACCACCAGCACGTCCCGCGGGACCTCGATGTACTCAACCGTCTCGCACAGCGCGAAGCTGTTGGGCGGGATGACGATGTGGTCGGTGCCGAGCTTCGCCGTGTCCACCTCGACGAACAGCTCGTCGGTGAAGGCCTTGGGGTCCACGACGGTGATCCCGCCGTGCCGGGGCGTGGGCGTGAAGATCTTGAAGCGGGTGCCAACGCGGATGTCGTACCCGTAACTGGACAGGCCGAAGGAGACGCGCCCGGGTCGCTTCTTCCCTTCCTCGAAGGGCTCGATGCGGACCCGCTTGCGGATCTGGCTGTCGGCGAGGATCGCCACACACGCCTCCACGGCCTTCGGTGGGGCCGTCCTGGCCATGCCTTGCGCCTTCCGCCGGCTTTCGGGCCGACTTGGGCCGCCGACGCCTCCATGCGCGGCAGAAAACACTCCGCGGCGACACACGGCCGCGAACCAATCAAAAACCGGTCAATATCCTACCCACCATGCTCCACGTGCGATGCCCCCATAGCCCACCGATCGAGCATACCCACTACCTATCGTGCTTGCAAGGCTCGGAGTATGCAAAACCATGTGTCTACTTCGGTGTAGAACCTGTCAGGAATGCGCAAAGCTCTAGAAACACACCGGTTAGGGTCTCCACATCGAATTTCGAGCCTCCACAGCGGTCCGGGAATGGAGAAAAGCGCGTCGCCGGGCCGGGGCATCGTGGCGGCAGGTGTCGCCTGCTGGCGCGAACTGACGGGTTGGGTGCATCCCGGTGCCGCACGACGGGCGCACAGTCCCCCGCGGAGCCGGGCATTCCCCCACCACCCAGCAGGTAAACTCCCCCCCGTGAAACTCCGCTCACGAACCGTTCGCGTCCTTGTCTGCGCCGTGGCCGCCGGCCTCCTGGCCGGGTGCGGCGGCGGCAAGCCCAGGGTCGCCCGCGATGTCCGCCCGGCCGTCATCCGCGACGTGCCCGCCGTGCTGAGGAACACGATCGGCTCCGAAGTGACCGTGCGGCGGACCGACCCCGTCCTCGTTTCGGGTTACGGCCTGGTGGTCGGCCTGAACGGCACGGGCGGCGGCATCCTCGACGAGCAGATCGCGGTGACGATGGAGCGTGAGCTGGGGCTGAAGGGCGTCAACAAAGCGAGCGACGAGTACCACAACACGCCGCTCGAACGCCTGACGCCGCGCGAGGTGCTCCGCCACCCGGACGTGGCCGTGGCGATCGTGTACGCCACCGTCCCGCCCGGCGCCCCCGAGGGCGCCGAGTTCGACGTGTACGTCCGGGCCGTCAACAACGGCGGCACCGCGTCGCTCGAGGGCGGCACGCTCTGGTCCACGGACCTCCGGCTGGGCCCGCCTGCGACGTTCGGCCGCCACACGACGCGGCTGGTCGGCGTGGCGCGGGGGCCGATCTTCATCAACCCCTTCGCCGAGCCGCCCGTCGAAGGCGCCGACGACACGGTGGTCCGCTCGATCGGTCGGGTGCTGGGCGGCGGCTCCGTCACCGAGAGCTCGCACATCGCGCTGCAACTGGACAACGCGTCGCACACGCGGGCGCGCGCGATCCAGGCGGCCGTCCGCAACCGCTTCCCCGAAGGCCCGGGGGACCGCGGTCCGGTCGCGCGGGGGCGGAGCGACTCGGTCGTCGAGGTCAGCGTGCCCTCGCATTACCGCGACCGGGCCGGCGAGTTCCTCCGGCTCCTCCTTCACACACCGATCGACCAGACGTTCCCCGCCGAGCGGGCCCGCCAGTACACGGCGGCCCTGGAATCGCAGCCGGCGCTGGCGTCGAGCCTGACCTGGTGCCTCGAAGCCCTGGGCAAGCCCGCGATCCCGTTCGTGCGCGAGCTGTACGACGCGCCCGAGGCCGCGCCGCGCCTCGCGGCCCTCCGCGCCGGCGTGGGCCTGAACGACCCCCGGGCGGCCGCGTCGCTCAAAGACCTCGCTCAGTCCGGCCCGCCGGGGCTGCGGACCGAAGCCATCACCCTGCTGGGCCGGCTCGACGCGGGGCCGACCGTGGACCTGGCGCTGCGCGACATGCTCGCCGAACCGGAGCTTGATGTTCGCGTCGCGGCTTATGAGGCGCTGGCGGAGCGGGCCGAGATCATGGAACTGAACCGTCGGCGCCTGGGGGCGCAGGGCGGGATGACGCCCGCCGCCTTCGAGGCGACCGACATCGGGCGGCTCGACCGCATCGCGCTGGCGGGGGACACGATCCAGGGCGTCCGCCGAACACCCATCGAGGGCAAGTTCCTGCTGGACGCGGTGCCCGCGGGCGACGCGCTGATCTACATCACGCAGCAGGGAACGCCGAAGGTCACGCTGTTCGGCGGGGCGATCGACCTGCCGAGGCCGATGCTCGCCTCGGTGTGGTCCGGACGCCTGATGCTGACGGCCGACTCGCCGACGGACGACGTGCGGGTGTACTACCGCGACGCGCCCACGGGCCGATCCGTGACCGGCAAGCCCGGCAACACCGTCTGGGAACTCGTCCGTTTTATGGCGCGGACACCGACGCCCGAGCGCCCGGAACCGGGCCTGGGGATGTCGTATTCGGAAGTGGTTGGGGCGTTGTATGCGCTGCAGCGCGCCGGGGCCCTGCCCGCGCCCTTCGCCACCGAGGAGGACCGCCTCCAGGCGACGCTGCTGAAGGCGGCGACGACGCCGGACTTCGAGGAGCGACCCGAGGCCGAGGGGGACGCCCCGGTGATACGGGTCTATGAGCCGGTGACGCCGCCCGCGCCCCGCCCGACCGCGCCGGGCGAGAAACCCTCGCTGGTCGAGCCGCTGCCGGCGCGGAACCCTGCCGCATCCCGCCCGTGATTCCGCCCGCTATCCTGCGGGCGCGTCCGTGCCGCCGATGAATGGGGTCTTCCCGCGGCGCGGACCGATATGTCTGGACGCGCCCGGAGGCGCGGCAAAGCGACACGGAGGTTGCTGCGGGATGCGTCTTGTCAAACTCACCCTCTCCGGGTTCAAGTCCTTCGCCGACCGCACGGAGTTCACCTTCGACGAACCGGTGATCGGGGTCGTCGGGCCCAACGGCTGCGGCAAGTCCAACATCGTCGATTCGATCAAGTGGGTGCTCGGCGAACGCTCCAGCAAGAGCCTGCGCGGCAAGGAGATGATCGACGTCATCTTCGCCGGCTCGGCGGGGCGCTCCGCGTCCGGCATGGCCGCCGTGAGCCTCACGTTCGAGAACCCGGTGACCGAGGGAACCGGGGACCGGGGACAGGGCGCCGAGGAGGATGGCGTCGAGGTCGGCGATCACGAGCCGTCCGAGGCCGCCGCCCCCGCCGTCGAGACGCCGGGCATGGACGACGAGGAGCCGTCCGAAGTCGTCCTCGACCGCAGCGCGTCGCGCCGGCGCAGCCTGCCGATCGACGCGGACACCGTCGAAGTCGAACGCCGCCTCTTCCGCGACGGCACGAGCCGCTACCTGATCAACGGCAAACGCGCCCGCCTGCGCGACATCCGCGACCTGTTCCTCGACACCGGCATCGGCGCCGACGCCTACTCCATCATCGAGCAGGGCAAGGTCGACGCGATGCTCCTGGCCAGCCCGCAGGAACGCCGCGTGATCTTCGAGGAGGCCGCCGGCGTCGCCAAGTACAAGCAGCGCCGCGTCGAGGCCCAGCGCAAGCTCGAACGCGCCCTCACCAACCTCGCTCTCACGCGCCAGCAGCTCGACGCCACCGAACGCCGCCTCCGCCTCGTCAAGGGGCAGGCCGCCAAGGCACGCAAGTTCCGCGAACTCGACGGCGACCTGCGCGCGCTGCGCACGGCCGCCGCCTTCGACCAGTACGACGACGTCCGCCGACGCCTCGAAGGCCTGACCTCGCGCCTGGCCGAGCTCGAAGGCACGCGGCGCGAAGCGATGGAGGCGGTCGCGGCGCTCGAAACCGAAAAGCAGGAGGCGGAGGTCCAGCGGCACGAGTTCTTCGCGCGCCACAAGGCCGCCCACGAGCAGCGACTGATCGCCGAGCACGCCCACCAGTCGGCGATCCAGCGACGCGAGATGACCGCCCGGGCCCTGGCCGACGCGCGAGCCCAGGCCGAGACCGACGCGCGCCGCCTCGCCGAACTCGACGCGCGGCTCGCGGAGCTGGCGCGGACCGCGGACACCCAGGGCGATCTCGCCGCCGCGATCGCCGAGCACCTGACCGAAGCGGATCGGCTCGTCGAATCGGCGGCGCGCGACCGGTCGGAGAGCCAGGGCCGGCTGGCCGACGCGACGGCGGCGCTGGCGGCCAAGCGAGCCGCGATCGCGGACATCGACCGCGACCAGGCCGGCTTGACCGCGTCCATCGACGCCGACCGCAAGCGGGCCGAGGCGCTGCGCGAGGAGCTCGCCCGGTTGGCCGCACGCATCAGCGAGCTGGACGCCCAGCGGGCGCGGGGCGAAGCCTCACGCGACGCGGCGCACGCGACGCTGGTCGACCGCCGGCGCCTCGCCGAAACGCTCGACGCCCAGGTCGCCGACGGCGAGAGAGCCGCCGACGCGCTCTCGCAGGACCGTCGGGCGTTGAGCGAGAGAGTGCAGGACCTGGAGCAGCGGCACGCCCGGCTCGACGCGCGACGCCAGACCCTCCGCGAGATGATCGACTCCCGCGCCGGCCTCGACGATGCGGTGCGCGAGCTGCTCGCGCGGCGCGACCGCGGCGACGGGTTCCGCGCCGTCATCGCCCCGCTGGCCGAGCTGATCTCGACCGACGCGGCCCACGCGCCGGCCGTCGAAGCGGCGCTGGGGCACGATCTTCAGGCGCTCGTCGTCGCGTCCCTCGCGGACCTGCCGCGGGCGGAAGAGCGCGCCGCGCTGACCGGGCGCGTCACCTTCCTGCCGCTGGCGTGGATCGGCGCGAACGAGGCCGGCGCACCGTTCGCCGGACCGGGCGAGGATCCGAGGATCGTGCCGCTGCGCACCGTCGTGCGGGCCCGGGATTCGGCGGACCCGGACGGCGCGGACCCGCTCGGTGCTCACCCGGGGTCGCCGCTCGATCGGCTGCTGGACCGGCTCCTCGGCTCGACCTTCCTGGTCGAAGACCTCGACGCGGCGCTCCTGCTGGCCGCGTCCGTGCGGGGCGGGGCGCGCTTCGTCACGCGCGACGGGAGCGTGATGGAGGCGGACGGTCGCGTGTCGGCCGGCCCCGCCGGGGCCGCGGACGCGGCGGGCGTCCTCCAGCGCCGCACCGAACTGGCGCAGCTTGAAACGGACGTGCTGGACGTCACGGGCGTGCTCGCCCGCGAGCGGGGTTCGCTCGCCGCGGTGGACACCGAGGCTGCCGCGCTGGGCGCACGCCAGGCGGAACTCCGCTCGCGTGCCGCCACGGAGCACCGCGGCCTCGCGTCCGACCAGGTCCGTCTCGACCACCTCCACGCCGAGGCCGAACGCAGCGACCGCGATCGGGCCGAGCTGCACGACCGCATGGAGGAGCACGGGTCGCGGCTGGCGTGGCTCGAGGGGGACCTGGCCCGGCGTCAGGAGCGTGCCGCCTCCCTCGCGCGCCTCCGCGACGACGAGGCCGCCGCCGCCGCCGCGCTCGACGCCGCCCGCGTCCAGGCCCAGGCCGACGCCGACGCGCGCACCGAGCGGCTCACCGCCGCCAAGATCGACGCGGGCCGCCTCGCCGAGCAGGCCGCCAACGCCCGGCGCGAACACCGCCGCCTCGCCGCCGAGCACGAGCACGCCGGCGCGCAGCACCGCGACCTGGCCGCCCTCGTGGGCCAGTCCGTCGAGCGCGTCGTCGAGCATGAGCGGTCGCTGGCGGAGTGCGCCACGCGGATCGACCAGTCCGCGGCCGACGCGACCCAGTTCGCGGGCCTCGCCTCGCAGCTCGGCGAGGCCGTCGCCCAGGCCGAGCACGCCGTCCGCGCCGTCGCCGAGCGGACCGGCGCCGCCCGGACGCACGCCCAGGCCGTCGATCGCGACTGGCACGCCCTCGAAGTGTCCCGGCGCGAGACCGAGGTCAAGCGCGAATCGCTCGAAGAGCGCGCCTCCGAGGACCTGCGCCTCGACCTCGCCTTCGAATACCCCGACTACCGCGCGATGATGGCGGACGGCGGCGTCGCCCGCGTGGACCCCGCCGCCGCCGCGAAGGACATCGACGCGCTCAAGACCGAGATCGCCCGGCTCGGGAGCGTGAACCTCGATGCGATCGACGAGGAAGCGCAGCTCGCCCAGCGCAACGACGAGCTGATCCGCCAGGTCGCCGACGTGGACGCCGCCGCCAAGAAACTCGCGGACCTCATCGAGCGGCTCAACACCGCCAGCCGCCAGCGCTTCGGCGAGGTCTTCGCCACGATCCAGGAGCATTTCGCGGGAACCGACGGCATGTTCCGCCGGCTCTTCGGCGGCGGGCGGGCCGAGGTCCGCCTCATGCCGCTCGTCAAGGAAGTCGAGACCGCCCAGGGCGTGCAGAAAGTCCAGACGGACGAGATCGACCTGCTCGAAAGCGGGATCGAGGTGATCGCCAAGCCGCCGGGCAAGGAGCCGCGGACCATCAGCCAGCTCTCGGGCGGCGAGAAGACCCTGACCGCCGTCGCGCTGCTCTTGGCGATCTTCCAGTCCAAGCCGTCGTGCTTCTGCGTGCTCGACGAGGTGGACGCGGCCCTCGACGACGCGAACGTCGGGCGGTTCTGCGAGGTGGTCCGCCGCTTCACGACCCACTCGCACTTCATCGTCATCACGCACAACAAGAAGACGATGCAGGCCGCCGACCGCCTCTACGGCGTCACCATGCAGGAGCGGGGCGTCTCCACGCGGGTGAGCGTGAAGTTCGAGCAGGTGGGCGCGGTCGGGGCGGTGCGCGGGCACGCGCCGAGCGGAACGGCCCAGGTGCTCGAATCCAAGCCCCGGTCCATCCGCGCGACGACGGGAGCGGCGCCGACGGAATCCACCCGCGCCGCCTGAACGCACGCGGCTCCCTCAATCAGTCGCTTCGCCGCATCCGCCCGCCGATCCGGGCCGCGGCATAGAGCACGGTCAGCACGGACACGATGCTCGGGCCCGTCGGCCAGTCCGACTCAAAGCTCAGCACCAGCCCGCCGATCACGCCCAGCACCCCGATCGAGAGCGACAGCGCCAGCACCGCGCGGAGCCGATCGCTCAGGTGCAGCGCCGCCGCCCCGGGCAGCACGAGCAGCGCGGTCGCGAGCACGACGCCCGCGAGCTTCATCGACGCCACGATCGCCAGCGTGAGCAGCACCATCAGCAGCAGCCGCACACGCGACCCGCGCACGCCGAACGCCTCGGCGGCGGGCTCGTCGAACGCCCAGAACAGCAGCGACCGCCGCGCGCCCCAGAGCGCGACCACGATCGCCGCCGCCACGCCCCACGCGAGCCGCGCATCCGCCCAGCCCACGCCGACGATCGAGCCGAAGAGGATCGACTCCCAGTTGCGCGGCGCGCCGCGGAACGCGCGGCTCAGCAGGATCGCACCCAGCGCCATGGACGCGACGAGGACGATCCCGATCGCGGTGTCCGCCGTCGTCGTCCGGCGGTCGCTCAGCCGCGCCACCGCCCACGCCGAGCCGAGGCAGAATAGCGCGACGACGCCGAGCTGCGGCGCGCCCGCGCCCAGCCCGAGCGCGACCGCCAGGCCGATCCCCCCGAAGGCCGCGTGGCTGATCCCCTGCCCGATGAAGCTCAGCCGCTTGAGCACCACGAACACGCTCAGCGCCGAGCACATCACGCCGACGCCCAGCCCGACGATCACGCCGGGCCAGAAGATCGGCGCGAGCGCAGGGTCGGTCAGGTACCGGATCGTGCCGCTCATGGCGTGCCGCTCCCGTGAGGATCGGGGCGCGGCTTCGCGTGGGTGTGCGATGGGTCGGCGCACTCGCCGGCCGGGTGGGCGTGGACGTGGACATCGCCGAAGATCGCGGCGACGTCGTGCCGGAAGACCTCGGCGAGCACCGCGGGGGTGAGCCCTTCCGGTGTGACGTGGCTGTGCAGCGTCCGATTGAGGCACGCGACGCGGTCGCAGCCCGCGGCGATCGACCTCAGGTCGTGCGACACCATGATGATGGTGAGCCCGAGCCGCTCATGAACCGAGCGGATCAGCTCGGCGAACCGCTGCTGCCCGCCCACGTCGATGCCGACGGTCGGTTCGTCGAGCAGCAGGATCCGGGGGTTCCCGGCCAACGCGCGCGCGATCATCACGCGCTGGAGCTGCCCGCCGGAGAGCCTGCCGATCGGCCGATCGGCCTGGTCGAGCGCGCCGACGACCTCCAGCGATCGCCGCACGCGCTCGGCGGCCTCTCCCGAGAGGCGCGACCACGGCGGCACGCGGCGCGACGCGCTCATCGCCACGACTTGCCGGGCGCTCACCGGGAAGGCCAGCTCGGCCTCGATCCGCTGGGGGACGTACCCGATCATGCGCTCGCGCCGCGCCCGCTCCGGGTCCATCCCCAGCACGCGGATGCGCCCGCGCTGGCCCCGAAGCAGCCCGAGCGTCAGCTTCAGCAGGGTCGTCTTGCCCCCGCCGTTGGGCCCGAGGATGCCCAGGCGCTCGCCCGCGCGGACGCTCAGCGTGACGCCGCGGAGAGCGCAGCGGTCGTCGCCGCCGACCGCCTCGGCGTCGGCGTCCCCGGGGCGCGCGTACGAGAACGTCACGTCCTCGTAGTCGACCGCCGGTTGTCCCGTGTCGCTGGTCATCGCACCGCGCGCCCTCACGCCGTTCTCACCGCGCCAGCAGCCGCGTCAGCTCGTCCAGGTTCGATCGCATCAGCGCGAACCAGTCCGACCGCCCCTCGGGGTCGAGCGTCCCGACCGGAACTCCCGCAGCCCGCGCGATCGCCTCCGCGGCCGCCGCGTCGAACTGCGGCTCAAAGAAGACGGCCCGCGCGTTCTCGCGCCGGATCGCGTCGACCGCCGCGGCCACCGCGGCGGGCGTCGGCTCCGCGCCCTCGACCGGGCGGATGACGGCCGCGATCGTGAAACCGTAGCGATCGGCGAGCCTCCCGAACGCGTTGTGGTGCGTGACGATCGCCGCGCCCTTGAACGGCCCCAGCCGCTCCTGGTGCTCCGCGTCGATCGCCTCGACTTCCGCGCGCAGCCGGTTCCTCGCTTCGCGCAGGCGGCTCTCCCCGGCGACGGTCAGCGCGTCCATGCCCTGCAGCGCTGCCTCGATCGCGTCGGAGACCTCCGGGATCAGGCGGGCGACGAGCTGCGGGTCGAGCCAGAGGTGCGGATCAACGGCGTGGCCGTGGTCATGGTGTTCGTCGTCACCGTGCTCGTGGTGGTCGTGCCCGGCGTGGGGGTCCTCGACGCCGGCAACGCGGGCGAAGCACACGACCCGCCGCCGCTTCGACGGATGGATGCCCAGCACGCGATCGACCGAGGGCTCGAGACCGAGCCCGACATACACCAGCACGTCCGCCGTCCCGACGGCCGCCAGGTCCGTGGGCGTCATCTCGTACCCGTGCAGCGATCGGCCGGCGGGGATGAGCGTCGTGACCGTCGCGTCCGGAGGCGCCAGCGCCCGGACGAGCCCGGTCAGCGGCGCGATCGAGACCACCACGCGCAGAGGCCCGGGCGGGCGCGGCCCCTCGCCGCGACCGCATCCGGCACACGCCAGCACGATCAGGGCGACCGCCGCGCCGATCAGGAGGACCGCCGAACGCCCGCCGGGATGCGTCGAGTTGACCACCGTGCCGCCCTTGCTGGGGCCCCGTGACGGGCCGTCTGCTTATTGAGTATACATTCTCAATAGCAGGCGGGCCTCCCGTCATCGGCCGCCCCAACGCTTATCGCGATGACGCGGGCGGCGAGCCCGGACACCGCCCGACGCCACGGCGTCCCCGGCGGCGGAACAGACCGCCGAGAACTCCGTGGCATCGTCGGCGACTCGGGCGCGACGGTTGGGCGACGCTCAGGGTGCCGTGCTGAAGAACCCCGCATGGATCGTCTGGTTGCCGCCGGCCTCGATGGCCAGCACCTCAAACTCGTACTCGGCGCCCTTCTGAAGGAACTGCTGCGGGACCTTCATGCTCGCCGTCCCGGCCGGGACGTGGACGCTGAACACCCGCTTCGGGAGCACGTCCAGCACCTGGGTGACGGTGACCTGGTAGGCGACGATTTCGCTCCCCGCCGGGTTGGGCACCGGAAGCCAGACGACCATCGTGTTGCTCGCGTTCTGCACGGAGCCCTCCACGGGCGCAAGAACCACGGGCTTCTGCGGGATGGCGTGCGTGAAGTGCGCCGTGCCCTCGATCTCCTCTCCCTCGATCGTGACACCCTCAAACTCGTAGCAACCCGCGGGGAACCTGGCGAAGAACACGGGGAGCGGGAGCGTCGCCAGCGGGGGTTCGCTGCTCTCGAAGAACAGCTCGGTGAATCCCTGCAGCGCCAGGCTCTTCTTGCCCTTGACCTCCATGATGAGCTTTCCATCCGGCCTGAAGACCCGCAGCTGCCTCCACGGATCGCCGTCCATGGACACCTGGACGCCGATGTCTCCGGCCGACGCGTTGTACTCGATGTACATCTGCGTCCGCGCGAACTCGACAGGGTCCCCGCCCGCCAGCCGGCTCCATCCTCCCAGGCCCATCGCCACCACCGAAGCGCCCACCATCGTCGCGGCCATCACTCGAACTCGCATGACACATTCCTTTCAAAGCAACGGTTGTTCGGAACAGGTGGAATCTACGGCACGTTCGGGGCGCGCACGTGATGGAGCGGTGACCGCAAGGTGACGTCATCGTGACCGGAGTCGCCGCCGGATGGCGCCGCCGCGGCGTCAACGGCGATGACGACCTGCCCGAAGCCGCGCGGCTGGCCCGCCGTCCGCGACGGGCGTATGTTTACCGGCGTCGCGGGGCCGCCCGCACGCCGACCGGGGCGGTAGCTCAGTTGGTAGAGCGCGTCGTTCGCAATGACGAGGTCGGGAGTTCGACTCTCCTCCGCTCCACTTGGTTCTGCCGGTCTCGCGCGCCCGAACCACATCGCACGGATGTCGTCGCGGACCCCGCGCCCGGGAGCCCGGCGTATTCTGCCGGACCGTGCAACCCTTCCCCGTCATCGCCGGACCCACCGCGGGCGGCAAGTCCGACCTGGCCGTTGAGGTCGCGCTACTCCTCGGCGGCGGCGCGCCGGGGGCGGCCGAGATCGTCACCGCCGACGCCTTCCAGGTCTACCGCGCGCTGGACATCGGCACCGCCAAGCCGACGCCCGAAGAACGCCGGGGGATCCCCCACCACCTGATTGACGTCGTGGAGCCGACCGAACGGTTCACCGCCGCGCAGTGGCTCGCCGCTGCGCGGGCCGCCATCGCGGACACGCGCGCCCGCGGCCGGATGCCGATCGTGGTCGGGGGCACTCACCTGTACATCAAGGCGTTGCTCGACGGGCTGTTCGACGGGCCGGAGCCGGACGCGACGTTACGCGCGGAACTTCAGGCGATTCCGCAGGGGACGCGCCGAGCGGAGTTGGAGCGGGTAGACCCCGCCGCCGCGGCCCGCATCCACGCGAACGATGATCGCCGCACTATTCGCGCCCTGGAGGTCTTCCGCCAGACCGGGCGGCCGATCAGCGCACACCAACGGCAGTGGGACCGCGTGCCCGCGGATTCCGCCGCTGACCCCACCGATCAGCACACGGATCGCGGCATCCCTGGCGCCATGCTGGTCACGCTCGACTGGCCGACGCCCGAGCTGAACCGGCGCATCAATGAGCGCGTGCGCTCGATGATCGCCCGGGGGCTGCTCGGCGAGGTGCGCGGCCTCCATGAGTCCGCCCGGCTCGGCCCGCAGGCCCGCGAGGCGCTGGGCTACAAGCAACTCCTCACCCACCTCCGCGGTGAATGCACGCTCGACGACGCCGTCGAGCGGATCAAGATCGAGACGCGCCGCTTCGCCAAGAACCAGCGGACGTGGCTGCGGAGGCTCTCGGCCACACCGGGCGCACTCCGCATCGATGCGGGCGCGACACCGCCGGAATCAAGGGCGTCGGAGGTGATTGCCCGCCTGCACACGACGGGTGATGTTCGGGTGCGCTGATCCCACCGGTCAGCTTGACAAGCCACCGGCGTCCCCCTTTCGTCCGGGATCGCACCCCCGCCGGCTCGCGGGATTCCCGCAAGCCGGGCCCGGGCATCGGCCGACATTCGCCCGCGTGGGCCCGGCCCACTGGAAACCAGCATGGCGAAGAAGCCCCGGACCAAATCTCCCGTTTCCGCAGAGCCCGCCGGAACGCCCGGCGCGACGGGCGTCAAGGAATCGGGGGGGCGCGGCGGATTCGGCGGGCGGGGTGGCGGGGCGCGGCGCAAGGGTGGGCGGACGTTCAAGGCCTACACACCCGGTGCCGCCACCGGCAAGGACATCGTGATCGTCGAGTCCCCGGCCAAAGCCAAGACGATCAACAAGTACCTGGGCACCGGCTACTACGTCCTGGCCAGCATCGGCCACGTCCGCGACCTGCCGAGCCGCAACCCCAAGGGGGTCAAGTCGCCCGTTCCAGGCGTGGACCTCAAGAAGAAGTTCAAGCCGACCTACGAGATCCTGCCGGGCAAGGAGCACGTGATCCGCGACCTGAAGCGGGCCGCGAAGGACTCGCTCGAATCCGGCGGGACTATCTGGTTCGCGACGGACCTCGACCGCGAGGGCGAGGCGATCGCCTGGCACCTGGCCCAGGAACTGGGCATCACGTCCAGGCAGGCCAAGCGGGTCATCTTTCCGGCCATCACCAAGGAAGAGATCGAGCGCGCCTTCAAGAGCCCCCATCCGATCGACGAGGACCGCGTCAACGCCCAGCAGGCCCGGCGCATCCTCGACCGCATCGTCGGCTACCAGGTCTCGCCGCTGCTGTGGAAGAAGGTCGCCCGGGGGCTCTCGGCCGGGCGGGTGCAGTCGGTGGCCGTGCGCCTCGTGGTCGAGCGCGAGCGCGAGATCCGGGCGTTCATCCCCGACGAGTTTTGGGAGGTCCACGCCCGTTTCGCGCTCGGCGAGGCCGACGCCCGCAAGCTCGGGCCTCAGTGGGCGAAGCTGCTGGCCGCCCGCGACGAGAAGGGGAACCCCCCCACCGTCAAAGTCCGCAACGCCTGGCTCGGGGACCACAAGGCGATCGAGGCGGAGCTGGTCGAGGTCGGGGGCGAGAAGTTCGAGGTCCGGGTCGCGGGCTCGTCGCGCAAGGACTGGTCCGATGCGTCCGCGGGGGACGCCGCGCCGCGCGTCGTGCAGGTCGCCGTCGCGGCGGGAGCGATCGGCCGCCCCGACGTCGAGTTGAAGGAGGACGCGAAGGGCAAGGGCCCGTCTCGCTGGCTCCGCACGGTCAGCGTCGAGATCGATCCCGCGACGCCCTACCGCATCGCGTCGATCGAGACCAAGCGCACCACCACGCGCCCGCCCCCGCCGTACATCACCAGCACGCTCCAGCAGGCGGCGTCCAGCCGGCTCGGGTTCGGCGCGCAACGGACGATGCGTGCCGCCCAGAACCTCTACGAAGGCGTGGACATCCCCGGCGAAGGCCCCGTCGGCCTCATCACCTACATGCGAACCGACTCGACGCACCTGGCGCGCGAGGCGATCGAGATGGTCCGGGCGTACATCCCCAAGACGTTCGGCAAGGACTACCTGCCCGAGAAGCCCAACTTCTTCTCATCGTCGAACAAGGCCGCACAGGAGGCGCACGAGGCGATCCGCCCCACGTCGCTCAACTACCCGCCGAGCCGGGTGCGGTCGGCGCTCACGCCCGACCAGTTCCGGCTCTACGAGATCATCTGGCAGCGCTTCGTCGGGTGCCAGATGACGCCCGCGCAGTGGGACTCGACCGCGGTGGCGATCGTCGGCGGCAAGGACCCGAAGAAACCGCTGACCTTCCGTGCCACCGGCCGCGTGCTGGTGTTCGACGGGTTCTACCGGGTCTCGGGCGTGCCCAAAGCCGCGGACGAGCAGACTCTGCCGCCGTTGCAGGAGAAGCAGCCGCTCGCGCCGTTCTCGCTGGCCGTGGACCAGAAGTTCACCCAGCCGCCGTCGCGGTACTCCGAGGCGTCGCTCATCAAGATGCTCGAGTCCGAAGGCATCGGCCGCCCCAGCACCTACGCCGCGATCATCCAGACGATCCAGGACCGCAAGTACGTTGAGCAGCTCGAGCGCCGCTTCTACTCCACCGACCTGGGCGAGGTCGTCACCGACAAGCTCATCGAAGCCTTCCCCAACATCCTCGACGTGGGCTACACCCGCGAGATGGAACGCGAGCTCGACAAGGTCGAAGAGGACCACATCGACTGGGTCGAGATGCTCGAGCGGTTCTACAGGCCCTTCACCAAGGACCTCGAGCACGCGCTCGAGAACCTCACGCACGCGAAGGCGGAGACGACTCCCGCGCCGGCGGAGTACAAGTGCCCCACGTGCGGCTCGGCCCTCGTCTACCGCTTCGGCAAGAACGGGCGCTTCCTCTCGTGCTCGACGTACCCCGAGTGCTCGTACGCCTCACCCGTGGACCGCGAGGGTCGCCCGCGACCCGCGGCCGAGACCACCAACGTCGCCTGCCCCAAGTGCGGCTCGGCGATGACGCGGCGCGTCGGGCGCTTCGGCCCGTTCCTCGGCTGCTCGCGGTACGGCGACAAGACCAACCCCTGCGACGGCATCCTGAACCTGGACCGCAAGGGATTCGTGGTCGCGCCGTCGCCCAAGCCGCTGCTCACCGATCTGCCCTGCCCGACGTGCGAGTCCCCGATGAACCTGCGCACCGGCATCCGCGGGCCGTGGCTCGGGTGCTCGCGCTTCCCCAAGTGCCGGGGGCGGGGCAAGTGGAACGACGTGCAGGAAGCGAAACGCAACGAACTTGTTGCGGCCCTCGAAGCCCACGACAAGGCCAACCCCATCAAGATCATCCGCACGCTCGACGGCAAGCCGCTCACCGACGCGAAGGGCAAGCCGCTGCCGGACGCCCCCGCCATCGGGCAGCTCGCCGATGGCGCGACGGAATGGGCGGACGCTGGCGAGAATGGCGCCGTAGAGGCTACGAGCGAAGACCAGGATTGACCCGGCGGTTGCCGCTTCGCTCAGGGCTCGAACCGCATGCCGAGTGCCGCCGTAGCGCTTCCCGGAGCCGCCGTCGGCTCATTCGGGGAGGGGCCATCATGAGCGCCACGCCGCGCCGGTTTGTTCAGGGGTTTGCCACGGGTGTGACCGCGACCGTCTTGCTCGGGGGCGTGTGCGGTGCCGTGCTTTGGACAGCGAACCGGCCGCGCATCGCAAGCGGACATCCGCCGCCCATGTCCCGAGAAATGCGCGGCGTCGTTCAGGCCATGGTCACCTGGTCGCAGAACGAGGGCGCAACGGGCGCCAAGCCCGCGCCGAACTGGCCTCAAGCTCTGCTCCAAGCGGGCTACATCCCCGCCGAGTTCCTCCAGCACCCCGACCCGAAGTTCCGTCATGTCATGCCGTTCATCTTCCTCGAACCGAGTGAAGAACCGCGCTGGAGCAACTCGTTCAACTCGACCGTGCCGCTGGTGATGCAGAATCCGGCGACCACCGACGGCCGCGGCGGCCTGATCGCGTACAACGACAATCACGTTGACTTCATAGCGGAGCCCAGATTCAGCGAACTGGTCACGGCGCTGATGCAGGCCGGAAGCGCGGCCGGCGGGTTCCCCAAGAATGAACCATGACCCCGCTCGTCGTCGCGGCGATCGTGCTCGGCGTGCTCCTGATGGACTGCCTGATCGTCCGCACGCTGGTGCGAGCGGGCTGGGACTCGCTCGCCGACAGCTTCCCCGCGGCTCCGATCGCCCCCGACGCGGTGCGCCGCCACTTTCAGAGTTTCGGCTTCAACATGGTCAACCTTGGCCTGTGCGTCCATGTCGCCGCGGACGAGTCGCACCTCCACCTGCTCCCGGCCGCGTTCCCGCGGTGGTGCGGGTGCGCGCCGATGTCCATCCCGTGGGACGCAATCACGATCCGCTCGCGCGGACGGCGAGTCCACAAGGCGTCGGTGGGGAGCGTAACGGTCAAAGGCCCGGCGTGGTGCCTGAACCTGGCGGACCCGCCGGCTGCAAGTCCCGGTTCGCCCAGCCGCGATCCCAGCTGATCCGCACCAGGATCACGGCCGCGACGCTCCCGGCCAGATTGGACACCAGGTCCCACCCCGTGTTCACGAACCCGCCGACGTTGGTCTCGGGCATGATCCGCGTTGCGACGAACTCGATGACCTCGTTCAGCGCCCCGAGCCCCATGCCGACGCACGCGACGCTGACCAGCACGCCGAAGGTCGGCCGCAGCACCCCACGCGACGCGACGTACAGCGCCCGCCACGCCGCCAGCGACGACAGGAAGAATCCGAAGGCATGGACGGCCTGGTCATACTTGGGCGCCCACGGATGGACGCGCAGGTTGTAGAGCGTGCCGGACGACCCCGGGTCGGCCCAGGCCTCGGGGATCTTGAGCGTCCCGCCGACCATATGCAGAAGGCCCCACACGGCCAGCCCCCAGAGCAGCGGCGTCGCGAGCCGCACCCGCCGGTCCAGCAGGAACACCAGCGCGATCAGCACGAGCATCACGATGCCGTAGTACAGGAACTCAATGTTCCACCGCGTGGCCGCGACCACCCCCGCGCCGCCCATGTAGAGCCCGACGAAGACGGCGAGGGGGATGTGGCGACGCTCGAGCATGGTCGTCCGGATCAGACGCTCGCGCCGTCGGTCACACGGCGGCCTGCCTCAACCATCGGTAGCATGGGGGCGTGGGGATCAAGACGACCGATTACTTCCGCGAGACGGTGCGACCGAAGCGGCCATATCTGACCGACGAAGTGATCGCTTCCGTCCTGAAGGCACCGCTCGTCCGCCGCGTACAATCGGACGGTCGGGGTCCGGTTGTGGTCGCGTGTCGAGACGCTGGGCGGGCGCGCGGTGCGTGTTGTGCTGCTGCCCGATGGACTGTCCACAACGCGTTCCTAGACCGCGACCCGCCCGACGAACTCAAGGCCACCGAGAAGCACCCGTGAAACTCCGGTACGACCAGACCACCGACTCGCTTTACATTGACCTCGTCGATCGCCCTTCGGTCGAATCGCGAGAGCTGGCGGACGGCCTGGTGGCCGACTTTGACGCCCAGGGGCGGATCGTGGGCCTCGACATCGAGCACGCGAGCACGCGGCTGGACCTCTCCACCCTCGAAGCCGACCACGTCCCGAGCCGCACCGTCCGGGTGGCCTAGGCACACACGCCGGGAACCGCCGCGCCGTTCCGGACAGTTTCATTCCTCTTCCAGCGTCCGCTTCCTCCGCAGCACGTGGTGGTAATGCTGCGCGAACCGGTGGGCCTCGTCGCGGATGTGCTGGCACAGCCGCAGCGCTGCGTTCTCGCGCGCCAGACGGATGGGCTCGCTCCGCCGCTGCACGTAGATCAGCTCCTCCTTCTTCGCCAGGCTGATGACCATCGGCGGGCGCACGTCCAGCGTCTCGAACGCCTCCAGCGCCGCGTGGAGCTGGCCCAGCCCGCCGTCGATCAGGATCACGTCGGGGTAGAGCTCCTGCCCCGCTCCGGCCTCGCGGTAGCGCCGGCTCACCACCTCGCGGATGCTCGCGTAGTCGTCGTTGCCCCCCTCGACGGACGTGATGCGGTAGCGGCGGTACTCGCTGCGCAAAGGCCGCCCGTCGATGAAACAGACCTTGGAGCCGACCGTCTCGCCGCCCGCGAGATGCGCGATGTCGATGCCCTCGATGCAGCGGATGGGCTGGTCGGGTTGAGACCGTGAAGAGTCGGAAGCAGCCTCGGGCGACGCCGGCGTCGAGGCCCCGTTTGCCTCGGACAGAATCCGCTGCAGCGTCCGCACGCCCTTCTTCGGATCGACGTACAGCGCCGTTTCCGTCTCCGGCTGCCACCCGTCGCGCCGGCTGGCCCGCTCGTCGAGCTTCTCGATCGCCCTCACCTGGTCGCGCAGCACGGCCGCCTTCTCGAACTCCTGCGCGGCCGCGGCCCCGGCCATCTCTTCGCGCAGCTCGCGGATCATCACGCTCCGCTTCGAGTCCAGGAACCGGATGAAGCGGTCGATGTCGTCGCGGTATGCCGTCTTGCCGATCTTCGCGGCGCACGGCGCGGTGCACTGGTTGATGTTGTACAGGATGCACGGGCGGAACTGCGGCAGCTTCACGTCGCCGTCAGCGATCTCCAGCGGGCACGTGCGGAACTTGAAAACCCTCTGGAGGAGCTGAACCGCCTCGCGCAGCGGCCCGGCCGCGACGAACGGGCCGTACACCCGCGCGCCGCGGAACTCGGGCGCGTTCGGCTCGCGCGTGACGACGACCCGCGGGAAGTCCTCGCGCGTCGTGATCGCCAGGTACGGGAACGTCTTGTCGTCGGACAGGCTGGCGTTAAACCGCGGGCGGATGTCCTTGATGAGCCGCGCCTCGGCCAGCAGCGCCTCCCACTCCCCTTCGCACTCGATGATGTCGAAGTCCTCGACGAGGCCGAGCATCGGCTGCTTGCGCGGGCCCAGGTCCGTGGACGGCACGAAATACGAGGAGACACGATCGGGCAGCCGCCCCGCCTTGCCGACGTAGAGCACGCGACCCTGCGCGTCCTTCATCAGGTACACACCGGCGACTGCGGGCAGCCCGCGGGCCTTGGCCAGCAGACGGTTGAGCCGCTCGCGGTTGTCGTCGCCTTCGAGCACCGCGGGAATGGTAGAAGCGGGCGGGCGGGCCCCTCAGCGGGGAGCCTCGGGCTTCGGCGGTGCGCCGATCGATCGGTACGCCCGGATCATCGCGGCCGCCGCGTCGTCCGTGGCCTTGGCGCCCGCGTCCCCGCCCTGGTTCGTCGCCACGAGCACGGCGAAGCCCCGCTCCGGCGCGAGCCAAGTCACAGCGTACCACAGCGTGTTGGTACCGTTGTGCGAGAGCGTCCGCCCGGTGTCGCCGGGCGCGTCTCCCTTCGCCCACCCGCGCGTCCCGACGCTCCAGCCGAAGGCATAGTCCCCGAACCCGTCGTGCGGCGGCGTGTGCAGCAGGGCCAGCGACTCCGCCGTAACCACCGCGGGCTCCCCCGGCGCGGCCTCGCGCAGGTGGAGCGCCACAAACTGCGCCCAATCCCGCAGCGAGAGCCGGACCGTGCCGCCGGGCCCGATGGCCGCCGGGTTGTCCGCGTTCGGCCCGGGCTCGATCGGCGTGCCGATCGCGGTGTGCCCCCAGGGCTGGTCCACGGCGCCGGGCGTCCCAGGCGCGCCGAATCCCGCGCTCGTCATCCCCAGCGGGTGGAAGAGCCGCCCGCGCATCAGGTCTTCCCACGGCGTCTTCGTCTCCGTCTCGGCGATGACCCCCGCCACGCCGAAGCCGGTGTTGGAGTACTGCATCTTCGTCCCGGGCTCAAACTCGGGGGCGAGCTTGAGCGTCTCGACGAGCATGAGCCGGCGCTGCTCGACGGGCGTGCCCGTGTGCCGCCGCAGCCGCACCCACAGCCCCGGGGCGTTCGGCCCGTGCGCGAACCCCGCGCGGTGCGTGAGCAGCTGCGTCAAGGTGACGCCGCGCCACTCCTCGTGCATCTCGACATCCGGGAACGCCTCCGCGAGCGTGACACCCCAGCTCAGCGTGCCGTCCTGCACCAGTGTTGCGATCATGGTCGCGGTCATGGCCTTGGTGCACGACCCGATGTGCCAGAGGTCGTCGGTGGTGACGCGCTCCTCGCCGCCCGCCTTGCGCACGCCGACCGCGCCGACGTGCGCGAGGCCCTTCGTCGTCACGATCGCCCCGCCGAGCGCGGGGAGCCGGTACCTCGAGCGGATGGGCTCGAGCAGCGCGTTGACGTCGATCACGGCTGGGTCGGCCGGAGCGACGGCCGGCGGGCTCGCCGGAGGCTGCGGTGACGCCGGCTCCGCGGGCGTGGACTGGGCGCAAGCGAGGCTCGCGAGCCAGCCCGCGACAACCACGATGGCCCATCGACGCGGGAAGTTCATGCTCACCCCCTTCATGCGTCGCGGGCACGTCCCCGGGACAGCATTCCGCCTCACGAGGGCCGCGCCGGAATCTCGACCTTCCCGACCAGCTCGCCGATGTTCGCCGCTCCCTGCTGTCGTACCCAGCGTGCCAGGCCCTTCGCCACCGCCAGCGGCGACCGCGGGTCCGCGAACAGGGCGGTGCCGATCTGGACCGCCGTCGCCCCGGCCAGCACGAACTCCGCCGCGTCCTCCCAGGTCATCACCCCGCCGACGCCGACGATCGGCACGCCCGCTTCCTTCGCCACGCCCTGGTAGACGTTGTGAACCAGCCGGACGGCGATCGGGTGGACGGCCGGGCCCGAGAGCCCCCCCGTGACGTTCGCCAGGCGCGGGCGGCGCGTCCTCACGTCGATCGCCATGGCGGGCACGGTGTTGGCGATCACCAGCGCATCGGCGCCGGGCCTGCCTGTTGCACGGAGCTCGCTCGACGGGCCTCGACCGGCCGGGTCGATCGCCGCGCGAGCGACCTCAACCATCGACGGATGCCCCGCCGCGATCGGCGAGAGTTTCACGAACAGCGGGCGGCGCTTCACGACCGGGCGCACCGCCGGGATCAGCTCGCGCAGCGCCCCGGGGTCGAGCCCGAACTCGACCCCGCCGCGCACATTCGGGCACGAGACATTCAGCTCGATCGCGGCCAGGGACTCCACCTCGTCCAGGTGGGCCGCGACCATGACGTAGTCCTCGACGCTGAAGCCCGCGACCGATCCGATCACCTTCGTGGGCACGCCCGCGACCCGCGGGGCCAGGTGCTCCATGAAGTGGTCGAGCCCGCCGTTGGCCAGGCCGATCGCGTTGAGCATCCCGCCGCGGCACTCGAGGATGCGCCAAGTGTCGTTCCCCTCGCGGGGCAGCGGCGTGACGGACTTGGTGACGATCGCCCCGACGCGCGACAGATCCAGCACGGCCGCCATCTCGTCGAGCGTCCCGCACGTCCCGGCCGCGAGGATGATGGGGTTGCGGAGAACGACCCCGGCAAGCGTGGTGGTCAGGAGGGATCCGGCGTCGCTCATCGGGCAACAGCGTAGAGCGAATCGACCCGCCACGCCGTGCGAGCCCGCGACGAATCCCCGCACGGCTTCCCTACAGTCCCGGCATGGACATCGACGCCCGCATCCGCCAGTTCGAGACGATGGTCCGCCCCGAGGCGGACCCCAACAACGACATGGCGTGGTTCAGCCTCGCTGGCGCGTACGCCCAGGCCGGGCGGCACGCCGACGCGGCCAACGCCTACCTCCGCTGCACCACGATCAACCCCGGTCTCTCCAAGGCGTACCAGCTCGCGGGGCAGGAGCTCGTCGCCGCGGGCGAATCCGAGCGCGCCGCGACAGCCCTCACCGACGGCTACAAAGCCGCTGCATCGCGCGGCGACCGCATGCCCATGAAAGCGATCGGAGAGTTGCTCCAGAAACTCGGCAAGCCCCTGCCCGAGGTCTCCGGCGGGCGCGCGAGCGGCGGCGGCGCACCGGCCGCCACCGACGCGCCGGGCGGCTTCATCTGCCGCCGTTCCGGCCGCCCCGGCACGAGGATGGCGCGCCCGCCCTTCAAGGGGCCCGTCGGCGAGTGGATCGCCGCGAACATCGCCAAGGAGACGTTCGACGCCTGGATCGCGCAGGGCACCAAGGTCATCAACGAGATGCGTCTGGACCTCTCGCGCGAGGCCGACTCGGACACCTACGACTCGCACATGCGCGAGTATCTGGGGATCGACGACGAGCTGTACGCGTCACTGACCCCGCGCGCCTGAGCCCGCCGCGGTGTCGCCATCGGGAGAGGAGCATGGGCCGAACCCAAGCCACGGGCAGGCGTCGCGCTGCCGCGCTGCTCGCGCCGCTCCCCATCATGGCGGGCGTCATCGGCGCCTACCGCATGCGCTGGTTCGATCCGTTCCAGGAGATGCCCTGCGCATTCCCCAACGTGATCATGTGGCACCTGCTCTCGTCGTTGGGGCTGCGGTCCATGCTCGCCTCGTACGTCGCCGTCGCCGGGCTGTGGTACTTCCTCATGGCGCTGGGCGCGTACGCCGCGCTGTGCGGGCGCGACCGAGTCCGACCCGGGTTCGTGATGTGCCTGGCGGCCACGGCGGTCGTCATGCTCGCGGCGGCCTACCTTTTCCGGCGGATGGGAGTGGCGTAAAGGTCTGCCGGCCCCCGGGGGTTCGCGATGAACGACTACCACATGTGGTTCAATCTCAAGGACTCGCACAAGGACCTCGAGTTCTGCCGCAGCGTCCACGCGTACCTGGGGCACCTCAAGCAGCAGGGACGCATCGAGACCTACCGCATCACGCGCCGCAAGTTCGGCTTCGGCCCGCCGGAGCTCGGCGAGTTCCACGTCGTCGTCCAGACCCGCGACCTGGCCCAGTTCGACTCCGCCTTCAGCCTCGTCGCCACACGCACCGGCGAGGTCGAGCGCCTCCACGCCCCCGTCTACTCCGCCGTCACCGACTTCAAGTCCGCGCTCTACCGCGACTTCCCCGACCCCGAACGCGCCGCCGCGGCCGGTTGACGCCGCACCGCCCGGAGCCACCGCCGATTTCGGCCGCCACCGCTCGCCGGTCCTCCGGCGCAGCGGTGCGCAGGCCGCCGTCACCCCAGCATCCCGCGTCGGCGCAGGTAGTCCAGCAGCAGCTTCGACAGATCGGCGTCGCTGCGGACCAGCGCGTGGGTCATGCCCCGCGCAGCGCACGCGGAACGCAACCGCTCGACGTGATCATCCAGCCGCTGCCGGTACCGCTTGATCGTGGCCGCCGAGACCGTGACCTCGGCCTGCGCCCCGCTCTCCGCGTCGATCAAGCGCACATCACCGAGCACGCCCGGCCCCTCGCTCACCGGGTCGATCTCGCCGGCCGAGAGCACCTGGAGTGCATACGTGTCGAACCCGCCGCCCGAGCCCTGCCCGGAGCCAAGGTAGTTCAACGCGGCCCGCAGGTCTTCGCGCACCAGAAAATCAGAGATGACCGCCATGACGCCCTTGCCCGTGCGCGCCAGGGCAACGGCGCGCAGCGCGCCCGCGAACTCCCCCCCCCCGGGGGGCGCGGCTGAACGCGCGGCCGAGCCTCCCGTGCCGCCGCTCGGACCCGAGATGCCGCTCTCGCCGGGGTGGACGCGCTCGAGCAGGAACCCCGCCAGCCGCTCCAGGCTCCGTCGCCCGCGGATCGGCGCCAGCCTCTGGACCACGGGCCGGCCCGGCGCCCCGATGATCGTCGCCACCACCCGGTTCTGGTTGACAAGCCCGATGTACCCCAGGGCCATCGCCAGCCGCTGGGCGAAGATGAGCTTGGAAGGGTCGCCCGCGTCCATCGAGGGCGACGCGTCCACGACCAGGTGCAGTCCCAGGTCCTCGTCCTCGCGGAAGAGCTTCACGAAGAACCGGTCCAGCCGCGCGAACACGTTCCAGTCGATACGCCGAAGGTCGTCCCCGGGGACGTACGCCCGGTAGTCATCGAACTCGACGGATTGCCCGCGCCGCCGCGAGCGTCGTTCGCCGGGCAGCTTTCCGGCAAAGACCTTGCGCGAGAGCACGTCCAGGCGATCGATCCGCCCGAGCAGGTCGGGGCCGATCAGGTCGCCGAGCGTCTCCGGGCGGCGCGTGGAGGAGGGGACGAGCACCCGACATCGTAGTTGGCCGCGGTTCGCAGCGCGCCCCGCGACCCGATACCCTTGAGGGCGTGCAGGAGCTTCCCATGTGTACCGCTCTCATCCGGCGTGCGTGGATCGTGGTCACACTCGGCGTCTTCGCCGCGTCCGTCGCGGCCCAGACGCCGCAGGCCGAGGCGCTGAAGAAGCAGGTCGAGGACCTCGGCGGGCAGGTCCGCGACCTGACCGTGAGGCTGGCCGAGGCGCAGCGCCAGATCGACGTGCTCGAAGCGGATCGGGCCGAGCTGTTCAAGGCTCTGCGTGCGGCCCAGGACGCCCTGGTCGCGGCGCAGCAGACCCGCGGCACAAGCACCCCGCCGCCGCTGAAGGCCCCGACGCCCGCGGACCCGTACGCCTCGCCCGCTTCGCTGCGGGCCGAACTCATCCGCCGCTACCTGGCCGAGGTCGCCTCGCTTCCGGGCGCCGACGCGACCGAGCCCGCGGCCCGCGAGGAACACGCGCGGAACGTCGAGCGATGGTGCCGGCTGACGGCCCGGCTGGTGCGCGGCAAGTCCGCGTGGACGGTACGCCTGGAGAACCTGCTGCCGGCCGAGGACCCTCGACGGCGCGACGAGTGGACCGCCCGCGCGACGGTCGTCGACGGGCCGAGCGGACTGCCGATCGGCGACCCCTTCCCCACCGTCATCCCGACGCGGCTCGCGCAGCGGGTTTCGCGGGAATCCCGCACGGGCGACGCCGGCGAGCCGCGGCTCTGGCGGGCGACCGTGACGATCGCGGCCGCACCGCAGTTCAACCCGCGCGGCTCGGGGCCTGAGCCCTTCCGCACCGAGGAGTTCATCGGGCGGCACGCCGAGTTCCGCTACACCATCGACTGGCACGCGATCGTCCCCGCGGACGCCGAGCCGAAGGCCGGGAATCCGCTGGAACCGACGAACCCGCCGGGACGGTGACGGAGCCCCGGCCGCCATGGACCTTCAGCAATCCGCTCTCGCCGCGATCATCGGGCTCGTCGCCGGGATCATCGGCGGGCTCGCGGGCATCGGCGGCTCGATGGTCATGCTGCCGGGGCTGGCGATCGTGTTCGGATTCGCGGGTGATCCCGCGCACGCGAAGCAGCACGTCTACCAGGCGGCGGCGATGACCGTCAACGTGCTCGTCGCGTTGCCCGCGACGCTCAGCCACACGCGGGCCGGCGCGGTGCGCCGCGACCTGGTCATCGGGCTTCTGCCGTGGATGGCCGCGGCGATCGTCGGCGGCGTCCTCATCTCCAACCTCGTCCCCGGCGGGCAGCTCAAGCGGGGGCTGGCGATCTTCATCGGCGGGTACTGCCTTGTGAACCTCTACCGCGTCGTGAAGCCCCGCGGCCCCGGCGAGCCCGAGCCCGAGCCGCCTCGACGCGCCACGCTCGCGCTGACGGGCACGCTCGCGGGGCTCGTCGGGGGAGTCCTGGGCCTGGGCGGGGGCGTCGTCACCGTCCCGATGCTGCAGGTGGCCGCCCGCGTCCGCCTGCGCCAGGCCATCGCCGCCAGCTCGGCGACGATGGTCCTCACCGCCGCGATCGGGGCCGCGCTCAAACTCGGCACGCTCGGTGAGCACGGACAGAAGGCGTCGGAAGCCCTGTGGCTCGCGCTGGCGATGGGCCCGATGGCCGTCGCGGGCGCTCTCGTCGGCGCCGCCCTCACGCACGCGCTGCCGCTGCGATGGGTGCGGTTGACCGTGTCGATCCTTCTGCTGCTCGCCGCGGCTCGGATGGCGACGGCGACGTGACGGGAAACTGACGACGGAGATGGTGACATCCGTCACCGTCACACCGTCTCATCCCCCGCCCCCGGCGCCGGATAGCCGCCGTCCGTAGCACGCCGCAGTTTCCGGCGCAGCTCCAGCCGCATCGCGTCGATCTCCGCCCGCAGCAGCGCGACCGCCGCGTCGGGGCCGGCCGCGAGCAGTTCCTGCGGCGAAACAGGCCGCCCGTACATCACCATCACCCGCCGCCCCCACAGCCGCGGGAGCCTCCGGGTTCGGGGCCAGGCGTCGAACGCCCCTTCGACCGCAACGGGCACGACGGGGCACGCGGCCCGCTTGACCAGCACGGCCGCGCCGCGCTTGAACTCGCCGATCGCGCCGTCCGGGGAGCGTGATCCCTCGGGGAAGATGAGCACGGCCCGCCCGGCCGCGAGGCGCGCCAACACGTCCTTGATCGCCCGCGTGTCGCCCCCCCCCTCCTCGCGGATCGGGGTCGAGTTCAGCGACGCGATCATCCACCCGAAGACGCGGGAGCGGAAGAGCCCGCTGCGGGCGATGAAGTCGAGGTGACGCTGGAAGATCGGGCACCCGACGATCGGCGGGTCGAGGTGCGCCTGGTGGTTCGCCACCAGCAGCACCGCCCCGGACGCGGGCACGTTCCGCCGCCCGAACCAGCGGTGGCGGTAGCACGCGATCAGGAGGAGCAGCGTCAGCCACCGCCCGAGCTCGTAGAAGAGCAGGCGAGCGAGCGGCGAGCCCGGGTGCTTGGCGCGGAGGCGGTTGACCATGATCAGCCGCGATCCAGAGCGGCCACCCGCTGCCGCACGAGCACTTCGAGCCGATCGACAACCTGCTCAAACGACAGCCCGGTCGTATCGACCCGCTCGGCGTCCGCCGGGCAGGCCAGCGGGCCCTCCGCGCGTGTCGAATCCGAACGATCGCGCCCCGTGATGTCGCGCAGCAGCGCGCCCTCATCCGCCGCCAGCCCCGCCGCCCGAAGCTGCTCCGCCCGTCGGCGCGCCCGCACCGCGGGGGCCGCGTCCAGGTAGATCTTCACCGCCGCGTCGGGGAACACCACGGAGCCCTGGTCCCGGCCCTCCGTCACGAGCCGCGGATGCTGGGCGGCGATGATCCGCTGCTTGGCGACGAGGTGGCGGCGCAGCGCGGGGATCGACGCCACCGGCGAGACGATCGCGGTCACGTCCGCGCCGCGGACCCGCGCGTCCATCGGACGCTTCCACGCCAGGATCGTCGGCGGGTCAGCCGACCAGTCGAAGTGCAGGTCGGCCTCGGACACGGCCCGCACGATCGCGTCGTGATCGTCGCGCGCGATGCCCCGGTCGATCACGATCGCCGCCGCCGCACGGTACATCGCACCCGTATCAAGAAAATCCAGCCCCAGCCGCGCCGCCAGCGCACGCGCCACCGACGACTTGCCCGTCCCGGCCGGGCCGTCGATCGTCACGATGATGGGCCCTGTCGCGTCGATCACGATCGGTGCCGCCCGTCGGGCCCCGCGGCTCTGAGAGGTGAGAGGGGTGCCCATCGTCACGCCTCGTCCGGGACCTCCAGGTCCAGCATCGCCTCCAGGGCCTTGCGGCTCCGCACAATCCCGAGTGTAGGGTCGCCCGCGCCGCGGTAGTCCACGCCCAGCGTGCCGTCGTACCCCACCGACAGGATCGCCTCCACCAGCGGCTTGAGATCGTACGGCTGGTGCTTCACGTCATCGTCCGGCGACGGGTCCTTCTTCCCGTCGGACGCGGAGACGAACCCGAGCGTCGTCGCCGAAACCACCGCCGCATACGGCGTCAGGCGGCGCAGGTACGCCACGGGGTCCGGGCTGCCCGCCGCGGCCTGGAAATCGGGGAACGTCCCCACCCGGAAGCCCCCGATCTTCTTGATCAAGTCCGTCACGCGCTCGGGGGAAGCCGTGAGCCCTTCGGTCGGCGTGATCAGGACGTTCAGTTCGATCTTCTCGGCGCCCTGGACCACCTTGCGCATCCGCTCGGCCGTGCGCTGAAGGACATCCGGCGCGTCCGCCCCGGACGGCTTCACCGTGACGGCGTTGCACCCCAGCAACTGCCCCGCCTGGACCACCCGGCGCAGCCGATCGACCGCCCCGGCCGCCACCGACTCCGACTCCGCCCCCAGCGGCAGCGCCTCGTCCTCGACGAGCACGAGGCAGGCCGCCCCGGCCTTGTCGGCCCGGTCGCGCAGCCGCTCCAGCTGCTCGCGGCTCAGGCCCGCCAGCAGGTCCGTCGGCACGTTCAGCCCGTGCAGCCCGAGCGTCCGCCGCGCGAAGTCGGGCAGCTCCATGACGGACAGCTTGCCACGCCCGCCCCGCACGGGAGCGAACATCGAGCGGATGCACGAGGCGGAGAGCGTCAGCAGCATGGGGAGAGCATCGACCGGCGGGGGACGGGCAATGTACCGAACGCGGGCGATCCCTGCCGAACGCGCCGGAGTTGCCCGGCCCCGCCCGCCCGATAGCATGTCGGCTCACGCCCGGGCGACCCGGGCCGCCCCACCCGATCGATCAAGGGCCCCCCATGCCTTCACCCAGCGACCGCGTGTACTCCAAGTCCCACGAGTGGCACAAGCCCGACGGGAACACCCTCACGCTCGGCCTCACCAGGTTCGCCGTGGACCAGCTCACCGACGTCACGTACGTCCAGATGAAGCCCGCGGGGACGAAGTTCAAGGCCGGCGAAGCCATCGGGGAAGTGGAGAGCGTCAAGACCACCAGCGACATCTACTGCGCCGCCGCGGGCGAGGTCGTCGAGGTCAACCGCGAGCTCGAATCCAACCCCGGGCTGGTCAACGCGGACCCTTTCGGGAAGGGCTGGCTGGTCAAGATCCGCATCCAGGGGCAGGCCGGGCTCGAAGGTCTGATGAAACAGCCGCAGTACGACGCGGAATACCCTGCCTGAGAAGGGCGCGGGCGGCGTCGGGCGAGCCCCACCCCCCCCACCCGCGGGCGTGCGGCTCGCGCTCTCGTCCGGGGTCACACGCTGCCCATGATTGTCTGCACCGGCGTCCACAAGACCTATCACACCGGCGGCCGCGAGGTGCGGGCGCTGCGCGGGATCGACCTGCGCATCGACGATCCCGGGTTCTACGCGATCATGGGCCAGTCGGGGAGCGGCAAGTCCACGCTCCTCCACCTGCTCGGGGCGCTGGACCGGCCCGACGCCGGGACGATCGAGATCGCCGGGCGCGCGATCCATGACCTGGGCGAACGCGACGCCACCGCCTTCCGGCGGCGCGGCGTCGGCATCGTCTTCCAGCAGTTCAACCTCATCCCGACGCTGACGGCCCGCGAAAACGTGGAGCTGCCGGGGATGCTGGCCGGCGAGGACCCCGCGTGGCTGGCGTCGCGCAGCGCGGAACTGCTCGATCGACTGGGTGTGAAAGACCGGTCCGACCATCGGCCCGACGCGCTCTCGGGCGGCGAGCAGCAGCGCGTCGCCATCGCCCGCGCGCTGCTGTTCTCCCCACCGGTGCTGCTGGCCGACGAGCCCACCGGCAACCTCGACTCCGCCAGCAGCGAGCGGCTCTGGCGGCTGCTCGCCGAGCTGGCAGACGGGGGGCGGGGCGGCGCGGTCACCGTGGTCATGGTCACCCACGAGCCCGCCGCGGCCGTTCACTGCCGCGAGGTCTTCGTCATCGCCGACGGGAGGGTCACCGGGCGGATCGGCATCAACGGAACCGAACAAGGGGAGCGGCTCGATGCGGGCGGCGTGGCGGCTCGCTATCAACAGCTTGTCCGGGCGTAAAGGCCGGACCGTGCTGCTCGCCGGCGCGGTGGCGCTGTCCGCCGCGCTCGTCGTCACCGTCGCCTGCGCCATGGCCACCGTCCGCAAGGCGATGAACCAGCACCTCGACGCGACCGTCGGCGCGGCCGACCTGTGCCTCAAGCCCGCGGGCTCGGGCTCGACCATGCCCGCCGATTGGCGCGACAAGGTCCGCGGCTGGCCCGAGGTGGAACGCGCCGAAGGGCGGCTCCAAGCGTCGCTCGCCCTGACCCTGGCCGCGGAGTCGATGGAGGAACGCGCCGACGGCTCATTCGTCCACGCGCCCACGACGCTCCGGGCCACCGTGCTGGCGACGAGCCTCTCGGAGGGCGGCCTGCTCGCCCCCCCCACCATCCTCGCCGGGCGGCTCCCGAAGAGCGACGACGAGGTCGTCCTCGACGCCTTCGCGGCCCAGCAGATGACGGCCGAAGCCGGCGCCAAGGCCCGCGACGGATGGAAGCCCGCCGCCGCCTTCGCGCGCTCGTTCGCGGGCGCGCCGTGGCGAACGGCCGAACCCCGCCCGGAACTCCCCGACGAAACCCGTGACCCCGCCGAGGCCGCGCGCATGAACGCGTCCGTCGGCGTGCGCGTCGGCGACACCGTGAGCGCCGTGGAACTCCTCGTGGACGCGGCACGCCTCGGCTTCGCCCTTCCCTCCATGCGCGAACGCCGCGCGCTGAAGGTCGTCGGCATCGCCGCGCCGCCCCCGCTCGGCGGGCGCCCCCAGGCCTACCTCACACTCACCGGCGTCGCCGCGCTCGCTGAAGAGCCCGGCCGCCTCACTCAAGTAGACCTCGTTCTGCGCCCCGGCGCGGACCCCGACGCCGCCGTCGCGGCCCACCGCGCCGAGGCCGGCGCGCCCCCCGACAACCTCGTCCTCCAGACCACGACGAAGGTGACCAGCGGCGTCAACGCCAACATGGAGGCGAGCCAGCTCGGGTTCATCCTCGCCACGTTCATGGCGTTCCTCTCGGCCTCGTTCATCATCCTCACCGGCTTGACGACGAACGTGATGGAGCGCCAGCGGGAGCTGGCGATCCTGCGGTGCGTGGGCGCGGAACGCGGGCAGATCGCCGGCGCGCAGGTGCTCACGGGCGCCGTTATCGGGGCGCTCGGCGCGCTCGGCGGCGTGCCGCTTGGCCTCGGGATCGCGGCGATCCTGGCCGCGATCCTCCGCGAGCAACTCGGCGTGGGGGCACAGGCCCCCGCCTCGGCGATCGTGCTGGCGTGCGTCGGCTCCGTGGCGGCCGGGATTGCCGGGGCGCTCTGGCCCGCGTGGCGCGCCGCGCGCGTCACACCCCTGGCCGCGCTCGCGTCGCGGGCCGCGGCGCCGAGCCGCCGCGGAATCCGCATCGTCACGGGCCTGGCGCTGGCGGGGATCGCGGTGCAACTGCTCGCGGCCCTGATCCCCCGCGACGGCCAGCTCATCTTCTGGCTGTACGCGACGGCGGGGCTGCCCATCATGTTCTTCGCGTACTTCCTGCTCGGCGTGCCCCTGGTGCTGCTCGTCTCGCGCCTGATCGCCGGGCCGCTGTCGCGGGTGATGCGCGTCCCGTCCGGCCTCCTCGCCCGAACCGTCGAAGCCACCCCCTACCGCCACGGCCTCACCGCCGGCGCGCTGATGGGCGGCCTGGCCCTGATGGTCGCGCTGTGGACCAACGGCGGCGCGTTCCTGCGCGACTGGATCGGCAAGATCGAGTTCCCCGACGCCTTCGTCAGCGGTCTGGCCCTCACCCCCGAGAGCCAGCGGACGCTCGACGCGATGACCGACATCGTCGAGCGCACCTGCGCGATCACGCTCCAGCCGGTCGAGACCGACGTATTCGGCGTGCGCGCCCTGCAGAAGTACAAGACCACCTTCATGGCCTTCGAGCCCGAGCCCTTCTTCGCCATGATGAACCCCCAGTGGGTGCAGGGCGACCCGAAAACCGCCGCGGCGAAGCTCGAGCGGGGCGGGGCGGTGATCGTCGCGCGCGAGTTCCTCGTCGCCAAGGGGCTCGGCGTCGGGCAGACCTTCCGCTGCCGCTTCAACGACCGCGACCACGAGTTCGAGATCGTCGGCGTCGTCACGTCGCCGGGCCTCGAGATCGTCTCGAAGTTCTTCAACGTCGGCGAGGACTTCACCGAGCAGGCCCTGCACGCCGTCTTCGGCACGCGCAAGGACCTCAAGGAACGCTTCGGCTCCGAGGCCATCCACCTCATCCAGATCGATCTCAAGGACGGCGTGGACGACGACGCGGCCCTCGCCCGCTTCCGCGCCGCCCTCTTCGGCCGCATCCTCGACGCGGGCAGCGGGCGGCAGGTGAAAGAGCAGATCGGCGTGTTCATCCGCGCCGGGCTGCTGCTGATCTCCCTCGTCGGCGTCGCGGCCATGCTCGTCGCGTGCTTCGGCGTGGCCAACGTCGTGGTCGCGGGCATCCAGGCCCGCCAGTTCGAGTTCGGCGTACTGCGCGCCGTCGGCGCGCCACGCGGCCTGCTCCCGCGCCTCGTTCTCGCCGAGGCCCTCGTCATCGCCCTGGCCGCGTGCGTGCTCGGCACTCTCATGGGCATCCAGGGAAGCTGGACCGGCCAGCGCATCGACCGCATGCTCTTCGGCCTCGACATGACGCTCCGCCCGCCCCCGCTGCCGATCGCCGCGTGCTGGGCGGCGACGATCGTGCTGACACTGGCGGCCGCGGCCCCCGCGGCATGGCGCCTCTCGCGCAAGGGCCCGCGGGAGCTGCTGGGGGCGGTGCGGGGTTGATATTTGTATACGATAGCGTATACTGATCGCTGCTGATCGCGTGAGAGGTGACTTCCCTCGCGCGATCGGGTGCGGGGGCTTGTGGCTCCCGGCTCCGTCGTCAGACCCCTCGGTCGTGCGGCGAAAAGCAAGGGGAACATCTATATGCCGAACTCAATGTCATCGTGAGGATCTCCGTCCATGGAAACTCCGTCAGAACCGGCTGGCGTCCCTTTCAAGACCCTCCTTCAACGAATCCTGGAGCCCGCGGGCTACACACTCCGACGCATCCACGGGAATCTCCGCGTGTTCGACCCGCCGAAGGCCGCGGGCAGGCCGCTGAGGAGAATCGCGTTCGAAGTCGAGAACGGACTTGTCCGAGCAGACCATGTCGAAGAAATCATCCGGATTGTCGATGAAGACTCGAAGAAGCGCCAAGGCTGATCGCCCGATCGACGCCGCAACGCTCCGGCGCGCGCGGGAGATCGCGTCGCGGTATCGCATGCTCATCGAGCCGTCTCCCGCCTCGGGCTACATCGGCCGAACGGTCGAGATGAGCGGCGTGATCGCGGGCGGTGAAACCGTGGACGAATGCGCCCGGCGCACGCTGGAAGCCCAGACCGTCGCCGTCGCGGTGTATCTGGAGGATGGCGAACGGCCCCCCGCGCCTTCGGTGGAGGGCGCCCGCGGCGCGCAGGTCAACATCCGCATGACGATCGACGAGAAGCTCACCCTGGAATCCGCCGCCCGGCGACAGGGTTTCCGCAACATCTCCGAGTTCCTCCGCACCGCGGGCCTTCGCTCCGCGAGTGCGGCATGAGTTACGCCGACGGCGACCGCAATCACCGCCGCGTGTCGGCGTTCATCGATAGAGGGGGCTCAGGGAGGTCACACGATGCCGCTCCGCGCATGCCGTATCGCCTCGTTCGTCCTCGTGGCTCTGATCCTGCCCGGCGCGGCCCGCGCGCAGGTCCTTAACGGCACGGTCGAGCAGCGCACCTTTCTCAACCCTGTCACGCAGCAGCCCGCCGCGTTCAACATCTACCTGCCGGCGGGCTACGCGGGCGGCACGCAGCGCTACCCCGTCGTCTACCACCTCCACGGGCTCGGCGGCAACCAAGGCTCGCATAACCTCCCCGTCCCCGCGTCGTTCGAGGCGGCCCTCGCGGCGCAGGCCATCGGCCCCGTCATCATCGTCTTCCCCAGCAGCTACACCGATGCGTGGTGGGCCGACAGCATCGGCGGCGATAAGCCCGCGGAGACGGACGTGCTCCAACTCATCGGGCACGTGGACGCGACCTTCCGCACGATCCCGTTCCGCGGGGCGCGCGTGGTGCAAGGCTTCTCCATGGGCGGGTTCGGCGCCACCAAGTTCTTCAGCAAGTTCCCCGAGAAGTTCGTCGCCTGCATCGAGTACGACGGCGCGTTCGTGACGTGGCCCGTCATGCAGCTCTTCAGCCCCGCGCAGGCCGCCGCCATCTTCGGCAACAGCGAGGCTTACTTCAACGACTACTCGCCCTGGCGCTGGACGGAGGATCACGCGGGCATCCTGGCCGGCGGCAACGGCGTGCGCATGGTCGTCGGGGTGCTCCTCGGCGGGAACCGCGACTTCCGCGACCACCTGCTCGACCTGAGCATCCCCGTCAACTACATCGAGGCCCCGTGCGGGCACGACCTCCAGTGCCTCCTCAATGCGCAGGGCCTCGCGTCCGCGTCGTACTTCGCGGCCCGGTTCGACCTCCCGTGCGCCGCGGCCGCCGCGTGCTACGCCGACTGCGACTGCTCGGGCGGGCTCAGCGTCGCCGACTTCGGGTGCTTCCAGACGAAGTACGTGCTGGGAGATGCCTACGCCGACTGCAACGCCGACCTGGCGTTCAGCGTGGCGGACTTCGGGTGCTTCCAGGGCAAGTACGTGCTGGGGTGCCCGTAGGAAGGGACAGAGGGACGAAGAGACCGGATTCCCGGGCATCCGCCGTGCGGAACAGGCCCGGATCATCGAAAGGCCGCGGTCGGATTCGAACCGACGAAGGCTTGCGCCAACGGATTTGCAATCCGCCCCATTAGACCACTCTGGCACGCGGCCGCACGCCGGACCGTATGAGGCGAGCCCGGCGTGGTCAACCGGGGCCGCTAGCATCTCAACGCCCGCGGGCGCGGCGGGCCGATGATGATGCCCGGACATGCCGATCACCCCCCGCCATTCTGACCGCCGCCGCCGGACGTCATGGGCGTTCGCGCTGGTGGCGGCGACCCTGCCGGTGACGACCGCGGCGCAGGACTCGCCCGCGCCCGAGCCGCCGCCCGCCCCCGCGACGCCGGAGCATGAAGCACCAACCCGGCCCGACCCGGCCCGGCCCGACCCGGCCACCGATCCGGCGCTGAACGACCCCGGGCTCGACGATCGCGCCCGGGAGCTCGGCGGGCGTCCCCCGGCGGCTCCGCTGCCGGCGACGGAGACGAACGCGGCCGAGGCGTTGGCGCCGGTCCTTGTGCGCGGCATGGACGCGGCCACGCTGGGCGTACCGGGCGCGCCGCTGCGGCGCGAGGGCACGTTCCTCGTCCGTCAGCGCGGATCGATGGTGAAGCTGCGGACGGGCGACTGGGTCATCGCGTTCCAGCGCGATGGCAAGGGCCTGCCGGAGCGCCCGATGATCCTGGTCCGCTCGGCCAACCTGGCGCGGATGGAGCAGCTCGGCGGGACCGAGCCGGAGGCGCAGACGTTCGTGGTGACCGGGCAGGTGTTCGTGTACCGGGGCGTGAACTTCCTGCTGCCGACGATCCCGCCGGTGCTGTCGCGCCCGGAACCGGGCGGGGGCGGCAGGGGCGAACCGGGCGCGCCGGAGCCCGCGAAGGCCGAGCCCGGTACTGCGGCGGGCGCGGCCTCGGGCGACGACCCGTCGACGGAGGAACTGCTGCGCGCGCTCGAGGCTCAGCGTGACCGCCCCCGCGGGCTTGGCCTGGCCCGCGCCCCGGGCGAGCCGACGGCTCCGGCGGGCGCGACGGGCGACGGGGCCCGGAAGGACCGCACGCCGACGATCCTGACCGAGGGCACGATGCTCATCCGTCGGCGCGGGCGGCTGGTCCGCACGGCGGGCGGCGATACGGCGCTGCTGTTCGATACGGACGCGGACGGGTCCGCCCCCGCCGACCCGACGATGGTGCTGGCGCCGTGCCTCATGCTCGAACGCATGGAGCAGATCGCGCTGGACCGGGGCGAGTCGATGGTGTTCGAGGTCAGCGGGCGGGTGCTGGCGTACCAGGGGCGCAACCACATCGTGCCCACGATGTTCCAGGTGTACCCGCCGAGCGAGCTGGAGCGGCGGCAGTAGCGCCTATCGCGCCCCGGCCGTGCCCTGGATCGGACGGTCCTCGACCGCCGTCGGATCGGTCGGGGCCGTCACGACGGCGTCACCCTGCACGGGGTTGAAGCGCGACCCGTACATCGGCACCTTGCGGTTGGAGTTGTAGCGCGGCAGCCGCGGGTACACGGCGAGCACGCCGGCCGCGACGACGAGGTTCGCGGCCAGCAGCGGGAGCGTCTCGCCGAAGGGCAGGGCGAGCGACGCGCCGACGTTGAGGTACATCATCACGCTGGTGACGACGACGACGACGAGGGCGAGCGGGATGACCGCCTGCCACGCCATCATCATCACCTGGTCGTAGCGCAGGCGCGGGAGCGTCCAGCGGATGACCATCATGAAGCATACGAGCAGCGTGACCTTGCCCGCGAAGACCAGGAACTTGACGAGAACCGCGAGCAGGCCCGTCTCCTCCGGGCTCAGCAGGCTCACGAGCGGCAGGTGGTACCCGCCCAGGAAGAGGAGCGCGAAGAACGCCGACGAGGTGATCATGTGGGCGTACTCGGCCAGGAAGAAGAGCGCGAACCGCATCGAGGAGTACTCGGTGTGGTACCCGCCCACCAGCTCCTGCTCGGCCTCGGCGTTGTCGAAGGGGGCCCGGTTCGCCTCGGCGAGGATCGACATGAAGAACAGGACGGCGGCGAGCGGCTGGGCGAGCACGAGCCAGCCGTGGTGGACCTGGTAGCGGACGATCTCCTGCGGCATGACGGTGCCGACGACGAGGAGCACGGCCAGGAGCGAGAGGCCCAGCGGGATCTCATACGCGAGCATCTGGGCGGTGGCCCTCAGCCCGCCGAGGAACGAGTACTTGTTGTTGCCGGCCCACCCGCCGAGCGTGACTCCGTACACGCCGAGCGAGGCGACGGCGAGCATGTAGACGATGCCGACGTTGACGTTCGCGCCGGCGACCAGGACGGTGTCCTCGGCGACGGTGATGTTGAGCAGGGGAATGGTGAACTCGGGGACGCGCCACTCGCCTCCCCACGGGATGACGACGAAGCCCATGAGCGCGGGGATCACGATGATCGCTGGAGCGAGCGTGAAGAGCACCTTGTCCACGCGATCGGGGGTGTAATCCTCCTTGAGGAGGAACTTGATCCCGTCGGCGAGCGGCTGGCCCAGGCCGAAGCACCCCTTGAGGAACTTGAGCCCGGGGAGGCCGAAGTCGAAGCCGACGCGGTTGGGCCCGATGCGGTCCTGGATGTAGGCGGAGATCTTGCGTTCGAGGTAGATGCAGTACGCCACGCCGACGAGGATCACGTGGACGACGGCGATGACGACCACCGCGCTGACGAGGAACTGGGCGGTGAGGATTCGCTCCATGGGGCGGTAGTGTACGGGGCGCGCGCACCGTCCGCCCGGCGCGCCTGCCGCGCCCGGAAGTCCCGGAGGCGCTCGTCGAACGCGTCGCCCAGGGCCGTCACCTGCCGCTCGAAGAGCGTCACGGCGTGCTCGTAGAGCGCTACGTCGTGCCGGTTGATGTCGCGGATGAGGGCGAGGGTCGCGGGGTCGATGGCGGCCTGACCGGGACGGTTCTCCGTCACGTTCTTGCGCTCGTACGTCACGTTCAGCCACCCGAACGCGCACTGGACGAGAACCAGCGACTCGTCGAAGCGTTCGGCGAGGCCGACAACGGCCATGTGCCGGTCGAGCGTGGACTTCGCGGCGTCGAGCAGGTCGGGGTTGATCGGGGTGAAGCGGTCGGCGGGGTTCGGCTGCTCGATGAAGTAGCGGGTCTGGTCGTTGTCCAGTTCGATGCTGGTGCGCTGCTCGACGTACTGGTGGAGCGACATCGCCCCGCCGCGCGGCCCGCCGCGGGCGACGCGATCGTGGAGATAATGGTCGGGTTTGCGGAGGACGAAGTAGTAGTGCGAGATGATGCGCTCGACGGGGTCGCGGAGCATGGTGATGTAGGTGGCGCCACCGGGGACGTGCGCGTGGATGCCGTAGGGGACGTGCCCGTGCAGGACGTCGTAGGAGGCGCGTTCGGCCTCGGTCATGGCGATGAAGCCCGCGAGGTTGTCCGGCGAGCCGGTGAAGCGGAAGCCCTTGCCGCCCGCGAACTGGCGGACGACGATCTCCATGAGCGTCGAGCCCGCGGCCTTGGGGACGTGGAGGAAGATCAGCGGCCTCGGGAAGTAGCGATGGGCGCGGGGGGGGGGCATCGGGGCTCCGGGCGGGCGGAACGGGAGTGCTCGGGCGAACTCTACGCCCGCGCGTGCGCGGCCGTAGGATCACGACCGTGACCCCTGCTCCGCTGTGCATCGCGCTCGTTTCCCGCGAGTTCCCGCCGTTCGTGGGGGGGGGAATCGGGACGTACACGCGGTGTTTCGCGGAGGCGCTGGCGGCGGGCGGGCATCGCCCGGTGGTCGTCACGGTGTCCGATGATGGCGCGGAGCGTCGCGGGGTTCTCGGCGGCGTGAGCGTGATCCGGCTGCCGTTCATCGCGGGGGACGACTGGTCGGGGCCGCACGCGGCGATCGCGACGCCGGAGACGGCGGCGGCGTTCCTCACGTTCGCGCCGGTGAGCGTGTTTTCGATGGTGGTGGCGCGGGCGCTGCCCCGGCTGATGGACGAGTTCCGGTTCGACGCGATCGAGGCCCCCGACACCGGGGCCCTGGGGTGGTTCGCGCTCAATGAGCGCCGGATCGGTCGGCCGTGGGCGCCCGACGGCGGCCCGCCCCAGCCGCCGCTCTTGACGATGGTCCACTCGCCGACGCGGTGGATCGCGGGGCTGAACGGCGCGCCGCCGCCGGCGCGACGGGGGCAGGAACTCCTCTCGATGGAGCGCGACTCGGCGCGCTGGTCGGACGCGGTGCTCGCTCCGTCCACGGCGATGGCGCGCTGGGCGGAGCGGGAGTGGGCGCTCGACCCGGGCTCGATCGGCGTGACGGCGTACCCGCTGGGGTCGCTCGAAGCGGGCGCACGGCGGTCGTCGCAGCGCGTGTCGATCACGGGCGAGCTCCGGCGCGTGGCATTCGTGGGACGGCTGGAGCGGCGCAAGGGCGTGGACACGCTGCTCGCGGCGTTCGCGGTCGCGGCCGAGAACTCGGACCTGCGCCTCGACCTGATCGGGCAGGACACCAACGACCCTGCGACGTCGCGCCCGTTCGGCGCGGCGCTGCTGGATGCGCTGCCCGAAGGGTTGTGCGGGCGGATCACGTGGCACGGGCGCACGCCGCCCGAGACCGTCACGGACCTGCTCGTGCGGAGCGCCGTGGCCGTCGTCCCCTCGCCGACGGACAACTTCCCCTATGCGTGCATCGAGGCGATGGCCGCGGGACGGATCGTTGTCGCGGCCCGGGCCGGGGGCATGGGCGAGCTGATCCGCGACGGGATCGACGGGTTCCTGTTCACGCCCGGCGACGCGGGGTCGCTGGCCGCGCAACTCGCCCGCGCGGCGGCGCTCGCGGCGGACACGGGCGCGGAACTCGGGCGTGCGGCGGCGCGGCGCGTGCTGAATGTCTGCGGCAATGAACGGATCGTCGCGGCCCGCGTCGGGCACTATCGCGGCGTGATCGCGCGGGAGCGCCCGACCATCGCGGATGATCTCCGCACCGCCGCCGACGCCGTCGTTCTTGTGAATGCCCCGCCGATCCTCACTCCGGCGGTCGAATCCCTCGTGCGCGCCGTGTCGCGCCCGGGCGGAGGCATCGACTTCGCCCACGGCTGGTCGCGCTCGCCCGACGGCACCGTGCTGGCCTTCGGGACGCCGACGGCCGAGTCGCTGGCGCGGAGCCCGCGACGCCTGGGCCCGCTCGCGGTGAGCCGGGCCGCGCTGGACGACCCGCGCGTCCGGGCGTTCGTCGAACCCGCGTCGAACGCGGGCGGCCCCTACGCCCGATTCCGCGCGGCGAGCACGTGGGAGATCGCCTCGGCGTTGTGCGCGGGCGGGTACGCCGGGGCCGTGGTGCCGCACGCGGTGACGGACCTGGTTTCGGGCGCCGCGGAATCACCGGAGATGCCGGTGCCGACCGTCAGGGTGGGGCTGCACGAGCAGCGGCACGCGCGGCCGTAACGGCGCGGAGGGCGGAATCGTCGGCGACGTATGATGGGTGACGTATGCCCGCCGCCGCCGCGACCGAGCCCGAGCCCGCGACGACCGATTCGTCCGCCGCGGTCGGGGCTGGTTCCGCTGCTGACGCGGTGATCGAGGTTCGCGGCCTCGGCAAGCGATTCAAAATCTACGCCCGCCCGCAGGACCGGCTGGCCGAGTGGTTCACGGGCGGGCGGGTGAAGCGGCACACCGACTTCTGGGCCGTGCGGGGCGTGTCGCTGTCGGTGCGGCGCGGCGAGTGCCTGGGCGTCGTCGGGGCGAACGGATCGGGCAAGAGCACGCTCCTGAAGATGATCACCGGTGCGCTGCACGCGACCGAGGGCGCGGCCGAGGTGCGCGGGCGGACGCTCACCCTCCTGGACCTGGGCACGGGCCTCAACCCGCAGTTGACCGGGCGGGCGAACATCGTCAACGCCGCGCGGATGCTCGGATTCCCGCCGGGGTACGCCCGCGAGACGATGCCCGCGATCGAAGCGTTCGCCGACCTCGGCGAGTTCTTCGATCGGGCCGTGGGGCTGTACAGCACCGGCATGCGGGTGCGGCTGTCGTTCTCGATGTTCGCGTGCTTCCGGCCGGATGTGTTCATCGTGGACGAGGCGCTGAGCGTCGGGGACGTGTTCTTCCAGCAGAAGTGCGCGACGCGGCTTCGGGAGATGCTCGACGCGGGCCTCACGATGCTGTTCGTGAGCCACGACCAGGGGGCGATCCTGAACCTGTGCGACCGGGCGATCCTGATGGACCACGGGCGGGCGGTGTTCGAGGGCGAGCCGGCGGAGACGATGGCGCGGTACACGGCGAGCCTGCGCGGCACGACGAAGTTCGGCCCGAAGCGCGCGGGCGCGCCCCCTTCTCCCTCCGCGTGTGGCACGGGCGTCTCGCCTGTGCGTACCGCTTCTGCTTCCCCGGCGAAGTCCTCCCTCGCCTCGGATTCTGCCGCCATCCTCGAACACGACGTGATCGGCGATCGTGCCGCGTCGCGATTCGGCGCGGGCGACACCCGCGTGCTCGGGTGCCGCGTCACCGACGCCGACGGGCGCGACGCCCTCCGCGCCTTCATGGGCGAGGCGCTCACCTTCCACGTGTTGATCGAGGGCGTGCGCCCGGTCGAGCAACCCCGCGTCGCCGTGCAACTCGTCAACCGATTCGGGACGCTTCTGTTCGCCTGCGGCACGCGGATGCTCGGGCACCGCCTGCCCGCACTGGCCGCCGGGGACCGCCTGATCGTGCGCCTCGAGCTCGTCATGGACCTCGAGCCCGGTCAGTATTCGTTCAGCGTGTCCACGAGCGAGCCCGCCGAGGACGACCCGAACGCGGGCGTCACCCACGACACGGTGCCGGACCTGGGGCCGCTGCTGGTGATGCTGGACAAGTCGAAGCCCCGGCCGTTCTTCGGGGCGGCGCGGCTGAACGTCCGTGCGTCGCACGAGGGGATGGCGCGATGACCACCCGGCTCCCGCCGGCCGCCACGACCACGCCCGCGCGCACGGCGCGCGCGAGCGCGATGCGCCCTGTCATCGCGTTCATTACCGGGTGCGGGCGCTCGGGCACGACCATTCTCACGCGCCTGCTCGGCAAGCACCGCGACGTGACGGCGCTGAACGATCAGTACATGACCTGGGCTCAAGCCTGGCCGCAGTACGATGTCGCCGGGCAGGTTCCGTTTGACCCGGCGGTCCACGCGCCGCTGGAGCTGTCCGAGGAACACGCGCGGCGCGACCCCGAAGCGGCGGCGCGGCTGCGGGCGATGCTCGACGAGCGGCGCGAGGGTCGGCGCGTCATCGTCGAGAAGCTGGCACAGAACAACATGCGGCTGGGGTTCCTCCGCGCGCTCTACCCGGACTGCCTGCTCATCAATATCGTGCGCCACGGTGTGGAGGTCGCGCGGTCGATCGAGCAGCGGGCCCTCAAGGGACGCTGGTACGGCGTGCGCGAGCGCAAGTGGGACTGCCTGGCCGCGCACGCACGGGTCAACGGTTACGGCGATCTTCTGGCGCTCTGCACGGACCCCGTGCATCGCGGGCTGCTGGAGTGGCGTATGAGCGTGGACGCGGCGGACCGGTTTTTCGATCGCGCTGGTGAGAGCGGCGTGCTGCGGGTGCGCTACGAGCAGCTCGTGACCGACCCGATCGGGGTGTGCGAGGGTTTGGAGCGGTTCCTGGGGGTCGCGGCGCGCCCGGTGATGCGGGAGTTCGCCGGCACGAAGATCGCGCGCCGCGGCGCCCCCGCCGACGTGGGGCCGCCGCCTGAGCACACCGAGGCGATCGCGGGCCCGGCGCTGCGGCGGCTGGGATACGCGCCACCGTTCGCTCCCACCGTGACGGATGCGCGGAAGGGACCCGCGTGAAGCCCCGCTACTACTTCGGGCGCGTTCCCGCGAAGCGGATCGACTTCTTCGCGTTCCCGCGGACCGGGTCGCACTTCTTCAACTACTGCTGCGAGGGGCTCTTCGATCTGGTCTGGTTCCCGACGCCGGGCATCGACCAGCCCGAAGCGGTGGATCGCCAGCGCGAACTCGACGCGGGGTCGCTCTACGCGCTCGGTCTGCGTGAAGAAGGCGTGCCGTATGCCCCGGTGTACTTCGACCACGTCGCCAACGGCCAGCACGGGCACCCGGTGAAGGGCGACCCGCCCGTGGTGATCCTCATCCGCGACCCGATCGCGACCGTGTACAGCTACTACAACGCCGCGACCACCCGGTGGGGCATGGGTGAGCGCATGGGCGATCCCGCTGCGTGGGTGAGCGACAAGTTCCAGCGGTTCGGCGGGTTCTACCGGCACGCGTTCGCGGTTCTGGCGGACCACCCGGACCAGACCCTGCTGCTGCGGTTCGAGGACCTTGTGGGCGGGCCCGAGGCCCTCGGTCGCCTCGTCGACTTCGTCGGCGTCCGCCCCAAGCTCTCGCCCGCTTTCGTGCACGGCGCCACGCGGTTCGACACGATCGTGAGGCCCGGTGAACGCACCTTCTACCGGGCCGGAGACAACAGCGCATGGCGGATCGACGAGGCGTGGCGCCGTATTCTGGACCGCGCCACGCTCCCCGATTTCTCGGCGTTCGGGTACCCGGCCGCCCAGGAGGCGTCGACGCCGCGCGAGTAACAAGGCCATGGACCCCGCGCCCCCGCACGCCCGGCTCGCGACTCTCGGCGAAACGCGCGGCGCGGCATTCTCGGCCTTCATGGCGAATCTCAACCGGTTCGCGCGCCCGCTCGATCTGCGCGAGTTCACGACGTGGTCGAAGATCTGGGAGTATCCGTGGCTGTGGTTCAACGGGCTGGGTCGTATCGGGCTTGCGGGCGCGCGGGTTGTTGACTTGGGCAGTGAGAAATCCCCCATGCCGTGGGCGATGGCGGCGCTCGGTGCGCGGGTCACGCTGATCGAGGCTGACTCCCGGTTCGTTCCCTTGTGGGCCCGCACCCGCGACCGCCTCGGAGCCGAGGTGGATTGGCACATCGTGGACTCTCACCGCATCCCGCTCCCCGACGCCTCCGTGGACGTCCTCACCAGCTTCTCCGTCATCGAGCACCAGCCCGACAAAGCGGCCGCGATCGCGGAGGCCGCGCGGGTGCTCAAGCCCGGTGGCTTGTTCACCCTCTCCTTCGATATCTGCGAGCCACAGATGGGCATGACGTTCCCGGAGTGGAACGGGCGGGCGTTGACGATGCGCGACTTCGAAGACTCGATCTGGAATCACCCCGCGTTCAGCGGGTCCCTATCGCGGCCGCCGCCCGACTGGAACGTGACGGACATTCCTGAGTTCCTCGCCTGGCACCGGACGACGGCGCCGCATCACAACTACGTGGTCGGCGCGGCGGTGATGCGCCGAACGTAGACTGATCGTGTGCTCGCTTCCCTGATACGACACCGCGGCTACGTCTGGGGAGCCGCGGCAGCGGACCTGCGAAACCGTTACGCGGGCTCGATCGGCGGCGCGCTCTGGAACGTCCTGCAGCCGCTGCTCATGATCGCGGTCTTCACGGTCGTGTTCACGAGCATCATGGCGCGGCCCGGCGGCGCGGGCGTGGTGGGCGATGCGCCGTACGTCGTCTACCTCTGCGCCGCGCTCCTGCCGTGGTACGCCCTGGCCGAGTGCGTCACCCGCGGCACGCACGCCCTGGCCGCCAACGCCCTGTACCTGCGCAAATCGGCGATCCCGGAGCAGGTGTTCGTGGCGCAGACGGCGGTCGCGGCCGCGATGTCGCTGACCGTCAGCTTCACGCTGCTCATCCTCGTCGCGCTGGCGTTCGGGCACCAGCCCGCGTGGACGTGGCTCCTCCTGCCCGTGCCGCTCGCGCTCCTGCTCGCGATGGGCTTCGGGCTCGCCGTCGCCCTTGCCTCGGTCTTTGTCTTCATCCGCGATGTCGGCCAAGCCGTACCCGTGTTGCTCCAGGCCGGGTTCTGGACGTTCCCGATCGTGTATCACGCCGAGCAGTTGCCCGGGTGGGCGCTCCGGCTGCTGCCGTACAACCCGATGTACCCCGCGCTCACGGGCGTGCGCGAGCTGTTCCTTTTCGGGCGTGTGCCGGGCGTTGAACTGTGGGCCGGGATGATCCTGTGGGCCGCGGCCGCGCTGCTGCTGGGCTCACTGGTGCTCCGCAAGCTGCGGCCGGAGATCCGCGACGTGATCTGAGCCGCCGGCGCCCATCGGCGCCGTGGTTATCGACGTCACGATCAGCCCCAGCGGCTTGCCGGCCGTCCGCCAGCGCCACAGGTGGAGGTCGAAGCGGTTCGCGCCCTTGCGGAGGTTGATGCGGAACGCGGCGACATGGTCGCCGCGCGTCAGCGCCTGCTCGCCGACGATCTCGCCGCCGGCGGGCGACACGAGCCGGAGGCGCTGGCGGGCCTGCGGGCTGCGGCAAGAGATGAGCAGGCGCGCCGGGCCGTCGTGCGCCGACTCGACCTCGAACGAGGCGACCGGCCCGTGCGCCCAGCGGCAGCGCGGCAGGCCGCGATTCGGGAACGGCCCGGCCCAGGGCTCGAAGCCGCCGATCGCCCGCCAGCCGTCCTGCTCCTGGGTCAGCACGCCGACCGGGGGCGGGGTCGTGGGGAGGAGGCGGAAGTTCAGGCGGCGGACCAGGCCGGCACGCTCGGCGACGCCGGACTTGTGCAGCAGCACCGTGATGCCGCGCGACAGCGATTCGAGCGACCACTCGTTCTCGACCCACGACCGCCCCCAACGGCCCATCGACGCGCGGAGCGGCGCGTCGTGGTAGAGCTCGTCGATCGCCTCGGCGAGCGCCGCGGGGTTGGTGGAGGCGGCGACCCGGCCGCTGACGCCGTCGAGGATCGCCTCCGGCACGCCGCCGACCGGGTAGCCGATGCTGGGCGTGCCGCACGCGGCGGCCTCGAGGAAGACCTGGCCGAAGGCTTCTTCAAGGCTCGGGCCGACGAAGAGGTCCGCGGCCGCGTAAAGCATGGCGAGGCGGTGCGGGTCGCGCAGGTACCCCATCGCGCGCATGTTCGGGATGGGCGGTGTCGCGCCGTCCTTGAACCAGCCGACGCACACGACCATCGCGTCGTCGAGGGAGAGGCGGTCGAGCGCGTCGGCCAGGTGGGCCAGACCCTTGCGCGGGTCGGCGAGCGAGGAGGCCGAAGACATGATGATGAACCTGTCGCGGGGCAGGCCCAGGGCCTCGCGGGCGGCCATGCGGTCGCGCGGGCGGAAGACGTCGGTCTCGATGCCGAGGCGGAGGTGATGGAGGCGCGACGCGCCGCCGGCCGCGAGAGCCTCGGCGGCCTTGTTGAACGTCCACCGGCTCGCGGCCCAGAGTTGCAGCTTGGGGCACGAGGCGATGATCCGGCGCTTGGTCTCCCAGGCGGGGCGGATGAGGTCCGGACGCAGGGCGGGATGATCACCCGGGCACGTACATCCCGCGTGGCACTGCTCAGCGTATCGGCTGCAGCCGCCCGGATAGGCGCAGCGCCCGGTGAGCAGCCAGAGGTCGTGCATGACGAAAGCGGTGTCGTAGCGCTCGGCGATGCGCCCGAGCAGCGCGGCGTCGAGTTCCGCGCCGTGCAGGTTTCCCACGACGACGAGGTCGGGCTTGATCGCGTCGAGCCGCGCCATCAGGCCGTCGCCGGTCACGCCCGCGGGTTCGCGCACGGGCTCGGTGCGTGTCGCCGCCAGCACGTGCACGTCGTGCCCCGCCAGCGCCAGTGCGTGAGCGATCCGCCGGTGCGCGATCCCGGCTCCGTAGGCGTACCCGATGTCGTTGAACATCGCGACGCGCAGTCGCGGGCGCGTCCCCGCCGGACTGGACGCGGGCACCGACCGCCCCAGGCGCGCCGCGGCCGCGTCGCGGGCCTTCGGCAGCTCCGCGCGGTACCCACCGACGACCGTGCCCGCGGTCTTCTGCTCCGGGTGCGCGCGGAAGTACGCGATGGGCCGGCCGATCACATGCAGCTTCGCCCCCCCCCCCACGCCGGCCATCCGCACCCACAGGTCGTAGTCCATGCTGTGGTAGAGGCCGGTGTCCACGTACCCGCCGGCCTTCTCCCAGATGGCCTTCGTGAAGAAGACCTCGGGCTGGTAGTAGAACTGGCCCGCGAGCCAGCGCCCGTCGACGTCGAGGATCTCGTCGAGCGGCAGCGGCCCGTTGTCGCACGTCGTCACGTGCTTCGTGATCCACTTCCCGTCCTTGTGGACGTGGACCACGCCCGCGACCACATCGGCCCCCGATAGCGCAAAGGCCAGCGCCATGGCCGCCAGCGCCCCGGGCGCGAGCATGTCGTCAGAGTTCAGCCACGTCAGGATCTCGCCCGTCGCGCGTGCAAACCCGCGGTTGATGGCGTCGGACTGCCCGTCGTCCTTGCGGCTTTCAAAGAACGCCAGCCGGTCGCGGTAGCGCTCCACCACCGCCAGCGTCTCGTCCGTCGAGCCGCCGTCGAGCACGATGTACTCGAGGTTCGGGTACCCCTGGTTGAGCACCGAGAGGAGCGTCTCTTCGATGAACCGGCCCTGGTTGAACGTCGGCGTGAGGACGGTGATCCGCGGCCAGGGCTTCCCGCCGGGCATCGTGGCGGGCACAGGAAGCGCGTCGGGATCGGGGGCGAAGGGCCACGTGGCGCGCCCGCTCATCACACGCCCGGAGGCTGGGCCGCACAGCTCGCGGCGAGCCGAGACGGTCAGGTCGCGCACCGGCGTGTGGTGGCGGTCGCGGCGGAGCATCGGGGGGGTGACGCTCGTGTAACGTGACCAGAGCGCGTCACGCACCTCGCCGAATGTCTCGTGCGACAGCCCGCGCGCCGCGCGACCGCGCGTCCCCCCCACGCCCTCCGCCCGCAGCAGCATCGACCCCGCGAACGTGCCCATCGCGTCGTACGCGCCCGACGCGACCCACTCGTCGACGGCGCGGCGGACACCCTCGATCCCCCAGTAATCGTGGCAGAGCACGGGCGTGCCCGGCGCGAGCAGGTCGCGCAGCCACTCCAGGTCGGCCCAGACTCCTTCACGAGAATGGTCGCCGTCGACGAAAACCATGGTGGGCACGATGGGGATCTCACGCAGGAACCGGCGCAGGTCGCCGTGGTACAGCAGACATCGCTCCGCGAGTCCCGCGTCCGCCAGCGTCTTCGCCGATCGTTCGAAGAACGCCGGGTCGATGTCCACGCCGAAGTACTGCGGCTGCGGCGCGCCGCGGTCCGCCGCCGCCGCGAGCGCCCCGCGCAGCTCCACCACCGCGGACCGCCCGCCGTAGACCCCGATCTCGAGGATCACGCCGCCGCAGCGGTACGCCAGCTCGTAGAGCTTCTCGCTGTCGGCGGGGTCCTGCCAGCCGGGCAGGTTTTTCGTCGTCCCATGGATCGCGCGGTGCTCGTCGCTCAGGTACCCCTCGGCACCGGCCCAACTCGGCGCGTACCCGCGGCCTTGCTCAACGGGGCGGGGCGCATCAGGTGGATCAATAATCGGCATCGTTGCTCGTGTCGGTGGACGGCCCGGCTCGGGGACGCGAGGCGTTGCTCGCGGGCTCGCTCGGCCCCGGCGTCAGGAGTTCCGGGACGCCGGTGCCGCGTGCCCGTTCGGTTTGAACTCGTGCTCCCACGGCAGCTCCATCGCCAGGTGCAGCCGCTGGCCGAGCTTGCGCCAGCGCGAAGCGACGAGGTCGCGCACGCGGGCGCGGAGCAGGGCGAGTTGCCGCTCGTGCTGCGCGGTGAGGCGGGCGAGGGCGGCTTTTTCTTCCTGGGTCCTGGCGGTCTGTTTGCGAAGGTCGGCGAGTCTGCCTTCGGCAGCGGTGAGTTTCGTGCGCGCGTCGTTGAGGCGCTCCAGCAGCGCCGCCTCGCGCTTGCGGTGCTCGGCCGTCCCGATCGTCATCGCTTCGTCGACCTGGGCCGCGAGCCCCCTGATCCGCAGATCGGCCGCCTGCGCCTCGCGGACGCGCACAGCGACCTCCGCCCGCGCCTTGTCCAGCTCCGCCTTGAGCCGCTCCACTTGCCCCGACGCCGACTCCTCGAGCCGCATCCGCTCGCGTGCCGCCGCCAGCTCGGCGGTGCGCTCCTCGAGCTTGGATTCCAGCGCCACGATGCGGGACTTGATCTCGACGACGTAGTCGCGGGTCGCCGCAACCTCGGCGGCCTGCTTCACGCGGTGCTGGAGCGCCTCGGCGGCCACGGCCTCGAGCTGCACCACCCGAAGCCGCGCCTGCGCCAACTGGTGCCGTGTCTGGTCGAGTTCGTCGTGCATCCGCTCGGCTGCTCCACCCGGCACCGTCGGCGACCACGCCTTCGGCTCGGCCGCGCTCGCGACGCCGAAGACCGCTTCCGCCAGCACGCTCTCGCCGCCGTCGTTCATGGATGCCTCGACCTCCTGCGCCCGCTTGCGGGCGACCGAGAGCTGTGTGAGCCGTTCGCGGGAGGAGGCGGCCCCCTCGCGTCCGATCCTGGCGAGCAGCGTCGCGTCGGGTGTGAGCAGCCTGACCGTGCGCGTGGTGACCGTATCGCGTTCGAGCGCGTCGGCCGCGGTGATCGCCTCGGACACCGGCACCTCGTGGATGCAGTAAGGCTCGGGCAGGTGGCAGTTCCACCCGCACCCGGCGCACGGCACGCCGACGGTGATCGAGACGCTCCGGTCCGCAGCCGGCAGAAACCGCGGCCACGTCCCGCCGCCGAAGACGGCGAGCACAGGCTTGCTCATCGCCGCGGCCAGGTGCATCGGGCCGGTGTCGCGCCCGACATAGCCGCGCGAGAGCGCGATGAGGCCGATGAGCACGTCGAGGGCCCCCTCGCCGGAGCCGAACCAGTCGATGGCGGCCTTGCCCGCGTCGCCCACGGGTGTGTTCATGGCCTGCCGCACGCGCCGGGCGGTCGCCGCCTCCGGGCCGCTGCCGATGAACAGGAACTGGCGCCCGTGCTTCCGCGACCAGTGGGCCAGCAGCGCGCCCCAGCGATCCGCGGGCCAGTTGCGGACCGCGGTGTGCTCGGTATCCCCCACGCACGCGGCCCAGTACCCGTCGGGCGCGAGGCCCAGGCGCGAGAGCTCGGCCTCGGCCGCGCGGCGCTGCGCGGGCGTCGCTTCGATCCGCGGGTCCGGGAGCGTGACGCTCCGCGCCAGCACGGCGGACGCAAGCTTCTCGTTCTTGTGTGTCTCGGGTGTGTCCTCGGCGACAGGCACGTTGCCTTTGATGATGGAAGGGGGCGAGGCTCCGGTGCCGGGGTCGCGGTAGAGCCGGCCGGTCAGCGCCACGCAGCGGGCCCGGGGAAGGGCCATGGACAGACGCTCCTCCAGCACCGTCCACTGGTAGGGTGCGATGAGGAGCACGTCGGGGTCGAACGCCTTGGCAGCATCGGCCACGGGCGCGAGGGAGGCATCGCCGGGCTCGATCGACCCCGAATACACCGGTGCGGCCGCCACGACGACCCGCGCTCCGGGCGCGACCATCGGCACCACGGGCTCCAGCAGCGGGCGGACGACGAGCATCAGCTCGTGCCCGGCGTCGGCCAGGGCCCGGTACAGCGGCTGGCGCAGAACAAGGTCGCCGATCGTGTCCGGGTTGCTGGCGAGGATCCGCATCGCCCGTGATGATACGGGCGGGAACGCGTGGATTCACCGCGGAAAACAAGGAAAGGAATGGCCACGGATGGGCACGGATCGGCGCGGACGAGCTCGTGGTTACTGGCCCGGCGCCGGCCGGCGGCGATCCCACCGATGCGCCGGAGGACCGGCGATCGGGGGCACCCGATCTTGAACGGGATCGCGCGATGCTACCGGCGCTCGCGGACGGCGACCAAGGCGTCGGTCACGGGCTCGTAGGCCATGCTGACGCGGAAGCGATCCGTGGCGCTTCCCGCGGGCATCACGTCAAGGCGCGTGACGGAGACGGTGCGGGCCTCGGTGCGCGACATCATGACGCTGACCTCGGGGCGGTCGGGCCAGGTGTGGCGGTGGAACTCGTCCTGGCGGTCGGGCGTGGCGCCGGGCTCGGCGACCATCTCGGCGAACAGCGGCAGGCGCGGCGCGGCGCGGTGGTCGCCCAGGCCCGAGCTGGCGAAGCACATCGCGTCGCCCGCGTGCCACGACACCGTCAGGGTCGTCCGGTCCCAGCGGAGCTCGGCGGCGCGGAACTGCCCGTCGCGGACGCGGGCGTCGCGTGCGGCCTGGGCCGCGATCATGCGGAAGGGAGCGTACGAGGACAGCTCGTTGTCCTGGACGCGGGCGACCACGGCCTCGGCGGTGGGCTCGGAGATGAGGTCGGGGATCAGGAATCCCCGCGAGCGCAGCCCGGTCAGTTCGACCACGTCCACGGGCGGGCGCGGGTAGTGGTTGAGCACCGCGAGGACGAGGCCGTGATCGGCCGCGGCGATCCACGTGCCGCCGGCGTGGGCGTCCACGGGCCAGATGGCCCGGCGCCCCGCCCCACCCCCATCCGGCAGGTCGTGCCAGCGCGGGGGGTAGGCGTTGGATCGTTCGCGGTGCTCGTCGCGGTTCACGACGACGCGCAGCCCGCGTCGCCCGCGACCGGAACCCTCAACAGCGATGATGGAGAGAGTACACATGGAGGTTTTTGGCGATCAGCGGGGGCGGGCTTCGGGGTGGGAGTTGTGGCGGGCCTCGTGGTGCATGGTGGACGGCGCCTTGCCGAACCGCTCCCCGGCCTCCACGCCGAACTCGGCCGCCATGGCCTTGAGCATCGCCTGATGGTGGACGGCGTGGTGCGTGGCGAAGGCGAGCTCGCGCCCGAGGGTGGAGCCCAGCTCCGCCTCGGCGCCGTCGCCCGCGAGCATGACGCGGACGCGGACCGGACGGGAGAGGTCGGCGTCGCACAGGGCCGCGAGCCGATCGCGGACGCCCGCTATCGCGGCCAGGGCCGCCCGGCGGTCGGTCTCCATGGGCACGTCCCGCTCGCGGTGGTCGTAGTCGATGGTGCCGTCGCGGGCCGCGTGGTCCAAGGCCGCGCGGTAGTGGTCCAGGACGTGGCGTACGTGCTTGCCGATCGTGCCGCCCTTGATGGTCGCCGATTCGCCGCAGTACGGCGCGTCCCCCAACCGACCGACGAAGCCGGCGCACTGGTCGAGGAGTGCAAGCCCCGCGGCGGCCACGGCGGGAGTCCCCGGGGATGGCGGCGGGGGAACATCGACGCGGACGGCGGGACGGGTCTGGATCGACATGCGGTGCTTCCCCACGATCGGTCGGTTTCGCGGAGGCTTGTCCTCGGGTCAGGTGGAAGTGCGGGTGGCGGGTCTGTTCGGCGGTCCGGATAGTACGGCAGGCCGTTCACGCCTGTAGCTGGTTGGGGGCGCCGGGCTTGCCGTTGCCTTCGCCGGGCGAACGGACCCCGGATGCAGCAATCACGGCTTCGATGATCTCCCGGGCGTTGGCGCAGCGGGGGCACTTGTGCTGGCCGCCGACCTTGCCCTTGGATGCCAGCCAGCGGTGGAATGCGCCGAGGGGCAGCGGCGTCACCGTCGGCGGGGCCATGCCGAGGCTGTCGGTGCGCTTGGTGGTGTAGTCGACGTTCTGGGCCTTGAGCGCCTGATCAAACTCTTCCGTGAAAGTCCGGAGCGAACCGGAGGGCACGGCCTTAGCCTCGACCTCAATGGCGAGCTCGAGGCCCGCCCGCCGACCCTCGCCGGGGTAGACCGGCGCGGCCGTGAACTCCCCCACCATGAGCCCCGCGGCGGCGGCGGCCTTCGCCACCGCGTTCTCGACGTGCTCGACGATGAGGTTCTCGCCGAAGGCGTTGATGAAGTGGCGGTGTCGGCCGACGATGCGGACGCGGGCGGGGCCGTCGCCGCCGCGACCATCGAGACGCGACGGCACCGTGTCGAACTCCACCACGTCGCCGAGCACGTAGCGCCAGAGGCCGGCGCAGGTGCTGAGCACGACGACGTAGCGCTGGCCCTTCTCGGCCTCGTCGGCGGCGAAGGCGGGCGCGCCCGCGTCGTCGATGGACTCGAGCGGCACGAACTCGAGGACGTTGCCGATGTCGGTGAGCAGGCGGAGGCCGGGGTCGCGGTGACGGTCCTGGATGGCGATGAACCCCTCGCTGGCGGGGTAGAGCTCCAGGCGCGCGGGGAGGTCGTCGCCCGTGGGCGAGCCGGACCAGAGCGTGCGGACCTTCGGGTCGAAGGGGGCGTACTTCACTCCGCCGTGGACGAAAATGGAGAGGTTGGGCCAGACGTCGCGGAGCGTTCGGGCCGGCCGGCCCTTCTCGCGGGCCAGCGCGATCACGCGCTCGAAAAGCACGATCGCCCAACTGGGCATCCCCGAGACCATGCGGATGTCCTGATCCAGGCACGACCGGGCCATCGCCTCGATCTTGGCGGGCCAGTGGCTCATCAGCGCGATGTCGCGCCCGGGCGAGTAAACCTCCGTGATCGGCCAGCGGATGAGCGGCGTCACGATGCCGGACAGGTCGCCGGTGCGGATGCCGCGGTCGCTCGTGGCGAGGTCGGTGGACCCACCGAGGAAGAGGATTCTCCCGCCAAAGATACGGCGGGGCGGCACGCCGAAACGGGCCGCGTGGGAGAGCAGGTCCATCGAGGCGCGGTAGTTGGACCGGAGCATCTCACGCGTGACGGGGATGTACTTGTCCCCCGCGGTGGTGCCGCTGGTCTGGGCGTAGTCGCGGACGATGCCGGGCCAGAGCACGTCGGGCTCGGCGCCTTCGCGCATGCGGGCGATGCGGTCCTTGAAGGCGTACCAGTCGCGGATTGGGGCGGCCGCGCGGTAGGCGGGCAGGATGTCGGCGTCGCTCAGGCGGGCGAGGCGGGCGAAGGCGTGCTCGCGGCCGAACTCGGTGTTCGCGGCACGGCTGAGGAGCGAACGGAGCTGGCGTCGCTGGATCGCGGCGGTGTGGCGCTGCCAGTAGGCGGTGTTGTTCAGCTTGCGGATGCGGCGGGCGAGGCGGAGGTGGATCGCGGAGCCGATGAGGGAGGTCCAGCGGTTGCGAGGCGGTACGGCGCGCGGGGGCGCGTGAGCGGTCGCGACGGCTGGCGCGGGTTGTTCCACGATCGCGGCCATGCGAAGACAGGGAGCCGGGGGGGGGGGCAGTCAGCGCGCGGGCCTGCGGTCGAGCTCGTCGGCAAAGTCACGCAGCGCCCGCGCAAACTCCGCGGGCTTCTCGAGCATCGGCGCGTGCCCGCACCGGTCGAACCAGACGACGCGGCAGTCGCGGATCGCCTTCTCAAACTCCTGGGCGGCGTCGGGGGGGGTCACGATGTCTTCGCGGCCCCACATCACAAGCGTCGGGCAGGCGATCGCGTGGATGCGCTCGCCCAGATGGTTGCGGCGGGCGGACTTGGAGAGCAGGAGCATCGCGCGGACCTTGTTGCGGTCGGAGAGCTCGGCGTAGGCGCGGTCGACGTCGGCCTCGCGCATGGTCGATTCGTCGAAGAAGAGCTCGGCGATCTTGCGGCGCATCCAGGCGCGGTTGGGCTTGAGGCGGATCTCGCGGACCATCGTCCGCTCGTTGAGGCCCGAGGAGCCCGCGAGCACAAGGCCGCCGACGAGTTCCGGCCGGTCGAGGGCGAGCCGCAGCGCCACGTGCCCGCCGAACGAGTTGCCGACGAGCACCGCGCGCTCGCCGGGCAGGTGCCGCTCGAGGAACCGGGCGGTGAGCGTGGTCACGCCGTCGATGGAGCAGTCGTCGCCGCGGAGCTCGAGGAGCGGAATCTCGAGCATCACGCACCGGACGCGGGAGCGGACGTCGCGGACGACGTCCTCCCAGTGGTCGTTGAGGCCGACGAGGCCGTGCAGGAAGACAACGGGCCGGCCCTGGCCGACATCGACGACGCAGGCAGGAATATCGCTCTTGGCCCCGGGGATGGGGACGGTCCGCTCCGGGAGCGACCCGGCCGACGGGCTCGTCGCAGGCACGGTGCGGGATTGGCTCGCGGGCGCGGTGGTCACTCGGCCTCCGTTCACGTCGGGGCGTCCGTATGGTACACGCTAACGCGGACTGCCGCCCGGCGCGGGGCTCAGGCCCGGATCGCCAACGCCTGCACGGAGCCGGACGGAGCCGCGGAACGGCGCGACCCCCATGTCGCCCAAGCACGGAGCACGAGCGCGTGCGACCCGAAGAGCGCGAGAGCCCACATCGCGTCGCCCGCGAGGGTGAACTTGAAGAAGGGGAGCGCGGCCGCGTAGCACGCGGCGAGGCCCGCGGGCGTCGCGGCATAGACCGAGCTTGGAGCCGCCAGCCAGACCGCGAAGTTCGTGACGACGAAGAAGACGACCGCGCCGGTGAGGGAGCACGCCGCGACACGCCACATCGCGGGGCGGCGGACGAGTCGGCGGAGCAGGATCGGGAACGCGGCGGAAAGGTAGACGGACACCATCACGAGCGGGTGATAGAGGCCGATGAAGGCGTCGCTGATGGCGAGGGCGAGCCACGCCGCGGCAAGGCCCATCCAGGCGCGCGGGAAAAGGAACCCGGCGAAGAGGGCGACGGCGGCGAGCGGCGTGAAGTTCGGCTGGTGCGGGAGGAGGCGGGCCGCGATGACCATGCCGACGAGGCCCAGGCCCGCGGCGAGACCCAGGGGCGTCACGCCCGCGCGCCGAGCCCGCCCGAGCGCTGCATCCATCCGGCCGAGTGTCCGATCCGTCATGGCATCTCCCGTGTCGTGAACTTCCAGCACACCACGTCGCTCGGGTCGACGGGATAGACCCCGAAGCTCCGATCGCCCAGCGTGGTGTTCACCCAGTATTGCCAGTTGCGGCTGCCCGCCCCGCCGCCGGCGTTTTTCACATCGTCGATCGAGGTCAGGAACGCGGTCTCGCCCTTGCCCGTGTGGGCGAAGGTGATCCCGTGCGGGTGGGCCTTGGCCGCGTCCATCGCGTCGAGCACCGTCATGCCCTTCTTCCAAGCCAAGGCGGAGTACACCTTCTGCGCCCCATCGCCGAAGTCCACGATCAGGCGGACCTTGAGGTCCGGGGCCGCAAGCTCGCGCGCGACGCCCAGGCCGAGCGCGGCGGCCACCGTCGCGGCAAGGCACGCCAGAACCAGACGGCGGTCGATGGAGCCACGCGGGATAGACATGACGTCCGGCCTTCTCCGAAGGGTCAGCTTACACCGCATCGAGGCATGGGGCGAGAACGGCAGGAGAGGGGGTAGGCACCCGCCGCGGCGGGTGCCACAAAATGGGGTAGAAGGAACCGTGAACGAAACCGGCCCCGTCCCCTTACGCAGGGGGCGGAGCCGTGGAGGAAACTCGGGGCTCGTGTGTGTCGTCCCGTACACTTCTACGATGCACCCGTGCGGGGGTTCGCGCGATCCGCCCCCCATTGGCGGCCCCCAGCCCCAGACAAGCCCAGGGAGGTCCGAGATGTCCGTCGTCACCGACCCGTATTACGCGAAGGTCTACGCCTCCGACCCGCTCTACGCCCGGCTCGCGGGCGAGACCCACGGCGGGCTGATCGCCCGCTACCGGCGCGGCGTCGAGAACTTCGACCGGCGGGTCTTCGAGCTTTCCGACGACCAGCTCGACCTGGCCTTCCTGCCCGACGCGGGCGTGGGACGCTGGCCGGTGCGGGTGCTGCTGGGGCACCTCGCCGATGCGGAACTGCTCTACGTCCACCGCATGCGCCGCACGATCGGCGAGGACCACCCCGTGCTGGCGCTCTGGGACGAGAACGCCGCGATCGACGCGGGGATGTACCACGGCCCGGCCCACCCGATCGGCGCGTTCGCGGCCGTGATCCACACGCTCCGGCGGTGGACGAGCGAGTGGCTCGCGACGCTGAGCGATGAACAGTTCGCCCGCGTCGCCATGCACCCGGAGCGCGGCGAGATGTCCGTCCGCAAGATGCTCCAGGACTTGACGTGGCACCTCGAGCACCACACCAAGTTCCTCAACGCGAAGATCGAGCGGATGCTCGGCCCGGCGCACGCCGAGAAGCCCGCGGGCGGCTGCGGCGCGGGGTGCGGGTGCCACAGGTAGGCGGGCGGCGATCGGCGATGGGCAGCGCTGATGAGATGGTGATTCACATGCGTTGATGCAAGGGGCCAGCCTCGTGGCATTGTCGTGGCGCGCCCCGCGAAGCGACCGGGGCGAACACGGCCCCTCGCGGCCCTACGCTGCTGCGCCCGCGCCGCGGGGGTAGGGCACCGGAACGTCTATGGCCGCCATTGAAACCCAGTCGCTGACGCGGCGCTACGGCGGGCGGCGCGGCATCGAGGGCGTCAACCTGAGCGTCCCCGAGGGGTCGCTCTTCGGGTTTCTCGGGCCCAACGGCGCGGGCAAGACCACGACCATCCGAGTCATGCTCGGCCTGCTCCGCCCGACGTCCGGCACCGCCGCGATCCGCGGGCTGGACTGTTGGCGCGAGAGCCCGCGCGTGAAGCGGGAGGTCGGGTACGTGCCCGGGGACCTTCGCCTCTACCCCTGGCTCAACGGCCGGCGCTCGCTCCGCTTCGTGGGCGCGGCGCGGGGCATGGACCTGTCGCGGCACGGGGACGAGCTGGGGCAGATGTTCGATCTCGACATGAGCGTGCCCGTTCGCCGGATGTCCCGCGGCATGCGCCAGAAGCTCGGGCTCATCATGGCGCTCGCCCCAGAGCCGCGCGTGCTCATCATGGACGAGCCCACGAGCGCGCTCGACCCGCTGATGCAGGACCGGCTGCGCGAGCACCTGCGCGGGCTGGCGCGGCGCGGGCACACCGTGTTCTTCTCCAGCCACACGCTCGGCGAGGTCGAACTCCTGTGCGACAGGATCGCGATCGTGCGCGAGGGAAGGTTGGTCGCCGACGCCTCGCTCGACACAATCCGCCGGCAGGCCGGGCGCGCGGTGACCATCCGCTGGCGCGAGTCGCCCGCCCCGCCGCCCGAACCGCCGGCGTTCCTGCGCGTCACCCGACGCGACGGGCGCACCTGGGTCGGCGTGCACGAGGGGCCGCTCGACCCGTTGCTCGCGTGGCTGCACGGGCTGCCCATCGAGGACCTGTCGATCGCCCCGCCCGATCTGGAGACCCTCTTTCGGCAGTACTACCGGCCGGGCGGGGAGGGGGCATGAACCGCGGCGTGCTGCTCAAGGCGTGGCGCGAGACATGGCCGACGACCGTCCTGTTCGGCGTGGCGATGCTGGTGCTGCAGGGGATCCTCGCGTTCGCGCTCCCGACGTTCCAGAGTCAACTGTCGGCGCAGCTCGCCGCCACGCCGTTCCTTCAGAACCTGATCGGCGCGATGATCGGCGCGGACGTCAGCGGGGGGATCGGCCCGGAGATGTTCGCCGCGATCCCGTGGGTTCACCCGGTGGTGCTGGCGCTGGTCTGGGCGCACGCCATCGTGCTGTGCACGCGCGTCCCGGCGGGCGAAGTGGACCGCGGCACCATCGACGTGCTGCTGGCCCTGCCCGTGTCCCGCTGGCGCGTGTTCATCACGGAATCGGTCGTGTGGCTCGGCGCGAGCCTCGCGCTCGTGGCAGTCGCTCTTCTGGGGAACGCGATCGGGGCGAGCATCGGGGGGAACGTGCTGGGCGTCACAGCCGATCGATTCGTGCCCGTCGCCGCGAACCTCTTCGTGCTCGGCACCAGCGTCGGAGCGTTCGCATGGCTCGCCTCATCGCTGAGCGATCGGCGCGGCCGGGCGCTGGCGGTCGCGCTGCTGGCCGTGCTCGCGTCGTTCCTGCTCAACTACCTGGCCCAGTTCTGGGAACCGGCCCGGCGCGCCGCGTGGCTCAGCGTTCTTCAGTACCACCAGCCGCTGCGCGCCCTGCAGAGCGGGCGCTGGCCCTTCGCGGACTTGGGCGTGCTGCTGGGCGCATCCGCGCTCATGTGGGTGGTCGCGGGCTGGGTGTTCGCCCGTAGGGACCTGGCGACGACCTGAAGCGACCGACCGCGCAACCGACCCCTGGTTCCCCCCGACCCTCCCGCTCGGCGCATGTTGGGCTGGCGGCTCCCACTGTTGCCCCCATCGCGGGCGGGTGCGGGGCGGGGTGCGGGTGCCACAGGTAGGCGATCGGCACGATGGCGGAGGCAACCTGGGTGCGGTCGCATCCGATCGGCCCAGTCAGTGAACCAACGCACAACCACGATCATCCCGCGACGGGATGATCGTGGCACAGTGATCGGGCTACCCGCCACGGTGATCGAGCCACCCGCCGCAGGCGGCGCTTACCATCGTTCCCATGTCAACAGCGCGGCTCCAGCGCAACACGCTGATCGGCCTGGTCGTGAGCGTCCTGCTCGCGGCGGGCAAGTTTCTTGCGGGCGTGTTGGGGCATTCCAGCGCGCTCGTCGCCGACGGCGTGGAATCGCTCGCCGACACGGTCGGCTCGATCGCCGTCTGGCAGGGCTTCCGGGTCGCCAGCCGTAAGCCCGACGCCGACCACCCCTACGGGTACGGCCGGGCCGAGACGCTCGCGGCCCTGAGCGTCGGGGCGCTTCTGGTGGTCGCCGCGGCGGTGATCGTCGTGAAGGCCTTCGCGGACATGCTGACACCGCACAGCGCCCCGGCCGCGTGGACGCTCATCGCGCTCGTCGGCGTGATCGCCGCCAAGGAAGTCCTCTTCCGGCTCGTGCTGCGCGGAGCCGAGATGTTCGAGTCCGATGCCGCCCGCGCCGATGCGTGGCACCACCGTTCCGACGCGATCACCTCCGCCGCCGCCTTCATCGGCGTCTCCATCGCCATCTGGGGGCCGGGCCTGTTCAACGCGCCGCGGCTGGTGCTGGCCGACGAGGCGGCCGCGATTCTCGCCAGCGGCATCATCCTCTTCACGGCGGTCCGCCTCATCCGGCCCTCGCTGCGCGAACTGCTCGACGCCGCGGCCCCCGAGCTGGCCGAGGGGGTCCGCGCGACCGCCGCGCAGGTCGAGGGTGTCCGGCTGGTCGAAAAGATCCACGCCCGCAAGAGCGGGCGCGGGTACCTCGTGGACATGCACCTGCACGTGCCGCCCGACCTCTCCGTGCGCGCGGCTCACGCGCTGTCGGGCAAGGTCAAGGCGACCGTGCGCGAGAAACACCCCAGCGTGCGGCACGTACTCATCCACATCGAGCCGGATGAACGCCTGGGGGGACCTCCCGCGGCCGAGCACTGAGCGCCAGGCCGCGGAGTCAAGCGGCGCGGCAAGCCGCCGGGGACGATCGGGGCCGAAGTCTGGCTGGCGCTCACCCCCACCGGGCGAGCCCGCCCCGCCGCTCAACTCGCCGGGTGCAGTCGATGGTGGGTCGTACAAGTTCCTCTCCGTAGGTTCACGCGGCACCCCCCGCGCAACCTGCAAACGGATTTCCCCAGCGCGAAGCAGGAAGGTCGGGGGGGCGGCGTACTACGCCCTGCGGTGGGTGAGCACGCGCGGGGAAAAGGGGCCGTGGTCGGAGGTGTGCGCGGCGACGGTGGCGGCGTAGGCGATGGTCATTCAACCATGACCTTCGTCGATCATCGCCCGGAACTTGGCGAGATCGATCCCCGCGTGCTTGGCGGTGTGTTCAACCAAGTCGTCGTACCCGCGCTTGATCGCGGCGAATGCGGGAATCAGATCGCCCACAGAGCGCGTTGCCGTCGCCATGTACGCGGACGGTTCACCCGGCGTAGCTCGTCCGTCTACCACGGAGCCAACCGTAGAACCAATCGCAATCGCGGGTTCGTAGCCGCGAACCAGATCGGTCAGCGACGATTGGAACCCAAACTGTTCCATCGCCGATCCCTGGCGCACATTGCCTTGCACCTCGCGCTGCAGGACGACAGAGAACTTCGGGCCGTATTGGGCTGACTGTTCCTGCTTGAGGACTTCCAGCCTTCCCCACACGTAGCCCATCAATGTGATCATCTCGCCGAAACTGGTCTCGACGGTGCGCTCGTCCATCCGCCCGGGCATGCACATGGTCTCGCCGCCGATCACGCTCGCAGGCTCCTTGCCGTCGCCCGAAGCCATGAACGCGTAGACCACCAGACTGGGCACGCCAACCTGACTCTGTGCGTAATCCAATCGTTGTTGAAAGCCCTTCAATCGCTTGCCGAGTTCTTCGTCAGTCATGCGGGCATTGTAGTGGTTGGTGCACGCGGCACCTGCGAACGCCGGGGGCTGCCGCCCCCG
>JBJXFE010000008.1:0-105712 GCA_046153875.1 Phycisphaerales bacterium
CTGCGTATCGCTGGTGTCGCCTCGTCCCATCGGTGGCCTCCTTGCCGGAAGCCGCAGTGTGACACCTCATTCAGCCTGGCGCAACCGAACCCGCGCCGTACAGGCGATCCGTCAGACAGAACCTAGTCCGGTCCCAGCCCTGGACAAGTGCCACCCAGCGCTCGCTGGCGCTCGGGGCTCTGTTGTGGCCTTCGCGGTTCTCCGCCGCTCCAACCTACGCCGGGTTATGCCAATGCCGCCCGTCGCGCTTGAGGACGGCGTCCGCGGCAGCGGGCCCCCAGGAGCCGGGTGCGTAGGTCTCGATCGAGTCGCGCAGGGCCGCGGATTCGAGGAGGGGCTGGCACATGCGCCATGAGCCTTCGACCTCGTCGCGGTGTTTGTAGAGGGTGCGGTCGCCGCGCATCGCGTCGAGGAGGAGGGGGCCGTAGGCCTCGACGACTTCGCCGCCGAAGCGATCGACGTAGTCGAGGTCGAGGGTGGCGGTGTCGATCTTGAGGGTGCCGCCGCCGCCGGGGACCTTGCCGTGGACGAGGAGGCTCAGGCCCTCGGTGGGTGCGATGTTGATGATGAGGCGGTTGCCGGGCATGGATTCGGGCGCGTAGCCGAAGCGGCGGAACATGTTGGTCGGCGGGCGCTTGAACTGGATGACGATCTCGGTGAGCTTGCGGGCGAGCTTCTTGCCGGAGCGGAGGTAGAAGGGGACGCCGTTCCAGCGCCAGTTGTCGAACTCGACGCGCATGGCGGCGTAGGTTTCGGTCTTGCGCGAGGGATCGACGCCCTGCTCCTGGACGTACGCGGGCTCGGCGGGTTTAGCGCCCCCCCCCCCCGCGGCGGGCGTGGGGCCGTAACGGCCGAGCGAGGCCCAGCGCGGGGCGTCGGCGACGGGGATTTCCCGCGCGCTGTTGAAGAGCTTGATCTTCTCGCGCATCGCGGCGTCGGCGTCGAAGACGCTCGGGGGCTCGATGGCGACGAGGGCCAGCACCTGGAGCAGGTGGCTCTGCACCATGTCGCGCAGGGCCCCGGCCTGGTCGTAGAAGTTCGCGGCGCGGGAGCCGACGCCGAGGGTCTCCGCGGCCGTGAGCTGCACGTGGTCGATGCCGTCGCGGTTCCAGACGGGCTCGAACATCGCGTTGGCGAAGCGGAGGACGAGGATGTTCTGGACGAGCTCCTTGCCGAGGTAGTGGTCGATGCGGTAGATGGCGTCTTCTTCGAAGACGCGGCCCAGGGCTTTGTTGAGCGACTGGGCGGTGGGCAGGTCGGTGCCGAAGGGCTTCTCGACGATGATGCGCTGCCAGGGGGTCTCGTCGGGGTTGATGGAGCACCAGCGGCGGCCCTCGGCGATGAGACCGGATTCGCCCAGGCGGGCGATGATGGGCTCGTAAAGGGCGGGGGCGACGGAGAGGTAGAAGAGCAGGTTGGGGGGGCCGTTGCTGGAGGTGCCGGCGATGGAGAGGCCGCGTTCGCGGCCGAGGGTGTTGAGGCGCGGGACGAGGGATGGGTAGGCGTCGGCGGACGCGGCGTCGCCGGCGTGGTAGTGGAGCATCCGGGCGAAGGAGGACCACGCGGCGGCGTCTACCTGCCCGCCCCCTTTGGTGTGCTCCTTGAGCGAGGCGAGCATCTTGTCGCGGAACTGGTCGTCGGACATGGGCGTGCGCGAGACGCCGACGACGGCGAAGCGCGGGGGGAGGGCCCGCTTCTTTGAGAGCTCGAAGAGCGAGGGGATGAGCTTGCGGTGCGTGAGGTCGCCCGAGGCGCCGAAGATGACGAGCAGGCACGGATCGGGTGAGACGTGCGGGGCGGTCATGGGGGGAACGGTAGCAGAAACGGAGACGGTGAGACGGTGATCGGGCTCTTGACGGCGCGCCCGTCCCGGGCCGCCTTTGATTCGGCGTGGACTCGCCGGCGCGGATGATCGATGCGAACTGGAACCGGGCGCGTGAAGCGCTGCGCGTGATGGAGGACGCGGCGCGGTTCGCGCTCGACGACGCCGGGCTGTGCGCGGAGTTGAAGGGGATCCGCCACGGGCTGCGCGACGCGATCGGGGCTGCGGGGGTGGATCGGGGTGTGCTGCTCGCCAACCGGGACACACCGGGTGATGTCGGAACGCGGATCACGACGGCGAGCGAGGGTGAGCGGGCGGGGCTCGCGGGCGTCGTGGCGGCGGCGGGGGCGCGGCTCGGCGAGGCGCTACGGGTGATCGAGGAGTGTCTGAAGGTTCGTGGCACCGACATGCTCCGCCGGGGCGATGGCCCGGGTGGATTCGGAAGCCAGCGGCCGGCGGAGCGGGTCGGTGGCACGGTCGAGGCGCTGCGGTATCGCGCGTATGAGGCGGAGCGGCGGGTCGTGCTGGCGCTGGGGACGGGCCGCGCGCGCCAGTGGCGGTTGTGCGTGCTGATCTCACAGAACCTGTGCCGGCGCTCGTGGGAGGACGTGGCGCGGGCGGCGGTGGCGGGCGGGGCGGATTGCCTCCAACTGCGCGAGAAAGAACTCGACGACGGCGAGCTGCTGGCGCGGGCGCGGCGGCTGAGGGAGATCGCGGAGGGACGGGCCGCGGTGGTCATCAACGATCGGCCTGACATCGCGCTGCTGGCGGGGGCCGACGGGGTTCACCTCGGGCAGACGGACATGAGCGTCGCGGATGTGCGGCGGCTCGCCGGGTTCGGCCTGCTGATCGGCGTATCCACGGAGAATCTCGACCAGGCCCGGGCGGCGGTGGGCGACGGGGCGGACTACTGCGGAGTCGGGCCGATGTTCGGCACGGCGACGAAGGAGAAGCAGCGGCTCGCGGGGCCGGGGTACCTGAGGGAGTACCTCGCGGACCCCGCGACGCGCGAGCGGCCGCACCTGGCGATCGGGGGGATCACGCCGCGCAACGTCGGGGAGTTGCGTGAGGCGGGGTGCCGGGGGGTGGCGGTCTCGTCGGCCGTCTGCGAGGCGGACGATCCCGGAGCTGTGTGTCGGGCGTTGATCGATGGTCTTGGCGGAGAGCGCGACCGAGCGAGCGCCGTCCGGGTGCCTGGGGTTTCGCTCGCCGAGCCTCGGTCAACCCCGGCGTCCGTAGACTAGGGACATGCCTACGACGTTCCGCGAGGCGGCGCTGCCCAACGGCCTTCGGGTGATCGCCGAGGTTGATCCCGAGGCGCACTCGGCGGCGTGCGGGTTCTTCGTGAAGACGGGGGCCCGCGACGAACCCGGGGCGCTGATGGGCGTGAGCCACTTCCTCGAGCACATGATGTTCAAGGGGACCGAGGACCTTTCGGCCGACGACATCAACCGCGGGTTCGACGCGATCGGGGCGCGGAACAACGCGTACACCTCGCACGAGATGACGTGCTTCCACGCGCAGTCGCTGCCGGACGCGCTGCCGGCGGCCCTGGACCTGCTGGCGCGGATGATGCGGCCGGCGCTGCGGACCGAGGACTTCGACCGCGAGAAGCAGGTGATCCTCGAAGAGATCGCGATGTACAAGGACGACCCGTTCTGGGTTCTCTTCGAGGAGGCGCTGGCGCGTCACTACGGGGCGCACCCGCTGGGGCACCGCGTGCTGGGGACGAACGAGACCATCGCGGCGCTGCCCCGCGACGCGATGCGGCTCTACTTCGACGAGCGCTACTCGCCGGATAACACGGTGGTGGCGCTTTCGGGGCGCGTGGACTTCGGCGCGTGCGTGGATCGGATCGCGCGGCTGTGCGGGTCGTGGACGCCGACCCGGGTGGGTCGCGACACCGGGCGCCCGCGGGTCGGCGGCGGGGAGTTCACGCTGCGCGACGCGAAGGTGACGCGGGGGTACCTCTTCGGGCTCGCGCCCGCGCCGGCGGTGGACGATGACCGGCGGTACGCGGCGATGCTGCTGGCGCAGGTGCTGGGGGCGTCGGACAACAGCCGCCTGCACTGGTCGCTGATCGAGACGGGGCTGGCCGAGGAAGCGCAGGCGGGGTACGACCCGCGCGACGGCGACGGAGACTTCTACGTGTTCGCGGCGGGCGAGCCGGGGCGCATGGACGAGATCTGGGGCGCGGTGCTCAAGGAGATCGACGGGCTGGTAGCGTCGCTGGTGGCGGGCGATTTGGAGAAGCTGCGGCCGAAGCTGGCGACGAGTGTGGCGCTGGGGGCGGAGCGCCCGGCGGACGGGATGCAGCGGATCGGGCGGCTGTGGACGTACCTGGGGCGGTACACGACGCTGGACGAAGAGCTGACGCGGATCAACCGGGTGACGCTCGACGACCTGCGGGGCGTCGCGGCGGCGTTTCCGTTGAGGCCGGTGACGGCGGGGCGATTGCTGCCGGCGTAGCGCCGTGCAGCGGTTACGCCGCCGCGACCTTCGGGACGAACGCGCGGACGGTGTTCCCGCCCGATGTCGCCGCCGCCTGGGCGGCACGCGACGCGGCCGCGTGGAGCTGGGCGAGCTTGCGGAACGGGGCGTTCGGTCCGGGCTCGTGGGCGGCGATGCCGACGCTGATGGTGACGCTGGCGGGCGATGGGCCTCGCGCCAGCCCCCACCGGGCGGACTCGGTCTCGACGTCGGCGCGGAGGCCTGCGGCGACGGCGACCGCGTCGGCGCGGGTCTGTCCGGGGAGGATGACGATCATGGCGTCGTCGCCGACGCGGCCGACGATGCCTCCCTTGCGCTCGAAGCGGTCGCCGAGCAGGGTGACGGTCTCGACGAGGGCGGCGTCGCCCGCGTCCACGCCGTGCGACGCGACGAGGCCCGCGAAGCGGTCGAGCGCGATGACGAGGACGGCGATGGGTCGGGCCTGGGCCTGGGCGACGAAGAAGAGGTCCTCGCCGAGGCGCAGACACTCTTCGCGGCCGAGCGCGCCGGTGAGCGGGTCCACGCGGTCGGAGTCGGTGACGAGCCCGACGAGCGAGAGCCCGTGGGCCGGGGCGCCGGCCTCGGCGTTCTCCGCGGTTGCGCCGCCGCGTGCCCTTGCGAGGACGGCCTCGACGTCGGCGGCGGCGCCGGTGTCGAGGCGGAAGAGCCCGGACATCTCGCGCGAGGCGACGGCCATGCGGGCGAGCAGTTCGTCGGAGGCGGCCTCGTCGAGCTCGAACCACATCTTGGCGTGGGCGCGGTAGCGTGCGACAGCGGGGCCCGGCTCGCTGTCGGTGAGCACGTCGTGGGCCATGTTGCCCAGCCCGACGCAGCGGACGATCTCGGAGTGCTCCGCCGGCGCCGCCGTCGGTCGCTCGTGGTACTTCACGGGGACCACCAACTCGCCGGGCAGGCGCCAGCGCTCGGCGAGCATCGCGCCGATGTCGGAGTGCTGGAGCTCGAACTCGGCGACTTCCTGGCGGGCGAGGCGGCGATGGTCCCCGGCCGAGGTGACGACGCGGTCGTACCGGTCCTGCAGGGCCTGGTGCATCGCCATCATGCCCACGTCCTGGAGCAGCCCGCCGAGGAAGGCCTCGTCGGCGGCCGTCTTGTGGGCGGCGTCGGCGACGCACTTGGCGGCGACGGCCGTGTAAAGCCCGCGGCGCCAGTAGGACACGAGGTCGAAGGTGGAGCCGGCCGCGGAGTTCACCGTGCCGACCAGAGAAAAGCCCAGGGCGAGGCTCTTGACCGTCGACATCCCGAGCATGACGAGCGACTGGTTGATCGTGGTGCAGCGCTGGCGAAGGCCGTAGAAGCTCGAGTTGACCGTCTTGAGGACGCGGAGCGAGAGAGCCTGGTCGCTCTGGATGACCTTGGCCAGCTCTTCGACCGGCGTGTCCTTCCTCTGCGTGAGCTCGACGACGCGGACGGCGACCGCCGGAAGGGTCGGCAGCGTCGGGCACGACAGAATCTGCTCCAACAACTCGGCGTTCATGTCCGGGCCCCACGCGAGGCCCCCGACTCGGGGGCCGATCAACCATCGGAGTGCGGGCGCACGGGCGTGAGGCGGGGGGCCGGGAACGCGGTTTTTTTACACGCGGTTCGGGCCGAAGACGGCGGCCGCGGACGCGGGGTCCCGTCCGAGAATCTCGCGGAAGTAGGCCGCGAGGAGGCGGCCGGCCCGATCGACCGCGGGGTCCGAAAACGGCGCGGGGTCGGGTTCTGGCGCGTCGAGGGCGCGCAGGACGCGGAGGGTTTCGGCCCTGACGCGCCAGAGGCGATCGGGCGGCGGGACCCCCGGGCGCGGTCGGGGATCGGCGGTGAACCCGCCCAGGTGGGGCGCGAAGGCGTACACCCGCGCGGGCTTGAGCGGCGCGTCGGACGCCGCGTCGCGGTCGAGTTGCGGGCGGTAGCCCGTCTCGCCGAGTGCGGCCCACTGGAATCGGAGCAGGGCCAGGCGGTCGGTCGCGGGCTCGGCGCGGAGGGCGCGGAGCGCGGCCAGGAGCGCGTCGAAGAGCGGCGGGTGCGGGTCGTGTTCCCGCATGGCGTGATGGGCCAGGTCCACGGCGTACATCCCGGCGTGGAACGAGGAGAGTGAGCGGCGCATCGCGGGGAAGGTCTCGCGCAGGTCCCAGGCGGTCAGCGTGGCGAGGACCGGGCCGGGCTTGATGATGGCGACGGCTTCGCCGAGCGTGGGGGCCTCGAGCCCGCCGGAGAATCGGGGATCGGCGCGGCGCGAGCCCTTGGCGACGGCGCGGATGATCCCGTGCTCGCGCGAGAAGAGCGAAACGGTCTGGCTGGTCTCGGACCAATCCCACTGGCGCAGGCAGACGGCGATGTCCACGATCGTGGGCACGGGGTGATGGTAAGAGATGGCAGAGGGCCAGATTGCAGAGCGCCAGATGGCAGAGGGCCAGATCGCAGAAAGCCAGATCGCAGAGGGCCAGATAGCAGATTCCTCGATCTGGTCATCTGGCCCTATGCGGATCTGGCATCTCGCGCCTTGTCCGCTCGCTCCCTCCTCTGCTCTAATGGACTATGCACTTCGACCTCGTGGACCGCGTCGTCGAGCTGTCGGCGGACCGGATCGTGACGCTGAAGCACGTGTCCGCGGCGGAGGAGTACCTCCAGGATCACTTTCCGTCGTTCCCGGTGCTGCCGGGGGTGCTGATGCTGGAGGCCATGGTCCAGGCCGCGCGGCGGCTGGCCGAATCGACCGGCGCGGATGGGGAGGTGCCGCTGGTCCTCGGGCGCGTTCGGGCGCTGAAGTACGGGCGGTTTGTGCGCCCCGGGGCGACGCTCCGGGTCGAGGTGGCGCGGGCGGGACCGGCGACGGCCGAGGCTCAGGAGTTCAAGGGCGAGGGGTCGGTGATCGAGCCGGGCTCGGATGAACGGCCAACAGCGGTGTCCGGGCGGTTCACGCTGCGGCCCGTGCGGCCCGTGCGGCCCGCCTCTGGCGCCACCGCGATGAGCGGCGAGCAGTAGAGGACCCCGGCGGTCGCGGGCTAATATGCTTGTTCTCAACTTTCGAGGGGCCCACCCGCGATGACCCGCGACGAGATTCTTGCCAAGGTGACCGGCGTCCTCGTGGATGCGCTGGCGGTGGACGACGAGGACGTCAAGCCGGGGGCCTCGCTCACGCGGGACCTGGGGGCGGAGTCCATCGACTTCCTCGACATCGTGTTCCGGCTGGAGCAGACGTTCGGGTTCAAGGTCGCCCAGGGCGAGCTCTTCCCCGACAACGTGCAGCAGGACCCCAGGTTCGTGAAAGACGGGAAGGTCACGCCCGAAGGGCTCGCGGCCCTGAAGGCGCGGCTGCCGCACGCGGATTTCGCCCGGCTGGAGGCCGACCCGCAGACGTCGAAGGTGCCGGAGATCTTCACGGTGGACGCGATCGTGCGGTTCGTCGAGAAGAAGCTCGCGGCGAAGTAACAGACTCGCGGGGTTTTTGTCCGTCGGCCGATGCCGTTCGCACTGGTGGGCCCGCCCATGCGATGGATGTGGATCGATCGCGTCGTCGAGCTTCAGCCGGGGCGGCGGATGGTGGCTGTCAAGAACGTCTCGCTGGCCGAGGAACACCTGCACGACCACTTCGCGGCTCGCCCGGATGGCCCGGGGGGCCCGGCTCGGGGCGCGCTGCCGGTGATGCCCGCGTCGCTGATCATCGAGGGGATGGCGCAGACCGCGGGGATTCTGGTCGGGCACGCCGAGGGCTTCCGCGAGAAGGTGATCCTGGCGAAGGTGACGCTCGCGGAACTGGAGCGCGACGCGTTCCCGGGGGACACGCTCCGCTACACCGCGGACATCCGCCAGATGGACCGGCAGGGGGCGGCGACGGCGGGCATTGTGGAGTTGAATGACCACCGCGGGGCCGCGAGCGGGTGGACGGCGATCGGGCGGATCGACCTGATGTTCAGCCACATCGACCGGCAGATGGGGCTGGCGTCGGGGGGGGCTGACTTTCCTGAGCACAACTTTGTGTTCGGCGAGGGGTTCAAGACGCTGCTTCGGTCGAGCGGGATCGCGGTGCCGGCGTGAGGAGCGGCTGGCTCACGGCGCGTAGCGGGCGTACACCCAGGCGTACTCGACCAGCACGCCGGCGCCGATGACGACGGGCACGACGCTGAGCAGCACGGCCGTCGCGGCCAGGCGGCGGCCGGCGATGTCGGCCTGGCGCCCGACGTACTCGCAGACGAGCACGACGACGACGACGGAGCCGAACTTCAAGGCGATCGCGCCCGGCAGACCGAAAGCGTCGATCACCCGTTCCGCGATGACGTTGGCCTCCCGCCCGCCGAGGCGCAGGATGGTCCACGTGAGCATGACGTCCAGCGACGCCAGCAGCACGAACCACGGGTACCACGTCGCGTAACGAACGGGTGCGGCGAGCAACATCCCATCCCCTGCGGCCCGTGTGTGCGCTTCCGTCCGCCGCAACCGTTCCCAGGCCGCAGCTCTGTTCGGAGCGCTGGCGCGGAGGTTCCACTTCATGATGATGCGGCGAGCGTTTCGCGCGCGACGCGGTCGAAGAGGCCGGTCGGGGGGGGGGTGCCGGTCCAGGCCTCGAACTGCCGGGCGGCCTGGGAGGTGAAGACCTCGACGCCGTCGATGGTGCGGTGGCCGTGGGCGGCCGCGGCCCGCAGGAGAGGGGTGAGCACGGGGTTGTAGACGGTGTCGAGGACGAGCAGCGATCCCGGTTGGCGGGCGCGGAGCGTGTCGATCGGGATGGGCGAGCCGGCGGGGTCCGGGCCGCCCGACATGCCGACCGGGGTCGCGTTGACGACCGCGCGGACAGCGGGGTCGGCAAGATCGTGCGAGCCGCCGGGTGTGACCGGGCCCGGCAGGCCCGTGAGGTCTTCGCACAGGGCCTCGGCGTGGTCGCGGGTGCGGTTGAAGATGATGACACGGGCACCCTCGGCGGCGGCGGCGTAGGCCGCGGCACGGGCGACGCCGCCGGCGCCGAGGACGGCGAGGGTGAGGTTGTGGAAGGTGCCGAGCGCGGCCCGCAGACAGTCGGCGATGGCCGGCGCGTCGGTGTTGAACACGCGCGCGGCGATAGGGCGGCCGTCGGGGGCGCGATCGACCGCGAGCGTATTAGCCGCGCCGATGCGGGCGGCGACCGGGTCGATCGACCAGCCGCGATCGCGCGCGAGGCGGACCAGGTTCTCCTTGTGCGGGATGGTGACGCTGACGCCGCGGAGCGAGAGGCGGGGATGCTCGACGAGCTCGACGAGCGTGGCCTTGAGGCTGATGTACGCGCTCTCAAGATCGGCGGGCGCGTTGTCGGAGTGGGCGGGGGCGTCGCGCTCGGTGGCGGCGGGGCGGGCGCCGGGGATCGGCAGCGGGAGGTAGACGCCGGGCCAGTTGATCGCGCTGAAGCCCGCGTTGTGGACGTGCGGCGAGACCGAGTGCCCGACCGGCCAGCCGACGACGCCGTAGACGTTGGTCGCGGGCCCGATGGAACGGAAGCGGTAGAGGTCCAGCAGTTCGCGGATGGTGGGCTGCCCCGGGGCGGTGGTGGTGGTGGGGCGGAGACTGGCGAAGGTCAGAAAGGCGCCGAATTTCGGGGCGAGGACGCGCGACATGAGCCCGAACTCGCCCATGCCCAGGGCGATGGTGGGGCGGTCGCGGTGCTCGAGCAGGTCGAAGAGCTCCAGGTTGTCGCGCAGGGAGCGGCAGCGGTAGGCGACCTTGAGGACGCGGGCGGCGGATTCCCCGCGCATGGCGAGCAGGCGGCGGGTCAGGTCCGCGGGTCGGCCGTCGAAGTCGTGGAGGGAGAGGATGAGCGACGTGGTGAGGTCGCGGGACTGCTCGGGGTGCTCGACCGCGAGGCGGACCTTCTGGCGGATGTTCGCGGAGCGCGAGAGGGTGGACCACTCCACGTCGAGGTAGCGCGGCGGGTGCTCGCCGGGGCCGAAGGCGGTGCCGAGGCGTTCGAAGAGGGCGATGCGGGCTGCGTCGTCGCCGTCGTAGGAGCCGCCCTCGCCTCCCCATGCGGGTCGGCAGGTGACGATGCAGGGGAGCGGGGATGCGGCGACGATGCGGAGGATGTCGGGAGTGGTGTCGGCCGGGCCGCTGAAAAACTCGTCGATGCGGTACTCGACGAGTTCGGCGCCGGCGGCCTTCGCGGTGCGCGCGTCGGCGAGCGCGGCGTCGGCATCGTGGACAGTGATGGGGACGCAGACGAGGGTGGACACGCGGGCAGTCTAGTCGCCGCCGCCGCCGCAACCTCCGCCGCCGTCGCCACCGGAACCGCCATCACTCGAACCGCAACCACTCGAGCCGCTCTTGCTCGAACCGCCCCCGCTCGAACCGCCCCCACTCGAACCGCCGCCGCTGGTGGCGCAACCCCCAGCGATAAACCCGCAGCCCCCGCCATCGCCGGGGCGTCCGCGGCCCCTCTTGACGGCGAGGATGATCAGGAGGAGAAAAACACCAACCCCCACGGCGATCAAGACTGCGATGACGAGCGAGTTGCTCGTGCCGCCCGACGATTGAGCCACGATCACGCCGCATCCGACCAGCCCCGTGGCGGCGCCAACACCGGCGAGCGCCGAACCCGCGGATCGCCGCATGAACTGACGCGGGACGAGCCAGTAGCGGCGTGTGTTCACTCGTCGGAAGTGCGGCGCGAGACCGAAGCGGACTGAGGAGGGCGGCCAGACGTCCGTCGGGGGTTTGTGGCCGAAGAAGCGCTGGTAGCTCTCAAGCGTGTGCGCGTACCAGTCCTCGAACTTGTCGTCCTCGTCGCGGCCGCCCTTCGTCGGGCCGTGGTGCAGGGGTCGGCCGAGGACGCCGGCACACAGGTCTTCCCAGTACGAACGGGTGTAGACGAGGTGGAGGTGCCAGGCCTGATCGACCTCGTCGGAGGGCGTCACGGGGTGCCCGGCCTCCGTGGCGAGGAAGACAAACCGCTTGTACTCCGCGACCACGCGCTGGGCGAAAGCGATCGACCACCCGTTGTCGCGGGCGATTCGCTGCGCGAAGCCGAACGGCGCGGCGGGGTCGCCGATGGTGAAGGCTTCGAGGCGAGCGAGGAGGGCGGCTTGGTGGTCGTTCACGAAATGGCCCCCGGTTTGGTGATCGCGGATGGCGCCGCTGCGGAATCGTCATGGTTCGCGCGCTTCCATGAGATCGGATCGGGGAAGCGATCCGAGAACGCGTACGTGTAGAGCATGTGCGAGCTGAGGGCGAGCATCGCGGATGCGTCGACGATCTCCGTTTCGGCGCGCCAAAACCGAATCAGCGACATGACGGCCATCAACACGAATCCGGGGATCGCAGAGATCATCATCAGTCGCCAAAGCGGCGACGAACCTGCCGTCGGCATCGTGACGCCTGCGGCGCGCAGTTCGGTCGGACCGAGAGGGTCCGAGGCACGCACACGAGTGCGACGTGAACCGCGGAGCCCGGAAGCGATGCCGACCGCGAGGATCGTCAACAGCAAGGCGGCAACGAGCACGATGACAGGAACGACAATCTCGCCGTCGGTCGCGCCGATCATTTGGCCCAGCATGCCTCTCATCACGACGAGCACGCCAACGTTCATCAGGAGCAGGAGGGCCAACACCGCGCAAACGACCTTGATAGGACTCTGACGCCACCGTTCGCGCCAGGATTCGGGACCGACCGCTGCCACCGATTGCACATGCGCACCCGCGGCAACGAGGGCTTCAGCCGCTTCGGCGATGCCATCGGCCTCTACCGGGATGAGGTACTCCGAACCGTCCAGCGAGCATCGGGCATGAAACAGGGGCATGAGGAAGTCTCCGAGATGAGATGTGCGAGCGCGGAAGCCCGCCAGCGCCAGTCTAACCGGGACTGCCGGTTTCCCGATCGGCACCGATCCATCTGGTCTTACAGGCGGCGCTGACGTTAGCGTGACCCGCGGCATCGCGGCAGGTGCGGGTGCGTGAGAGAGTTCCTCTCGCCGCTGGTCGAGTTAGGCGGATGCGCGGAGGTACGTGCCCTTGCGCCACAGCCACTCCATCGGACCCATGCGGAAGGCGCGGAGCCAGAGGTTCGCGGCGATGGAGAGGACCCCATAGATCGCCAGCGCAACAGCGAGCCGCTCAAGGGCGCCGACCTGCCCGAACCAGCCCAGGCCCCAGTGAAAGCTGAGGTAGGACGCGATCAGCGATTCTCCGAGATAGACGCTCAGGGCGGCGCGCCCCGTACGGGCGACCCAGGCACAGACCGCCGGGGCGCGCCCCGATGAGACGAGCAGAGTGACGCCGCCGAGGTAGGCCAGGCTCACCAGCGGGCCGCCGATGTACATACACGGCCCGACGACCATCATCGCCCATGCCGAGTCGGTGATCGCGGGGAGCGCCGCGGCGAGGGAGACCATCGGCAGGCCGACGAGCGCCCCGACCAACACGAACCGTCGGTGCCACGCGAGACGCGAGGGATCGAAAACCCGCAGCTTCATGAGCGCGGCACCGAGCGTGAACATCGCGACCACCTGCCAGCCGAAGCCGAAAACCATGAACATGAGGAAGCTGGCGTACGTGAGCAATCGGAACAGCAGGGCCTGAAGGAACGGCCCGTCGCGCATCGCCTCGGTTTCGGTCTCCATCCAGAGCGGCGAGTCCGGCGGCCCGGCCGTGCCCGATCGGAACCCCCTGATGAAGCGGCCGAAAGGAGTCTGCCAGAACGGCCCCTTGAACTTGTCCGCGTCGCGGTCGACTTCGGCGGGCGTGGCGGGCGTGGCCGCGTCCGGCAGCGCGGCGTGCGAGGCATCGGTGAGTGGCGTTGAGGGTGGCGTCGTTGTGCTGGTCGAGTCGCCGACATCGGGCGAAACCGTGGCTATAGGCGACGTCGCGGCGACCGGCGAACCGGGCGCGTCTTCATGCCCCGCCATGAACCCCAACGCCGCGGCCGCCGTGGTGAGGAGAACGGCGATGAGCACCAGCATGCCCGACACAATCAGGAGCGTGCGGGCGGACAACCCTGCGCAGAGCAGCAGGATCAATCCGGCGACGCTGTACACGAGGAGGATGTCTCCGGCCCAGAGCAGGATGATGTGGGCGATCCCGAACAGCGCCAGCAGGATCAGGCGGCGGAGATAGGCCGCGGTGAACGGTCGGCCGGCCGCGCGGGCCCGATCGAGCTGCAGGACGAGACCCATGCCGAAGAGCATGGAGAAGAGCGGAAAGAACTTGCCCTCGCAGAAGATCCTGACGAACCACCACGCGGCCGCGTCGCCGGTTGTGGCGGGCGGCTTCATCTCGAGCAGGTGCCCGAAGGGGAGGAAGAAGAGCTGGACGTTGACGAGGAGGATGCCCAGGAGCGCGACGCCGCGGGCGGCGTCGAGGGCGGGGATTCGCTCCGACGCGGGGACGGGGCCGATGGGCGCGGCGGTCCGGCTCATGGTGCACAATGTATGGGAATCATGGGCGGCTGGTTACGGGCGTCGCCGCCGCGATTCCCGCGACAAAGCCGCTGGCCCAGGCCCACTGGAAGTTGTACCCGCCGATGCGGCCGTCCACGTCGCAGATCTCGCCGCAGAGGTGAAGGCCGGGGCAGAGGCGGGATTCCATGGTGTCGAGGTGGAGCTCGGCGAGGGGGACGCCGCCCGCGGTGACCTCGGCGTAGTTCCAGCCGCGGTCGCCGGTGACGGGCAGGGGCGTCTCGCAGACGGCGCGGGCGAGGGCGCGGCGGCGTTCGCGGGTGAGCTGGTGACCGGGGGTTGAAGGATCGACGCCGGCGGAGCCGCACAGCGCGCGGGCGAGGCGATCGGGGAGGCGGTCGGAAAGGAAGCGGAGGAGAGCGGTGTTCTTGAGCGCGGCGAGAGCGGCGTCGAGGGAGTCGGCGGACTCGGACGGGAGCCAGTTGATGAGGAGGAGCGGAGTAGGAGGGGTAGGCACAGGCGGGACGCCTGTGCCACGAGAAGGGGTAGAGGAGCGCGAAGCGGTCGCGTCGGTGTAGTAGCGGCTGATGTCGAGGACGCCGGGGCCGCTGAGGCCGAAATGGGTGCAGAGGGTCGAGTCGGTGAAGCTCACGAGGCGCTTGCCGGTGGGGGAGCGGAGCTCGAGCGTGGCGGGGGCGGAGAGGCCGCTGAGGGCGCAGAGCCAGTGGTCTTTCGGGAGCGTGAGCGGGACGAGGGCGGGCCAGGTGCGCGTCACGGTGTGGCCGAGGGCGCGAACGAGGTCGTAGCCGTGGCCGTCGGAGCCGGACTTGGGGAGGGAGCGACCGCCGGTGGCGAGGATGATGCGGCGGGCGATTAGATGAGCAGGTGAGGGGGTGGGGGGGTGAGCAGGTGAAGGAGCGAGGAGGAAGCCGTCGTCAGACTTGGCGATGGACTCGACGCGCCAGGGGTGGATGAGTTGGACACCGGTGTCGCGGGCGGCGCGGAGCAGGGCTTCGAGCACGGTACGGGCGTCGTCGGTTGTGGGGAAGAGCTTGCCGGTCTCTTCGCGCTTGAGCTCGACACCGAGCTCCCTGAAGAACTCGACGGTGCGCGGCACGTCGAAGCGGCGGATGACGTTGCGGATGGCGTGGCGCGAGGAGCCGGCGTAGGCGGAGGGGTCCACGGCGTCGTGCGTGACGTTGCAGCGACCGCCGCCGGCGACAAGGACCTTGGCGCCGAGTTTCAACGCGCCGTCGAGCGCGGCGATGCGCAGGCCGGGGCGCGTGCGTCCGGCCCAGATCGCGGCCATGAGCCCGGCGGCGCCGGCCCCGACGACGGCGATGTCCACCTCGGGCGTGTCGATCGGAAGCTCCGGCACGGCGTGACTGTAGTGATTCGGCGCTGGGGCGCGCCGCGTGGGTGCACGAGGGTTTACCTACGATCCGGCGTGGCGACGACGGGGCACAAGGTGCTGGTGGCGATGTCCGGCGGCGTGGATTCCTCCGTCGCGGCCGCGATGCTCGTGCGCGCGGGGCACGAGGTGATCGGGTGCTTCATGCGACTCGGCTCGCCCGACGAAGTGGAGGGGATGGTCCGCGCCGACGACTGCGCCGTGCCGGCGGGTGGCGACGCGAAGCGTGCGGGGCACAAGGGATGCTGCTCGGTGGGCGACGCGGCGGACGCGCGGGCCGTGGCCGCGGAACTGGGCGTGCCGCTGTATGTGTGCAACTTCCGGCGCGACTTCGGGCGCGTGATCGACTACTTCGTGGAGGAGTACGCCGCGGGGCGCACGCCCAACCCGTGCATCCGCTGCAACGACTGGCTGAAGTTCGGCAAGCTGCACGAGTATGCGCGGCAGCTCGGTTGCGGGTTCGTGGCGTCGGGGCATTACGCGAGGATCGGGGCGGAAGAGACGGAGAGACCCGCCGCGGCGGGTGAACTCCGAGACGGAGAGGCGAAGTCGGGCGCGCGGCTGCTGCGGGCCGTCGATCACGCGAAGGACCAGTCGTACGTGCTCTTCGGCGTGCCGCGGGCGCAGCTGGGATCGATGATGCTGCCGATCGGCGAGTTTCACAAGCCGCGGGTGCGCGAGATGGCGGAGCGGTTCGGGCTGCCGGTGTTCAACAAGCCCGACTCGCAGGAGATCTGCTTCGTGCCCGACGACGACTACGCGGGGCTGGTGGAGCGGCGTCGGCCGGACCTGGTTTCGTCGGGCGGCGGGCGGGTGCTCGACCCCGAAGGGCGCGAAGTGGGGCGGCACGACGGGCACCACCGGTTCACGATCGGTCAGCGGCGCGGCGTAGGGCTCGCGCTGGGTTACCCGGTGTATGTGGTGGACAAAGACCCCGCGACGAACACGGTGACGGTTGGCCCGCGCGAGCGGCTGGATGCGCGCGGGTGCGTGGCTCGGGACGCGAACTGGCTGACTGAGGCGGGGCTGGCGGGGACGGGGGAGTGGACGCGGGTGTTCGCGAAGCACCGGTCGAACTCGCCGGCTGTTGCGGCCGAGGCGCGCGTGCTGGGCGAAGTCGGCGCGAGTTCGAAGGGCGCGGCCGGGGCGTGCGCCGGGTTCGAGGTTCGGTTCGACACCCCCCAGTTCGCGGTCGCACCCGGGCAGGCGGTCGTGCTCTACGACGCGGAGGAGCCGGACGTGGTGCTGGGCGGGGGGTGGATTTCCGCGGCGACGTGAGGGGTGCTCAGGTCGGGTGCCTTGGCGTCCGATAGTTCCGGCGGCGCGGCAGGTCCGCGCGCCGGAGGCACCCATGCGCACCCCCCCCTCGCGGAGACTGGCGGCCGTCATCCTGGTCCTGGGCGCGATCTGCACGCTCGGGCTGACGGTCCAGCATCATCAGCCGGCGCACCAGCCGGGGCACGACTCGCACGCGCCGAAGGCGGCCCAGCCCCACGCGACGCCGGGCGAGAAGCGCCCGACTGCGACTCAGCCCGGCAAGTCCGAGGCCAAGCCGGTCAAACCCGCCGCCAAGACGTCGGAGAAGGCCGCGGACAGGTCCGAACGATCCGAGGCCCGGCCCGCGGCCTCCGACGAGCCGGTGGACGCCGACGGGGCGCTCCGGCTGCTGCGCGAGGGGAACGCGCGGTGGGTGGACGGCTCGCCGCAGCACCCGCGTACGGAGACGTCCCGGCGGCAGGTTCTGGCGGAGCAGGGGCAGAAGCCGTTCGTGACGGTGCTGACGTGCGCGGACTCGCGCCTGCCGGTGGAGCGGCTGTTCGACCGCGGCGTCGGGGAGGTGTTCGTCGTGCGGGTCGCGGGGAATATCGCGGGGAACAGCGAGGTCGGGACGATCGAGTACGGCGTCGGGCACCTGAACACGCCGCTGCTGGTGGTGATGGGTCATACGCGGTGCGGCGCGGTGGCCGCGGCCGCGAGCGGGGCGGAGGTGCATGGGAAGGTGGCGGGGTTGGTCGCGGCGATCGCGCCGGCGGTGGAGCGCGCCCGCCGGCAGAACCCGGAGGCGGACGAGTCGCGGATCGCGGCGCTGGCGGTCAAGGAGAACGTCTGGCAGGCGGTGTACGACCTGCTCAGGTCCAGCCCGTCGACGCGCGAACTCGTGGAGTCCGGGCGGGTGCGCGTCGTCGGCGCGGTGTGCGACATCGCGACCGGCAAGGTGGACTGGATGGGGGAGCACCCGTGGCAGGCGGAGCTGCTCGGGGCGCTAGCGGCCGCCGCACTCGCGGATGGTGCGCACACCGATCGGCACGCCGTCGCCGGGGATGGCGAGGATCACCGCTGATCGCGGGTTCCCGCGTCTTCCTTCTTCATGATCAGCAGGTAGTTGAACCCGCGCAGGAAGAAGTTGCCCTGTTCGGCGGCGCGGTGCCAGTTGCCGCGCTTGAGCTTGGCGTTGTGCCGGACGACGCACACGACATCGACGGGCTTGAACAAGGCGCGGAGGATGGCGAAGAACTCGAAGCCGATGGGCATGAAGACGCCCGCGCCCGAGCCGGGCTCGCCGCCCTTGCGCTTGCGCCACGAATCGCTGGCGTAGACGCCCAGGTAGCGCCGGTCGCGCAGGACGCGGTGTGCTTCGGTGAAGACCTGCTCCATCGCGGCGTAGTACGCGCGTCCGCCGTTCTCTCCCGCGGCGTCGAGCCCGCCGATGTCGCGCGGGTCCGTCGAATACTCCAGGTGCGTGGAGTAGGGTGGATCGATGAAGATGAAGTCGGCCTTGCCGTCCTCGAGCGGGAGCTTGCGGGCGTCGGCGCGGAAGACATCCGGGCGGCGGGGCGTGAGGTCGTAGCCAAGTGATCGGCGGCCGAGGTGGCGGGCGACGTCGAGGGTGGTGCCCGCGCCGGCCATGGGGTCGATGACGAGGTCGTTGGGGCGGGTGTAACGGGTGAGGAGCTGCCAGATGACCCAGCTCGGGGTCGCGCCCTGGGTGGCGGGGTCGTAGCCGCCGTCAACGCCGCGTTCAGCCTCGTCGGGCGCGGGCTCGGAATGGGGTGCATCGGCCGCGACGGGGGCGCCCTTCGCGCGTGTAAAACCCTCGTAGTCCTGGCTGGGGTATTCCCAGAGTGTGGTGGTGTGGACGCGGAGCGGAGGTTTGGGGGGCAGGCCGCGGCGCGGGCCGTCCTGACGCGGGCCGCGCGGGCCGGGAGGCGGGCGGCGATCACCGGGAGCCTGACCGCCGCCGGCGGAGCGCGGCGGGCGCGGGGGACCATTCACGGCAGCACCTCGTAGACGCGTTTCTTGGCCTCGGCGAGTGTGACGGGCATCTTGGCTCCCGCGGCCCGGATGTGCCCACCGCCGCCGAGCTTCTGCGCGAGGGCGTTGGCGTCGATCGCGTTCGCGGCTTCCTTGCTGCGGATGCTGATCTTGGTGACGTTCGTGCCGTGCGGGCCGGTGAAGGCCTCGGTGATCACGACGCTGACCATGACGCCGGTGACGGTGAGCGGGAGGTCCACGAAGCCGCCCGAGTCGGTCGGGGCGGCGCGGCTGTCGTGAAAATCCTGGAGGGTGAGGGTCATCACGGCGGCGCGGCCGTCGCGGAGCATCTCGAGGGAGGCCAGGGCGCGGGCCATGAGGGCGAGGCGCGACGCGCGGTTCTGCTGCTCGATCGCTTCGTAGAGGCGCGGGTGGTCGGCGCCGGCGGCGAGGAGGGAGGCGGCGTCGCGGAAGACGCGGGGGCTGACGTTCGAGTGGCGGAACCAGCCGGTGTCGGTGGCGACGCCGAGGTAGAGCGGCTCGGCGACGTCCCGCGGGAGGTCGTCGAGCCGCGGCTTGCCGAGCAGCAGGCGGCAGAGCTCGGCGGCGGGCTGGCAGACGGAGGCGCAGTCGGACTCGATCCAGCGGCGCGGGGCGACGTCGGGCTCACCGTGGGCGTGGTGGTCGATCACCGCGGTGATGCCGTGCCGCTCGCGCAGCCAGTCGGCTACGTCGTGGAGCTGCGTCCACGAGCCGGTGTCGAGGACGAGGACGCCGTCGGGGGCCTCGGGGGGCAGACCGTGGGCGTCGATGACGCGGTGTTTCGTGGGGTTCGCAACCGCGGGGAGCCAGTCGGGCATCGGGCCGACGTACCACGGGACGGCGTTGATCTTGAGGCGCGCCAGGGCGCGGGCGACACCGATGGTGGAGCCGACCGCATCGCCGTCGGGCTTGACGTGCGTGACCAGGACGACAACGCGGCAGGTCTTGAGCCACGCGGCGATTTCGGCCAGCGTGGTGTTGGAACTCCAGGCGTCGTTCGTGTTGGACACGGGATGGTTCAAGCGGAGGCTCTTTCTGCACGTGCGGCGGGTGCGGCGGCCTGGTCGGACTCGGAGGTGATCGCGAGGGCTCGCACGGCGTCGCGGGCGATCTGGTCGGTGAGGTCGGCGACGGACGCGAAACGTACCTGGTCGCGGATCCAGCCGAGCAGGTGGAGGCTGAGCCGCCAGCCATACTCGGGGAGGCCGGGCAGCGTGACGGGGCGCGGGTGGTTCGCGTCGAGCAGCACCGCCTCGACCGCGCGCTCGCGGTCGCCGAACGTGGGCTTGGTCCCGATGCTGATCGCGGCGGGGAAGCGCCGCCCGTCCTCGAGCCGGGCGATGCCCGCGTACACGCCGTCGCCGGGGGCGATGGTCTCGGCGCGAAGGTTGGCGGTGGACCAGCCGATGGTGCGGCCGCGGCGCTCGCCGCGCTCGACGAGGCCGTCGATCACGTGGGGGCGGCCGAGGAGCGACGCGGCGTCGCGGACACGCCCGTGTTCGAGCATCCAGCGCACAAGATTGCTCGACGCGGTGACGAGCGTGTGGTCGCAGAGCGCGACCTGCACGGGCTCGACGACCTCGACACGGAAACGGCTTTGCGGGTCGCGGGCCGTCCCGAGGGCCGCGAGTGTCCGGATGTCCCCCGCGCGGGCGCGGCCGAAGCGGAAATCCGGGCCCTCGACGAACGCGACGGGCGCGTACTCGCGGACGAGCCTGTCCACGAACTGCTCGGGCGACGAGTTGAGCGTGGCGTCGTCGGGGGTGAGGCGGACGACCTCGGCCGCGCCCAGGGCCCTGAGCAGGGCGGCCTTGCGGTCGAAGGTTGTGATGCGGGCGGGCTCTGCCCCGGGCTTGAGGACCGTGAGGGGGTGGGGGTCGAAGGTGACGGCGATGACGCGCGTGGGAGGAGGGGCCGGGTTCGCCAGGTTCGCCAGGTTCGCCAGTTCATGGGCGCGGCGGATGAGCGCGGCATGCCCTGCGTGGACGCCGTCGAAGTTGCCGATGGTGATGACGGAGCGCGTGGGCAAGGGGTAAGGGTAGGTGGCGGGAGCGCGACTGGGGCGCGGGGCGCGATTCCTATACTCCCGCCCGCACCCCGCGAGTGTTCTTCATGGCGTTGTTCCGGCGCAAGCCCGTCTCTTCGGCCGCACCATCTCCGAAGACCGTCGTTGAGGTCTCGCCGAACCCCGCATCTTCCGCGGGCGATCTCGAGGCGCGCATCCTCGAGGTCGGCACGGACCTGCTGACGCGGGCCCGCGGGCACAAGGCGGGGATCTTCTCCAAGCAGTTCTACTCCGACGCCCTGATGGAATGGTCCATGAAGGACCCGGCCTTCAAGGTGCAGATGTTCCGCTTCGTGGACACCTTCCCGATGCTCAAGTCTGCGGAGGCGATCCACGACCACCTGGACGACTACCTCTCGCAGCCCGGAGTGACCGTGCCCGGGGTGATCTCGGCCGCGCTGAAGGCGGGGAAGCTGCTCAAGTCGGCGTCGGCGGCGGTGATCGGCAAGCAGATCACGGGGATGGCGTCGAAGTTCATCGCGGGGACGGACGCGGCGTCGGCCCTGCCGGGGCTGCGGGCGCTGTGGAACGACGGGATCGGTTTCAGCGTGGATCTGCTTGGTGAGGCGTGCGTGTCGGACGCCGAGGCGGACCAGTACCGGGATCGCTACCTGGACCTGATCCGCAACCTGCCGGCGCAGGTCGCGTCGTGGCCCGCGAACCCGCGGCTGGAGTCGGATCACCTGGGGGCGATTCCGCGTGTGAACGTGTCGGTGAAGATCAGCTCGCTCTCGGCGCGGTGCGACCCGATCGACACGGACGGGTCGATCCGGGACCTGATGCGGAGATTGGAGCCGATCCTCGAGACCGCGCGGGACGGGGGCGTGTTCGTCAACTTCGACATGGAGCAGGCGGCGCTGAAAGACCTGACGCTCGAGCTGTTCATGCGGTGCGTCGAGAGGCTGGGCGCGGGGACCGGCGCCGCGAACGTAGGAAAGCCGTTCCATGCCGGGCTGGCGATGCAGGCATACTTGAAGTCGGGCGTCGAGGATGCGCGCCGTGTGTGCGACTGGGCCCGGGCGAAGAGCCAGGTGGTCACGGTGCGGCTCGTCAAGGGAGCGTACTGGGACTACGAGACGATCAACGCCGAGATGCGCGGGTGGCCGTGCCCGGTGTGGCCGGTGAAGTGGCAGACGGACGAGTGCTTCGAACGGATGTCGCGGGTGTTCCTGGACGCCTCGCCCGGCTCGGGGAACCCTGCCGGCGTCAAGCTGGCGCTGGGCTCGCACAACGCGCGGTCGATCGCCGCGGCTCTTGCGTATGCGGAGTCGCGGGGGCTGCCCCCGGCGGCCGTCGAGCTGCAGATGCTCCACGGCATGGCGGACCAGCTCAAGCACGCGGGCGTGGAGCGGGGGCTGCGGATCCGCGAGTACGTGCCGGTAGGCGAGATGATCCCGGGGATGGCGTACCTGGTGCGGCGGCTGCTGGAAAACACGTCGAACGAGTCGTGGCTGAAGGCGGGGTTCCTCGATAACGCGGACACGGGGGCGCTGCTGGCGCGGCCGCACGCGGCGAAGGGGGCGGACGCGGCGAAGCCCGATCTGCTGTCGATCGCGCCGGAGCGGCACGCGCTCTCGGCGGCGGTGGCGGCGGTCGGCGACGGGCGGGCGTTCGTCAACGAGCCGTTCCGGGATTTTTCGCACCGGCCGGTGCGCGAGGCGTTCGCGGCGGCCGTGGCGGGGGCGACGGTGCCGAGGGTCGCCAACGACACGACGGTTGAGCGGGCGGGACGCATGGTGGGCGATGCAGGCGCCGCGTTCGGGGCGTGGCGCGACGCGGAGCCGGAGCGACGGGCGCGGGTGCTGGTCCGTGCGGCGGCGCTGATGCGCCAGCAGCGCGACGGGCTCGCGGGCGTGATGATCAAGGAATCCGGCAAAACCTGGCGCGAGGCGGACGCCGACGTCTGCGAGGCGATCGATTTCTGCGAGTTTTACGCCCGGTGTGCCGTGCCGATGTTCCGGCGCGAGCGGATGGGGCGGTTCATCGGGGAGCTCGACGAGCAGTGGTACCAGGCGCGCGGCGTCGCGGTGGTGATCGCGCCGTGGAACTTCCCGCTGGCGATCTGCACAGGCATGACGGTGGCGGCGCTGGTGACGGGGAACACGGTGATCGTGAAGCCCGCGGAGCAGACGCCGGGCATCGCGAAGGTGATGCACGACATCCTCATCGAGGCGATGGAGGCGGAGGGGTTTTCGCCCGACGAGTCGTCGAGGGTGCTGCAGTTCTGCCCCGCGCCGGGGGAGACGACCGGGGCGGCGCTGGTGCGCGACCCGGGCGTGGCGGTGATCGCGTTCACGGGGTCGCGCGACGTGGGGCTGGACATCCTGCACGCGGCGTCGCCGCCGTCGCCGTTTGAATCTGCGGCGGCGCGTGCGGCCGTCGGATCGCTCGGGCACGTCAAGAAGGTCGTCTGCGAGATGGGCGGCAAGAACGCGGTGGTCATCGATACGTCGGCGGACCTCGACGAGGCGGTGCTCGCGGTGCGGCACTCGGCGTTCGGGTTCCAGGGGCAGAAGTGCTCCGCGTGCTCGCGGGTGATCGTCGTCGATCCCGCGGGGGAGGAAGGCCCGGCGATCCGCGCGTTCGTCAGGCGGTTTGTGGAGGCGACGCGGTCGCTCACGGTCGGCGATCCGACGCTGCCGGGGACGGACGTGGGCCCGGTGATCGACGCGGAGGCGAAGGAGAAGATCGAGCGGTACGTCGCGACGGCGCAGAAAGAGGGCTGCCGCCTCGAACTCGCCGTTCCCGCTCCCGCCGGCCAACCGCCTATCGCCCATCGAACATCGCCGTTCGTCGGGCCGCACATCTTCAGCGGCGTGAAGCCGACGCACACGCTCGCGCGCGAGGAGGTCTTCGGCCCGCTGGTCGCGGTGATGCACGCGGCGACCTTCGGCGATGCGCTGGCGATCGCCACCGGCTCGGCGTACAGGCTCACCGGCGGCGTCTTTACGCGAAAACCGGCGCACATCGAGCGGGCGAAGCGCGAGTTCCGGGTTGGGAACCTGTACATCAACCGCGGGATCACGGGGGCGCTGGTGGCGCGTCAGCCGTTCGGCGGGTTCGGGATGTCCGGAGTCGGGTCGAAGGCGGGCGGGAGGGACTATCTGCTGCAGTTCGTCGAGCCGCGGGCGTGCGCGGAGAACACGCTGCGCCGCGGGTTCGCGCCGGAGCTCTGAGCGATCCGGGCCCGGCGGCGCGGGCATTGCCCGGCGCGCGCGGTCTACACTCGCCCCCGATGCCGCGACGTGCTCCGAAGCCGCTGCCCGATCCGTTCGTTCTGTATCAGCGCGCGGTGCAGGAGCCCGACGCCGAGGTGGATTTCATCGACGCGGAGTTCCGGCGGCTGCGCCGGCGGACGCCGGCGCGGCTGCGCGAGGACTTCTGCGGGACGGGACAGGTCTGCTGCTCCTGGGCGCTGCGCCGCCGGGTCAACGAGGCGGTGGGGCTGGACCTGGACCGCGTGACGCTGGACTGGGGCTTGGCGCGGAACGTGGCGAAGCTCAGGCCCGCGACGCGCGAGCGCGTAAGCCTGCTGCGGCGGGACGTGCTCCGTCCGTGGAAGGTCCTGGCGGGAGAGCGCGTCGGCCCGCGCGGCGCGGGCGCGTGGGGGCGGATGGACGTGGTGTACGCCGGGAACTTCTCGTGGTGGGTGTTCCATACGCGGCGCGACCTGCTCGCGTACTTCCGCGGGGTGCGTCGCTCGCTGGTGCGCGACGGCCTGTTTGTGCTCGACATCATGGGCGGGTGGGAAGTGACGCGCGAGCAGCGCGAGCGTTGGGCGATCGGCGGGGCGAAGCGCGGGTTCACTTACCAGTGGCACCAGGAGAAGTTCGACCCGGTCACGGCCCGTGCGACGTGCCACATCGGGTTCAAGCTGCGCGATGGGCGGCGGATGCCCCGGGCGTTCACCTACGACTGGCGGGTGTGGACGGTCCGCGAAACTCGGGACGCCCTCGCGGACGCGGGGTTCACGCGGACCACGGTGTACTGGGAGGGGGACGATCGCAAGGGCGGGGGGAACGGAGTGTTCAGGCCGACGGAGCGGGGCGAGGCGTGCGCGTCGTTCATCGCGTACATCGTGGCGGAGCGGTGAGCTTCGGGCGGGTGGCGGTGGGGGCGCGGCATATCCTTGGCGATGGCCTCGCTGCTCGGCATTCCGGCCTCGTTGGCGTCGCTTCAGGCGCGGATCGACGGGGCGTTGGCGCGCGTCGAGCGGCGCTTTGACGCGCAGCTCGCCTCGGACCTGCCGCCCGTGTCGCGGCTCGTCGCTCACGTCGAGCACTACCGGGGCAAGATGCTGCGTCCGACGCTGGTCATGGCGTGCGGGCTGGCGGGGGGGCGGGGCACGGAGCCCGAGCTGACCGACGCGCACGCGACGATCGCCGCTGTGTGCGAGATGGTCCACATGGCCACGCTGGTGCACGACGACGTGCTGGACGACGCGGACACGCGGCGGCGCGGGCGGACGGTCAATCGGCTGTACGGCAACGAGGCGGCCGTCATCCTCGGCGACTACCTGATCGCGTCGGCGTATCACCTGTGCTCGCAGCTCGATTCGCAGGCGGCCGCGCTCCTCATCGGGCGGGTGAGCATGACGACGTGCGCGGGGGAACTGCTCCAGCTCGACCATCGGGGTGACTTCTCCCTTGACGAGCCGGCGTACTTCGAGATCGTGCAGCGCAAGACCGCGGCGCTGATCTCCGCGGCGTGCCGGCTCGGGGCGTGGGCCTCGGGCGCCGACGAGGAGGCGTGCCTGCGGCTGGAGCGCTTCGGGCGCGACACGGGCGTGGCGTTCCAGATTCAGGACGACGTGCTCGACCTGGTCGGCGACGAGGCGGTCGTGGGCAAGAGCACGGGCAAGGACCTGGAAAAGGGCAAGCTGACGCTGCCGATCATTCTGCACCTGAACGGGTGCTCGCCGGTGGAACGGGGGCGGTCGCTGCTGCTGCTGGAGCGGGCGAGCGGGGCGGACGCGGCGGGGCGGCGCGAGGCCGCGGCGCGGCTTGTCGCCAGGCTGGAATCGACGGGCTCGATCGGCGAGGCGCGCCGGTGCGCGGCCAACCTGGTCGAGCGGGCCAAGGGCGAGCTCGCGGGTCTGCCCGAGTCGCCGGCGCGGCTGTACCTGCTCGCGATGGCCGACGCGCTGGTGAACCGGGCGGTGTAGGCGGGGCGTGCGTGGGCGCATGATGGTCGAGGAGCCGATGGGTCCGAATCCGAACATCGCGGTCGTCGGAGCCACCGGGGCGGTGGGGCGGGAGTGTCTCTCGATCCTGGAGCAGCGTCGGTTCCCGCACGGGGCCATCCGGGTGCTCGCTTCGGCCCGCTCCGCGGGCACGGCGATTCGCTATCGCGGGCGTGAACTCCGCGTGGAAGAGCTGGGCGATCGGTCGTTCGACGGTTGCGGGATCGTGTTTTTCGCAGCGGGGTCGGACACGAGCAAGGCGTTCGCGCCGCGGGCGGTGGCGGCGGGGGCCGTAGCGATCGACAAGTCTTCGGCGCACCGCATGGCGCCGGGTGTGCCGCTCGTGATCCCGGAGATCAACGGCGACCTGCTCGGGCCGCTGCGCGAGGAACCCGGCATCGTGGCGGTGCCGAACTGTTCGACGATCGTGATGCTCGTGCCGCTCGAGCCGCTCCGCCGGGCGTTCGGCGTCGAGCGGATCATCGTGTCCACGTACCAGGCGGCGTCCGGGGCCGGTGCGGCCGCGATGGATGAGCTGCGCGAGCAGACGCGGTCGGTGCTGGCCGGAGGGTCGGCGACGCCGCGGGTCTTCAAGGAGCCGTGCGCGTTCAACGTGTTCAGCCACGACTCCGCGATGGACCCCGTGACGGGGTACAACGGGGAAGAGTCGAAGATGGCGGGCGAGGCGCGGCGGATCTGGAACGACCCGTCGGTGCGCGTGAACGCGACGTGCGTGCGGGTCGGCGTGCTACGCGGGCACTCGGAGTCGATCCACGTCACGCTCAGGACGCCCGCGACCGAGCGGCAGGTGCGCGACGCACTCGCGGGCGGGGAGAGCGTGCGGCTCGTGGACGATCGCGCGGGCAACAGCTTCCCGACGCCCCTGAAGGCGACCGGGGGCGACGACGTGTTGGTCGGCCGGCTGCGCCCGGATGAGACGCTCGATCCGGTGAGGCGCGGCGGCGACACGCTGTGGCGTGCGTTCAACCTCTTTGTGTCCGGTGATCAGCTCCGGATCGGGGCGGCGTTGACGGCGGTGAAGATCGCTGAACGGTTGATCGCGTAGCGGGGGCTCAAGGCAACGAAGAAGCCCGGGGACTCGGGTCCCCGGGCTTGGTTGTTTCGGCTCTTCGTCGCTCGTCTGTTCTTAGGGGCACCCCAGCACGTACTTGCCCTGGAAGCACCCGAAGTCCGCGACGGTGAGCGTGCCGCTGGCGTTGCAATCGGAGTAGAGGTTGCCCAGCACGTATCTGTCCTGGAAGCAGCCGAAGTCGGCCACCGTCAGGGTGCCGGAGTCATTGCAGTCCGGGTAGCACGACTCGCCCCGGTCCAACAGTGTGACGCGCCCGCCGTTGCCCATGATGTTGGCGTGGACGGCCTTGCTGCCGACGAGGATGTAACGGCCGTTGCCGGTCATGTCGAAGCCGAAGGGCGAGCCGGGCGTATCGATGCTGTCGATGAGGTTGGCCGCGCGATCGAAGACCATCACCTCGGGGTGGACGTTGTTCTGGGCGCCCCAGGACGCGACGGCGAGCACCGACCCGTCGTCGGAGATGGCGGCGCCGGCGATGGAGTCCTGGAACTGGCCGGCGCCCGTGGTGTTGTGCGTGCCGAGGAGCGCGCCCGTCGGCACGTCGAAAACGCGCGTGGCCGTGACCAGGTAGTTCTGGGCGTAGTCGTGGCTCATCACGCCGATGGTCGAGTTGTCGCGGGAGACGGCCGAGCCCCAGCCGAACCAGGAGTTCGGCGCGAAGTACGTGAAGGCCGGGACCCAGGTAGCGCCCTGTTTGCGGTGAACGCGCAGGTCGAAGCCGCCCAGGACGATGATCGAGCCGTCACCGGAGATGTTGAAGCGTCCGCCCGCGCCGTTGGCCGCGGCGCTGAAGACTTCAACGCCGGTGGCGGTGTCGATGACGCGCCCGTTGGCGCTCTGGGCGACGAGCGCGAGACCTCCGTTGTCGGTCAGGTCCACGGACCCGCCGAATCCGGTGAAGACCCAGGAACGCAGGTACGCGCCGGTCGGACCGTCGAGGATGAACAACTCACAGAGCTGCGCGTTCGTGTCGGTCGCGAAGGCGACCACGACGGACCCGTCGCGGGAGACCTTGACCGGCTTGGAGTCCACGGCGTTGTAGTTGCCCTTGATGGGGTAGTTCCACAGTTCGACGCCGCTTGCCGAGCTGAACGCGCGGACGGTGAACGGCCCGCCGCTCTTGTCGAGGATGACGGCCAGGTCGGCCCCGCCGGCGGCGGAGACTTTCGACGGACTGTCGGCGCCCATGCGGAACTCGACGACCGGGATGCCCGTGCCGGGGAGCGCGAAGCGCTGCATGCGCTCCTGGTTGAGTGCTTCGCCGACCCAGGCGCTGGCCGCCGCTTGCGAGAGCGACACGGACTCGGGGATGGCCACGCCTTCGGAGTGGAACCACGTCCCGCCGTCGATCCCGGGGCCGAAAACGTACGGGATCGGGGTCCGTGCCGTACGGGCGGATTCGACCAGCCAGGTTCCGGTCGGGCTGGTGACGACGCGGGTGGACCGGGTCTGCTGGGCCGATGCCCCACAGGCCGCGAGCCCGGCGACGCCGACAAACAGCGTGATGGTCGTTGACTTCATGGTCTCCCTTCCTCCGCGCTCCGCACCGCATCCGAGCGATCCGGGCCTTGTGGTTCGGCCGCGAGCGTAGCACGGCTACGTCCGAGGGCAACCCGACCATCCGCCGACGGCTGCCCAGCGGTTGCCCGTGAAGGGGCTTGCGCTAGACTGTTTGCCCGGTTTCGGCTCCGGCCCGCGATTCCGGGCCCGAACCGCGGCCTTCCACGACCATCCGAAAGAGGGTTCCGACGCCATGTCCCAGACCGCCACCGAAGCTCCCTCCAACACCGTCTCGATCGCCGACGCGGGGCCGAGCCGCAAGAAGCTGACGATCGAGGTGCCGGCCGCGGTGGTCACGGGCAAGCTCCGCGAGTCCCTCGACACGCTCTCGGTCGAGGCCCAGGTGCCCGGGTTCCGCAAGGGGCGGGTGCCGCGGGCGCTGCTGGAGCGGAAGTTCGGCCCGTCGCTGCGCGACGAGGCGAAGAAGCAACTGGTCGCTGAGGCGTACGCGAAAGCTGTTGAGGATCACAAGCTCAAGGTCGTCGGCGATCCGTTCAGCGACCAGATGGACAAGGCCGAGATCGCCGAGGGCAAGGCCCTGACGTTCGAGGTCGAGGTCGAGGTGATGCCGGAGTTCACGCTGCCGTCGCTCGACGGCATCGCGGTGAAGAAGCCGATCGTGCCCGTGACCGACGAGATGGTTGACGGCGAGCTGAAGAAGCTGTGCGTGAACGAGGGCAAGCTCGAGGAGCGGCCCACGCCCGAGCCCGGTGACTACCTGACCGGGCGCGGCGTGATGACGGTTGAGGACGGCACCGAGGTCTACAACATCCCCGGGGCGGTGGTGCAGATCCCCACGCCCGACAAGGACGGGCGCGGCATGATCCTCGGGATCACGGTCGAGGATTTTTCCAGGCAGTTCGGCCTGCCCAAACCGGGCGCGACCGCAACGGTGAAGGCCACGGGCCCGGAGCAGCACGAGGTCGAGAAGGTGCGCGGGGCGAAGCTGACGATGACGTTCCAGGTCGAGCGGGTGGACCGGATCATCCCCGCGGCGGCCGAGGAGATCGTGAAGGCGTTCGGGTTCGAGGGCGAGGGGCAGCTTCGCGACGTGATCCGCCAGCGGCTGACGCAGCGGGCGGCGGTCGAGCAGCAGTCGGCGATGCGCCAGCAGGTGGCGACGCACCTGATGGCCGGGACGGAGATCGCCCTGCCGCAGCGGCTCACGGCGCAGCAGGCGTACCGCACGCTGGAGCGCCAGCGGATGGAGCTGATGTACCGCGGCGTCGAGCAGGCGACGATCGAGGAGCGGATCTCGGAGCTGCGGGCCGCGTCGGCGCGCATCGCGGCCGAGGAGCTCAAGCTGTTCTTCGTCCTCGGGCGAGCGGCCGAGGAGCTGAAGGTCCGCGTCGAGGAGGCGGAGGTCAACGGGCGCATCGCGCAGATGGCGATGGAGCGCAACGCGCGGCCCGAGGCTCTGCGACAGGAACTCATCCAGAAGAACCAGATCGGCTTCGTGGTGCAGCAGGTCCGCGAGCACAAGACCCTCGACGCGATCCTCGCCAAGGCGAAGGTGACGGAGATGCCGGTCGAGGAGTACAACAAGTCGGTCGCGGCGGCTCGCCCGGCCGCGAAGCCGGCCAAGGCGAAGGCCGAGCCCGATGCGCCGAAGCCGAAGGCCAAGGCTGAACCCGAAGCTCCGAAGGCGAAGGGTGCCGCGGCGAAGGCCGAGGCCGACGACAAGCCGGCCAAGCCGAAGCCGAAGAAGAAGGGTTGAACGCGGCGCGGTTGCGGTGATCCGGCGCTGAACTTCCGCGCACGGTTGACATGCTACCGTCGTCCGCTCGCGCTCCGGGGCCGTTACTCTTCACCCCGTGTGCGGCATCGCCGGAATCCTCAAGGTCCACCCGCCCGGGCAGGCGCCTCCGCCGCCGTGGGTGGCGATTCCTGAAGCGTGGCTGGACATCCTCGACGAATCGGTGAAGCACCGCGGCCCGGACGGGCACGGGCGGTTCCGCGACCGCGCGGTGCGCCCGGACGGATCGGTGGTGGATGTCGCGTTCGTCCACCGGCGGTTGTCGATCATCGACCATGCGGGCGGCCACCAGCCGATGGTGCTGGGTGGCACCGGGCTTGCGCCCGGTGACAGCGCCCAGACGGGCGATGCCACAGCGGAGGCCTATCGCCGCACGGCCGAGCACGCCCTGAATCCCTGCTCGCGATGCGCGGCGCTGGGGTGCGGCACGGTCGCGGTGGTCTTCAACGGGTGCATCTACAACCACCGCGAGCTACGCAAGGAGTTGCAGGCAGCGGGGCACGAGTTCAGCACTGACCACAGCGACACGGAGGTGCTGGTGCATGGGTGGAGCGAATGGGGACTCACGCTTGACTCGCGGCTCGACGGGATGTTCGCGAGAGTGACGTGGGACGGTCGTCGCGGCGTGCTGGTGTTCGCGCGCGATCCCTTTGGGGAAAAGCCCCTCTACAGCTCGCCGGGCTCGGAGAGGCGTCGATCCGGGATCTCGGCGTTCGCCAGTTCTGTTCCCCCGTTGCTGCGATTGCGCGCGTTGACGGAGACTCACGAGAGGAACGATGCTGCGGGGTTCGGCATCGATGCGCGACCCTGGATCAAGTTCGGATGGAATCAGTTCACCCCGCTCAACGCCGTTCGAGAGGAACTCTGGGGCGGAATCCGCGTGCTTCCGCGCGAAGAACCCGGCGTCGGGCAGGATGACGGGTCGTCGTCGTCGCATGCGCAATGGGTGGACGTGTTGCAATCCGCGCAACGCCGGGTAACTGCGGACGAGGTGGATTCCGCGCTCTCCTCCGCCGTCGCGAGTCGCCTTGAAGCGGACGTGCCGATGGGGTGCTTTCTGAGCGGAGGGATCGACTCAGCGCTCGTCTGCCAGTATGCGCGACGCGCGCGTTCGGATATCACGGCGTTCACGGTCCGGATGCCGCACCCCGCGTGCGACGAGTCCGCGGCGGCGTCCATCACCGCCCGGGCGCTGGGGGTGCGGCACGAGATACTCGACTGCGATCCACGGCCCGCTGACGATCTGGGCATGGCGATCCGGCAACTGGGCCTGCCCTTCGGGGACAGTTCGCTCCTTCCCTCGCTCTGGGTGAGCCGGGCGGCCCGGGGCCGCGCTGCGGTGGCGCTCAGCGGCGACGGGGGAGACGAGATGTTCTGCGGATATGACCGATTCCGCGCCGTGCGACCACTGACGCGGCTCTCTCGAGTGCCCGCGGGGCTCCTCCGGAGCTTTGCGGCCTTCGTACCCGCCAGCGCGAACCCCAAGTCGGCACGATCGCGGCTTGTCCGGCTCCTGAACGCCGCGGCGGGAGAGGGGTACAAGGAGCTTGTCGCGATCTTTGATCCGCCTCACGATCGTGCGGTCGGGCTGGGAGTTGACAGGAGTGGTCACTTCGGGATGACGCTCACGCGAGGGCTACGTCATACACAGATTCTCGCGAGACGGTTCGATCTCATGTTCTATCTGCCGGGCGACCTGATGCGGAAGACCGACACGGCTTCGATGTCTGTGGCGCTCGAGGTGCGGGCCCCGTTTCTCGCGCGGGATGTGGCCCGACTCGGCATCCACGCGAGCATCGCGTCCCTCATGCCCCGCGGCCAGCGCAAAGGCCTCCTCCGCGCCGTCGCGCGGAAGTACTTTCCGCCGGAGATCGTGGACCGGCCCAAGCGGGGCTTCGCGATCCCGATCGGCGAGTGGTTCCGCAGCGACTACGGCGGAATGCGGCAGTTGCTGCTGGATCACCTGAACGGCCCCGAGCCGTTCGGGCCGGACCATCTGGGCATCAATGCCATGATCAACATGGACTTCGTCAAGCGGATGCTCCGCGAGCACGACGACGCGGGCGTGAAGTCGATCTGGCCGTGGAAGGGGCGGGACCACTCGCAGCGGCTGTACATGATGCTGGTGCTGTCGATCTGGGCGAAGTGGCTGGGCGGGCTGTAGCCCGGCCAACGGCGCGATGTATGGCAATAGTTGCCATACATCCTGGGCGCGGGTAGAGTGGATCCATGGCCGACCGCCAGACCACGATGAACATCTCGCTGCCGACCTCCCTCAAGCGGTTCCTCCGCGAGGAGATGGAGCGGGGCGGGTTCGGCAACACCAGCGAGTACGTGCGTCACCTGCTCCGCGAGGCGCGACGGGCGGCGTTCGACCGCCGCCTCGAGGAACTGCTCAAGGAAGGGTACGAGAGCGGTTCGCCGGTTGAACTGACGAAGTCGGAGTGGGCGTCCATCCGGGCCGAGGCGCGGGCCCGCGTGCAGCGGCGAAAGTCCGCGTGAGTGTGAAACGCCTTGTCCGAGCCCGCGCGGATGTCGTCGCGGCGTACGAGTTCATCGCCCGCGACAGCGTTCAGGCGGCGGAACGCTTCCTGGATGCGTGCGAGGCCACGTTCGATCGCCTGGCGCGGTGGCCGGGCATCGGGCGGAAGCACCCGGGGATTCGCCGACGCTTCGGGCGGATCAGGACGTTTCGGATCGAAGGGTTCCCGAACCACCTCGTGCTCTACGAAGTGGTGAAGGACGGGATCGTCGTCGTGCGCGTTGTTCATGGGGCGCGCGACTTCGGCTCTCTCTTCGACGAGCACCCGTGACGGGACGCGCCCGCCTTGCTACCGCGGCTTCACCGGCGCCCGGCCCACCGAGTAGTACGTGAAGCCCAGTTCGTCCATGTGCGGGCGGCGGTAGAGGTTCCGCCCGTCGAAGATGACGCGCTGCTTCATCACGCCGGCGAGCCGCCCGAAGTCGGGGCTCTTGAACTCGTCCCAGTCGGTGCAGACGACGAGCCCGTCCGCGTCCTTCGCGGCCTCGTACATGTCGTCCACGATCGTCGCGGCCGGGCCCAGCTCCCTGCGGCCGTTGTCGTTGGCGACGGGGTCGAAGGCCCGGACGCGGACGCCGTAGCCGATCGCCTTGCGGATGAGCGTGAGGGCCGGGGCCTCGCGGATGTCGTCGGTGCGGGGCTTGAAGGCGATCCCCCAGAAGGCGAGGGTGCGGTGCTGCAGGCCGCCCCCCTTGCCGTTGAAATGGCCCATGATCTTGTCCCAGAACCGGTCGCGCTGGCGCTGGTTGGTCTCGTGGACGGCCTTGGAGACGTGGACGGGCAGGCCCGCCTGCTCGCCCATCATGATGCACGCGAGTGTGTCTTTGGGGAAGCACGACCCGCCGTAGCCCAGTCCCGGGTGGAGGAACGCGTGCCCGATGCGCTTGTCCGAGCACATTCCCTCGCGGACCTTGTTGATGTCGGCGCCGTAGGCCTCGCACAGGTTGGCGGTCTCGTTGATGAAGCTGATCTTGGTGGCGAGGAAGTTGTTGCTGGCGTACTTGACCATCTCCGCGGAGGGGATGTCCATGATGAAGATCGGGTGCCCGTTGCGGACGAAGGGGTCGTAGAGGTCGCGGAAGCGCTCGCCGACCTTCTCGTCGTCCACGCCGACGACGACGCGGTCGGGCTTGTTGAAGTCATCGATCGCGGCGCCTTCCTTGAGGAACTCGGGGTTGTCCGCGACGAAGAACGGGATGTCGGGGCCGACGCGCTCGCGCAGGCGGCCTTTGACGGCCAGGGTCGTGCCTACGGGCACTGTGGACTTCATCACGATGATCTTGGGGCGCTGCGCCGGCCCGAGCGGTCTGATGACGGCCGCGATGTCGTCCACGGCGCTGTGGACGTAGCGAAGGTCCGTGTGCCCGCGCTCGTCGCTGGGCGTGCCCACGCAAATGAAGATCATCTCCGCGTCGCGGTACGCGGAGGCCTTGTCGAGGGTGAAGTGCAGGCGGCCCGCGGCGATGTTCCGGCGGAGCAGTTCCGTCAGGCCCGGCTCGTAGATCGGGCACTCCCCGCGCGTCAGCGTGTCGATCTTCGCGGGGTCCACGTCCAGGCAGGTCACGTCGTGCCCGGTGTTGGCGAAGCAGACCCCCGTGACGAGCCCGACGTACCCGGTTCCGACCATCGTCAGCCGCATCGCGTGTGCTCCGTGCCCTTACCGATCAGGGCCGAACCATAGCGCGGGGCGCACGGGTTGCGGGCGGTCGCACCCGGCGGGTCGGCCGCCGGTTCGGGTCATCAGCCCCCGAAGGCTTTCTTGTAGTCCGCGACGAACTTGGCCAGGCCCGAGTCGGTGAGCGGGTGGGACAGCATCTGCTTGATGACGCTCAGCGGGACCGTGGCCACGTCCGCGCCGGCGAGGGCGCACTCGACCATGTGCTTGGGGTGGCGGATGGACGCGGCGAGGAGCTTGGTCTTGAGCCCGTAGTTGTCGTAGATCTGCCGGATCTGATGGATGAGGAGCATGCCGTCCTCGGCCACGTCGTCGAGGCGCCCGATGAACGGGCTGACGAGGAACGCCCCGGCCTTGGCGACCATCAGGGCCTGGAGCGGCTGAAAGCAGAGCGTCATGTTCGTGCGGGTGCCCTCGTCGGAGAGCACCTTGCACGCCCGAAGTCCGTCGACGGTGATGGGCAGCTTCACCACGATGTTGGGGGCGATCTTCGCGCGGTCGCGTCCCTCGCGGAGCATCCCTTCGTAGTCCGTGGCGATCACCTCGGCCGACACCGGCCCCTTGACCACCTCGCAGATCTGCGCAAGACGCTTGCCGTAGTCGGTGTTCTCCTTAGCGATGAGCGACGGGTTGGTGGTGACGCCGTCGAGCACGCCCAGGGCGGCGGCCTGCTTGATCTCGTCGAGGTTCGCGGTGTCGATGTACAGTTCCATGAGTGACCTCCAAATGGAGCAGATAGAGCGGATCGAGCGGATGGAGCACAGCGGGCGATGATCGGTCCGGATCGTTGGTCGGGACCGGGGAGTCCGGTCAAGCTTAGTCGGCGTCGCGGTTGGGGCGGCGCTTCCGGGAAGCGTCGGTCGTGCGCGTTCGGGCGATCATCGCACCAAACATGCGCCGCAGTGCCAGAGCCTCGGCCTTCAGGTCGAGGAGTCGCGTCGGGCGGACCCAGTTTCGTTCGCCCACGAGGTCGATCCAGAACTCGGATTCGCTGACCTCCTTAAGCGACCTTCCCACGGCCGTGCAGAAGTCGGCGCGGCTGAGGGCTTCGTCCGCTTCGTACATGTTCGCTCCGACGGAAGTCCCGCAGCCGATCACTTGATCGACGATCCGCCTGCTGCGCCGTGAGCGTTCCAGCGTCTCTCCGACATCGATCATGCGGTGGCCGAACTTGCGGCAGCGATCCAAGAGCGGCTTGTCGAGTCTTCTCACGACTCTTTCCCCAAAGCGGCATTGCCCCAATAGAGCTCTTTGGGTACGTTTCGCCGCCGGCTTGCCCAGTCTGCTCGATCTGTTCCATCTGCTCAATGTGCTCAATCCGCTCCGGGCTTCGTCAGCAGTTTCTTCAACTCTCGGCGCACAATCTTGCCCGTCGGGTTGCGCGGCAGCTTCTCGACGACGTGGACGGAGCGCGGCACCTTGTACCCCGCCAGCCGCTCGCGGCACCAGGTGATGAGCGCCTTCGGGTCGGGGGTCTGGCCTTCCTTCGGCTCGACGAACGCCACGGGCAGCTCGCCGCGCATCGGGTCCATCTGGCCGATCACGCCCGAGGCGCCGACGGTCGGGTGCTGGTTGAGGATCTCCTCGATCTCGCGGGGGAAGACGTTTTCGCCGCCGACGATGATCATCTCCTTGATGCGGCCGGTGATGAACAGGTGGCGGTCGTCGTCGAGGCGGCCCATGTCGCCGGTCTTGAAGTAGCCGAGCTCGTCGAAGACGGCGGCCGACTCGTCGGGGCGCTTGAAGTACCCGCTCATGATGTTCGGGCCCTTCATGCGGACTTCGCCGTCCTGGTTCGGGCCCAGCACGCGCCCGGTGGCGGGATCCACGATCCGCTGGTCGATACCGGGCAACGCCGGGCCGACCGAGCGCGGGCGCCACTCATTGGGGCGGCACCAGTTGGTCACGGGCGACGTCTCCGTGAGGCCGTACCCCTCGTTGATGGTGACTCCGAAGCGCTCGCGGAATCCGTTGAACACCGCCTCGGGCAGCGGCTCGCCGCCCGAGACGATGTAGCGGAGCGAGGCGAAGTCCTCGGGCTTCGCGTCCTTGACGTGCAGCAGCGCGTTGTACATGGAGGGGATGGCGATGAAGACGGTGGGGCGGTGCTCGCGGATGAGCCCGACGATCTTGTGCGGCACGAACCGGGCTGAGTACACGACCGGGCAGCCAATCGTGAGCGGCAGCAGCGTGAGCACCGTGAGCCCGAAGCTGTGAAACTGCGGGAGCACGCCGAGCAGCCGGTCGCGCCTCGTGAAATCTACGTGGGCGGTGATCTGCCGGAGGTTGGAGGAGAGGTTGCCGTGCGTGAGCCGGACTCCCTTGGGTCGGCCGCTCGTGCCGCTGGTGTAGAGCAGCACGGCCAGGTCATCGTCTCCGGCCGTCGCGGGCCAGCGCGGCTCGGGCACGCCGCGAAAGCGGTGGCGCAGCTTGTCGAGTTCCAGCAGGTTGGGCACGTCAGGTCGTGCGCCGATGAAATCGACCATCGGCCCGGCCGTCACGACCGTGTCCGTCTCGCAGTCCTGGACGACGAACGCCAGCTCCTCGGGCTTGAGCAGGTAGTTGAGCGGGACGACGGTCTTGCCGAGCATCCACCCGGCCAGAGCTGCCAGCGGGAAGGCGCCGGTGGTCGGCAGCAGGACGCCGAGCGTCGCGGATCGGCACCGGGGCTCGATCTCCGCGGCCAGGTGGAGCGCGCCGACGACGAGCTCGACCGCGCGCCAGGCGCGGTCGTCGTCGATGGCGGCGCGGCGGGTCGGGCGGGCGAGGCACGCGCGGATGATCGGCCAGTGAACGCTCATCAGAACCCCTGAATCGGCCCGCCTGCGGGTCGGTGTTTACAGTTCATACGGGTGGTTATCGTCTGCGCGGGCTACGCGGGAGGGTATGGGGCGGGCGGGATGGGGAACAAAGCCGGACAACGGGCGTATCATCCGATTGAAGGGTGATCGACGGGTAGGTTCGCGGGCCCCGCTTCCCGCCGACGCCCGGACCGCATGGAGACGCCGCGGCGTCACCTCACCCGACGCGCGAGCTCAACCGCTCAGCACCCTCAGGGGATACGCCATGTTCCGCCGCCCCGTGCTTTCATCGAAGGTTCTCCCGCTCGTGGTGGCCGTGCTCGGCCTGGGTGGGAGCGTGTCCGGGCAGGCCCACCGAGCGCCACGGGTCGTGAACGGTCCCGGCGATCCCCTGTCGCTGCGGACGGTGGCCGTGGACCCGGATGCCCCGGCGTCGCGGGCGTTGGCGGCGACCAACAAGCGCCGGGTCGAGCTCGAGCGCGAGATGTACAAGATCCGCGCGACGTACTTCCGCAACATCCGCAATGTCGAGGTGAGGCAGGTCGGCCTGTCGAAGCTGAGCGCGTACTCCGACCCGGCGATCTTCCCGAGCCTGCTCAAGATCTTCGGGAAGGAGAAGGACGACGTCCGCACCACGATCCTGGACAACCTGGCGGGCCTTAAGACCGAGCACGCGGACGCGACCATCGCCTGGGGCGCGATCTTCGGGGCCGACGCGGGGTTCCGCGCCGCCGCCACGGAGCGGCTGATGCGCCGGATGCAGGCGGCACCGGGCGAGCCGTCGATCTACGTGCAGAGTGTGATCGCCCGGGGCCTGAGGAGCGAGACGAACGCCGAGATCACTTCGGCGGCGCGACTGGCCGAGGCGCTGCGGCTGTACGAGGCGATCCCGATGCTCATCAACGCGCAGATTTCGGGGCAGACGACGCGCGTGGGCGGGGGCGGGGGGGGGGACACTTCGCTGGCGTATATCCTCGTCGGGCAGCAGCAGGCGTTCATTTCGGACCTGACGCCCGTGGTGGGCGACACGGCCGTGGCCTTCGACCCGACGGTCGGCGTCGTGACCGAGGGCGTGATCCTCCGCGTGCTGGACGCGGTCGTCGTGACGTACCGTGTCGAGGTCAACACGGCGCTGCGCGGTCTGGCGAGCGCCGGGTGGGGCCGACCCGTCGATCAACTCGGGTGGAACGTGCCGGCGTGGCACGAGTGGTACGCGAACGAGTTCAAGCCGCACCTGGCGAAGCTGCGCGAACAGGAACGGGCCGACGCCGGGAAGGGTGAAGCCGACGCGTCGTTGCCGGCGACCACCCCCGCGGGCCCGGCGCCCGGCGGCGGCTGACCGCGGGACGCCGACCGCGTTCTATTCAGCGAGCGCGATGACCGACGCGGCCGCGTGATGCTCCGTGTGGCTCAGCGAGACGAGCCACCCTGAAATGCCGCGTTCGCGTGCGATCTCGGCGGCACGCCCGTGCAGCACGAGCGTGGGAGCGCCGGACGCTTCCGAGATCACTTCAACGTCCGTCCATGCGATGCCGGAGCGCCACCCGGTGCCCAGGGCCTTGAGCGTGGCTTCCTTGGCGGCGAACCGGGCGGCCAGGTGTTCGTCACGGCGGGCGCTCTCATGGGCGTAGCGGCGCTCGCCGGGCGTGAAGCAGCGGTCGAGGAAGCTCTCTCCGTGCTCGGCGAGCATCCGCGCGATCCGCGCGACTTCAACGAGGTCGATGCCGTGCGCGATCGTGTTCATGGAGCGGTGCCCGCGGGAGAGCGGCGGCTCAGGCCGAGGCGTCGGTGCGGCCCTTCTTCCTGGACTTGGGACGTTCGGGCGCCGCGGCCGGCTTCGGTTCAGGCTTCGTCTCGGGCTTGGCTTTGCCGTCCGCGCCGGCCTTCGCGTCGGAACTCGCTCCGGGCTTCGTGCCGGCATCGGTTTTCGTATCGCTCGCGGGTTTCTTGTCGGCCTCGGCGGCCTTCGTGTACGAGTCGGACCGGTAGTCCGTCTGGTAGAACCCGGAGCCCTTGAACAGCAGGGCCGCGCCCGTGCCGATGAGGCGCTCGAGCGCGCTCTTGGCACACTTCGGGCACTTGCGCTTGACCGGCTCGGTCATCGACTGGAACAGCTCGAACGCGTGCCCGCAGGCCCGGCACTTGTAGTCGTAGGTCGGCATGGCGCGGTTCCGGGCTCAGTCCGCGGCCCTGGAGACCGTGACCATCGCCGGGCGGATGACGCGGTCGGCGAGGGTGTACCCGGTCTGGAAGACGGCGACGACCCGTCCCGGTTCGACGCCGGGGCGGATCTCCTGCATCATGGCCTGGTGGCGCGTGGGGTCGAACTCGTCGCCGGGTTTGGGCGCGATGAGGCCGATCCCGTGGTTCTGCAGCACTTTCATCAGTTCGTCGCGGATGACGCGGACGCCGCTGAGGATCTGCTCGGCCGACGCCTTCGACGCGTCCTGCCCGAGCGCCAGGTCGAAGTGGTCGAGCACGGTGAGCACGTTCTGGATGACGGAGGCCGCGCCCTGCTGCTTCGCCTCGCGCTCGTTGCCGGCGGCGCGGCGCTGCGAGTTGTGGTAGTCGGCGAGTGTGCGGAGGTACTTGGCGTTGAGGTCCGCCACCTCGGCGCGGAGCGACTCCATGCGCTCCTGGGCGTCCTCGAAGCCCGCGGGCGACTCCGCGCCGTCGGGGTGGGCGTCCGCGCGGTCCGCGGGGTTGGTCGGTTCTCGATCCTGGTCGCGTGGCATGATCGCCGCCCTTCGTTCGATCGTCTGTGCGGAGTCCGGGCCGACGGCCCCTAACCCTTCAACCAGTCGCTGATCTTACGGACAAACCCCTGGCTCTCCGGGAGGACCCGCTCATCCTCCGTTTCGGCGAACTGACGGAGCAGCTTCTCCTGGGCCGCGGAGAGCTTCTGGGGAATCTCGATCCTGAGGCCGACGAGCAGGTCGCCGCGGCGGCTCGACCGCAGGTTCGGCAGCCCCTTGCCCGCGACGCGGATCACCTGGCCGTGCTGAGTGCCGCGGGAGATGGTCAGCGTGTGCCCGCCGTCAAGGGTGGGGGCTTCGATTTGCGCGCCCAGCGACGCCTGCGTGAAGCTGATGGGCATCTCCAGAAGCAGGTTGTCCTCGTCGCGCTGGAACATCGGGTGGTCGGCCACGCGGACGACGGCGTGCAGGTCGCCGCGGACCCCCTCGCCGCCCGGGGCGGCTTCCTGCGGCGGGGGCTCCCCTTCGCCCTGCACGCGGACGGCCTGACCCTCGGCGATGCCCGGGGGGATCTTGACGGCCAGCTTGCGTTTGCGCGGGACGCGGCCCTTGCCGCGGCAGGCCTCGCACACCTCGCGGATGACCTTGCCGCGGCCCGCGCATGCCGGGCAGTTCGTGACCATGCGGAACATGCCGCCGAGGCCTGCTTGCTGGACGCGGCCCTGCCCGCCGCAGGTGGGGCATGCGACGGGCTTGGTGCCGGGTTTGGCCCCAGAGCCGGTGCACTTGTCGCAGACGTCCAGGCGCGTGAACTCGACGGTGCGCTCGCACCCGGCCAGTACGTCTTCGAGCGTGAGCTCAACCTCGGTCTCGAGGTCGTAGCCGCGGGCGACGCCGCGCTGCCGCCCGCCGCGCCCCCCCCCGAACCCGCCCCCGCCCATGCCCGTGAAGATGTCCTCGAACATCGAGAAGATGTCGTGGACGTTCATCCGCGAGAAGTCGTGGGAAGCGGCGCCCATGCCGCGCAGGCCCTCGTGCCCGAACTGGTCGTAGCGCTGGCGCTTGGCCGGCTCGGAGAGGACCTCATAGGCCTCGGCCGCTTCCTTGAACTTCGTCTCGGCCTCGGGGTCGTTGGGGTTGCGGTCCGGGTGGTACTTCATCGCCAGCCGGCGGTAGGCGCGCTTGATCTCCTCGCCGTCGGCGGTCTTGTCGACGGAGAGGATCTCGTAGTAGTCGCGGGTGGTGGGCATCGGGATGATTCACCACGGAGGGATGGCGATACGGAGCACGATCGAAGGTACGAGGATCGCGCCGCCGATGATCTCGCGCATCAGCGATTCTTCCGCCAGACCCGTTTCCCTCCGTGCCCCGGTGTCTCCGTGGTTCATCTTCTCATTACGCCACCGCGCCCTCCGCGGGCGCCTTGTCTTCCTTGAGCTCCGTGATCAGCACGTCGGTCGTGAGCATGAGCCCGGCGACGGACGCCGCGTTGACCAGCGCGGACTTGGCGACCAGCGCCGGGTCGATGATGCCGGCCTTGACGAGGTCGGTGTACTCGCCGGACGCGGCGTTGAAGCCGAACGAGGCGCCGCCCTTGCCGCCTTCCTTGATCTTCTCGACGACGAGGTCGCCGTCGTGCCCGGCGTTCTCGGCGATCTGGTAGGCGCAGCTCTCGACCGCCTTGTGGACGATGTCGAAGCCGATCTTCTCGTCGCCTCTGGCCCTCTTCTGCGCGGCTTCGATCGCGTCCTGCGTGCGGAGCAGCGCGACGCCGCCCCCTGGGACGTACCCCTCCTTGGCCGCGGCGCGGGTGGCGTGCAGGGCGTCGTCCACCAGGTCCTTGGTGGCTTTCATGGCGATCTCGGTAGCCCCGCCGACGCGGACGATCGCCACGCCGCCGGTGAGCTTGGCGAGGCGCTCCATGAGCTTCTCGCGGTCGTAGTCGCTGGTGGACTTGTCGTGCTGGGCCTTGATCTGCTCGGCGCGGGCGTTGATCTCCGCCTTCTTCCCCGCGCCCTCGATGATGGTCGTGTCGTCCTTGGTGATGACGATCCGCTTGGCCCGGCCCAGCTCGGTGAGCTCGACGGACTCGAGGTTGCGCCCCAGGTCCTCGGCGATGAACGTGCCGCCGGTGAGCACCGCGATGTCGGAGAGCATGGCCTTGCGCCGGTCGCCGAAGCCCGGGGCCTTGACGGCGCAGATCTTGAGCGTGCCGCGGAGCCGGTTGACGACGAGGGTGGCGAGGGCTTCGTTCTCGACCTCCTCGGCGATGAGGACGACCGGCTTGCCGGCCATGACGACCTTGTTGAGCAGGGGGAGCAGGTCGGGCAGGTTGCTGATCTTCTTCTCGTAGATCAGGATGTACGCGTCCTCGAGCACGCACTCGGCGGTCTTCGGGTCGGTCATGAAGTACGGGCTGAGGTAGCCCTTGTCGAACTGCATGCCCTCGACGTAGTCGAGCGTGGTCTCGGCGCTGCGGCCCTCCTCGATCTCCACGACGCCCTCGGGGCCGACGCGGTCGATCGCCTCGGCGATGTGGGCGGCCACGGCCTCGTCGAAGTTCGCGGAGACGAGCGCGATCTTGCGGTAGTCCTCCTTGCCCTTGCACTTGACGGCCATGGCGTCGATGGCCTCGGCGGCGGCGGCGGCGGCGGCGTTGATGCCGCGCTGCACGAGCACGGGGTTCGCGCCCGCGGTCACGTGGCGCAGGCCCTCACCGAAGATCGCCTGGGCCAGCACCGTGGCGGCCGTGGTGCCGTCGCCGGCCTTGTCGGCCGTGCGCTTGGCGACCTCGTTGACCATCTTCGCGCCCATGGACTCGAACGGCTCGGGGAGCGTGATCTCCTTCGACACGCTCACGCCGTCCTTGGTGACGCTAGGCCCGCCGTAGGACTTCTCGATGACGACGTGGCGCCCGCTCGGGCCCATCGTGCACTTCACCGCGTCGGCGAGGCGGTCCACGCCCTTCTTCATCTCGAGCAGGGCCGCGTCCTCGAACATGATCTGCTTGGTCGCCATGGGGTCACTCCGTAAGGCTGTGGCCGCCGCGGGGCGGTCGGCTCACCAGTTGATGCTTGTCTCGTACTCCAGCCGCGACAGCAGGCCGGCGGCCTCGTCGCGGAACCACTGCTTTGCGTCGTTTGTGAAATACCGGCGCCAGTCGCCGGGTTCGCCCTTGCGGAAAAAACTCGTCGCGTCCTCGGCTTCGAAGCCCGGGAGTGTCTTCGTATCGTGCGACGCGGGGCGGGCCTGCGCAGGGTCGAGGCCGAAGAACCGGTAGAGCCGGGCCCGCTCGGGCTCGAAATCCGTATGCAGCAACTCGTAGCGGACGACATGCAAAGGCATGTCGATCTCGCCGCGCCGGGCGCGGTCGATCAGGTCGAGGTCCGCGTTGATGTGCCGCGCCATCCGCCGCGCCAGGAACCGCACCCACGGCTCGCTGGAGAGCAGCTTCTCGGGGTGCTTGTGGAAGAGCCCGGGGTCGGCGCGGAAGGCCTCGCGCACACCGGCCAGCTTGGCCTTGTGCGGCTCCGCGGACGAGAGCGGGCTGCCTTCGCGGAGTTCCTGGTGCGTCCAGCTCACGAGCACGTCGCGCGGATCGCGGACGATGTACACCTGCGGCGCGCCGGGGATGTACGCCGCGAGGGGGCGGGGTGTGCGGTCGCCGATCCACTCGGCGCGGGGGTTGAAGCGGCCCGCCGCGCTGAGCATCAGCCGGGCGACGGTCTCGCGGAAGCAACGCTCGGCCTCGGTCTTCACCGGCTCGTCGTGGGCGACGTGCCACCAGTGGCGCTCGAGGGCGTCGAAGGCGTGGCGCAGGGCCTCGAAGCGGAACTCGCCGCGGCTCACGATCGCCGGGTGGAGGTTCAGCACCGCGCCGACCCAGTTCGTGCCGGACTTGGGGTGGCCGCAGAGGAAGAACAGGCGGACGGTACGGTCGGGCAGATTCACGACGTGGCTGTCGCCCAGCGCCGGCGCGTCGGCGGCGCCGCCCGCGGTGACTTGCACCGGGCGATGCGTGCCGAGTTGTTCCGCCGCGAGCGTCACCAGTTCAGGTCCTTCTCATAGCCCAGTTCGATCAGCCCCGCGCCGCCCGCTTCCTTGAACCACGTCTTCGCGTCACCGGTCAGGTAGGTCTTCCAGTCGCCGACTTCGCCGTGGCGGAAGAACGACCCGTTGTCCTCGCGTCCGAAGCCCGCGGCGGTCTTGCTGCCCTGCGAGACCGGCTCCGCGTCGGCGGGATCGAGCCCGAGGAAGCGGTACATCGCGGCCCGCTGCGGCTCCAGGTCGGTGTGCAGCGTTTCGTAGCGCACTGCGTGTATCGTCGTCCGCCGCTCGCCGTTCCGCGACTTGCGAACAACCCCCGCGTCGTGCGTCACCCAGTTGGCCCAGCGCTGGGCCGCGTAGCGCACCCACGCCTCGTCGGTGAGGAGCCGCTCCGGGTTCGACGAGAACTCCGCCGCGTTCGCGCGGAAGGCCTCCGCGTCCGCGAGGAACCGCTCGTGGAGCGCCGGCGGCACGGCGGCGCGGATCACCGGCGGCGGCTGGCGCAGCAGGTGGTACCGCCAGCTCACCAGCACGTCGCGGCCGTCCCGCTGCGCGAGGATGAACGGCGCGCCCGGCACCATCGGCGAGCCGTTCACCGGCAGGGTGTGCGGCGTGCGGTCGCCGAGGATCGTCGCTCCGGGCTTGTCTGATGCGGCCGCGGCGCAACGACGAACCATTTCCGCCACGCACTCGTCCAGGACGGTCCGCACCGGCTCGCGGCCCACGACGTGCCACGTCTGGGCCTGGAGCTGCTGGACGGCCTGGTGGACATGGTCGAGGTGGAACTCGCCCTTGCAGCAGATGCGCGGGTGGAGGTTGAGCAGCGCGCCGACCCAGTTGGTCCCGGACCGGGGATGGCCGCGCAGGAAGAACAGCGAGGTCTGTGGCCGAGCCACGACCTGCTGCACCCGCCACGCCAGGCGTCTGATCCGGTTCATGCAGGCTGCTCATCGCTGAAAACCAAGGCGGTACGCTGAGATCGCGGAGGCCTCGCAGAGAACGCGGAGAGAGGCGAGGAGCGGGAAGGCTTGCTCCTGAACACCAAACTGCTCTCGGCGACCTCTGCGTCTTCACTCTGGGAACTCTGCGTACTTCTTCTCACCCTTCGATGACCCCGAGCAACTCCGTCTCGCGCAGGATCAGGTGCTTGTCGCCCTTGATTTCGACCTCGGTGCCCGCGTACTTGCCGAAGACGACGGTGTCGCCGGTGCGGACGGTGGGGTGGGCGCGCTTGCCGTTCTCCAGGCGCTTGCCCGGCCCGGCCGCGACGACCTTGCCCTTCATGGGGCGTTCCTTGGCCGTGTCGGGCAGGTAGATGCCCGAGGCGGTCTTGGACTCGTTCTCGAGGGGCTTGACAAGGATGCGGTCTTCGAGGGGCTTGATGGCCATATCTGTGTCTCCAGGTCAGTGGTTGTGCTGTCGGGTGTTCCGTGGGGATCGCGGGCGGAGCGTTGGGATCAGAAGTCCATTCCACCCATGCCCGGCATCCCGCCTCCCATGCCGCCGCCCATTCCTCCCATGCCGCCGCCACCCGGCGGGCCGGCGTCCTTCTTCTCGGGGCGCGTCGTGATGATGCAGTCCGCGGCGAGCAGCACGCTGGCCACGCTCGCGGCGTTCTGCAGGGCGCTGCGGTCCACCTTGGTCGGGGTGATGACGCCCTGGTCGATCAGGTTGCCGTACTCGCCGGTCAGGGCGTTGTAGCCAAACTCGGGTTTGTCGCTCTCGGTGACCTTCGCCACGACGACGGTGCCCTTGGCGCCCGCGTTGTCGGCGATGGTCCGTGTGGGCACGGCCAGGGCTTTGTGGACGATATCGAGCCCGGCCGCGAAGTCGTAGCGGACCTGCCCGACGTCGTCGGAAGTCTTGTCGTCGCCGGCCTTGCCGAAGACGGCCTTGAACTCGCGCATTTTCTCGATGGCCTTGCGGGCGCGGAGGAAGGAGACGCCGCCGCCGGGGACGATCCCCTCGGCGACCGCGGCGCGGGTCGCGTGCAGGGCGTCCTCGACGCGGGCCTTCTTTTCCTTGAGCTCGGCCTCGGAGGCGGCCCCGACCTGGATCTGGGCGACGCCGCCGGCGAGCTTGGCGAGCCGCTCCTGGAGCTTCTCGCGGTCGTAGTCGCTGGTCGTGGTCTCGATCTCGCGGCGGATCTGCTCGATGCGACCCTGGATGGCCTTGGTCTGGCCCGCGCCCTCGATGATGGTGGTGTTCTCGGCGTCGATCTCGACCTTCTTGGCCATGCCGAGCTGCTTGAGCTCGACCTTGTCGAGCTCGAGGCCCAGGTCCTTCATGATCGGGTCGGCGCCGGTGAGGACGGCGATGTCCTCGAGCATGGCCTTGCGCCGGTCGCCGTAGCCGGGGGCCTTGACGGCGCAGACCTGGAGCGTGCCGCGGAGCTTGTTGATGACGAGGGTGGCGAGGGCCTCGCCGCTCACGTCCTCGGCGATGATGAGCAGCGGGCGCTTGGCCTGCATGACCTTCTCGAGCAGCGGGATGAGCTTGGTCACGTTCTCGATCTTGTCCTCGTGGACGAGCACGAGGGCCTTGTCGAGCGAGACCTTCATGGCGTCGGCGTCGGTGACGAAGTTTGCCGAGAGGTACCCGCGGTCGAACTGCATCCCTTCGACGACGGTCACTTCGGTCTGGAGGCCTTTGCCCTCCTCGACGGTGATGACGCCGTCCTTGCCGACCTTCTCGAAGGCGTCGGCCATGATCTGGCCGATGGCGGCATCGTTGTTCGCGCTGATGGAGGCGACGTTCTGGATGTCCGCCTTGCCCTTGACAGGGCGGGACAGGGTGTCGATCTCGGCGGAGGCGACCTCGACCGCAGCCTTCATGCCGCGGATGAGGGCGTTCGCGTCCACTCCGGCGGTGATGTAGCGGAGGCCTTCGCGGAAGAGGGCCTCGGCGAGGACCGTTGCGGTGGTCGTGCCGTCGCCCGCGTCATCGCTGGTCTTGCTGGCGGCTTCCTTGACGAGGAGGGCGCCCATGTTCTCGGCCTTGTTCCGCAGCTCGATTTCCTCGGCCACGGACACGCCGTCTTTGGTCACGGTGGGCCCGCCCCAGGATTTGTCGAGGACGGCGTTGCGGCCCTTCGGGCCGAGCGTTGCCTTGACCGCCCGGGCGAGTTTCTCGACGCCCGAGAGGAGGGCGGCGCGGGCGTCCGTGTCGAACGTGAGTTCCTTCACCGGCATGGGGCTTCTCCGAGTTTGGTTCGAATTGCTTGGGGCGAGGTGGCTGGTTGATTTGTTCGGGTCTTGTCAGACAGGGCTGGGCGATGCTGGTTCGCGTCCGCGGCGCGCAGTCTCCGCACCGAACCAAGGGCAACGACGGTGCCACGGGGCGTGTGAATCGGTCAACGCTCAAGCGGCAGCAGCGGGGGATCATCACCCCGGCGCGCCGGGGCGTCTGTCACATGGACGCTGGCCGGGTCGGAGGACTGCCGAAGTGGCAGGCGCCCCAGGTGTCGCCGCCCGCGGCACCGTCGAGTGCCGGTTGCTACGATCCGGGCCCCATGCCGACCTTGCCCGTGCAGTCCATGCTCGCGCAGTCCGGGCTCGTCGCGTACCTGCCCATTCTGCTGATCCTGATGATGGCGATCACGTTCGCGGTCGCCAACCTGGTGCTCACTAGGATGCTCGGCCCGTCGCGGGCGGGGGCGGTCAAGGGCATCACGTACGAGTCGGGCATGAACCCGGTGGGCACGGCCCGCAAGCGGTTCAACGTGCGGTTCTACCTGATCGCGGTCGTGTTCCTCGTGTTCGACGTGGAGATCGTTTTCCTGTACCCGTGGGCCGCGACGTTCGCCAACCTCGAGCCCAGCGGCGAGCTCGCGGGCCTGTGGCTCGGGCGGATCATGTTCTTCCTGTTCACGACGGTTGTCGCGTACCTCTACGGGTGGCGCAAGGGCGTCTTCAGGTTCGACTGACCGCGTACCCTTTCCGCGATGCCGCAGCCCGCCGGGATTGGTGAACGCCTCCTCGCGGGCGCGGGCGCGCTGGCCTGCCTGGGGGTTCTGTGGCTCGCCGCGACGCTGACGCCCGACCCCGCGGGGCACGGCACGCACACGCAGATCGCTCCGTGGATGACCCCGTGCGCCTGGCCGCTGGTCTTTGGTATTCCCTGCCCGACCTGCGGGATGACGACGGCGTTCGCCCACGCGGCCGACGGCGCGCCGTGGGCTGCCCTGCGGGCGCAACCGCTGGGAGGGCTGCTGGCCCTGGGTGCGGCGACGGGGTTCTGGGTGGGTCTGCACGGGTGCGTGTTCGGCTCGCGGATCGGGCGGGTTTATGGCACACTGCTGCGCCCGCGCGTGCTCTGGGGGCTGGTCGCCCTGGCGGCCGGCGCCTGGGGCTACGCGATCGCAACTTGGCCGGTCGCGTGACGTATCGTCCCGGACGCGCCACCCCCGGAGGACCGCCCGATGACCACCCATCACCGCCGCGACCGCCGGAGACCGCTGACGGCGGCGCGTCGGGGCGCGACGGTCGTGATGCTGGGGACGGTCTTCGCCGGGCTGGGCGGGTGCCAGATCTTCGGGTTCTTCGCGGCGGCCAACGCGGAGTATCAGAAGACCAAGCCGCGTGACATCGACGCGGTGTACGACGGTCTCAAGGGCAAGACGTTTGCCGTGGTCGTCGCCGCGGACCGCATGGTCCAGGCGAGCTACCCGGGCGTTGTCGAGGAGATCACGGCGCGGGTGAGCGAACGGCTGGCCAAGAACACCGATCGGAGCGGCTGGATCCCGCCCGAGAAGCTCCTGGCGCACCTCTACTCGAACCCGCGATGGGTCGCCATGCCGCGCGGCGAGCTGGCCCGGGAGCTCGGCGTCGATCGGCTCATCCTGATCGAACTCACCGAGTTCCGCCTCCACGAGCCCGGCAACCAGTACACGTGGGACGGGGCGGCCTCGGGGACCGTCGCGGTGATCGAGGGCGAGTCGGCGATGCCGGATGAGTTCGTGTTCCAGCGGGCGGTCCGCGTGAAGTACCCGGACGGCACGGCGTTCACGCCGACGGACGTCGCGGGCAGCGCGGTCGCGTCGGTGCTGGTCCAGCGGTTCACGGACCGGGCGTCGTGGCTGTTCTACACGCACAAGGAAACGGGCGAGATGGCCTATTGAAAGGGGTTTGATGCGCGTCGCACGCCCATTCGCGCTGCCCGTCCTGCTCGCCGTGTGCCTCGCCGGGGTCGCGGGGTGCAACGTGGTCGCGCCGGTGTACCTCGCGGTCCACGGGCCGGAGAAGGCGCCCGCGGTGTTCACGCTCGACAAGGAGCGCACGGGCGTGATCTTCGTGGATGACCGGGGGAACCGCCTGCCGCGGCGTGCGCTGCGGGTGCAGATGGCGGAGGCGGGCGAGAAGGTCATCCTCAAGAAGCGTCTGGTCAAGGACATGGTGTCGGGTCAGTCGGCGCTCCAGGCTTCGGCGGCGGACCGGGGGGGCAAGCTCCTCTCGATCGCCGAGATCGGGCGGGCGGTGGGGGCCCAGCAGGTCATCTACGCCGCGGTTGAGGAGTACCGGTTGTCGCCCGACGGTCAGACGTTCGAGCCGAGCTTGACGCTGCGCGTGAAGGTGATCGACGCGGTCAATGACAAGCGGGTGTGGCCCGAGGACCGCGCGGGGCACGTGGTGGTCGTGCGGCTTCCGTCGCAGCAGGGCTCACCCCCGACCGGCAGCGCGGAGCGGGCCCGCGTCGAGGACGCGCTGGCGGCGGCGGCGGGCGCGGCCCTGTCGCGGCTCTTCTACAAGCACGAAGTTCCCAAAGGCCCGAACGCGCCCGAGTCCTGATCCACGCCATGCGGGTCCTCCACCTGATCGACGACCCCGCGCCGCACCCGGGGGTGGTCGGCCGCGCCGACGGCGTGCTGCACGCGTGCCGCCTGCTCCACGGGCTCGACGGGCATGACCACGGTGTGTGCATCGTCGGGAACCGGGACCTGGCGGAGGAGGCCGAGCGGGTCGGTTTGAACGTCGCCGCACGCGTGCCCGCGACCCTGCGCGTGCCGTGGATGGCGTGGCGGGCGCTGCGGCGGGTCGTGCGGCACGGGCGCCCGCCCGACGTGGTTCATTGCTGGTCCCCGGCGACGCTGCTGCTGGCGCGGTTGGCGGTGGGCGCGGGCGCGCCGCGCTGCGCGGCGCTGCTCGATCCGCCGCCGCCGGACGCCGACGCCCGCCGCCGGGCCGCCGCCCGGTGCGCCGGGGCGCTCGTGGCCGCGTGCAACCCCGCGGCGCGGGAGGAGTGGGTCAGCGCGGGGATCGACGAAGGGCGCGTCGTCGTCGCTTCGCCGCCGGTGACGCCCGGGGAAGTCGAGGTGACGCGCCGCGGCGCGATCCGGCGGCGGCTGGGGCTCTCCCCGGTCGAGACCGCCGTGCTGCTCGTCGGCGATCACCCGCACGCGGACGGCGTGCGCTTTGTGTTCCTGCTCGGGCTGCTGGGCGTGGCGGGCGTGAGGTTCACCGGCGTTCTTCCCCGCGGGGCGCGGCAGTTCGACCGCGGCGTGCGCTACTCCACGAATGGCGCGCGGCACAACCGGCTGATCGTCTCGGACCTGTCGGAGTCGCGGCTGCTGCCCGGGATGGACGCGGCGGTGATCGACGGCGGCGGGATCGGGCCGACCTCAGCGCTCGCGCCGCGTCCGGCGGCGTCGGCGCTGCCGATCGCCCGGGCTCACGCTGTCGGCGTGCCGGTGGTGGCGCCGGCGTGGGCGGATGATGAACGGCTCTACCCCCGCGAGGCCGCGGGCGGGCTGCTGGCAATCAACCACGCGCTGCCGGAGCTGGCGCGCGTGCTCCGCCCGATCGTCTCCGACCGCGGGCGGCGCATCACCCTCGGGCGGCTCGTCCGCGAGAACCTCACGGGTTGGCGGCCCGGCGAGCTGTTCGTGGCGCAGGTCGGGGCGCTGTGGGCCCGAGCGGCCCGGCCCGGCGCTACGCGGGGGGGGGGCGTGTGACACCCGGCGCGCGAACCGGGACGGACGAGCGCGTCGGCGTGCTGTTCGTCTGCCTGGGCAACATCTGCCGCTCTCCGTTGGCGGAGGGCATCTTCATCCACCTCGCGCGGGAACGCGACGTGCTCGGCGGGTTCCACGTCGATTCGTGCGGTACGGGCGGGTGGCACGTCGGCGGGCCGGCGGACCATCGCTCGATCGCGGTCGCGCGCCGGCACGGCATCGAGCTGACGAGCGTCGCGCGCCGGTTCGAACCGGAGCGCGACCTGGTGCGGTTTCGCTGGCTGATCCCCATGGACCGGTCCAACGCTCGGTCGCTCCTCGCGGGCGGGGCCGAGCCGGCGCGGGTGCGGCTCATGCGGTCGTTCGACCCCGCGCTGGCGGGTCGGCCCGAGGACGAGCTGGACGTGCCCGACCCCTACGAATGGCCCGGCGACGGCTTCGAGGAGACGTACCGGATGCTGCGATCGGCGTGCGAAGGGATGCTGGCGAAGCTGATGAACAGTGAGGCGTGAGCCGGTGATCCCGGCTGGATGCTCACGTGGTCCGGTACTGACTGCCCTGTTCAGATTTCCAGCAGCACACGCTGCGGGTCCTCGATGCCCTCTTTGACCCGCACGAGGAACCGCACGGCGTCGGCGCCGTCGACGATCCGGTGGTCGTAGGAGAGCGCGAGGTACATCATCGGGCGGATGACGACCTGGCCCGGGTTCCTGGGGTCCTCGACCGGGCGGCCCTTGATCGCGTGCATGCCCAGGATCGCCGATTGCGGCGGGTTGAGGATCGGCGTGCTCATCAGCGAGCCGAAGACCCCGCCATTCGTGATCGTGAACGTGCCGCCCTGCATCTCCTCGAGGGTGAGCTTGCCGTCGCGGGCGCGCCCGGCCAGGTCCTTCACGGCTGACTCGATCCCCGCCATCGAAAGCGTCTCGCACCCGCGGATCACGGGCACGACGAGCCCCTTGGGGCCGGCCACGGCGATCGCGATGTCGCAGTAGTCGTGCTTCTCGACGGCGGCCTGTCCGTCCTCGTCCTGCACGATGAAGGCGTTGACCAGCGGGTAGGCCCGCAGGGCGTTGACGACAGCGCGGACGAAGAAGGACATGAAGCCCAGCCCGACGCCGTACTTCTTCTCGAAGGACTCTTTGTATTGCGCCCGCAGGGCCAGCACCGCGCTCATGTCGCATTCGTTGAACGTGGTGAGCATCGCGGCCGTGTGCTGGGCCTCGACGAGCCGGGCCGCGACGCGCTGGCGGAGCGGGGACATCCGCTCGCGCGTGGTGCGGCGGCTGCCCGGCGCCGGGGCCGCGGCGGGAACGGGGCGGCTCGGCTCGGACCGGGCGGCGGGTGGCATCGGTTTCGCCCCGGGCGGCGGGGGAGACCCGGCGGGCGCGCCGGGTCCGCTCCTGGCGAACTTGTGGACGTCCTCCTCGCGGATGCGTCCGCCCGCGCCGCTTCCGGGGATCCGGGCGAGGTCCACGCCCAGCTCCTGGGCGACCTTGCGGGCAAGCGGCGTCGCGCGGACGCCCGACTCAGACGCCGGGGCGTCATGGAACTCCGGCGGGGGGATCGGGCTGGCGGCTTTGGGCATTCCGCCCGTGCGCGCCGGTTCGACAGTGGCCGCATCGGACGGCTTCGGAGCGTCCGCGCGGACCGTCGCGGCGCCCGCCGACTCTTCGACCGTGCCGACAACGCCTCCGATCGCGACCTGGTCGCCCTCCTTGGCGGTGAGGTGCAGAACGCCGGCCGCGGGGGCCGTGATTTCCATGGTGATCTTGTCGGTCTCGAAGTCCATGACGACCTCGTCGCGCTGGACGACATCGCCCTCTTTCTTCCGCCACGACGCCACGACGCCGCTGGTGACGGACTCGCCGACGGTCGGGATCACGATCTGGGTCGCCATGCGTGGAATCCGCTCGTTCTAGTGACCGGCCTTGGACTCTCCGGCGGGCTTGGGGCCGACGGCCCTGGAGATGATCTCTTCCTGCTGACCCTTGTGGAGCGACTTGGAGCCCGTGGCCGGGGTGGCGCTGGGTTCGCGCCCGATGTACGCGAGCGGGCCCAGGCTCATGGCGCGGACCGCGTCCTCCATGAAGAGGTAGGCGCCCATGTTCCGCGGCTCTTCCTGGACCCAGACGCGCTCCGCGGCCGGGTAGCGTGCGACGACTTCGTTCAGGAGCTTCTCGTGCAGGGGGTAGAGCTGCTCGACGCGGACGATCGCCACGTCCGCCCGGTGAATCTTGTCGCGCCGCTCGGCAAGCTCCCAGTAGACCTTGCCCGAGCAGAGGATGACGCGTTTCACCGTCGAGCGGTCGGCGGGCTTGCCTCTCGATCCACCGATGAACGCCGGATCGTCCATCACCTCATGGAAGCGGGTGCCGGAGAGGATTTCGTTGGTGGTGCCCGTCGGCACGCGCAGCAGGCTCTTGGGCGTCAGGATGACCAGCGGCTTGCGGAAGTTCCGGCGGACCTGGCGGCGGAGCAGGTGGAACACCTGCGGGCCGGTCGAGGGGTGGACGACCTGCATGTTGTCGTCGGCGCAGAGCTGGAGGAAGCGCTCGAGCCGGGCCGACGAGTGTTCCGGGCCCGCGCCCTCGTATCCGTGCGGCAGGAGCAGGACGAGCCCGGACCAGCGCTGCCACTTGATTTCGGCGGAGGCGAGGTACTGGTCGACGATCACCTGGGCGCCGTTGTAGAAGTCGCCGAACTGCCCCTCCCACATCACGAGCATGTTCGGGTCGGCCAGCGAGTAGCCGTACTCGAACGCCATGATCGCCGCTTCGGACAGCGGAGAGTCGTGGACGCAGAACTGTGACTGGCGCGGGCGGGCGTTCGCACCGGCGGAGCCCGGCGGCGCGTCGGTGCCCGGCCGCCCCAGCTCGCGCATGTGGTTGAGCGGCGTGTAGGCCTCGCCGGACTCCTGGTCGCGCAGCACGGCGTGTCGGTGGCTGAACGTGCCGCGGCGGGAGTCCTGTCCGGAGAGGCGCACGGCCGTGCCCTCCAGGAGCAGCGTGCCGAACGCGAGCGACTCGCAGTCGGCGTAGGACAAGGCCTTCGTGGTCAGGAGCGCTGCGCGGGCCTCCAGAAGGCCCTTGAGCTTGGGGTGGAGTCTGAACCCGGCGGGCACGCGCCCGAGGGCGGCGCAGACTTCTGCGATCACCTCGGGAGGCACGCCGGTGGGCACCGGGTCGTGGGTGTAGTCGCCGCCCATGCCCTTCCAGCGGTCGCCCCCGGGGTCGATGTTCGGCCCGCGGGGCCTGGACTTCGCGGCGGCCTGCGCGGCCTCGAGAGCTTCGTCGAGGCGCGTGCGGATCGCGGCCATGTCGGCTTCGGTGATGGCCCCCTCGGCCAGGAGCCGCTCGGCGTAGACCTTCAGCACGCTGGGCTTCTTGCGGATCAGCGCGTAGAGCAGGGGCTGGGTGAACGACGCCTCGTCCTGCTCGTTGTGCCCGTACCGCCGGAAGCAGTACACGTCCACGAAGATGTCGTCGTTGAAGCGCTGGCGGAACTCGACGGCCAGTTTCGCCGTCCAGACGACGGACTCGGGGTCCTCACCATTGACGTGCAGCACCGGCGCGTCGATCGACTTGGCGATGTCGGTGCAGTACGGCGTCGAGCGTCCGTCCTCGGGCGACGTGGTGAAGCCGATCAGGTTGTTGATGACGACATGGACCGTGCCGCCCGTCGTGTACCCGTCGAGCCGGGCGAAGTTCAGGAGTTCCTGGACCGGCCCCTGACCGGGCAGGGCCGCGTCGCCGTGGATCAGCACGGGGACGACGCGCCGGCGCTGAAGGTCCCCGCGGAGGCGCTGCTTGGCCCGGCACCGTCCCTCGACGACGCCGTTGACCGACTCGAGGTGGCTGGGATTGCTGGCGAGGGCGAGGTGGATGACCTTGCCGTTGCGCGCGGTGCGTTCGCCCGAGTACCCGCGGTGGTACTTGACGTCGCCGCCGCCGTCGGCGAAAGCCTCCTCCCACGAGTCCTCGAACTCGGTGAAGATCTGCTCGTACGTCTTGCCCACGATGTTGTTCAGGACGTTCAGGCGCCCGCGGTGGGCCATGCCGAGGACGATTTCCTCGACGCCCGTCTCGGCCGCGGCGTGGACCAGCTCATCCAGCAGCGGGATGACGGACTCGGAGCCCTCGAGGCTGAACCGCTTGTCGCCCGGGTATCGCTTGCCCAGGAACTTCTCGAACTCCTCGGACTTGAGCAGCTGGTGCAGCACGTGCGTCCGCTGCTCGCGCGAGAGTGGGGCCGGGCCGCGCTCCAGTTGCTCGACGAGCCACGCCCGCTGGTCCCGGTCCGCGACGTGCATCACCTCGGCCGCGATCGATCGGCACCAGGTCCGCTCCAAATGATCGACCACCGAACGCAGCGTGCCCCCGGCCGACATCGGCAGCGACGCAACCCGCACCGGGCGGTCGAGGTCGCGTTCCGAGAGGCCGTGGGATTCCAAGGTCAGCTCGGGCGGGCGCGGGCGCTCGCGACCGAACGGATCGAGCTTCGCCGCGAAGTGCCCGTGGGCGCGGTAGGCCTCCACGAGGCGCTCGACCGCGGCCTGGAACCGGGCCTGGGCCTCCATCGCGGCGCCGCCCCCGGCGGGAGCCGCGCCGGCCATGGCCAGGTCGACGCCCTGGAAGAACGAGCGGAGGTCCTCGGGCACGGAGTCGCGGTCCTGCTTGAACCGCTGGTACTCGGCGTCGAGGTGTTCGGCGTTCCAGCCGTTGACCGAGGGCGTCACGGCCTTGGGTTGCGGGACGGCGGTCATCACGGGCCTCGGTAGGGGTTTGTCGCCGTCCGGGGCGGCTTGGGGGCCGCCGCGGGACGGGCAGGGATCATAGACAGAGGTATCGGCAGGACGGGGAGGCCGGGCGAGCCCTGGCCGTGGCGTCAGTCCTCCATGCGCCAGATCTTGCGCAGCGCGCCCATCATGGAATCGATCGTCGCCCGGTCGATGCCGCGGCGCTCCATGACGTGGCGCGCCATGGCCAGGCCGGCCTCGCCCTCTTCGAAGACCGTCTTGGTGGCCCCGGCCGACCGCAGGGCATCACGCTCGCCCAGGTAGCGGGCGCGGACGGTGATCTCGATCGACGGGTTGAGCTCGCGGGCGGCCAGGATCAGCGCCCCCCGCCCCGGGGACTCCGGCATGGTGATGACCAGGTGGGCGGCCTTGCGGACCCCCGCGTGGTCGAGGATCTCCGCCCGCGTGGCGTCGCCATAGATCGCGGTCCGCCCGGCCTTGGTCAGGGAGCGGATCGTGTCCATGTTCATGTCGATGACGATGGTCTGCATCCCCGCGTCGCGCAGGAGCGCGTCCACGACGCGCCCGACCGGGCCGTAGCCGGCGATGACGGCGCGCGGAGCGTCCGAGGCCGCGATCGCGGCGGAGGCGGGGGCGTTCAGGGCAGCGGCCCGCCGGTCGGCCCGCGCGCTGAGCAGGTGCCACAGCCGGGGCCGGCGCCGCAGCCATGACTCGATCCGGTCGATGGACCGGAAGAGGAGCGGGTTGAGCGTGATGGAGATCATGGCCGTGGCGATCAGCACGTGCCGCCCCTCGTCGGGCATAAGGCCATGCTGCCCGGCCACCTGCGCGAGGATGAACGAGAACTCGCCGATCTGTCCCAGCCCGATGGCGACGGTCAGGGCTGTGCGCACCGGGTGGCCCAGGGCCGCGACGATGATCAGGGCGGCCAGCGGCTTGGCGAGGAGCACGATCGCCAGCCCGCACCCGACCATCACCGGCTCATGCACCAGGAACGCCGGGTTGAAGAGCATCCCCACGGACACGAAGAACAGCACCGCGAAGGCGTCCCGCATGGGGAGGGCGTCGGCCGCGGCCTGGTGGCTCACCGGCGACTGCGCCACGACCATCCCGGCCAGGAACGCCCCGAGCGCGACCGACGCGCCGAAGATGGACGCGGAGCCGACGGCGATCGTCACGGAGAGGACCAGGACGGTCAGTGTGAACAGCTCGCGCGAGCGGAGGGCGGCGACCCGCGTGAGGATCCACGGCACGACCTTCGACCCGGCGAGGAACACGATCGCCACGAGGGCGATGAGCTTGCCCACGGCCCAGCCGAGCGCGGCCAGACTGCTGCCGGCGCCCTCGGTCGCGGCGGCGTTCACTGCGGCGCCCGCGGCGTCGACCCCCGCCGGTTCCGACCCGATGATCGGCACCAGCACGAGCGCCAAGACCGTGAAGATGTCCTCGACGATCAGCCACCCGACCGCGACGTGCCCGTGCACGGTCGTGAGCATGTCGCGGTCCATGAGCACGCGCAGGAGGACCACCGTGCTGGCGACCGCCATGGCCATGCCGAGCACCAGCCCGGACATCAGGGGCCAGCCGAACAGGCGGAACAGGGCCATTGTGAGCAGCGTGGCCACAAGGCTCTGCCCGACGGCCCCGGGGATCGCCACGCCCTTGACGGCCAGCAGGTCCTTGAGGTGAAAGTGCAGCCCGACGCCGAACATCATCAGGATCACGCCGACCTCGGCGAGCTGGTGCGCGAGGTGCTCGTCGGCGACGAACCCCGGCGTGTACTTCCCGATCACCACGCCCGCGAGCAGGTACCCGACGATGGGCGAGAGACCCAGTCGATGGGTGATGAGCCCGAGGATCCAGGCGGCGGCGAAGGCCGCGGCGATGGTGGTGAGCAGCGGGAGGTCGTGCACGCCGAAGAATACCGGCGTGTCGGCGTTCGGCAAGACGCGCGCGGGAACTTCGTGCGATGGTCCGTTGCTCGGTGGTGATCGTGTGAAATCAGCCGACGCGCTCGGCCAAGTGCTTATCGGTCAACGGGTTTCTCGACATCGGGTTGAAGCGTCGCCTTCACACGCCAGGTCAGTCGCAATTCAGGCGGGAAGTGGATGAGACCTGCGACACGCGCCAGATCAGGTCGTTGTTGATCCCGCCCAGGCCGTTGGCGTCGACCGCCGAGCCCGGGTTCGTGCACGACATCGTGCCTCCGGCGAAGTACCGGTAGGTGAAGGTCTTGTTTGCCGCCACGACGATCCCTCCGTCGTTCCGCGTATAGGTGCCACAGGTGACGACACTCTGATTGAACGTGAAACTACCGACATCGTTCGTCGAATACCCGGTGAAGTCCCCCAACAGATCGAGAGCCTCCCGATCGAAGCGCATCACGCCCCCGCACCGCAGGCTCCAGACGGCATCCTCGTTGTCGGACAGGATGGTGGTCGAGGCGAGCGTGAGCAGGCCCCCGCTGGTTTCCACCAGGCCGTGGTTGACGAACTGCCCGTTCGGCGACCCCGTGAGCCCTTCGATGACCAACTCCCCGCGGATTCCCTTGCCCGTGTCGGCGAGCTTATTGGTGAGCGTCCGGGTCGCGGCGATCTGGATGGTGGACTGCTTGAGCCCCGCGATCGTGCCGCCGCCGGAGACGGTGTGGATGTTCTCGGCGAAGACGAGGGTGCCGCCTGTGGAGGAATCGCCGACGATGAAGGTGCCGTTGATGATCGAATCATCGGGGTCGGTGGCGCCGATGTTGTCGTTGTCGTTGTCGAGGGTGAGCTTCTGATCCCCGAGAATCTGGAGTACGCCGTTGGTGTCGCCGGTGGTCTGCACCTCGACTGTGTCCGCGACGGCCGTGTCGATGTTGACTTTGCAGTGCTTCCCCGTAGGAATGACCACGCGATCCGCTTCCGTGGGCACTCCGTTGGGGCTCCAATCGCCTGCGACATTCCAGTTGCCGGTCGTGCCTCCGCTCGAAGCCGCCGTAAAAGTCTTGATCCCGGCGAACGCTGTCCCGTTGAGTAGGGCGATGACCCCCAACGACACGATGCGTGGTGTGCGTTGCATGTTCATCCCCTGTGATGCTCAACCTACCTTTTCTATCCTGCCTAGGTCAAGAGAATTCCGCATCGCGGTCCGGCGCCCTGACGGCAGGGGCGAACGGATTGCGTATGGCCCTTTCTCGTCGTCGCTCCGCGTGGTAGACTTGCACACGGGCATCGTTCTGGTGATCCCGGCCCTCGATGGAAAGGGACCGCGTGCGACGAGTTCTCGCGACCTCGGGTCGGTCCGACCGGCGTGCGGCGGGGTTCCCTTTCGGGATGTCGGCGGCCCTGCTGGTCGGCGCCGCGTGCTTCCCCTCGATCGCCCGCCAGCCCGAGTTCTGCCTGCGCGACGCGGATCGCGACGGGCAGCCGATGTTCGGCAACACGATGGTCCGCACCGGGTTCGAGGTCTACAACGGCGTGCCGTACGGCTCCAAGCCGACCGCCGCGGCGTTCGCCGACCTTGACGGGGACGGCGATCCGGATGCGGCGGTGATCAACTCCCGTCCCCAGGTGCCCCCGGGGTTGTCGTTCGTCGCGGTCCACCTCAACGCGGGGGACGGGGTGTTCTCGCCGGCCGATGTCCCCTACCCCGTGGGATGGGAAGGCACGGACATTGCGGTGGCCGACCTCGACGGCGACGGCGACGTGGATGCGGCGGTCGCCAACGCCCGGGAGAACAACGTCTCCATCCTGTTCAACCGCGGGGACGGCACGTTCGATCCCCACGTGACGCACGCGGCCGGGGACATGCCACGCTGCGTGCGGATCGCCGACGTGGAGGGCGACGGCGACTTCGACCTCGTGGTGCTGAACATCCAGAGCCACGACGTGTCGATCCTGCGGAACCTCGGCGGCGGCGCGTTCGCGCCGCAGACGCGGGTGTTCGTGGGCAACGTGACGCAGCGCGGCGACCCGAACCTGAACTTCGCCTATCCCGGGCCGTTCCTGGCGCTGGGCGACCTCGATGGGGACGGCGACGTGGACGCGGCGGCGCCGGCCAAGAGCAAGATCAAGATTCTCCTCAACGACGGGGCGGGGGTGTTCACGCTCGCCGGCGCGCCCCCCTCCGTCGCGTTCGGGAGCGCGTACGCGATCGTGATCGCGGACCTGGACGGGGACTCGGACCTTGACCTCGCGGCCTCGTGCTTTTCCGGGACCGGGGGGCCCAACTGCCTCTCGGTGCTGCTGAACAGCGGCGGCGGGTCGTTCGGGCCGGCCGCGGGGTACAACGCGGGGTGGACGAACTCGGTTACTTCGTTCCAGTGGGCCGTCTCGATCACGGCGGGGGACGTGGACGCCGACCGCGACCTCGACCTCGTGGTGGGGCACGAGGTGGGCCCGTGGAGCGTGCTGATGCGCAACGGCGGCGACGGGACATTCGCCCCCAAGGAGATGATCGAGGTGCACGACGGGTCGTGGAGCGTGGGGCTGGCGGAACTGAACGCCGACGGGCGGATCGACCTGGCGGTCCTGGCGACGTGGTCTCGGCCCAAGTTGTGCGTGCTGCTGAACGACGGGAAGGGCGATCTGACCACCTACGCGCGCTATCCACGGGCCACGCCGCCCTGCTGCGAAGACTGGACCTGGGTTGACGCCGCCGACCTGGACCTGGACGGCGATACGGACCTGGTCGCGACGATGGACAACATGCAATACCCCTACCACGTCAAGGTCCTGCGCAATGACGCGCGGGGTCAGTTCGACGACATCACGCCGTACGCCCTCGCTCCGGAGGGCACGGCGACGGGGGAGAGCGTTTCCATCGGGGACCTCAACGGCGACACGATCCCCGACCTCGTCGTCTGCGACGCGATCGCTTCGGGCGGGTGGGTCAAGCCGGGCAAGGTCTGGACCATGATGGGCCTGGGCGACGGCGCCTTCGGCCCGCCCACGCCCTACCCGTTCGTCGATGCGTTCCCGAAGCACGCCGCAATAGCGGACTTCGACGGCGATGGGGACCGGGACCTGGGCGCGTGGACGGCGGCGGTCTACCCGGGCGACGATTTCACCCCGGTCGATCGGCGGGTTTCGGTCCTGGCCAACGACGGGCGCGGGGTGTTCTCCCTGGTGGCGAGCCACACCCTCGCGCGGCTGCCGTGGTCCACGGTGGGGCAGGTGGCAGCGCTCGACATCGACGCGGACGGGGACGTGGACCTGGCCGCGACCGCCGCCGCAAACAGCGGCGCCGGGGCGCTGGTGGTTTTGAGGAACGACGGGTCCGGCGCTTTCACGACGGCCCAGACCGCGGTCACGCCGCCGCGCGCCCGCGCGCTGTGTGCGGGCGACCTCGACGGGGACCTTCGCGAGGACCTGATCGTGCAGCACAACATCGCCGACGGCCCCAAGCCGTGGCCCTACCTGACCACGTGGCGGAACACGGGCGAGGGCTTCTTTGAGCTGCGCGACTCGGTCGTCGATCGCCGGATCGACGCGGCCGGGCGGATGGGGCTGCTGCCGCCGGCCGGCTCGCGCCCCGGGCGGCTGGCGACTCCGATCAACACCGGCGGCGTTCTCATCCACGCGACGACCGGGGCGGCGATGACCGCGAACGGCGTCGGATTCACGGCCGGCAGTTGGCCCACGGCGGTTGTTTTCGGCGACTTCAACGGCGACGGGCGGGTGGACCTGGCCGCATCCACCAATACCGATCGGAGCGTCTCGGTGCTGCTGGGTCGCTCGTGCGCGGGGTGCTATGTCGATTGCGACGCCGACGGGCGGGCGTCGACCGCCGATTTCGCGTGCTTCCAGTCTCGGTTTGTCGGGCGGGACCCGTACGCCGACTGCAACCACGACGGCGTGCTGACCGTCCGGGACTTCGCGTGCTTCCAGAATCGGTTCGTCGTCGGGTGCCCGTGAGGCGCGTGAGGCGTTGGGGCGGCGGGCGGCGCACGCGGGTCAGCCGAAGTGCCCGGTGATGTACTTCTCGGTCAGCGGGTTCTTGGGCACCTGGAAGATCTGGGCGGTCTCGCCGACCTCGATCAGCTCGCCGAGGTACATGAAGGCCGTGAAGTCCGAGAGGCGTGCGGCCTGCTGCATGTTGTGCGTGACGATGATGATCGTGACGCGCGAGCGCAGCTCGGCCATCAGCTCCTCGATCTTGCCGGTAGCGATGGGGTCGAGGGCGCTGGTGGGCTCGTCGAAGAGGACGATCTCGGGCTCCACGGCCAGGGCCCGCGCGATGCACAGGCGCTGCTGCTGCCCGCCGCTGAGCCCGTACGCGTTGGAGGGGAGGCGATCTTTAACCTCGTCCCAGAGGGCCGCGCCGCGGATGGCCTGCTCCACACGGTCGGCGAGCTCGGTGCGGGAGCGCATCCCGCGCAGGCGCAGGCCGTACGCCACGTTCTCGAAGATGGACTTGGGGAAGGGGTTGGGCTTCTGGAAGACCATGGAGATGCGCATGCGCATCTCGATGGGGTTGGTGCGCGAGTCGACGATGTCGGTGACGCTGGCGCGCCCGTCGTCGGTCTTTGAGTGCAAGAGCATCCGCCCCTGGTAGCGGTTCCCCGGGTAGAGGTCGTGCATCCGGTTGAAGCAGCGCAGGAGGGTGGTCTTGCCGCACCCGGAGGGGCCGATGAGGGCGGTGATGGCCCGCTCCGGGAAGGTGAGGTTGACCTTCCTCACGGCCTCAAACGAGCCGTAGAAGAACGAGAAGTCCTTGACCTCGGCCTTGATCACGCTGGAAATCGGAGCGCGGGGCGCGTGGGAATCCGGTGCGCCGACGACGGGCGCGCGGGTCGCGGTGCGCGGCGCGCCGTGCGCGGGCGGCACGGCCTCAACCTCGACCGGCGGCAGAGCGGACGCTTCGCGTCGGGTCATCGTGGAACTCCCGATCACCACTTGATCCTCCGGCGGACCCGGGCCCGGACCACGATAGCAACCGCGTTCATGCTCAGGGTCACCAGCATCAGGATGATGCCCGCCGCGGCGGCGTTCTGGGCGAACTCTTCACCGGGCCTTGACACCCAGTTGAACATCTGGATGGGAAGCACCGTGAACGGGGACATGATCCAGGCGAAGGGGCCGACCGTGCCCGAGTCGGTCTGGGAGAACGGCACGGGGGGCAGGAAGGCGATGTATGTGAGGGCCCCGATGGTGACCAGGGGGGCCGTCTCGCCGATGGCGCGCGAGAGGGCGATGATCACGCCCGTCGCGATCCCGCCGGTCGAGTACGGCAGCAGATGGTCCTTGACGACCTCCCAGCGTGAGGCGCCCAGGGCGTAGGCCGCCTCGCGCATGAACTGGGGGATGGCCCGGAGCGCTTCGCGCGTCGCGACGATCACGATCGGGAGGATCAGGAACGCGAGCGTCAGCCCGCCCGTCAGCACCGACTGGCCGAGGTGGAACTGGTACACGAGCAGGCCCAGGGCCATGAGCCCGTAGATAATCGACGGCACGCCCGCGAGGTTGGCGATGTTGACCTCGATCAGGCTGGTGAACCAGTTCTTACGGGCGTACTCCTCCAGGTAGATGCCCGCGGCCACGCCCATCGGCACCGCCGTCAACGCCGTCACGAGCATGACCAGGAGTGAACCGACCCAGGCCGAGAGGATGCCGGCCTTCTCCGCGTGGCGTGACGGGAACGAGTTGAGGAACCCCCAGTTGATGCGCCGCGCGCCGTGATAGAGCAGGTCGCCCAGGAGCACCGTCAGCACGCCCAGGCACAGCACCGTCAGCGCGATGCCGACCACGAAGAACGCGCGGTCGCGTTGCTGGTTCCGCGCGATGACCTGGTTCGTGGTCAGCATGGATCAGTACACCTGGCGGTAGCGCCGCCGGAGCCACGTGCCCAGGAGGTTGAAGGCGAGCGTCATGAAGAACAGCGTCATGCCCGCGGCAAAGATCGTCTGGTACTCGATGGTCCCGTGGGGCAGGTCGCCCATCGAGACCTGGACGATGTACGCGGTGATCGTCTGGGCGCCCTGCCTCGGGTCGAGCGTCATGTTCGGCTGGTTCCCCGCGGCGATGGAGACGATCATCGTCTCGCCGACCGCCCGCGAGATCGCCAGGATGTACGACGCGGCGATGCCGGATAGGGCGGCCGGGAAGACGACCTTGAACGCGGTGGTGATCTTGTTCGCCCCCATCCCGTAGGACCCCTCGCGCAGGAGCATCGGCACGGCCCGCATTGCGTCCTCGGAGAGGGACGAGACGTAGGGGATGATCATGATGCCCATGACGATCCCGGCGCCCAGCACGTTGAACAGGGGCAGGTCCGTCATGACCTGCTGCAGGGCCGGGGTCACGAGTGAGATCGCGAAGTAGCCGTACACGACGGTCGGCACGGCGCTGAGCAGCTCCAGGATCGGCTTGACGATCTCGCGGACCTTCGGGTTGGCGAACTCGCTGAGCCAGATGGCGATCGTCGTGCCGATCGGCAGCGACACCAGCACGGCGATCAGCGTCGTCATGAGCGTGCCGCAGACCAGCGGCATGATGCCGAAGTGCTTGTCGGCGAATCCGGGCGCCCACTTCGTGTCGGTCAGGAACTTCCAGACCGTGACCTCCTCGTGGGCGAAGAAGGGGATGCCCTCGGAGAACAGGACGTACACGATGCCGGCGGTGATGAACACCGAGAAGACTGCCGCGAGCACCAGGGCGAACTCGATGGACTTTTCGACCGGACGGAAGCGGGTGGCCGCCTCGACGGAAAGGACTCGTGATGGCGCGGCGGACTGGCTCATGAGGAACTTACGGAGCGGGTTCGGGACGAAAACGGGAGAGCGCCGTTGGACGCTCTCCCGCGGGAAGCTGAATCCGGTGCGCCGCGGGGCGGCGCGGGGGTCATCTTACTTCAGTTCTCTGGCGAGGATGTCCTCGATCTTGATGCCCACGGCCGCCTCGCCGCCGAACGCCGTTCCGGCCTCGAGCTTGGCGAACCGGCTCTTGATGGTGTCGTAGGCGCCGTCGGGCAGGGGGACGTACTTGACCTCGGTCGTGAGCTCCTTGGCGTTGGCGAGGAAGAACTCGACGAACTTGCGGACTTCGGGCTTCTCGACGGATTTCTTGTTGACGTAAATGAACAGGGGGCGGGAGAGGGGGGCGTAGGACCCGTTGAGCACGTTCTCACGGCTCGGCGCGACCGGGTTCTTTGTGACTTTGTTCTTTTCCCACGCGACGTTCACCGCGGTGAGCTTGGCCTGGTGGGCCAGGTAGTACGACATGCCGAAGTAGCCGAGCGCGTTCCTGGAGCCCTCGACGCCCTTGACGAGCGTGTTGTCGTCCTCGGACGCGGTGTAGTCGCCGCGCGAGGCCTTGGCCTTGCCGCAGATCGCCTCGGTGAAGTACTCGAACGTGCCCGAGTCGGTGCCCGCGCCGTAGAGCTCGATCTTGGCGTCCGGCCAGGACGCGTCGATCTGGTTCCACTTCGTGATCGTGTTCCCGACCCCCGGCTCGCCCGGCTCCCACAACTTCTTGAGCTGGTCCACCGTCAAGTTCTTCGCCCAGGTGTTGTTCTTGTTGATCACCACCGTGAGGGCGTCGAACGCGATCGGCAGCTCGATGAACTCGATGCCGTTCTTCTTGCACTCGTCGATCTCTTCCTTCTTGATCGGGCGCGACGCGTTGGAAACGTCCGTTTCGCCGCGGGTGAACTTCTTAAACCCGCCGCCCGTGCCGGAGATCCCGACCGTCACCTTGATGCCGGGGTTCTTCGCCTGGAACTCCTCGGCCACCGCCTCGGTGATCGGGTACACCGTGCTCGACCCGTCGACCTTGACCAGCTTGTCCTGCGCCAGGGCGGCGCCGGCGAACCCGACGACGACGGCGGCCGCCATGCTGAACATCCCGGGACGATTGCGCACCTGCATGCTCGACTCCTCTCAGAAAAGGGGGGTCGCGCCACGCCGCTGCCCACAGCGGCATACTCCGGCACGCCCGATTCCACGGTCGGGTGGATTATCGCGGCGTGTGGGCTGACTGTGTTATGGTTGTGTCAAGACGGCGCTAACGAGCGGTGGAATCCGCCGGGCGCGACGCCACCCCGGGCGAGCATCGCCCGCACAGGCAACCCAAACCCTCCACGGCACGGCGCCGATCGTGTCAGCGCGCATTCGGCGTGGACCAGCCGCTTGACCCGGACGGGCGAATCGGCCCGACCGTGACGAGCGACGAAAGCCGTGTGCGGACCGGGGGCGAGCCCGAGGAGGGCTCGAACGAGCACGTCAGTTCGCCCTCGGTCCCATCGACGCGATCCGTGCCCCCTTCGAGCAAGCTCAGCGTGAATGCGAATCCGGGGCCGACGGGCGTGCGGAGACGCGAGCGGGCGGCCGCGTCGGCGTCGAAACTCCATTCCCGGATGATCGCCCCGTTCGGGTCGCGCAGCGTGAACACGAACGCTCCCGACGCTTCCATCGGCAGGTCGAAGCGGAGGTCGGTGAAGACATAGACCACGGCCTGGTTCGTGTCGCCGTAGCGGTTGGCGTCGGTGTCGGCGAACTGCCCATCGACGAAGACCGCCAGCCGTTCGGGGCGGGCGTCGGGCGTTGGGCGTCGGGCGTGGGGAGAGGCGCTGTTGTTTGCGACGCACGCCGCGAGCATGAGCGTGGCGGCGAGGACCGCGGCGCCGAGGCCTCGGGCGGGTCGTGCGGGCTTGTGACTTGGGGAAAGCACGGCGGGGCGGCTCCTGACGTTCAGTCCGGCGCACCGGGCTTCGTCGGCCAGCGGGACACGGCCGGACGCGGACGATCGTCGACCGAGGGGGCGTCGGGAACGCCCGCCGTCGGGCCCCCGCCGCCGCCCGGCGAAGCCACGGGGACGGGCGGCTCCGCGGGTGCCGGCGATGTGAGCATCCCTTCGCCGTCCTTTTCCTGCTCTTCGTAGGCGCCGTCCTGGCGGAGCGTCTCGCGCAGCTCGCGCGGGTTCTGGAGCGAGTCGATTTTCTTCTCGCTCAGGTCGCGCAGCCGGCGCGAGCCGTCGGGCGTGTCGTTGTAGATGACCTTGGGCGTGAGGACGATCACCAGCTCGGTCTTGACGTCGCGGGCGTCGGTGGATCGGAAGAGCCAGCCGACGAGCGGGAAATCGCCCACGACCGGCACCTTGGTCTTGCGCTGCTCCTCGGTGGACTGGATCAGGCCGCCGATGACCACGGTCTGCCCGTCCTTGATCGTGACCGTGGTGGACATCTTGCGCTGCGTGATGACGGGGGCGGAGAAGTCCTCGCTGATCTGGGTGGTGCGGGCGCTGAGCGATGAGATCTCGGGCGCCAGCTCCATCCGCACGAATCCGTCGGCGCTGATGGTGGGGGTGACGTTGAGGATGATGCCCAGCTCGCGGCGCTCGACGTTCGCGGTGGTGCGTCCGGTGTCGCCCGCGCGGTCCACGCTGGTGACGATGGCGATCTCCTCGCCGACGTTGATCGAGGCCGCCTCGTTGTTGTTCACCGTGACGGACGGGCGGCTGAGCACCTGGAGCTTGCCCTGGGCCTCCAGCGCCCGCACCAGCAGCTCGAAGTCCACGGACGAGAACGAGAGGTGCGGGACGCCCAGGGCCGACGCCACTCCGGCTCCGGCGGCCAGCGACGCGAAGTTGAAGTTGTCCCCGCCCAGGTTCTTCAGGCGGATGTCCGCGCCCCAGGCGTCGGAGTTGTCCACCGTGACCTCGGCCAGGAGCACCTGGATGACGACCTGCGGCGGGGCCGAGTCGAGCTCTTCGATCAGCGCCAGCACCTTCTCGGTGTACCGCGGCGAGACGGTGACGATGAGCTTGTTGCTCTTCTCGTCGCCGACGACGGTAACTTCCTGCTCCATCTGGCGCATGACGGCGCCGGAGAGCTCGCCCCCGAGCAGGTCACGCTGCAGGTCGGCCTCCTGCTTGAAGGACGACGCGAGCGTGGTCTCGACCTCCTTGGCCTTGGCGTTGCGCAGCGGGTAGATGAGGCGCTCGCGCTCGGCGCCCTGGACGCCGTCGAGCTCGCGGACGAGCTTGCCGACTTCCGCCAGGTACGCCTCGGTGCCGCTCACGATGATGGTGTTGGTGCGGGCGTCGATGGCGATGGAGAGCTGCTGGCGTTCGTCGGGCACGGGCGTGAACTTCTGGTCGCCCGGCGCCGGGGCCGCCGCGCCCTCCTCGCCCGGTTCGGGCGTGTCCGACGGCACGAGGACGTAGAGGTTCCCCTGCTGGCGGAGGTTGAACACGTCGCGGAGCAGCTCGGCCATGGCCCGCGAGTCGGCGTTCTTGAGCTCGAACTTCTCGATGCGCCGGTCGCGCTTCGTCGAGTCGAGGTCCTCGATCATCTCGGCGATGAGGGCCATCATCTCGGGCGGCGCGGACGCCACGACGCGGTTGGTCCGCAGGTCGGGCGTCAGCGAGATCGTCTCGCGGATCGCGGCATCGACCTGGGCTTCCGTGGGCTTCGCGCCCAACTGACCCTGCAGCTCCCCCGCGACCTGTTCGCGGATGAAGCTGAGGCGTGTGGCCTGGCGGACGCCGATCCCGCCCGCGCCCGCGACGGACCGCCCCGAGAAGACGTTCTGCAGGAGGTTGACGACCTCCAGCGCGTTGGCGGACTTGAGCTCGATGAAGCGGATCGACTGGACGTTTGTGACCTGCGCGGAGTCGAAGCGATCCACAAGGTCGCGGATCGCCCGCACATCCTGCTCCGTGCCGGTCACGACCAGCGCGTTGAGCCGCTCGTTCGCCACCACCGTCAGCGCATCCTCGCCGCGCTTGGCCGTTTCCTTCTCGACGTAGAGGTTCCGCACCGACGCGGCCACGTCCGTGACCTTGCCGGTCTTGAGCTGGACGATCTCCGTACGGCGCGAGCCCTCCAGGGCGGGGTTTCCGGCGGCGAGGGCCGCGACAAGTTCCTTGACGACCGCCAGGTTCTCGTCGCTGCACGCGACGATGAGCAGGTTGCCGGGCTTGTCCGCCTCGATGGTGAAGGCCTCGGTCGCGTCGCGGACATTCCCCTGAATCCTGGCCGCCTCGATCCGCTCGCGCATCAGCGACTGGATCTTCGGCGCGATCGTGGCGGCGTCTGCGCCGACCACCGGGACCACGTGGACGCCGACCATGGGGTTGGATTCCCGGTTGTCGAGCGTGCGGAGGGTGGCCTCGAGGATCGCGAAGCTGCGGGGGCTGGTCGAAACGATCAGGGCGTTGGTCCGCGCGTCCGGCGCGAGGATCAGCTTGTCTTCGTCCCGCGCGCCGGGAAGGGTCTGCCGCTGATCAAAGAGCCGCCCGACGATCGCCGCGACCCGGTCCGCGGCCGCGAACTGGAGCGGGAAGACGCGGACGGTGTTCGACGCGGACGCCGCCTCGACGTCGAGCATCCCCGCCAGTTCGCGGACGATCGCGATGTTGGCCGGGGAGCCGACGACGATCAGCGCGTTGAGCTGCTCCTCGGCCTGGATCACGAGCCCCGTGAACGGCGCGAACAGGTCGGCCTCGATGCGGGCCGCCGGGTCGGCCAGGTCCTTGCCCTCTCGCACCATCCGCAGGCGGCCGAACTGCTTCTGGAGGCCGATCGCCTCGGGCGTGGTGGCCAGGCCCTGGACCAGCACGGCTCGGAGGGATTCGGCCAAGGCCCGGGCGTCGGCGAACTTCAGCGTGACCAGCGTTGGTTCCACCCACTTGCTCGATTCGGCGCTGTCCAGGTCCTTGAGGATGACCTCGACGAACGCGACCGCTTCCTCGCGGCCCGCGGCGATCAGCGTGTTCGTGCGGTCGTCCACGGTGATGGCGATGTCGCCGGCGAGCGCCTTGCCCGTCGCGGTGGTGGGCAGGCCCTGGCGCTGCGTGCCGGGGATGCGTCGGAGCGACTCGCCCTGCTTGAACAGGTCGTCGATCGCGGCCTTGGCGCGGGTCGCCGAGGCGTTGTTAAGCGGGAAGATGCGGACCACGACGGCCTCGCCGATCGGCAGGGCGTCGAGCATCCGGACCACCTCGCGCAGCGCCGTCACGTTCTCCTTCGTCGAGCCGATGATGACCGCGTTGGTCTGCGGGTCCGCGATCAGCCGGATGGGTCGAGACAGGTCGAGGACCATGTCGGCCTGCTCGAGCCCGTTGCGGGCGAGGCTGAGGCGGCGGACCTGCTCGGCGATCGCGGCGGCGGGGGCGGTGGGGGAAGCGGCCTTCTTCGGGTCGAGCATCTCGGTCAGCGTGGTGACGACCGCCGACGCGGTCGCCAGCTTCAGCGCCACGACCGAGACCTGCTGCTCGGCGTGGGCGGGCTCCGCGTCGAGTGCGCGGACGAGGGCGACCACGGCCTCGCCGTCCTGCGGGCCGGCGACGACGGCGAGCGCCCGGCGCGACGTGAGCGGGACGATTGAGATCGGTTCCGACACGACGCCGGGGCGGTCCTCGCCCTGCGGGCGGGTCAGCCCCATGTCCTCGAGCATCTTGCGGACCTGCTCGGGGGTGTTGTTCTGCACGTCGATGATGAAGACCGACTGGCCGAGCGGACCGCGCGGGCCTACACCGGGCTGACCCTCGCCGCCCGGGACGACGCCGTCCAGTTCGCGGGCGACCTTCTCGATCTCCTGGTACAGCCGCTCGCTGCTGGCGACAACGAGCGCGTTGCTGGTGCGGTCCACCTCGACGGCGAGGGTCTCGCCGAGCTGCTTGGCGGATGCGCTGAACGTCTGCGTCAGGGTCTTCTGGAGGCGCGCGGCAGGGACGTTCCGCAGCGCCAGCACGCGCACCGTGGCGCGCGACCGGTCGCCCTGCTGCTGGATCGTGTCGGTCAGGGCCTTGATCTCGGCGAACTCGCGGTCCTCGGCCCGGACGATCAGCGCGTTGCTCGCGTCGTCGCCGACGATGGCCACAGAGCGCGGGCCGTTGGGGCGCGTCTGCTGCGACTGGAACAGCTCACGGACCGCGGCGGCGATCGACGACGCCTTGCCCGATTCGAGCGGGATCACGCGGGCGGCGGGGAAGCGGTTGAAGTCGGGCACGTCGATCTGGGCCACCAGCGCCTCGATCCGCTGGAGGTCGCGCCGCCCGGCGAACACGATCAGCGAGTTCGTCTGCGTCTCCGCGGAAACAGACGGCGCGCCTTCCGAGTCCACGAGCATCGGGGGCGGCGCGGCCTGTTCGCCCAGGCGTTGCGGCGCGGCACCGCCGCGCTGGTTCTGCTGCTGGCGGAGCTGCTCGCGTTGGGCCCGCTGCTCCATTGGGGCGCGGAAGCCCTCGTTCAGGGCGCGGGCGACCCCGGCCGCGTCCGCGTGGCGCAGCGGGAGCACGGTGAGCTGGCGCGAGGTGTCGTACTCCTCGGTGTCGAGTTTCTTCAGCAGGGCCCGGATGCCCTCCCATTCGGCGGCGTCGGCACCGATGACCAGCGAGTTGGAGGCCTGGTCGGGGACGATCGTCACGTTGCGGGCGCCGGGGGTGTTGGCCTCGGCGGCGAAGCGCCCGTAAAACACGTCCAGCGCCCGCGCGGTCTGCTGGGCGTCGGCGAACTGCAGCTTGACGAACTCCGTCGTCCGCTGCTCCTCGGCTTTCACGTCGAGCTGATCGATCATCTTCGCGATGTCACGGACCTGCTCGGCGGAGCCCGACACGCTGATCGTGTTGTCCGTGAGCCCGTAGTCCACGCTCGGCTGGGCGTCTGCGGGGCCCCGCGGTCGGCTGCGGAGCATCTCGCGTAGCGTGAACGCGACGTCCGACGCGATCGCGTTCTTGAGCTTGAACCGCTGGAACTCGACGAGCGTCCGCTCGGGCTCGGCGTCGATATTGCCGATCTGCTCCATCGCCAGGGTGATCGCCTCGTCCGACCCGGTGAGGATGACCGTGTTCGAGCGCGCCAGCGGCGTGACCTTCACGTTCACCGTCGGGGGCAGGGCGTTGCGCAGGGCTTCGCCCACTTCTGAAGCCCGGGCGGTCTTGAGGTTCACCGTGACGATCTTCACGTCGCCCATGGTCGTCGTGTCGAGCTGCTTGACGAGCGACGCCACCTGGTCGAAGTCCTCCTGGGGCGCCGAGACGATGAGCGAGTTGGTGCTCGGCATCGGCGTGACGATCACGGCCGCGTCCGTCCGGTCGCGCGACGGGAACTGCTGGCGCAGCACGTTCGCCACCTCGTCGGCCTTGCGGTCCTTGAGGGTGTAGACCTCGCGCCGTCGATCCTTGCCCAGTTCCGGCTGGTCGATCTGGGCCAGCAGGTCGCGCAGGATCGCCAGGCTCTCCGCGTCGGCGGCGACGATCAGCACGTTCCCGTCGTCGGACCCGATCACGGAGACCTGATCCGCGGGCAGGCCGGCCGCGCGGGCCCGCTCGTCGAAGAACCGGCGGAGGCTCTCCCCCGCGCGGTCCGCTCGGGCGTGGCGGAGCGGGAAGGACTCGATGACCTGACCGGGTCGACCGGTCGCCGTCGCGAGTTCCTGCACCATCGCGACTGCCGCCTCGACCTTCGGCCGCTTGCCGATGAGGATGACCATCCGCCGGCGGGCGTCGGGTTCGACGATGACCGCCTCGGGGTCGCGGTCCTGCCACCAGGGGAGCCCGGTGGCGCGCGTCGCCTCGCGGATTGCCCGCGCGATCGCGGCCGGGTCCGCCCCGCCGACGGGGACGGCCCGCACGATGGTGTCGGCCAGCTGCGACACCGGCACGTCCAGGGCCTTGACGATCGCCTCCATGCGCTCGAGCGTCGGGCCCTGCCCGAGGATGATGACGCTGTTGGTCCGCTCGTTGGTGTCGACGTAGAGCTTGTCCTCGGCCGGGTCGCCCTCGTCGCGCTGCGGGCGGCCGCCGAAACCGAAGAAGAAGAAGCCGAGCCCGTCGCTGCGGTCGGACCGGAGCTGCCACGAAATGTTCTCGAGCGTCTCGCGCAGCTCGGGCACCCGCGCGTGCTGGAGCTGGATTACCCGGAGCTGCAGCTCCTTGGACGCCACGGGCTGGTCGAACGTGGCGACGAGTGACTGCATCTGTGCGAAATCCTCGTCGTTCGCGGTGACCACGAGTGTCCCGCTGCGGCGGTCGCCGATGATGGCCACGCGGTTGGGCACGCGCCGCCCGGGGCGGCTGGCCGCCTCGGCCCGCTGCTGGAAGAACCGCTGGAGCCCGGCGGCGACGGCCTGGGCGTCGGCGTGCAGCAGCTTGAGCGTCCGCATGGGCAGGGCGGGGGCGTCGGCTGAGTCCATCTGCGCGACGATCGTCTTGATCTCGTCGATCTGCTCCTGCGTCGCTCGCACGACGAACAGGTTGGACCCGTCCTCGGCCGAGATCTGCACGCGCTCGCGTTTCGCCGGATCGCGCCCGACGACGACCTGCTCCACGACGGCCTTGACGGTGCTCGGCGCGGCATTGCGCAGCGTGAGAACCTCCACCTTGAGGTCCGGCTCGGTGAGCTCCAGGTCCATCGTCTCCAGCAGGCGCTGCACGTCGGCGTGCTGGGCGTTGGCGGCCGTCACCAGGATCGAGTTGGTCCGGTCGTCCGCGACGAACTGGGTGCGGGGCAGGTCCTCGGTGTTCGGGCCCTGGCGCTGGGCCTCGAAGAGCCGCTGGAGCGTGCGGGCCAGGTCGTCGGCCTTCGCGTTCTTGAGTTCATACCGGCGGATGGCGAGCCGCTCCGTCAGCGGGCTCTGGTCCATGGTCGCCAGGAAGCGGTCGATGAGCGGGAAGGCGTCGGCCGGGGCCGCGACGATGACGGCGGTGCCGCCGGGGTTGGCGGTCATGCGGACGCGTGCGGGATCGATCGTGGCCCGGGTGCTGCTGCCGTCGCGGTCCTGGATCGTCAGGTCCAGGGCTCGCCGGACGCGCCGCGCCTGCTGCCCGCGCGGCTCGGCGCCGATGAGGTCGCGGATCGACTCGATCGCACGCGACGCCGACACGCTTGCCAGCGGGTAGACCTTGACGGTGAGGGTGGCGCCCGGGTCGGCCGCGGCGAGGCTGCCGATGAGCTGGCCGATGGCCGCGAAGTCGGTGTCGTTCGCCCACACGATGAGAGCGCCGCCCGCCGGGTCGGGCTGGGCGACGACCGGGCCGGTGAACCCGCCGGGGTTCTGCGGGCCGGCGCGGCCGATCTGCTCGGCGGTCTGGCGGACCACGGCGGCCACGGCCTGGGCGTCGGCGCTCTCGGGGAGCGTCACGATCCGCACCCGCGTGGCCTCGGGGGGCATCTGCTGCTCCAGCATCGACGCGAGGGCGGCGAGGCGGTCGGTGATCCGCGGCGAGCCGAGCACGATCAGCGAGTTTGTCGCGGGGTCGACCGCGATGGTCACCCCGGGCAGTTCCACGTCGCCGAACGGGGCCGGCGCGGGAGCGGGCGGGGAGGAAGGCGCGGGAGTCCCCGGCTGAACGGGCTGGTGCGCGATCGCGGCGGACAGCACGGCTGCACGGAGAAGATCGAAGCGACCGCCCATCGTGTCACGTCCCGCGTCGCCCCGCGGCTTCGCGTTCGGGTCCGCGGGGTCGGCCGGTTTGAGCAGGTCCTCGGCGCTGATGACCTCGACCTTGACGCCGCCCTGCTGCTCGAGCAGGCGCTGGAGCGTGCGGGCGACGGCGTCGGCGTCGGCGCGGGAGCGGTCGATGGGGATGAACCGCATCTGCCGGCTGCTGGTGAGCGTCGCGGTGTCGAGCTTGCGGGCCAGCTCGCCGATCGTGGCCATCTGCACGTCGCTCGCGCGGACGATGAGCGAGTTGCTGGCCTTGTCCACGCGGATCGTGGGGGGCTCTTCACCCGCCTGGTCATCAGCGAAGACCGACGCGAGGTTCGCGGCCAGTTCACCCGCGTCGGAGTTGGTCAGCGAGATAATCCGCACGGGCCGATCGGTTCGCGGGCCGCCGCGCGAGCCCGGATCGGTATCGAGCTCGCGGATGACTTGTTCGGCCATCTCGAGGATCGGCAGTGGGGCGCTCACGACGACGGCGTTGAGCCGCTTCTCGGCGGCCACGCGTACGTCGTCGCCGGCCTTGCCTCCCTGGGCGAGATACTGCCCGACCTGCCACGGGGCGAGCAGGTTGATGATCGATTCGCGCTTAAGGACGCCTTCGAGCACGGGCGCGATCGTCTCGGCGCGGACGAACTTCAGATAGATCGTGCGGACGCCGAGCCCCTCGGGGCGGGCCGCCTCGTCCATCGACGCGATGAGCGTGTCGGCCTGCACCAGGCGCGCTGGGGTCGCGGCCACCACGATCGTGTTGCTCGATGGCTCGGGCGTGACCACGGGCGCCGCTTCGCCGGGCTCGAGCCCCGCGGAGAGCGCCGTGCGCAGGGCCGTCGCGGCCGACGCCGCGTCGCCTTTTTCCAACCGATAGACCCGCACCTCGGCTGCACCCTGCGATGAGGGGCGGTCGAACGACGCCACCAACTCCCGGGCGAGCGGCATGAGCGTCGTCGGCGCGCTGACGAGGACACGGTTCGCGCGTGGGTCGGCGTTGACCGTGGGCTGCGGGACGCTCAGCCCGGCCCGCTCGGCCTGACGAAGCCCTTCGGGCCAGCGCGAGCGATCACTCAGGACGCCCTGCAGGATCGGCGCCGTGGTGCGGGCGTCCAGGTGCTTCAGGTCGATCAGTGCCAGGTCGGCCGCGGGCGACGGCAGGGCGCGGTCGTCGAACTCGGCGAGGCGCTTGACGGACTCGGCGGCCTGCTCGGGCGTGCCGAGGATGATGATGCCGCCGGAGCGAGGCTCGACCGTCAGCTCGACGGGTTTGCGTCCGGACGGCAGCGTCTCGTTCACGAGTCGGGCGACCGTGGCCGCGAGAGCCTGCGCGTCGCCCTTCGCGGGTGTGAAGACCATCGCGGTGTGCCCCGTGGCCTCCGCGGGCTGATCCAGCCGGTCGATGATGGCCTTCGCCAGTTGCACGGACGACTGCGGCCCGGAAACGACAAGCCAGTTGTTGCGTGCGTCGGCCTCGACACGCACCGGCGGGCGCGCGGGGAGCTGCCCGCGCCGCAGCCGGAGCTGCTCCAGCAGCACGCGGGGATCGGTCGCGAGCTGGTCCGTCAGGAGGCGCTGGACCATCGGGGCGAGCGCCCCCGCGTCCGCGTGCTTGAGTTCATAGGTGGCCACGTCCTGCGCGTCGGCGTCGAGCGGCTTGGCGTCGAGCGACGCGATCAGCTCTTCGACTTTTTTCAGGTCGGCCTCGGCCCCGGAGAGCATCAGCGCGTTCGCCCCGCCGGCCGCGAGGATCGTCACACGCCCCCCCGTGGGCAGTTCGACCGTCGGCAGCGCCTGGTTGAGGGCCTGGGCGGTCTGCGGCGCCTCGGCGTAGGTGAGCGGGACGATCCGGATCACGGCGCGCCCCGCGTCCGCCAGCTCGTTGTCGAGCGCCTTGATGAGCTCCTCGGCCACCGGCTGGATCGCCTCGGGCGCGGAGATGATGAGCGTGTTGGTCGCGGGGTCCGCGGCCACGTCGAGAAGCGACTGCGCGTCTACGGCGACTGTGCCGTCGCGCTGCTGCTGCTCCTTGACGCGTGTGATGAGAATCTTGAGCAGCAGGGGCTGGAGCCGCTCGGCCCGGGCGTGCCTGAGCGCGTGCATCTTCACGCCGGTCGCGGGGCGCTCGGGCGCAGAATCGAGCCGCTTGAGCACCTCCTCGACGGCCGCGAAGACCTGAGTCGGCCCGCTGACGATGAGGGTGCGCGTCATCGGCTCGGTGTCGATGGTGACGGGCGTGGCGACGCCGGGCGCGACCCCGCCCCCCCCTCCGTAGATCGCGCCGCTCGCGGCCAGGTTGCGCAGGGTGGTCGCGACGGACGCCAGTTCCGCGCGCGCGACGCGGAAGGTCCGCACCTCGACGTTGTCGGCGAGCTTCTGCTGGTCGAGGCTCTTGACGAGCTGCTCAAAGCCCGCGAGCCGCTTGGCCGGCGCGTCCACGATCAGCGCGTTCGTCCCGCGGTCGGCGCGGACGACCACCTCGCGCGGGCGCTGCAGATCGGGGCGCGGCTGGCGTGTCCGCGGGTCGATCGGCATCGGGGGCTCAGGGTACATCGAGTCGATGGTGCGCGCCAACTCTTCAGCGCGGGCCACCTTGAGCGGGAAGATGCGGATTTCCCGCCCCTCCGCGTCGAGCGCCTGGGTCTCGTTGAGCTCCGTCACGATCCGCTCGATCTCGGGGAAGACGCCCGGGTGCGCCGACACGACCAGCGTGTTCGTCGCCGCGTCGGCCTGGATGTCCACGGGCTCCTTGGCCTTCTGCTCGATCGAGCGCCGGTCGAACGATGCCTGGAGCACGGAGGCGAGATTGGCCGCGTCCGTCGCGCGCAGGCGCAGGATCCGCAGCGGGAGGCGCTCGGTGGTCGTCGCGGCGTCGAGGTTCCGGACGAGGTGCTCGATAACGGCGAACTGCGTGGGCTCCGCGGCGACCAGCAGCGTGTTGGTCGCCTCGATCGCTTCGACCACGGGGTCCGGCCCGCCACGGACGCGGAAGCTCTCGCTGGACTTGATCAGGTCCTGGACGAAGCTCACGACGGTCTCCGCCCGCGCGATCTTGAGCTCGATCAGCCGCACTTCGCGGGCAGGCCCGCCCAGCCGCTGAAGCTCGCCGACGATGCGGGTGAGCCGCTGCGTTGCCTCCGCGTCGCCGACGATCTGGAGAGCGTTGGCCGCGTCGTCGGCCACGACCTCGGGGATGGTCATCCCCGGGGCCTCGGCGACCTGCGCCATGTACACGCCCATCGCCCGGTCGCGCACCTGCGACGCCTTAACGCCGGACACAGGCAGGATCGTGAACCCCGCCGACCCCGGTTCCGGCTGGTCGAGGCGGCGGATCAGGTTTTCGAGCACCGCGAACTGGCCGGGCTCGGCCCGAACGATCAGCGTGCCCAGTTCGTCCACGGGCTCGAGCTTCGGCTCGATGTACGCCGCGCCGTCCGAGGGCTGGAGCATCGCCCGCGCGACGCGCAGCAGCTTGCCCGCGAGCACGCTGGGCTTCACCTTGGCGAGCTGGAACGTCCGCGACTCCAGGTCCGCCGTGAAGGCCGCCTCGCCGTCCTGGAGCAGCAGCGCGAACCTGTCCACGGCCGCGCGCGGGCCGATCAGCGTCACCGTCCGCGAGAGCGCGTCCAGGTCCCACGACACGGGGTCGGTCTGTTCGCGCCCGGCGGCCTTGTGGAGTTTCACGGCCCGATCGAGGACCACCCGGGCATCGCCCGAAGCGATCCGCACCTGCCGGACTTCCTTCGGCAGGTCCGGGGCCGCGTCGAGGCCCTTGACGATCGACTCGAACGCGGCCACGTCGTCGGCCGGGCCCGAGACCACCACGCCGCGTCCGTCGGGCATGGGCGCGAACTTCACGACCTGCGACTGGCGCGGCGTCAGCAGGCGAGGAGCGAGCTGCTCGATCGCCGCGGGCGTGACGTAGGTCAGCCTGAGAACCGCGGCGCGGCGCTCGGGCAGCGCGGGGCGACCCGGGTCCTGCGACGCGGGGGCGCGGGCCGAACCCGGGTCGATCTCGCCGATGAGGGCCGCGGCCTGTGCGAGCAGGGCCGCGGGCGCGACGATCGTGAGTTTTCCGGCGTCGGTCAGCGGGACGATGGTGGGCTTCGCGGCGTCGGGGACAGACTTGAAGAGCGTGTTGAGGTGGGTCGCCGCGTCCTGCGGCGTGACGGTGGCCAGAGCGAACGTCATCATCTGCGCGTCGCCGCGCCCGCCCTCGGGCACGTCCAGCAGCGCGATCAGCTCCTCGGCGACCTGGAGGCGTGCCTTCGGACCCACGCCGATGATCGAGTTGGTCCGCGGGTCGGGCTGGAGGCTCATGCCCTGGATGGACTCTTCGCGGAGCACCTTGCGGTTGCCCTTTTCGTCGAAGACGACCATCGTCTGCTTTTCGGCGATGAGCCCCTTGAGGGCGTTGAAGACCGCGTCGGCCTGGGCGTGCTTGAGCGCGAAGAGCTTGTACTCCGAGTCCGCGGGGCGGACCCCGTCCATCGCGCCGACGATCGCCTGGATCCGCCGGCACTGGGCCGCGGTCTCGACGATGATCAGCATGTTCTGGGCCGGCACCGGTTGCACCGAGCCGTACGGGCCGATGAGCGGCTTGATCTGGTCGGCGACAACCTGCGCCTGCGTGTTGTTGAGGGGGATGGTGAGCGTGAGGATCTGGTCCGGTGTCGCGTCCGGCGGGACCGTGCCCGCGACCACGTCGCCGGGCTTGCGTGCGGATTCCTGCAAAGATGCCAGGTAGAGGTATTTCCCGTCGCGGCGCAGGCGCACGCCGTGAACCTGCAGGGTCAGGTTCAGGATCGACAGCGCCTCGTCGAAGGAATACGCCTCGGCGCTGATGAACGTCATCGCGCCCTGCGGGGGCGGCGCCTCACGGATGACCGGCAGGCCGGTCACGCGCGAGAAGAAGTCCAGCACCTGGTCGAAGGGCTGATCCTTGAAGTTGAAGCGGATGGGATCGATCGGCCTGGGTGCCTGAGCATCGCCGGCCGGCTGTGCCGTGCTGTCCGGTTGCGCCGGTGCAGCGGTCGCGGGCTGCGCCTGAGGCTGGCCCTGGGCATCGGGCGGCGGAGCTTCGGGCGAACTCGGTGCGGCCGGTGCGGGCGCCGGCATGGCCTCCGCGGGTGGGGCGCCCTCCTGCGCGAACACGGACACCGCAAGCCCCGCGCAGGCCGCGAGAGATGCCGCCCAACGCCGATGCGACTGAATGGAACGCATGTCGGTCCTCCCTGCCGTGGCCCTCGGCCCTCATGGCCGAGTCTCGCCGGTTCAATCCGGCCGGGCCCGAGCCTACCTGAAACTGTCCTGATCTGTCCCGATCGATCCTGAACTGGTTGCCCGTCTATGGTTCCGTCGGGCGGCGCTGGTCGAGCGTCTGCCCGTTGAACACTTCGTATTTCTTTCCGGCGATCTCGAAGACCGCCCGCTCGTCTGCCGCGGTCAACAGCACCGCGTCGGCGACGCGCCCGCCGGCGGTCAGCGCGACCTTCTCGTTGCTCTTCGTGTTGTGCAGCCACGCTTCGGTGACGGCCCCTACCTGCACGATCCCCGTGAGCTTCCAATCCAGGTACGGCGACGGAGGCGGGGGCTTCACGGGCGGCGGCTTGGGGTCCGCGGTCGCCACGCGAGTTTCCTCCGACGGCTGCTTGAAGACGTTGCGGGCCACAATGGGTTCGAGCATCACCTGGGCCTCGTCGCTCAGGGCTACCGGCGCGGGGGGGGCGAATCCCTCGGGCACCAGGTCGGGCATGATCATCGTGGCCACGCCGGCGCGCAGCTCGAACCGCTGCCGGTCCTTGTCCAGCGGCTTGATCGAGAAGCTCTCGACGCGGTGGGCCCAGGGTTGTTCCTTCAGTGCAGCCAGGGCTCGCAGCGTTTGGTCGAGAGTTCCCTCGCCGCTCACGTCCCCGCGGACGATCCAGAAGTCGGTTTGCTTGCTCAGGCCCGCCGTGAAAGGGCTCCTGGAACTGGATTTGTTGAGCCTCGCTCCGGCCGGGTTCTTCTCCGGCACGGGGCGCGAGGTTTGCACCTGGATTCCGCCAAGTCCGGCCGACGCCGCCACGGCATTCAGCCGGTCGCGCAGGGCCGCATCGACCTGCTCCTCGGTGGTCCCGAGCGTCGTGGCGACGATCGCAGCGAGGGCGGCCTCCTGGGCCCTGGCCTCTTCGACGGCGCCTTCGAGCGCGCGGATCGCGTCGCGGTCCTTGGTGAGGTCCGTGCGGAGCTTCGCGGCCGGAGCGAAGTAGAAGGCGTTCGCCGCCCAGCCTGTCGCGAGCAACAAGGCGACGGCCGAGGCGACCCCAACGATCCACGCGCGCGCAGGAGTCATGGCGCGCTCCCCGACGCCGCGCCGCTGGCGGGCTTGCTCACATCGGCCGGGTTCGCCAGGTGCGTGGAGAGGGTGTAGTCAAACCGATCGGGCGTGTCCGGCCCGCGGCTATCGAGCGTGTAGAGCTTCGATTCAACGAGGTCCGCCCTCAATCCGTTGGCGACCGACCGTGCCGAAGCGCGCCCCGCGATCCCGAAGACGGCCTGGCGGTCCACGCCCCATGCGCCGCCGACATACCGGGGGTTCTTGGCGTCCCTCGGCGTGAAGGCTACGCCCGCGTCGAGCCGCCCCGTCAGTGAATCGAGCTGCGCCGTCCGTGGATCGGGCATCGTGTCGCTCAGCCAGCGCGCGTGGGCCAGCCAGTCCACGTCGGAGTCCACCCACTGACGCATATGTTGGAGCCGCGCGTCGCCCAGCAGGAAGTCCGCGTACTTCTCGTCGAGGTTCTTGAGTTTCGTGGACGCGATCCGCTCGCTGGAGCGCAACTCCGCCAAGTCGTTGACCGCGAAGTAGACGCCGGTTCCCGCGCCCGCGATCGCCAGCATCGCCGCCAGCAGCACGCGCTGACGCCGGGCCGCGCCGACGTCGGGCGGCTTGCGCGGGTGAGCGAAGTCCAGCGTCGCCGGGGCCAGCAGCCCCACGCCCAGGAGCCCGACCAGCGGGGCCGCCACGAGCCGGTCCGGCTCGGTCATGGACTGGGGCAGCTCGAACTTCCGCGGCAGGCCCACGCACTCGGCCGGCAGCTCCAGGGCCGCGCCGCACGCGACGGCCAGGTCGCGGGCCATGTCCCCCTCGCCCAGCACCGCGACCGCGTCCACCGCGGCCGAGTCGTGCCCGACGCGGTAGCTCATCCACGTCCGCTTGGCCTCGACCGCGACGCGATGGGCCAGCGACTCTTCGCCGGTGCCGCTCGTGCCGCCGGTCGAGAATCCGAAGTCCGCCGAGCGGGCGAAGACCAGGCGACCGCGCTCCAGCACGACGAACTCGATAGACGCCGACCCCGCCGCCACGCCCACGATCGACCCTTCGCGGACGCGTGACGCCCCCGCCAGTATGGCCGCCGCCCCGGCGGCCCGCAGGCCCACGCGATCGACCTTCATTCCCGCCGCCGAGGCCGCCGAACGCAGGAACGCCATGCGCTCACCGGGCAGCGCCCCCGCGAGGACGTCCACCATGCCCGTCGCGCTCGCGGCGTCCGTGATCGGCGCCCGACCTCCCGGGCCCATCGCCGCCGGTTCGAGGGGGATGATGTCCGTGACGCCGGGGTCGATCACGGCGTAGTCGATCGCGGTGCCCTCGATCGCGAAGCTGATCTGGCGGGTCATCTGGAGGCGGACGATCGAGGCCAGGTCGGTCTCGGCCGCCCCGCGCGGCAGCTTGAGCCGCTTGAGCACGACCTCGCCGCGCGGCACCGCGAACAGCAGGCGCGAACCGGTGACTCCGGCGTTCTGAAGGGTGGTCCGCAGCCACGCGCCGACGGCGGTGGCGTCGCGGATGTCCAGACCGGCGGGGGCCTGGGCCGTGACCCACGCCTTGACGTGGACGCCCGAGCTCCCCACGACCGCGGAGAGCGCGCACAGGCGGTCCCCGTCCAGGCACGCCGCCACCACGGTCCGCGGAACCTTCATGACCCGCCTCCGGCGGTCCAACGTCCTCGACGCCGGTCGGTCGGCGTCGGGCGCGCGCTGCCGCCTTCGGCGGAAGACGCGCTTTCAGACTCTCTATCGGCCCGATCCCCGCCCGGGGGCCCATCGTTCGGGCCGCGGTTGTCCCGCGCCTCGTTCCGGGGTCCGCCGGAAGGTCCGGCGGGCCGTCGGGGGCTCGTCCCCCGGCGTTCGGACGGCTCGGGCGTTGGCGGCGGAACGGGCTCGGCTTCAGCTGCCGGTCCGGGCTCAAGAGCGTCCTCGTCCACCGCCTCCCCGGCCAAGCGGCGGTCCATCGCCCGGGCCGTGTCGAGCAGTGTCACCTCGCGCAGGTATGCGACCCGGGGGCGTTCCGAGGACACGTCCAGCACGGCGTCCAGGACGATCCGGTCACGCAGCGGTTCGCTCTCATCGGCGTCGGGGAGGCGTCGGCCGGCCTCCACCCGCACCCGCCAGACCAGCGATCGCGTGGTGACGTGATCCACGGCCTGCTGGAACCGCTCGGGGGGGATGATCCCTTGCGCGGTGATCCAGGCGGGGTCGAGGAGGACCGCCGCGTCCAGCCGCTCGCGTGCGGCCACGATGTCCGCGGCCGCGGCGGTGTCGATCCCGGGGATGCACGCCAGCACGTCCGGTGGTGCGACATTCACGTCGATGCGCCCCAGGACGTAGGGGTCGGGGCAGGTCGTGAGCGCGTCGAGGATCTGGGCCCAGTTCTCGGGAGGCGCATTCAGCTCGCGCAGCTTGGCCACAACGTCAGCGTCCTTCTTGAAAGTCGCCCCGGCCTTCATCATCGCCTCGACCGACCCGGCCGCGCCCTCGCCGAACCGCTCCGTCAGCGCTTCTTTCAGCTCGTCGGACCACGGGGTGTTGAGGTTGACGCGGAGCTTGCCGCGTTGCTCGGCCCCGCCCTCGCCCACGCCGCTCTGGATGCTCGGGTCGGCGCTGAACGCGGTGAGCACCTCGATCAGCGCACCGGGTGCGTCGCCGTCCCGCGCCCCGAGGGGTCGATCGTCGGCCGTCTCCGGCCGGACCGACCGGGCCTCCGCGTCGTCCCCGCCGGCGCCGCCGTAGAGCAGGTCCGTGGTCATGCCCGGCAGCCGCATGAGGTCCTCGACGCTGTCGAACGGGCGCGTCGCGCGCTCCGCGACGATGCGCTTCGCGAGGTCCGGGCCGACGAGCGGGAGTTTTCCGAGCATGTCTTCGGTCACGGTGTTGACGTCAAGCTTGCCGCACTCGCTGACGCCGTTGCCGTCAGGTGCGCCCAGCGGCACCAACCGCACGACACCCGTGAGGCCGAGGTCGTCGGTGAACAACGTCCACTCGCTGGTCAGCTCGGGGGTCGCGCCCGTCAAGAGGTCGTCGCGCTGCGCGGCCAGCTCCGCCAGCGCCGCCTGGACGCCCGACCACGCCGAGGCCCGCGCCTGCGTGCGCGACAACGCCACGCGCGACGACGCCACCCGTGCGTCCGCGGCGTACATCGCCGTGGTCCCCGCGAGGGCCGCGATCACGAGGACCACGAGGACGGACAGCAGGATCAATCCGCGTTGGCGGCTCACGACCCGCTCCCTCTCTCGCGCCAGGCGGACGTCGGACCGTCCGGGATCACCATCACGCGGACCCGGTCGGGCTCGCGCTCCGGCGTCGGCGGCGGGTCGAGGTCTTCGCCCCTATCGGCTTCGGCGCGAGCACCCGCGTCATCGGGACGGTCCGCCGCTGCGGACGGATCCGACTCGCTGGCGGTCTCGGGTCGTTCGAGGGGCGGGCCGAACCAGACAGCGACCTCGACGGCCGCGGGAAGCCGCCCGGCCGACGCGCTGTCGAACGACGACGCCCATGATCGCTCGTCGAAGTAGCGGAATCGCAGCCGCTGCACGCCCTCGGTGATGGTCTCGAATGAGCCGCCCGGCGTCGGCCCGTGCCACCGCCGCGCCCGCACCGTTCCCGCGAAGCGGTCCCACGCGATCTCCGAACCGTGCACGTCGCCGAGTGGCGCGCCGCGGTCGCCCGCCTCCAGCGGCACGGTCACGCCGCGCGACACGACGCGGATGGACGCCGTGTCGCCCTCGATTCCGGGTTTCCCCGCCAGTCCCGCGAGCGAGCCGAGCCAGTCGTCCTCGAGGCGTTCGATCACCAGCCCCGCGGCGTCGGCGTGGGCCGCGGACTCGCTCATCCGGTCACGCTCGCCGAGCAGGTTCCACAGGAAGCCGTACACCGCGCCCGAGAGCACCAGCACCAGCGTGAGCGCCAGCAGGACTTCGAGCAGCGTGAAGGCGCGGCGGTTCATCGCTCGGGCTCCGGGTTCGGACGGCGCGCCGGGGGTCGGGGGCCGCCGCGCCCCGGGCGATCCGTCCCCTCGGACCGCTCGGCGCCGCGCCGGGCCGCCTCGCCGAGCGCGTCTTCCTCGCCCGCGCGGTCCTCGGCGTCGGCGGTAATCCGTACGAGCTGGCGGAGCGTGTACGACGCGACCGCCCGGTCGGAGTCGGGCGACGCCCGCTTGAACGCCCGCACCGTCACGTGCGTCAGACCCTCGAACGGTGAGCGGTCGGTCTCGATCTGCAGCTCCCAGAGCGAGGGTGTCGGCGGGGCATCGGAGAATCCGCCTCCCCCGCCTTCCGGCCCGCTGGCGTCATCGCCCTCGCGGGTCGTCGGGTCTTCTTCCCATCGCGGCACCGGGCCGGCCAGCGTCCGCGCGTTGGCGATGCCGGCTTCGAGCTTCGCGATTGCGGAGCGGGCCAGGTCCGCGGCCCGGGTTTCGTCGCGCGCACGCGCCAGGGCCGACGCGCTGTCACCCACCAGCCCGAGGATCGCGATCGAGAACGCCACGAAGATCGAGACCGCGAGCACGGCCTCGAGCAGCAGAGCGCCGCGCCGGCGCGCGCGCACGACCGCGCTCCATTCGCGCCGCCGTGCACGTCGCGTCGCTCGCGTCACGTCAGCCTCCCGTGCGTCCTCCCGCGTCGGTCTCCGGGCGCTCCGGCGGCGGTTCGCCCGGTTCGGGCACTTCGCCGGTGATCTCGATCCGCTCGGCGTGTGCGAGGCCTGTCCATCGGCTGGCCGTGATGCGGGCGACGCGTGAACCCGGCCCGATCACGTAGCGCGGCCCGCTCACCCAGCATGTCCCGTCGGGGAGCATGACCGCCAGCCGCAGGCCCTCGGGCGTGGCCGACGGACGCGCCGGCGATGCGGGCGTAGTCGGGGCGACAGCGGCCCCCTCAACGCGCGGCGTTGAAACCAACATGGCCGCCGGCTCCGGCGGACGATCCGACACGGTGACGCGCTCGGGCAGTTCCGCGATGACGCGCGGGCGGCGTGGCGCGCCGTTGGTTCGTGCCGCCCCGCCCGTTTCTCCGCCGGCCGCGTTGCTCGCCCTATCGTCGGCCGCGGGATCAAACGGCTCGATCTCCAGGCGTGTTCCGTGTCTGCCGGCCCGCGCGACGAGGGCCAGTGGTCCACCAGCCCGCTGCGCTTCCGCGCGGGCGAGGGCGAACGCCGTCCGGGTCCGGCGGATCGCCGCGTCGAGCCGCGCTTCGTCGGAGGCGCCTCCCAGCTCGACCGCCGCCACCGCCCCGAGCGCCACCATCACGCCCAGGACGATCAGCAGTTCGATCAGGCTGAAGCCGCGTCGGTTCATCGCACAACCCGGAATTGAGACGCCCGCGCCCCTTCACGCACGACGACGGGGCGTCAGTCACGATCTGGCCGCACGTTCACGGGACGCTCACGGTCCGCCCTTCGCGGGCGGGGGCATCTCACCGCTCATGCCCGAGCCGCTCTCGCCCTCGCCGCCGGTCCACGACGTGAGGTCGTCGTCGGTCCCCTCTTCCTTGTCCTTCCCGTTGGACCAGAGGTCGTACTCGGACTCGTCGCCGTGCTCGCTGGCGGGCCGGTAGCCCCACGTCTGTCCCCACGCGTCGGTGGCGACAGCCTTGTCCATGTACTTCTTCCACTTGTCCTGCGGGGCCTCGGGGTCGAGGGTCTCCTTGCTCCACAGGACGGCGATCCCTTCCTGCTCGGTCGGGAAGCGCTCGAAGTCGTTCTTGAACCACTTGAGCGCCTCCTGGATGTTGCGCATCTGGGAGATCGCGATCCCCTCCTTCGCCTCGTCGCGGCGGGCGAAGAGGCTGACGCCCACGATCGCCCCGAGAAGGACGATGATCGTGATCACGATCATGATCTCGATGAGCGTGAAACCGCCCCGGGCCGGCCCGGCGGTTCGACTCTTGACCATCCTCATGGCTGGGACTCCTTTCTCCGTCGGACGCCGCGGGCTTGTTGATCGCGGCGTCGGCGTGTCGCTCCATCGGCGGCGGCGCTAGCACACGCTAGCAACACCCCGCGCGCGCGACAAGGCTTGGACCCCGGCGATTCCCTACCCCACAAACGCCGCACGGTTCATGTGTCGGCGCGCATCTGCGTCATCGGCAGGATCAGGGCCAACGCGACACACACGACGATGCCGGCGATGAGCAGGAGCAGCAGCGGCTCGATGAGCCGCACTACACCCGTCAGGAGCCGGTCCACGCGCCGCTCGATCGTCTCGGCGATCGTGAGGAGCACCTCGTCGAGGTTGTTGGCCGACTCGCCCACGCTGATCATCTCGATCACGTCCTCGGGCAGGAGCCGGCTCTCGGCCAGCGGGGCCGCGATCGGCTGCCCCCCACGGACCGCCTCGGTCGCCTTGTCGATCGCTTCTTCCATCAGCACGTTCCCGGCCGCGTCGCGGGCGATCTGCATCGCGGCGAGGACCGGGATGCCGTTGGCGAGCATCGTGCCGAGCATCCGGCAGAAGCGTGCCGCCGCGAGCGCCCGGATCAGCGGGCCGGTGACCGGGGCCCAGGTCTTCATTTCGGCCAGCTTCCGCGCGACATCGGCGCGGCGGGAGAGGCGGCGAACGGCGACGATCGCGAGCACGACGGCGGCGAGCGTGAACAGTCCGTACCCCGAGACCGCGTCGCTCATCGCGAAGACCACCCTCGTGATGATGGGCAGGCGGTCCTCCATCCGGGTGAAGAGCGGGCGGAACATCGGGATGAATATGCCGAACATCGCCCCGAGGATCAGCACGCCGAAGACCACCAGCACCATCGGGTAGATCAGGTTGCCGATGATCTTGCCGCGCAGCTCGGCCTGGGCGGTAACGAACTGTCCGAGCCGCTGGAAGACGTTCTCGAGGAAGCCGCCTTTCTCGCCGGCGCGGACCATGGCCGCGTGGACGCGCGGGAAGACCTCGGGCCGACCGGTCATGGCCTCGGCGAGTTCCGTGCCGTCCGCGACGGCGTCGCCCAGTTCCCTGTAGACCGCGGCCAGGCGCGGGCGGGCCTTGAGGTTGCCCAGGAGCCGCAGCCCGCGCATCAGCGGCACGCCCGCCCGGAGCAGGTCCCCGAGTTGCTGGTAGCTCTCGGCCAGGTGGCGGAGCGGAACGCGCTTGCGGCGGAGCACCGTCCGGCGCTCTTTCTGCTCCGCGATGGACACGGGGACGAGCTGGCGCGATTCCAGCTCGCCGAGCACGGACTGCTCGTTCGCGCCGGTCAGCACGCCGGCGACGCGTCGCCCGGCGGAGGTGAGCGCTGTGTACTCGAAGGCGGGCATGGTCCCGGCTCAGCCCCCGGCCGCTCCGGAGCCGCCGCCCTTGTCGCCGCCGTCGCCCGGAGCGCCGAGCAACTCATCGACCTTCTTGAGCATCGCGGGCTCGAGGTCCGGCGTGCGGACGTGCTTGCGGTCGGCGTCGAATCGGGCGACGACCTTTCCCTCGCGGTCGAGGACGAACTTCGTGAAGTTCCATTTCGGCTCGCCGCCGATCGGGGCGGGCTGGGCCGCGAGCTTCTTGTAGAGCGGGGCCGCGTCCTCACCCTTGACGCTGACCTTCTCGAACATCGGGAAGGTCACGCCGTCCGCCGAGCAGGACTCGGCGATCTTCGCGTTGTCCATCGGCTCCTGGTTGAAGCTGTTGGACGGGAACCCGAGCACCACAAGCCCCCGGTCCTTCTTCGCCTCGTAGAGCTTCTCGAGCCCCTGGTACTGCGGCGTGAACCCGCACTTGCTCGCAACGTTCACGATCACGACGACCTTGCCCTTGTACGCGGACAGGTCCTCCTCCGTGCCGTCGAGGCGTTTGAGTTTGAAGCCCAACGCGTACGCCGGGTCCGAGGGCGCGGCCCGCGTGGAGTCCGGCTGCGGCGCCGGCGCGATCGCCGCCCCCGCGCTCGCTCCCATCGCCACCACGACCGCCGCCGCGAGTGTTGTGAATCGGTGCATCGCCGGGCTCCTTGACGGTCCGCGAGCGGTCGCGGGCCTGTCGTGATGGTATCGGCGTCGCTCATCGCGGTGCCCGGACAATCCCCCGTCGCTGTGCCGCTGTCTCGGGGCTTTACTTCCCCGGATGCTCACGCTCTCCCGCACCGTCCGGTTCAGTGTCAACCCGCCGGGGCGGCGTGACGCGGACCTGCGCGGTGATGCCAACGGGTACGCCGCTGTTCCCGCGATGCGGGGCCTGGGGCGGCACTACGAGGTGACGGTGATCTGCCGCGGCGAGCCCGACCCCGTCACGGGGTACGTCGTGAACATCAAGGACATCGACCGTGCGGCCCGCGCCGCCATCGTCCCGAGGATCATCGAGGCGTGCGACCGCCGTCCCGAGGCGGAGCCGGGCGACGTGCTGGCAGACCTGGCGGCCGCCACGGACGCTGCCCTGGGCGGGCGCGTCCACTCCGTCCGCTGGTCGCTCTCCCCGTACTATTCGGTCGAGATGGTCAAGACCGTGCCCCCCGTCGTCCTGCTGCGTCAACGCTTCGACTTCGCGGCGTCGCATCGGCTCCACGTCGCGGCACTGAGCGATGAACAGAACCGCGCTCTTTTCGGCAAGTGCAACAACCCCCGCGGCCACGGGCACAACTACCAGGTGGAGCCGTGCGTGGCCGTGCGACTCGGCGGCGGCGGCGTCGGGGAACGTCCGCCGTTCGCGCTCCCGCAGCTCGAGCGCCTCGTGGACGAGGTGCTGATCCGACGGTTCGACCACAAGCACCTGAACGAGGACACGCCCGAGTTCGCGGCCGCCCCGGTCGCGGGCGGAGGGGCGCCCACTTCTGTCGAGAGCATCGCCAAGGTCTTCTTCGATCTGCTCGCGCCCGCGATCCGCCGCGAGTCGCCGGGGCCGGACGGGGCGGAGCTGCGCTCCATCACCGTGTGGGAGACGGACCGGACGAGCAGCACGTACCCGGGTTGATCCGCCGGTTCACTCCACCTCGAACACGAACTCTACTTCGACGGGAGCGCCCAGGGGCAGGTCGATGCTCCCGACGGCCGCGCGCGCGTGCTGGCCGCGATCGCCGAAGACCTGCACGAGCAACTCGCTGGCGCCGTTGGCGACGCGCGGCTGGGCATGGAAACCCGGCTCGCAGCAGACGAAAACGCCGACACGGACAACTTGGCGCACCTTTGAGAGCGATCCGACGGTCGCCTTCACAACCGCCAGCCCGTTGAGCACGCAGCGCCGGGCACATTCGGCGGCCTGCTCCAGCGAAACTTCGCCGGGGACGCGGCCCTGGGCAATGAGTTGCCCGTCGCGCATCGGGATCTGCCCGCTGACGAACAGGAGGTTGCCTGTCCGGCGTGCGGGGATGTACGCCGCGACCGGCTTGGGAGCCTCGGGCAGCGTCAGGCCCAGTTCCGCAAGCCGGGCCTCGGGGTCGAACACGGGCTGAACGGCCATTGGAGGCTCCTTACCGAAGTGGGGAGGGTAGCCTCGCGCCGGGTTGACCCGGGTGCGGATGCACCGCTGGGCGCCCCCGATTAGGGTCCGAAAAAATAAGATTCACCGCAGCCGGGCCCCTTGACAGCCGTATGAGATGCTGTATGCTGTTCTGGCGCGTAGCTACGCCCATGGTGAGCTTGGGGACTCGATTGCCTGATTGATCGCGTTCTCATCGGCGGCATGACGCCCGCCACACTGGTTCCAACCAGTCCACAAGCCCACCGACAACTTGATTCGCTGACGCCGTGAGGCAGGCTTGCAGGGTGGCCGCAGCCCAGCTGTGACGCAGGTCGTCATGGTTTGGTTGAGGCCAATCCGGGCTTCCCATAGGGGAGGATGCCGGAAGGGGATTGGGCGCTGCTCACGGGGAGGCGGAACGTCCAGGCCCGGCATCCACCAGCGCATGGGGCGGTCAGGGGCGTATCGGCTCGACCCGTGTTCGGGCGCGTCGGCGGAGGCGACAACGAGACAAGACGGCTCCCGGGTGTGTGCCCGGGGGCCCGCAGATTGCAGTGGATTGGTTCGCAACCTTTTCATGGAGATAGGTCAGATGAAGAATCGCAAGGCGTTCACGCTGATCGAGCTGCTGGTGGTGATTGCCATCATCGCCCTGCTCATCGGCATCCTGCTCCCGGCCCTGGCGAAGGCTCGCCAGAGCGCCCGGCAGCTCAAGGACTCGACTCAGACCCGTGGCATCGTCCAGGGCATGATCACCTGGGCGCAGAACAACCAGGACGAGTACCCCCTCCCCAGCCGCCTGGACAAGGCGGACCAGACGATCGCGGGGGCGGTCGGCGTGAACGCGTTCCAGAAGGACCTCACCCGGCACATCTTCTCGATCCTGATCTTCAACGGGTTCTGCCCGACCGAGATGTTCGTCGGCCCGGCCGAGCAGAACGGCGACGTCAAGGTGATGGACGGCTACGAGAGCGACAAGCCCAAGGGCGCCGCGGTCATCGCGAACGCTCTGTGGGACCCCAAGTTCCGCGGCACGATGCTCGACGTGGTCATTTCGGCCCCCGAGGTCGCCAACGTCAGCAACAACTCCTACGCCCACAACCCCCCGTTCGGCAAGCGCAAGGTTCGGTGGTCCAATACGTTCAACTCCACGGAGCCCGTTGTCGCGAACCGCGGCCCGGTCTTCACGTTCACCGGCGGCCCCGGCAACGGCGCCCGTTGGGAACTGCCGGTCGGGACCTTCGGCACGCAGTCCAACACGCTGCTGATCCACGGCAGCCGCACCAAGTGGGAGGGGCTGGTCGCCTACAACGACAACCACGTGGACTTCGCTCTCAACCCCGATCCGGACGGCCTGCTCTACACGTTCACGAATCTGCCGGCCGGGGAGCGGTCGCAGAAGGACAATATTCACGTGAACGAGAGCGACCTCAATCGCACGCCCCCCGCGGGCTCGGGCACCACCGCCGCGGGCGCGGCAGGCCTGGGCAACTACTCCGACAACGCCGTCGGCGGGAATAACAACGCGTACCTCCGCCCGTACTACCAGATGGCGGGCACCCCCGCGACGGGCGCCTACACCATGACGGCCTGGGTCGACTGACCCTCGGAATCGGGCGAATCCGATTCCGCCGGGCCGACGCGGTCCGGTGCTCTGGATGAGAACGCAGGCCCGCCCGGCTTTCCGGGCGGGCCTTTTCATGGCATCGATCGTTGCGCGGCCCGATGACCGCTGTACCGCGGTCGCCCGGCCGCGGCCGATGCGGCGCGCGGCGGAGCACCGAGCGTGCCGACGAGCGTCCGCGTTCAGCAGCGCACAGGTTGGGCCGACAGCACCTCGATCGTTGGGGCCGTCGGCTGCGATCCACCCGGCTGGCGCAGCAGGCCCCGGTATTCGCCGTAGGCCTTCGGGTGGCTGTGGTGGTCGGCGATCTTCTCGTGCACCACCTCGAAACCCGCGAGCAGGGAGCGCAGGCGTGTCTCGTTGAACGGGTGCGGGTGCATGTGGTCGCGGTACTCAGAGAGGTCCACGAGCACCCAGAGGAGGCCGCCCGGACGGAGCAGGCGTCGGATCTCCGTCACCACCGCGCGCGGGTCGCTGACGTGGTCCAGCGCGTTCTCGATGATGACCAGGTCGGCGAACCCGGTGGGCAGCGGGATGCGTTCCCCCGTGGCCTCCAGATACGTCACGTGCCCCGCGGCCGGGGTCAGCAGCCCTTCCTCTGCGTACCCGCGGGCCAGGGGATCGATGGCGACGGCGCGTCGCCAGCGCGGCGCGGCCGAGAGCGCCGGGCACGGCCCCGCGCCGATCTCGACCGCCGATTGGCGGGCGCACCACTCGTTCAGGTCGGCGTCGGTCTCCAGGCCCAGGTGCTCGCCCATCTGGCGCAGCCGGTCGCGCTGCCACCGCCCGAAGACGCGCTCGAAGGGGCCTTTGAGGAAATCGCGCCCCGCATCGGTTTTCACAAGCCATCGCCAATACGCCAGTTCTTCGGCGTACTTGTCCGCTCCCGGGCCGATCGACGCCTCCAGCCGGACCTCGATACGCTCCAGGCGTTCCTCCACGGGGCGTAGTCCGGGCCTCATCGCCCTGGCGATCAGCCGCTTGACCCGCTCCTTGAACCACCTTCGCGCCATGCTCACAATCGCCCGGCGGCACACGCGTGCCGCGCGAGTAGAATAGCCGAGTGCGGACGCCCATCGCCCGGATCGGCGGGGCGGGCGCAGAGCCCCGGATCGTCCGGCCCGCACGCCGAACCCCGATCGAGGTCGATGATGGACCCCGCGATGAACAGCGTTTCCCGCCCGGCGCAACCGTTCCAGGATGGTCGGTCGGAGGGGCGGCAGACCTTCGACCGCGACGTCGGGTCGCTCAAGCGCCGGTTGGTGCAGGAGGCGACGGCCGCGGTCGGCATGCTCGAGGCCGCGCTCGACGCGCTGTGGAAGCTGGACAGCGTCGCGGCGCGCGAGGTCCGGCGGCGCGACGACAGCATCGACCGCGAGGAGGTGGAGATCGAGCAGCAGTGCCTGCGTCTGCTGGCGCTCCAGCAGCCTTTCGCCCGCGACTTCCGCGTGATCACGTTCATCCTGAAGGTGAATAACGACGTGGAGCGCGTCGCCGACCACGCCTGCTCGATCGCCAAAATCACCACCCGGCTGGAGAGCGCCCGGAGCCCCAAGTGGCCCACGGCGCTCCAGGAGATGGGCCAGCGCGTCCCGGCGATGTGCCACACGACGATGCGCGCGATCCTCGACGAGAACACGGCCCTCGCGGGGCAGATTGTCGGCGAGGACAAGACCATCGACGCGCTCGAGAAGCGTTTGTTCGAGGAGACGGAGCAGCTGATGCGCGAGGACGATTCGTCGCTGCGCGCGGGGCTCCTGATCTACCGCGTCGGGCGCGAACTGGAGCGCATCGGCGACCTGATGAAGAACATCTGCGAGGACGTGATCTACCTCGCGACCGGGTCGATCGTGCGCCACGAGGCGAAGCGCGCGAGCCAGGCCGCGAAGGCCTGAGGCGGCCCGTTACAGTCCCGCGATCAACGCACGGGTGAACCGCTCGCCCGCCGCGACGGGGTCGCCGTCCGTGGCCGCCGCGGCGTCCATGGCGCGAACCAGCGCGCTGCCCACGATCGCCGCGTCCGCGTCGCCCGAGGGCGGGGGGCCCACGACGGCGCGGACGTGCTCCGGCGTGGCGATCCCGAACCCGCACGCGATGGGGAGCTTCGTCACGCGCCGCAGCTCGCTCACGCGCGACGCGACCTGGGGCGCGGCCGCGGTCTCGCCGGTGATGCCGGCGCGGGCGAGCAGGTAGACGAACCCCGAGGACGCGGCGGCGATCCGGGCGGCGCGGTCGGCGGGCGTCGTCGGGGCGATCAGCAGGCTGAGCGCCAGGCCTTCGTCGCGGGCGGCGGCGATGAGATCGCCGGACTCTTCGAGCGGCGCGTCGGGGATGATGAGCCCGTCGAACCCCGCGGCCCTGGCGCGGCGGACGAAGCCGAGCACGGGCGAGCCGCCCGCGCCACCCGAGGCCGTGCCACGGTTGGGATGCGCGGCGCCCATTCTCCGGACGATGGACACGCTGCACATCGCGACGAGCCCGGCGTTCATGCGCCCGCGGACCGAGGCCACCTCGGCGAAGACGGACTCGGGCGTGGCGCCCGCCTTCAGCGCCGCGTGCATCGCGGCGGCGATCACCGGGCCGTCCGCGATCGGGTCGGAGAAGGGGATGCCCACTTCGATCACGCTCGCGCCGGCCCGCTCCAGCGCCGGGAGCACCGCGGCCGTCGTGCCCGCGCGCGGGTGCCCGCCGCAGACGAACGGCATGAGCGCGCGGCGTTGGGCGGCTCGGAGCTGCGCGAAGACGGCGTCGATGCGGTTCATGGGGCGTGAAGGGTACACCGGCGCCGCGCGGATCACAGGCGCGGGAACACCCGCACCGCGGACCCGGCCGCGAGCACGATCGAGTCGGGCGTGCGTCCCGAAAGGGACGCCCAGCCCGGCCCGTACAGCGCGCCGAAGTCCACGCGAACGTCGGCGGACCGCACGGGGTGCGTCTCCCAGACCGGATGCTCGACGCGGTACACAACGGGCGCCCCGCGCCGGTCGCGCCCGAAGCCCCATTCGTGCTCCTTGAACCAGTGCGCTTCGGAATCGGCAGGCGGACGCGTCGCCGACGCCTCGCCCTCGACGAGAAGCGAGTGTTCGAGGGCGTGCCGCGACCAGCGGTGCTCAACGCGGAGCGAGTCGCCGGTGGTGCGCGCGACGCTGGACATGCGGGCCCGCGCGTACGGCTCGTGGTAGACCCATCGGGCGATCCACACCACGGGCCGCGGCTGCACCAGCTCGCGGATGAAGCAGACGCCGCGCCGCCCGGTCGCGGGATCGCGCAGATAGAACCGCAGGTTGACCTCGGGGAACGTCACGCACCCGGGCCAGCGGAGCCCGAAGACCCGCGTGTCGCGGAAGTCGAACGCGACGAGGCTGACGAAGGCGCGCCCGTCGCGGCGGTCGAGTTCCAGGCCCCGCGGGAGGTAGGGGAGGAGCGGGGCGTCGTCCACTCCGTAGGAGACGATCGCCAGGTTCTCCCAGTGCGCCGTGAGGAAGGGGCGGCCGCCCATGAGGATCAGGGTACGGGAGCGCGGCGTGGTGTGTCGTGATACTGTGTCCGTGTGACGCCCGCGATCCCGCACTGCACGCCGCCCGCGCGGCCCGCCGACATTCCCGCGAGCCGGTTCGCGTCGTTGATCCGGCGTGACACGGCGCGCGGGTGCCGAGTCGGGCTGATCGGGCTGGCGGACGACCTGGGCGTGCGTCTCAACCACGGCCGACCGGGGGCAAAGGACGGACCGCGGGCGTTCCGTGCGGCGCTGGCGAAGTACGGCGTGGCCGATCCTTACGGCTGGGAGTGGCCCGCGGTCCTCGACGCGGGGGACATCGTGCCGGCGTCGGGGTCGGATGAGTCGGCGCTGCGCGAAACGCACCGGCGGGTGACGGAAGCCGTGGCGGCGCTTCTGGGCCTCGGGCTGTTCCCGATCGGCATCGGGGGCGGGCACGATCTGACGTTCCCGTTTGTGCGGGCGGTGAATGCCGGACACGTCTCGGCCGGCGGTTCCCCGCTTGCCGGTGTCTACTTCGACGCCCACCTCGACGTGCGCGAAGCCGCGGGCAGCGGGATGCCGTTCCGCGCGCTCGTGGAGCAGTGCGGAGTCTCGCGCTTACGGATCGTGGGGATGGACCCGTTCGCCAACTCCCGTGAGCACCAGGATTGGTACCGGGCGCATGGCGGTGTGGTGGTGAGCAACCCCGCGGCCGCCGACGAGCCCGTCATCGGCGCGCCCGCATTCCTCAGCGTGGACCTCGACGCGATCGACGGCGCGCAGGCGCCGGGCGTCAGCGCGATGAACCCGCGGGGCCTCGACGCGGCGCTTGTCGCGGAAAAGGTCCGCACGCTCGGCGCGGACTCCCGTGTTCGTTGCTTCGACATCATGGAACTCTGTCCGACCCATGACGAGAGTGGGCGGACGGCCCGTGTCGCCGCGCACCTGTTCCTGTCGTTCCTCCGGGGCTTCGCGGAGCGCAGGGCGTGACGCTCCACATCCGCAACGCGCGAGTAATCACGCTGGCGCGCGGCCCGCGCCGGGGTGCCGCTTCGGGCGATCTCGCGGTGATCGAGCGCGGCGACGTGGTCGTGCTGGGCGACAAGATCGCGGGCGTGGGCCCGCGGCTGTCGCCGGGGAGGATCGTCGAAACTATCGACGCGCACGGGCGCGTGCTCATGCCCGGCTTCGTGGACTGCCACACGCACGCGTGCTGGGCGGGCGACCGGCTTGATGAGTGGGAGATGAAGCGGCGCGGCGTGCCGTACCTGGACATCCTCAAGGCCGGCGGTGGGATCATGTCCACGGTGCGTGCGGTGCGGGCAGCCAGCGAGCAGGACCTGGCCGCCTCGCTGGGCGCACGGCTGGAAACGATGCTCCGCGAAGGCACGACAACCGTCGAGGTCAAGAGCGGGTACGGGCTGTCGGCGGAGCACGAACTCAAGATGCTTCGGGCGATCCGCGCGGCCGCCGCGACGCCGGGTGGTCCGACGGTGGCGGTGACCGCGCTGCTCGGGCACGCGATCGATCCGGACGCGCCGGGATTCGTGGACGGCACGATCGGCGCGACGCTCGACGCCGTTCACGCGGCTTTCCCCGGCATCGCGGTCGATGCGTTCTGCGAGCAGGGCGCATGGTCGCTCGCCGACACGGTCCGCCTGCTGACGCGCGCCGGGGAGCTGGGCCACCCGGTCCGCGTCCACGCGGACCAGTTCAACGCGCTCGGCATGACGCGCGAGGGCGTGCGGCTCGGCGCGGTCAGCGTCGATCACCTCGAGGCGTCAACTCCCGACGACCTCCGCCTGCTCGCCGCGTCGCCGACGTTCGGCGTCGTGCTGCCGATCTGCGGGTTCCACGTGGACGGGCGGTACGCGAACGGGCGGGCGTTCATCGACGCGGGCGGCGCGATCGCGCTCGCGACCAACTACAACCCGGGCTCGGCCCCTTGCCCCTCGATGCCGATGGCGATCGCGCTGGGCGTGCGGCACTGCGGCCTTTCGCCGGGCGAAGCGATCGCGGCCTGCACCGTCAACGCCGCGACGCTGCTCGGGCTGAGCGATCGCGGCACGATCGCGGTGGGCCAGCGTGCGGACATGATCCTGCTGCGGCACACCGACGAGCGGATGCTGGCGTACGAGTTCGGAGGCAACCCCGTCGACGCGGTGATCCTCGGCGGCGCCGTGGTCCGCGCGGATGCGCTTCGCGCGTAAGACCGGCGTCACGGCTTCAGCACCGGGAGCACCCCCGCCTCGACCGAGACGGTGAACGAAGGCGTGGGCGTCTGCGCGGTCCGTACCGACTCGCCGTCGACCTGGCAAGGCAGGTCGTCACGGTCGAGGCGCTCGACGGTCACCTCGCTTCCGCGCACGCTCACCCACCCGCGCCCCGCCGCCTGGCGTCGGAGCCTGCACCGCACCGCCCAGCCGACAGCGCCCGGCACGGTGCGGCAGGGCATGAACACGGCGTCCAGAAGCCCATCGGTCATGGAGGCCTCGCGCGCCGGGTCGAGGCGCGAGGCGTACCGCCGGCAGTTGGCGACGATCAGCATTCCCGGCTCGTCGTCCACGATGCGCCGCCCGTCGACGGTCACACGCACGCGGGGAAAGGTCGGGTCGCGCAGCTCGGCCAGGATCGGGCGCACGTACGCCAGGTGCCCGATGGCGCTGGACCGCGCCGCGTCGAGGCGGCGGATCACGCTCGCGTCGGGCCCGAAGCCGGCCATGATGAGGAACGGGCGGCGCTCGATCGGTGCGGGCGGGCGTCCGCGGCCCGCATCGGTGATCCACGCGACGTCCACGCACGCGATCGCGCGCCGCCCCAGCGCCGCCAGCAGGGTCGCCGCGTGCCGGTCCATCCCGAACTCGCGGGCGAAGAGGTTTTCGTTGCCCCATGGCAGGTGGTAGATGGCCGGCATCGTTGCGCCGGCGCCGCAGCGCCGCGCGAGCATCGCCGCCGCCGCGTGCAGCACCGTGCCGTCGCCGCCCGCGGCGACGACGACCTGGGCTGCGGCGATCTGTTCCGCGACGGCCGGCGGGTCCATCCCGGGTCCGACCTGGAGCACCGCCACCCGGTACCCGCCGGCGCGCAGGCGGTCGGCGATGCGCTGGGCGGCGACGCGCCCGCGCCCCCGCCCGGCCTTCGCGTTGGCGAGCATCAGCACGTCCATGAAGGCCAAAGCAAAGCAGCGCCGCGCACCTACAGCAAATGGACCACCGCGCAGATGAAGCGGAGCTGTCCCGCCACGCCGCGAAGATCAGAGCGGATCGCGGGCCGGATGCCGCCGTGCGCGCTCGCGCGGACGCCCCCCTTCTATGCTTCTGCGTGAGCGCCCTCGCGGTCAGGACGAAGCTTGACGCCGCCGCCGCCCGGGATGCGGCCCAGAAGGTCGTCCAGACGCACCAGCGCCTGGCGGACTTCCTCCGCCCCGGCCAGACGCTCGCCCAGATCGATCGCTTCGTGGCCGCGACGCTCGACGAGCTCGGTTGCACTTCGTGCTTCCTCAAGTACCGCCAGGGGCGCCTGCCGGCCTTCCCGTCGCACGCCTGCCTGAGCGTGAACGACTGCATCGTCCACGGCACGGCCGCGGGGTATGTCGAGCCGATGAAGGCCGGCGACGTGCTGAAGATCGACATCGGCGTCTTCTTCCGAGGGTGGGTCGGCGACGCCGCGTGGACCTACTCGTTCGGCGAGCCGAGCCCGGTCGTCGCGCGTCTCATGACGTGCGGCAAGGAATCCCTGCGGCGCGGCATCGCGGCCCTGAAGCCGGGCGAGCCGTGGATCGCGTGGGCCCGGGCGGTGCAGGACTACGTCGAGTCGCCGCCGCCCCGCGGCTGCGGGTTTCACCTGGTGCGCGGCCTGGGCGGGCATGGGTACGGGCACAAGAAACTCCACGGCCCGCCGTTCGTGGCCAACTCGGTGCCCCGAGGGGACCTGCGCTACGAGTGGCCCGACGGTCTGCGCCCCGTCGAGCCCGGCTCGCTCGTCGCCCTGGAGCCCATGATCGCCCAGGGCACGGGCGAGACGGACGATACCGGGCGAACCAAGCGCTGGCCGGTCCACACCCAGGATGGGTCGATCGCCGTCCATTACGAGCACGACGTGCTGATCACCGAGGACGGGGTCGAGGTGCTGACCGAGGGGATGGATGGGTTGCGGGACGTCATCGCTTAGTCAGGCCGCCCTCCCGGGGCACCCGTCCGACCGGTAACCTGATTCAGATTCCGCTTGGGTCGCGACGGTTCGCGCGGTACGTTGTAGCGTCGGTACGCGGGCCGTCGCCCCGCGGCCACGGAGAATCCCATGCCGCGTGCCATCAACTTTGTCTCGGTCGTCTCGGTCATCGCTGTCTTGGCCGGTTGCACGGGCGTGTCCAAGAAGCCGCGAGGGTTTGATGACGCCCTTGCCGCGGCCCGGATGAAGTACGAGATGCGGTTGAGCGCGGGCGGCATCATCCCGCACGACGGCCTGATGAACGCGAGGGCACATCGCGACGTGATGCTCGCGCATTTCGGGCCGGCCGGTGCTCCCGATGCGGGGGCCTGGAACTGGATCGGCCCGGGCAACGTCGGCGGGCGCCTGCGCGGCATTCTCATCCACCCGACGAACCCGAACACGACCTGGATCGGCGCCGCCAGCGGCGGGGTCTGGAAGACCACCGACGGAGGCACCTCGTGGCTGCCTCTGGACGACTTCCTTCCCAGCCTCGCCGCCAACTGCCTGGTGGCGGACCCGAACGACCCCAACGTCATCTACTGCGGCACGGGGGAGGGGTTCTTCGAGACGATCGAGGGCACGTCGAACACCGCGGCGGTGCGCGGCGCGGGGATACTCAAGAGCACCGACGGCGGGACGACGTGGGCGCAGTTGCCGAGCACGGCGGGCAGCCCGAACTGGTACTTCGTCAACCGCCTCGCGTTCCAGTCCGGTTCCAATCAGGTCATGGTGGCCGCGACGACGACCGGCTTGTGGCGAACCACGACCGCGGGGGGCTCGTGGACCCAGGCGTACTCGGGGTACATGTACGACGTGCGCTATCACCCCACGGACCCGCTGAAGGCCGTCGCGGGCGGGCACGACATCGCGCCGCGCTACTCGCTGGACGGCGGGGTGACGTGGCTCGGCTCAACGGGGTTCGCCACGCTCCCGCACCGCGCGGAGGTGATGTACGCCCCGAGCGACCCCAACACCGTCTACGCCTCCGTCGCGATCGGCAACACGCTCCGCCTGTGGCGCTCCACGAATGGCGGGCAGTCCTACACCGTGCAGACGAGCAACAGCGGCATCGCCTCGCTGAACCCGTACACCTGCGCCCTGTGGGTGGACCCGGTCAACATCAACCACATCCTGATGGGCGGGCAGCAGATGTTCCGCTCCACGAACGCGGGGGTCACGTTCACGCAGACGTTCACGGGCCTTCACGCCGACCACCACACGATCGCCCAACATCCGGGCTACAACGGGACCACGAACAAGACGCTGTACTTCGGCACGGACGGCGGGATCTATCGCACGACCGACTCCGCGGGGACCGCCGTGACGAAGGTCAGCGGCGGGCTGGGGATCACGCAGTTCTACGGCGCGGCCGTCCATGACGCGAGCGGCGTCGTCGTCGCCGGCGCCCAGGACAACGGCTCGAACCGCTACACCGGCAATCCGCAGTCCTGGAACGTGAACGTGCTCGGCGGCGACGGCACGTACGCCGCCTCCGACCCGACCGACCCGAACGTGTTCTACGCTTCGTTCCAGCGCCTCGCGATCCAGCGCAGCACCAACGCCGGATCGACCTTCTCGACGAGCGTCAACGGCGGGCTCACCGACGCGGGGTCGCTCAACTGCAACTTCATCGCGTACTTCATGCTCGACCCGAACAACCCCAACCGCATGTTGGCGGCCGGGCGGCGTATCTGGCGATCCAACAACATCAAGACCGGCGCGCCGCCGACCTGGTCGATCATCCGTCCATCGATCGAGGCGCCCGAGCCTCCGCCGCTGCCGCGCGACCCGCCGCCGGACCATTACGTCCAGAACTCGCCGTTCAACTCCTCCGCGATCGTCGTGGCCCAGGGCAACCCGGACATCATCTGGGTCGGGTACAACAACGGGCAGGTCGCCCGCACCACCGACGGAACCGCGGCCAATCCGTCGTGGACGGTGGTGGATCAGAACGGCGTCGGCCTGCCCGACCGGTGGATCTCACGGATCGTCCTCGACCCCGCGAACCCGCAGCGCGGGTACGTCTCCATCATGGGGTATGAGACGAACAACGTGTGGCGCACCACCGACAACGGCGCGTCGTGGACGGACATCTCCGGCTCCGGCGTCACCGGGCTGCCGGACGTGCCCGTCCAGTCGCTCGCGCTGCACCCGACGCAGCCGGGCCGGCTCTTCGCGGGTACCGACCTGGGCCTGTTCGAGACGACCAACGACGGGCAGACCTGGGCTCCGATCGTCCCCGGCGTCGGCACGGCCTCGGTGGACGAACTCGTCTGGCGCAACGGCACGACGCTCATGGCCGTCACGCACGGGCGCGGCGTCTACTTCGGCGATGTGCCGCCCGGCGGCTGCTACCCCGACTGCAACGCGAGCGGGTCACTCACGGTCGCCGACTTCGGGTGCTTCCAGGGCAAGTACGTGCTGGGCGACCTCTACGCGGACTGCAACGCGAGCGGCACGCTCACCGTCGCGGACTTCGGGTGCTTCCAGGGCAAGTACGTCCTGGGGTGCCCGTAGCGCCGTGGTATGCTGGGGTTCGCGGGCCGGCGCTGTCGGCCCGCGCGGAGCGAGAACGGGTCGCGCGGCGGAGGTCAACCCATGGTGCGGATGCTCGGCGTGCTCGTCGCGGGCTGTGTTTCGGTTTCGATGATCGGCGACGCGACGGCCCAGTCACGTCGGCCCGCGCCGGACCTGCCCCGGTACAGGCTGGCCGCCCCGGCGGTGCCCGTCGACGGCGTTCCCACGATGGCGATCGACGCCGCGGCCGCGGCCGCCGTCGCCGACGCGCCGGGCCCGTTCATCGTGGAGGGCTTCCCGCTGGGCTACGGGGTCACGGTGGACCTGCGGCTGGAGCGGTTCTACGTCACCAAGCCGTGGACGCGGTTCGAGGTGGGGACGGGTACAGGCCCGGGCAAGACGCTGGAGTTTGACCCCAACCAGATCGTGCTGCTGCGCGGGACGGCGCTGGGGCACCCCGGGTCGTCGGCGTACCTGGCGCTCTCGCCGTGGGGGAGCAACGGGTTCGTGAACCTCGGCCCCGGGCGGGCCCGCTACGCGGTGTCGTGGATGTCACCCGTTGGCGTGCCGCTGCCGAACGGCCAACTCGCGGTGGCGCAGGCTTCGCCGAGCGGCCCGAACCCTGCCGAGCACTGCGAGCACTGGGAGAAGCCGCCCGAGCCGCCGCCGGACCTGCCCGTCGCGCCGATCGACGCCGTGAAAGGCCTGCGCCAGATCGAGCTGGCCGTCGAGACGGACCACGAGTTCTACCTGCTGTTCGGCGATGAGCAGGCCACGGCCGCGTATCTCGTCGAGCTCTACGGGGCCGTCAGCGCGATCTTCACCACCGACATCAACACGCGGGTGGACCTGGTCTTCGCCCGCGTCTGGCCGCAGCCGAACGAGCCGTTCCAGGCGAGCCTGAACGCGTTCTCGGAGTGGTGGCAGAACAACATGCAGTCGGTGGATCGGGACGTGGCGCAGATGTACAGCGGGCGTGCGGACCTTCCCGGGGGAGTCGCCTCGCTGAGCTCGCTGTGCAACGGCGGCGCGTACTCGTTCTGCGGCAACGCGTCGGGTTTCTTCTTCGGCGGCCCCGCGCCGAACGTCTACGACTACGACATCTCCGTCACGGCCCACGAGCTCGGGCACAACTTCGGCACGCACCACACCGACTTCTACGGTCTGGACAACTGCAACGTGGTGCAGGCGACGCCGCAGCGCGGCACGATCATGTCGTACTGCAACCAGACCGTCAGCGGCGGCATGGGCGTCGTCGACCTGCGCTTCCACAAGTTCACGCAGCAGAAGATGCGCGACTATATCGCCACCGTGACCAACGCGACCTGCGTCGTGTTCGACTGCAACCAGAACGGCATCAGCGACGCGATCGACATCGCGACGGGCTTCAGCCCCGACACCAATACGAACGGCATCCCCGATCCGTGCGAGGACTGCAACGCCAACGGCGTGCTCGACCCGCAGGACATCGCCGCGGGGACGAGCCTCGACCTGAACGCCAACAGCATCCCCGACGAGTGCGAACCGGACTGCAACGGCAACAACGTCCCGGACGACCGCGACATCCAGCTCGGCACCAGCCTCGACTTCAACGCCGACAACGTCCCCGACGAGTGCGAGGCCGACTGCAACTCCAACGGCACGTCCGACTACACCGAGATCACGCAGAACATGCCGCTGGACAAGGATCGCAACACCGTGATCGACTCGTGCCAGGACTGCGACACCGACGGGACGCCCGACCTGGTCGAGCTGGAAGGGGCGGACAACGCGTGGCTCGCCTCGCTGACCGCGACGGCGATCAAGGAGTATCACGCGATCACCGGCACGCACATCAAGCCGTCCGCCGGCGCGACCGTGACCCAGGGGCAGGACGTGCTCATCACTCCGGATCGGCGCGTGCTGGTTTCCAGCGGCGTCGACAACCGTGTTGTGGAGTTCGACCGCTTCGGCCAGTTCGTGCGCGTGCTGATCGCCCCGGGCGTCGGCGGGCTCTCGTTCCCGACGGGGATGGCGTTTACGCCGTCGGGCGACCTGCTCGTGAGCAGCCGCAACAGCAACGGCGTGCTGCGGTACGACACGGGCACGGGCGCGTCGCTCGGCTCGTTTGTCACGGCGGGCTCGGGCGGTCTGACGCAGCCCTTCGGCCTGGCGTTCGGGGCGGACGGGCGGCTCTACGTCACCAGCAGCGCCAACGCCGTGCTGCGGTACAACGGAGTCACCGGCGCATTCGTGTCGGTCTTCGTCGCACCCGGTTCGGGCGGGCTGAGCAACCCCCGGGGCATCCTGTTCAAGCCGACCGACGGCAACCTGCTGGTCTGCGGGCTCAATAACGATCGGGTGCTGGAGTACGACGGCGGCACCGGCGCGTCCGTCGGCCCGTGGAACCAGTCGGGCCCGAACTTCCTCTTCTCACCGTGGGGCATCCGCCTGGGACGCAGCGGCAATGTCTACGTCAGCCAGCACAGCCTGCTCGACACCCACGTGACGAAGCCGCGCATCAACGAGTTCCACATCGACGACGGGCGGTGGCTCCGTGCCTACGTTCTGGCCGAGGATTCGCTCATCACGCAGCCCACAGGTTTCGATTGGATGCCCGGCGACCCGACGGACTGCAACCGCAACCAGGTTCCTGATTCGTGCGACATCGCGTCGGGGTTCAGCGCCGACCACAACGGCAACGGGCGGCCCGACGAGTGCGAGTGCTACGCGGATTGCAACGGCGACGGCCTGAGGACGGTCGCTGACTTCGGCTGCTTCCAGAACGAGTACGTTTCGGGCGACGCGTACGCCGACTGCAACGCCAGCGGCAGTCTGACCGTCGCCGACTTCGGGTGTTTCCAGTCGAAGTACGTGCTAGGTTGCCCGTAGCGGAGGGGGCGCATCGCCGGGCAGAGGCGGTCGGGCCAGCCGGTCCTTCTCGGCGATCCGCCTGGCCTCCAGGTTCCCGATCGTGTCCAGCACGTGCGGGATCGAGCGTGACGCGATCACGACCTCGTCGATCCGGATGACCCCTCCGGGGAGCTCGAACACCGCCAGGGTGGAGTCCCCAAGCCGCCAGAGCGTTTCCCCCGCGCGGGCCCCGGTCTCCGGCGGGATGCGGGCGGCGCCCATTTGCTCCAGGAACGAAAGGACTTGATCGACGGCGGCCATGACGGGTCCTCCGCGTTGGGCGATCCGGGTCGGGGTGCGCGGGGCATGACCCCGCCACCCCCCCCCGGAGTGGCGGTGGTCGCTCCCGCGGTGTGAGCCTTCGCGCCAGAAAAACCGTGCCTACCGCACGGCGAGTTCTGCGCGTCGCCTGTTACCCCCGCGCCGGCACGTCCGTCCGGGTCACTCGTGCGCCGGGGTCAGCCGGCCCAAGTCGCTGGGCACGCCGCCGAGGTCCGCGTACATCGACTCGAGGGCCGCCACGAACTCCGCGAGCACCCCGGGGTCCACCTGCGGGGCCACGACGACCGCGAGGGCGTACGCCTCGGCGACCCAGAGTCGGCCCTGGGTCCGCTTGGCCGCGGTCAGGTCCCCCGGGACCCCGTACGCCGCGTAGAAGTCCACGAGCGCCAACATCTCGACCTCCGGCGAACTCGAATCACCGAGGTTGGCCGGGTCGCCGCCGAAGAGTTCGTACAGGAAGCGGATGATCTGCTGCAATCGCTCCATCGGGTCGATCGGCTCTGGCGCCTTCACATCCATGTTCATCGCGAGCCCGATCGCCGGTGTCGGCAGGCCCGCGTCCGCCGCGTGCGCTGTGTGGAGCCACACGAAACCCGCGGCCGCCGAGAGGCTCGCCGCGATGAGGGCGCGCCGTGTTCGCGGCGCGGGCTCGCCCCCGCGTGAAACTGGGGGGTGTTCCTGCGGGGTGCGGGGCGACGGGGAATGGATAGACTGTGACCGTGAACTCGGGTGCATGGACCTTCCTCCTGGTGTGCGGCACCCGCGCGCCGCGCCCCACACGGGCCGGTGGCGCGCGAGCTGCCCGCAACGTGGGCGGCGGCGCTGCCGCCCGTGTGAGCGACGATGCACCCGAAGGCAACCGCGTGCCGGCTTCGGTCGGGGGCTGAGCGTGTCCCGAGTGATCCCAGATGCGGCGCAGACCGACGGGCTTGCCCAGCCTCACGCCGGCGCCGACCACGATCCGCGGTTCCTGGACCCGGAGGCGCTCCTGCAGCGGATGCGCCGCGGCGATCGGGCGGCGGCCGGCGAGTTCGTGAACCGGTACGGCTCGCGTCTGCTGCGGCGCATCCGGAGCAAGCTCTCTCAGCCGATGCGGCGCGTCTTCGACTCCGTGGACATCCTCTCCACGCTGGCCCGACGACTGGACCGCTTTGTGTCCTCCGGCCAGCT
>JBJXFE010000015.1:0-5730 GCA_046153875.1 Phycisphaerales bacterium
AGCGACCGCATACACATCGACCCTTTCATGATCGAACGGCACCTGCGGCCTCCTCGGGCAAGCCGGGCGGGGGAGCGGGAGCGGGACCGGGAGCGGGGGACATCCGCCTATCGAGCATCGCACCCCCAGCAACATCGGGGCGAGTCCATCGAGCTGATGCGTACGTGGGCCGCCGGCGATCGGGCAGCCTTCGAGCCCATCGCGATTCGCGACTTCGATGGCGACGGGGCACGCGAACTCGCGCTGCGCCGCGACGCCGACGAGGCGCACGATCTCGGCCTTGTCCGTCGCAATTGTGGGGGCGTGGGAGCTCGTGTCGACGGGCTCAGCCTCGAGCGGCCGCCGGTGGACCTCGCCGGCGGGCCTCCTGACGTTGTAGGTCGGTCGGCTCGGACGTGAGCGGCGCGGGGCGCCCCAATCCGCGGCCATCAGCTCCGCAAGCGTGTCCACGGTCGTGTGGTCGAACACGAGCACGGGCAAGCCCTCTGGACCCGAAGGCGCCGGGCACCACCAGCGCGAGTTGGATCCGCCTGTTCCTGGAGCGGGGATGAACCTGGCAGTCCCTAGGGGAGTCGAACCCCTCTTTTCAGGTTGAAAACCAGACGTCCTAACCGATAGACGAAGGGACCGCACTGGCTCGATGACTGGCCGATATAGCGGTTGGCAAGACAGAGAGCAACCCGCCTCGGGCCCACATCGACGACATCACCAGCGCGCCTCTTGCCGCGGCCACCATGACGGCCAACACGATGAACACCCGTCGAACCATGTTCACTCCTCGGGCACGAAGTCCAACGTCAAGTCAACGAACTGGCGGATGGCCTCGGGCGACGGTGCAGCGCGGGCCTGGAGCAGCAGCGCCTGCATCGACATCGCGAGGTGCGCCGCGCAGGCCTCCACCGGCTCGTCGGGCGACGTGCGTGGGCAGCGGTCGAGCGTCGCTCGGTCCTGTCCGCGAATGTGGGGGGGGCCTGCGCGCGCCCTCCGTCCCCATGATGAATCCCTGCCCGCGCACCGAGCGGGCCCGTCATGCGGCGACGAAGGCGCCGCCTTCCCGCAGGAGCGCCGGTCGGGTCAATACTGCCCCATCACGCCGCGTCGCCAGTCGTGCGTGGTCGGCAGGACGTTGGCGAGGGCGGGCTCGATCGCGACCCGATCGGGCACGGCGACCCGCAGGGTGGCGCCGACCGCGACGCCCTCTGGGAGCGCCGACGCGTCGACGCGCGACCGCAGCTCGGGACCGAGCCACAACACACCGTCCGGCACGGCCCGCAGCCAGCGGCGGACCCAACCGCGGCGGGTGGTGCACTGGCCGTGCACGCCGCAGCACTGCTCGTAGGACGTCACCTCAACCGCGGGCGGGGCGCCGCGCCGGCTCACGAACGCCTGGGTGAGGGCCCCTGCGCGCGCGACCGCGTCGATCGCGGCCACCAACGCTGTCTCGGCGCCCGGCGGCGCTGCCTGGACGGCGATGGCCAGGACGGTCGCGGTGTCGGGCGCCGCGATGACGCCGCTGCCCAGCGCCACGCGGACCGTGCTCGTGTCGGGTCCGTCTTCTTGGCCCCCGAACCGGAGCTCGACCATCGCGGCCTCGCCGGCGGCCGACAGCGTCTTCTTCCAGGCGCCACCGTCGAAGAAGCCGGCCGCGGCGCCCGACCAGAACTTCGGCGCGGCCATGGTGAACGCGGCGAGCAGTCCGCCCCGGCCGGCCGGAAAGATGGTCCGGGCGACCCGACCTTCGGCGGGCGCGTACGGCGCGAGCGCCTGAAGCACCGGTTGAAGGCGCGCGACGGCGTCCACGCGCTCGAGGTCGCACACGACGAGCGCGTTGAGCCAGCCCTCCTCGTCGAGGGCGTCGATCATCATCGGCGGCACGGCGGGGTCTGCCCGCAGCGGGCGCCGTTCGGTGGACCGGACCGCGACCGGCGCCTTCGCTTCGCCGAGCACGGCTCCGCTGCCGTCTCGAAGGCGGAGCGTCAGCGTGGCGGCGCCCGGCGCGACCGCGGCGCCCATCGCCGCGATCTGAAACGAGCACGCCCGCAGGGCGGCGATCGCGCGCTGGGGGTTCTTCTGCAGCGCGACGGGGTCGAGATCGACGCCCGCGGCGACGTCGACCGGAAGCCAGGCGGCGCCGTTCTCCAGGGGCACGCTGCCGATGCGACCGGGCGTCGGAGGCAACAACGAGCAGCCCACCGCGTGCCACTGGACGACGTCGGTGTCGGTCTCGACCTCGACGCGCAGCCCGTGAAACCCGCTCGCGTTGCTCCGGACGTGCAGCACGGCGACCACCGGCGCGCCGACCGCGCTCGCAGGGGGCGCTTGGACCATCGACACCGCCAACCGCGGCGGGCCGGCCACCGGAGCCAGGGCCGCGGCGTGTGCGTCCCGGAAATGGAGGTGGACGGTGCCCGCGGGCCAGCCGGCGCCCGCCTGGTACGCGTAGCCGACAGCGACTCGCTCCGCGTCCATCCCGAGCGCGCGCGCGAGCGGGCCCAGGGCGGCCTCCGCGAACAGGGCGTCACGGGTGAACGCGTCGGGCAGCGCGTCCGGCGCGGCACCTGCGAGGTGGGCCCACGCGGCGACGTGTCGCTCCGGCTTGGTCTTGCGGGTGCCCATGATCTGGGGCGCGCTGTCAAACCGATCGCGTTGCTTGCCGCCTTCGAACAGCGTCAGCCGCAGCGCGTCGGAGTCGAACACGCGGACGAGCACCGCGGGCGCGCCCAACTGACCGGACAGCACGGACGCGAAGCCTTCGAGCGGCGCGTCGTCGCCCCCGTCGGCGGCGTCGTCGAGCAGCGCGACCCAGCCGCCGCCGGGCACGAGCGCGACGTTGCGGTCGGCCTCCTGGTCGCTCGGGCTCAGCCCCTGCTGGGCGAGCGCGGCGCGGACGGTCGCCGCCACGGCGGCAAGGTCTTCGGTGCGCACGTGGAGGCCGGCGAATGTAGATCCCATGGCGCCCATCCTACCGTCTCGCCTGGCGGTGGGCTTCGACTGGGGTGAGGCGACCGGATCGTGGACCGTCGTCGCGGCCTCGGCGTTCGCAGGAACCCTTATCGGTGTCGCAAGCGCCCCCGAAGCCCGTCGCGAACCGGTCCGCCACCCCGTCGTGGTGGTACCAGCCGACCAGGTGCCGCTCGACGTCGTCTCGCCTGTCCGCGGATCGCGAGCGGAGGCTAGACCGTGGTACCAAAGGTACGCAGCGACGCCGCACCAACACGGCGTTCGTCGCGCAGCTGCTTGCCCATCCCTCTGGGCCACCCGGGCCGACGACATCGGATCGGCCACTCACAGGCACGTGAGACGATGATCCCCGCGCGGGATCCGCCACTCACGTGCACGTCAACCTCCGATCCCGCGCGAGATCACGCGTTCATAGGCACCGTGGATCGTCCCGCCCCGCGGGATCCGCCTCTCACGACCAGGTGAGTCGCCGACCACCGCACGGGGAAGTCGATCCACCAGGCGCGGGAGTGGCCCGATCCGCGCGGGATCCCGATCCACCAGACACCGAAGCGGCGGATCCCGTGCGGGACCGTCGGCTCAGATGCACCGAAGCGCCGAATTCCGCTCCGCCGAGCCCCGTCGAGCGTCCTCGTTCGCCGTCATCGAGGCCGTTCGGTGCTTCAAGGGCCCGCCCACCGAAGCGGAGCGCATCGCGGACGACGGACTGTCGGCGGCCCTGGCTCCTGGACTCGTCGCGCGCTGGCCCGATGGCACCGAGGTCTCGTACAACGCCACCTATACGCGGAACCAGGGCTTCCATGGCCGCTCCTGGTCTCTGATGCTGCGGCCCGACGTGGCGCTCTGGAGCCCGACCGGCCCATCCCGTGGGCTTCACTTGCTCGACGCCAAGTTCAAGCTCGTCGGATCCCTGGACGGCGACGACGAGGCACAGGGCAGGGCCCGGCGAGACGACCTGCACAAGATGCACGCCTATCGGGACGCGATTCCGGAAGCGCGGTCGGCGTGGGTGATGTTCCCCGGGACCACGTCTCGGCACTGGGAGCCCGGCGACGCGCCAGGGCTCCAGGGCGTCGGCGCCGTTCCCGTCGTCCCCGGGGAGGACCAGGCGGCACTTCGAACGATCGTCGGGCGAATGTTGGGCGCAGAAGCGCTAGCGGCGTCTCCGGAGGCGGCCTGAAAGCCCTCTCCCGCCCCGACCTCCTCCACGGCAACAGCTAGCGAGGTGGCCGGCATCGGCGACCAGTGCGTCGCGGGGCTCGGCCGCTGCCTTGCGGCCACGACCGACCGCGCAACGCGCGAGGGCCTGCTGAGCGACGTGTTCGCCGTCTACCGCTGGGACGCGCTCGACCACGGCGGGTACGGCATGGACGACGCCCCCCGCAAGGTGCTCCTCGGCGGCACCACGCCGGCAGAGAGCGCCCTGGACCTGCTCCGACGCCTCGTCGCCGTCCTGCTCGCCCACGGGACAAAGGCCGCCCGCGCCGATGCGGCCGAGCTGCGCCAGCGCCTCGACGCCCTGGAGCGGGGCCACCTGCGCGGAGCCACGGCAGCGCTCTGGGTGCCGGCTAACGCCGTGTGAACGTGAGGTGCGTGTGGCCCGCCCCCGTGGACACCGACTCCACGTTGTAGCCCGACTCGAAGCCTTCGAGGCCGTCCCATAGCCGCACCCCGCGGCCGAGAAGGACCGGGGTGACCACCACGTGCAGCAGGTCCACGAGACCGGCGGCGAGGAAGTCGCGGACGACCGTGGGCCCGCCGCCGATCCGCACGTCGAGCCCGCCGGCCGCCTCCTGCGCCAGGCGGAGCGCCTCGTGGGGGGTGGCGTCCACGAAGTAGAAGGTGGTTCCTCCCTCCACCACGAGCGGCGGGCGCGTATGGTGCGTGAGCACGAACACGGGAGTGTGAAACGGCGGGTCGTCCCCCCACCAGCCGCGCCAGCCGTCGTCGGTCCACGGGCCGCGCTGGGGGCCAAACTTGTTGCGGCCCATGATCTCCGCGCCAATCCGCGGACCCCATTGGCTCGCGAACGCCTCGTCGACGCCCCGGGTTCCGTCGGACTCGCCCAACATCGCGCGGAACGTCCGGGTCGCCTTGAACCATTCCATCAGCCGCATACCCGCATGGCCGAACGGGGCCTCCAACGACTGGCCCTCACCGGTGCCGTAGCCGTCGAGCGAGATCGCGAAGTTGTGTACACGCACGCGTCCCATGTCCCCCCCGCCCGGAGCTTACGGGCGCGGGAACGCGCGCGCCACGCGGTGGACGGAAAAGCAACCCTGTCGCGTCGGATCCGGTCGCTCCCGCGGCCGTCCTAGGCGCCGGATACATCCACCGTTCGGATCGATGAACGGTCCGCAGAGCGCGAGACGTGACGACCGAGACCTAGATATGCCCCAGGAGCTCGCAGCGATCTACAAGTCCGCGAGCGAGCCCATCCGTGTACGGATCCTGGCCCTATTGGCCCACGGCGAGCTGCATGTCTGCCACCTCCACGAGGCTCTCGAGAGTCCCGGAGGAGGTTGTCTGGCCGACCCGCTCCCGGATGCGCCTCCGAACGCCCCTCCGGACAAGACCCGACGGCGACCGGTTAGGGATTCGGCGCGGCCCTGGCGGGATGGCGCGCGGACGACGACCTGCGACGGGCGCGATGCTCGATAGGAGGGGGCGGACGCTCCCGCTCCCCCGCCCGACTTGCCCGAGGATGCCGCACGTGCCGTTCGATCACGAAAGGCTCGATGTGTATGGAGTCGCTCTCGACTTCGTGGT
>JBJXFE010000032.1:0-36643 GCA_046153875.1 Phycisphaerales bacterium
AGATCAACCTCGCGGACGCCGCGCTGTTCGCGCAGCTCCTCCCCGCGGGCGACCCGCGGGCCGACATCAACCGCGATCAGCTCGTGAACGCCGCCGACGCGACGGAGTTCCAGGCCCGGTTCGCCGCGGGCGGACCGTAGGGATCACCCCGGTGCCCGCTCACCACTCCCCGCTGAGAATCTTTCGCACCGCGTGGGCCACGCCTCTCGCTGCGTCGCCGGCTGGGGCTGCTCCCCCTGCTATCCCGACTGCAAGGACAGCGGCGCGCTCACGGTCGCGGACTTCCGGTGCTTCGCGGCGGTACGTGCTCGGGTGGCCGTGATGTAGATGGGCGCGGGTGGGGCGGACGCGATCGGCGGTTAGCCGCGTGGAGGGTTGCATGGCGATCAAGTGTGGGCAGGCGGGGCGCCGGAGGTCGATCACAACGGCGCTGCTCGGCACCATGGCCGCGCAGGCCGCGCACGCCCAGTGCCCCCAAGCCTGGGCCGAGGGCTTCGGCGACCCGGGGCTGGGCATGAACGACGGGCCGACGGCCTGGGCGGTATTCGATGCTGACGGGACCGGCCCGCAACCAGGCGCGCTGCACGTCGGCGGCTGGTTCGCCACCGCCGGCGGCGTCAACGTCAACCACGTCGCCCGCTGGACCGGCGCGGCGTGGGCGGCCCTCGGCACCGGCATCAGCGGGGCCAACGTCCTGGCCATGGCCGCGTTCGATCCGGACGGCGGCGGGCCGGCGCCGCCCGGCCTCTTCGTCGGCGGCGACTTCTTCACCGCGGGCGGCGTCGCCGCGGCCCGCATCGCCCGGTGGGACGGCCAGACCTGGTCGCCCGTCGCCGGCGGACTTCTCGGCGGCGTTGTCCGCGCCCTCGCCGTCTTCAACGACGGCACGGGCGAGCAGCTCTACGCCGGCGGTGACTTCCAGACGTCCAGCGGCAACTCGGTCCCCAAGGTTGCCCGCTGGAACGGGGCCGCCTGGTCCCCCGTCCCCAACTCTTTTAACTCCGAAGTGGACTGCCTCTACGTCTACCAGGGCGAGCTCTACGCCGGCGGCATGTTCAGCTCCCCGGGCAACAACATCGCCCGCCGCACCGCCGGCGGGGCCTGGGTCCCCCTCGGCATCGGCATGGATGGGCACGTCGTCACGATGGCGGGCTTCGACGACGACGGCTTCGGCCCCAACCCCGAAGCCCTCTACGTCGGCGGCTTCTTCCGTCACGCGGGGGGCGTGGACGTGCAGTACATCGCCCGGTGGGATGGAGCCAACTGGTCGTCAGTCCTCGGCGGGGTCGGCGGCACGCCGCCGCCCGAAGCCCCGTTCGTCCGTGCCCTCCTGGTCCACGACGACGGCGGCGGCCCGGGCCTCTACGTCGCCGGCGAGTTCTACAACGCCGGCGGCGCACCCGCGAACTCCGTCGCGCGCTATTGCGCGGGCGGGCCGGGCGGCGCGGCGTTCGAGGCGCTCGGCGGCGGCATCGCGGGCGCGCTCCCCTGGGTCTTCTCCCTTGCAAGCTTCGACGCTGGGCAAGGCCCGGCGCTCTGGGCCGGCGGCGTCTTCGACAGCGCCGGCGGCCACCCTTCCCGCTGTGTCGCCCGCTGGGGCTGCTCCCCCTGCTATCCCGACTGCAATGGCAGCGGCGCGCTCACGGTCGCAGACTTCGGCTGCTTCCAGGGCAAGTACGTCCTGGGCGATCTGTACGCGGACTGCAACGCCAGCGGGTCGCTCACCGTCGCGGACTTCGGGTGCTTCCAAGGTAAGTACGTGCTGGGGTGTCCGTGAAGCAATGGGCCGTGGGCAACGGCCGGGGCGGATCGGTGAGAGGGTGCTCGGGCGAGAGGACTTCGGCGGGGGCTACTTGGCCAGCAGGATTGTCAGGTCGCCGCTCTCGTAGTTGCCGGTGACGATGTCCGCCCGCCCGTCGTTGTTCAGGTCCGCGACCGCGAGCTGGCCCGCGCCGCGCCCGACCGGCAGGGTGAAGGTCTCGGAGCGAATCCCGCCCCCGCCGTCGCCGCGGAGCAGCGTGACGACGCCGCGCCATGAGACCGCGGCCAGGTCGGTGCTGCCGTCGGCGTCGAAGTCCGCGGCGGCGATACCCCAGGCCTGAGCGTCGAGCGTGAAGGGCGAGCCCTTCGCCGGGGTGAACCCGCCGCGCCCGTCGGCGAGCAGGATCGCGAGGAGCGGTTCGTCATCGTGCGTGACGGCGATGTCGTCGCGCCCGTCGGCGTTGAGGTCCGCGAGGACGAGCGTGCCCGGACGCGGTCCGACGGCGTAGGGCGAGCCGGGCGTCTGGACGAAGCCGCCCGCGCCGTCGCCCGTCAGCACGCTGATCGTATTGCCCTGCAGGTTGGCGACGATCGCGTCGAGCCGGCCGTCGCCGGTCACGTCGCGCAGGTGCAGACCTTCGTACGGATGCCGCCCGGCGGCGAGCGGCGATCCCGGCGCGGGCGCGAATCGGCCGCGTCCGTCGCCGAGCAGCACGCCCAGTCGGTTGTCGTTGCAGCGGGTGACGACGGCGTCGGGGTTTCCGTCGGCGTTCACGTCGCCGAGGGCCACGTCGTGGGTGTGGGGCCGTGGTCCGGGGCTCGTTCCCGCGTGACGGAAGGGCGAGCCGGGGGCCGGGCTGAACGCGCCCGTGCCGTCGCCGAGCAGCACGTGCAGGTCGTCGGTGTTGTGCTCGATGACGAAGAGGTCGGGGCGCCCGTCCTTGTCCGCGTCGGCGGCCGCAACCTTGATCGCGCTGGGGCCGATGACGATGCGCTCGCCCGCGGGGCGGAAGTTCCCCGCGCCGTCGCCCAGCATCACCGTGACGTGCCCGCTATCCGGGCTGGGAGTGGACCCGCAGCACGTACCGCAGGCGACGGCGAGGTCGGGGTTGCCGTCGTTGTTGAAATCCGCGACGAGCGGGCGGCCAGGCATGGGACCAACCTTGAGCGGTGAGCCCGGTGCGGCGGCGAAAGTGGGCTTGGGCCGGTGGGCGCTCTCCGAGCACGCGGCCTCGAGGCCGCAGGCGCAGGCACCGCCGGCGGTGAGCGAGACGATCGTCGAGTAGGCCTGTTCGGGGCGGGCGGCGGCGATGCAGATCAGCGCCAGCCCCGCCGCCCCGGCCGCCTGCCCTGTCCTCGTGATCGCGCCGGCCATGGTGAGTCCTCCCGGTGCACCGCGGGTTCGCGGAGTCGTGGGAGAGGACGCCGGTGGGAGGGCAGGTGTTAGCGGGGTCGTCGCGGTGCGCCGGGGGTGCGCTACGGGGCGGAGTTGGCCACGAGGTCGTCGTACCGCTGCCGCTTTTCGGTGTCGCGCAGGACCGAATACGCCTTGCTGATCTCGGCGAACCGTTGCTCGGCGTCGGGTTCTTTGCAGACGTCCGGGTGGTACTTTCGCGCGGCCAGGCGGAACGCCTCGTTGACCGCCTTGACCGGTGCATTGCGGGGCACGCCGAGGATCCTGTAGAGGTCCTCGACCTCGACGCTGGCGGTGGTCCGCGGCCGGGCGTGGTCCTGCGGTCCGGGCCCCGCCGCCGCGGCCGCGGCCTTCTGCTTGGGCGAGATGAAACCGTGGAGCGCGAACTCGACGAGCGCCTCGCTGACGCCCGGCTTGAGGTTGATGAACTGCACGCCGACGCGGTGCTCGCGCCACGACTGGCGGCGCGTCCACACGACCCGGCCCTGGACATTGATGCGCTGCTGCGAGGAGCGGAGCGAGAACTCGAGCACGTCGCCGCGTTTCACCGTGGGCTTCTTCGCGCAGTTCAGCTTCATCCCAGACGCGGAGAGGTCCACCACCTCGCCCAGTTCGCACGACAGCCCGTGCGCGGCGTGCCGCTCGTGGCGACGCGGCACCATCACGCTCGGACCGTCGGAAGCTCCCCCGAACCACGCCATGACCGTTGATTTCGGACGCTCCGGGGCGTCCCTTCATCGCGGGCGGTGTTCTGTCGGGGCGACGGGGCAACCGCTGCGGGGAGGATGGGTCGCGCGGGGCGGTTATGGGATGCGCCCCGGAACGGGGGCCTTGATTCTGCCCGGGTGCATTGCGAATCAATGGTGCCGGGTGAGCGGCGGGCGGCCCGGGGTCGGGCGGGAGGTTGACCATGTCGGGCATCACCATCGGCGGAGCATCCGGCACGCCGTCGCTGGCGGCGCCGCGGGTCATGCGGGCGAACCAGGGCGTGCTCGACCACGTGCAGCGCACGCTCGCGTCGGGGTCCCGGATCGCGCGCGGGGCGGACGACCCCGCGGGCCTGATCGCCGCGGAGCGGCTGCGCGCGGAGCTGACGACGCTGGAGGCGGAATCGCGCGGGCTGGAGCGCACCGAGGGCGCGGCGAACATCGCCGGCGGCGTGCTCCGCGAGATCTCGGGGATGCTCTCCGAGGCGGGCGCGATCGCCGTCGCGAACGCGAACGCCGGGGGGATGTCCGACGCCGAGCGCGCGGCCCACCAGCTCAACCTGGATTCGATCCTCGGGTCCATCGACCGCATCGCGGCCACCACCACCTTCAACGGCACGCGGCTGCTCGACGGGTCGGCGACGTTCTCCGCGGCGGGCGCGAGCGTCGGCGTGCCCTCGGCGGGCACGGCGGACCTCGGCGAGTTCGAGTCCGGCGGCGCCACCTACCGCCTGAGCGATGCACGGACCGGCGGTGCCATCCACGGCGAGGCGACGCTGACGGGCGCGTCCGTGCGCGCGGCGGCCGCCCAGATCGGCAACGCCGTCGGGCGCATCGGCGCGTTCGTGCGGAGCACCATCGAACCCGCGAAGCGGACGCTCGCGGTGGCGATCGAGAGCACGGCGGCGGCGCACGCGGTGACCCGTGACACGGACTTCGCCGCCCAGAGCGCCGCGCTGGCCCGGACCCGGGCGATGCGGGATGCGTCGCTGACGGCGCTCGCCCTGGCGAACGCCTCGCCGCAGCGCGCCCTGGGCCTGCTGAGCTGAAGTTCACCCGTCACGCGGGCGTGCGTCGTCGGGGTTTCCGCTCGCTCATCCGCCAACCCCCCGCGGCGCTTCGCGCCCCCGCCCCCCCCTCGCGGAAAACCCCCGAGGCACGAGCGCCGCGAGACCCACCACCCCGCCCTCTCTCCCCTCTCTCTCCGCCCCTGCGGGTGGACGCCAACCGATCGGTAGACGCGCGGCGTGCGATGATCGCACGCGGGGCGCCGTGACGGTCGTCACGCGGCGGCGCGCGGCGATTCGAGAACACCCAGCCGGACGAGAAACGCCGTGGCTTCCTCGATCTCCCAGCGGGCGAACTCGTCGAGGCAGCGCGGCTGGCGCGTCGTGCCCATGAGCGCGGGCGGCAGCGGGCGATCGGCGCGGGCCGCCGCGGTGCGCATCGACGCGGTCTGCGCCGCGGCCACCAGCGTCGCCTCGGCGGCCTCGAACAACCTCTGAGGACTCAGTTCCTGCTCCTGGCGTGCCATGATGTCGGCTCCCGGCTTCCCGCGAATGCGGGTTCGTGATTCCCCCATGGACGGTTCGCACGGAACCTCGGGGAGGATGCACGCGGGATGCGGTGGCGCACGGGGCGGACTCGGCGCGGAGCGCAACCCCTTGATGCAGCCGGGAATACGCGGGCGGAACCCTGATGTGAATTGGTGCAGACGCCGGGCTGTGTGTGTGGGGGGGGGGGCGGGGGTCAGTGGTCCTCTATCTCGACGCGGACTTCCATCGGCTTCCCGCCGCGGAGCACGCCCAGGCGGAGATCATCGCCGTGATCCTTGTCGCGGATCGCGGCACGGATCTGGGCGGGTGAGGCGCCGTCGCGACCATCGACGCTCGTGACGATGTCGTAGCGCTGGAGCCCGGCGCGGTCGGCCGGCGTGCGGCGATACACATGCGTGATCAGCGTGACGTGGTCGCGGTCGAGCTCGAGTTGGGCGGCCGCCTCCCGGCTCACGTCGTCGAGGATCACGCCGATGGTCTTCCGGCCCGAGTGCCCGCCGTCATCGATGTAGCCGTCGGAGTGTGTGTCATCGACGACAATGACGCACCCGGCGGGCATGAGCGCGACCGCCGCGAGCATCGCACCGCCGACGAGGGACGCCGCGCGGCGGCGCAGGCCGCCGAAGGCGAGTGATCCGAACCGCTGATCGCCGGTCATGACCTTTCTCCTGGATTCCCCGCGTGGCGTTGTACGGGTGTCGCCGCGTAGACGTTACGCGCAATTCGGGGAGGCGTCATCCGGTACCATCGCGTCGTGCCCGAGCTGCCGGACATCGAGCTCTACCTGGATGTGCTGCGGCCGCGGGTGGTGGGGCAGGCGATCCGGCGTGTCCGCCTGCGGAATCCGTTCCTGCTGCGGTCCGTGTCGCCGCCCGATCCGCCGCTCGACGCCGCCGAGGGCCGCCGGGTCGTGGGCGTGCGGCGGATCGGCAAGCGTGTTGTGCTGGGCCTCGATGGCGACCTGTTCCTGGTGTTCCACCTGATGATCGCGGGACGGTTCCGGTGGCGGGCGGCGACCAGGGAGCCAGCGCGCACCGGGCCGTCCAAACCGCCCGGTGCCGGTCCGAAATCCGAGCTCGTCCATGTCGTGTTCGACGCCGGGGTGCTGGTGCTGAACGAGGCCGGGACGAAACGGCGCGCGTCGCTGCACGTCGTGTCGGGAGAGGCCACGCTGGCCGCGCACGATCCCGGTGGGGTCGAGCCGTTGACGTGCGGCGTGGATGGGTTCGCGGCGGCTGTGCGCCGCGAGAACCACACGCTCAAGCGGTCGCTGACGGACCCGCGGTTGATCAGCGGCGTCGGGAACGCATACTCGGACGAGATTCTGCACGCGGCCCGGATGTCGCCGCTGAGACTCTCGGCGTCGCTGACGGACGCCGAGGTCGGGCGCCTGCACGACGCGACGCGGGGGACGCTCACCGCGTGGATCGGGCGGCTGCGCGAAGACTTCGGTGTTGCGGCCGGCGGGGCGGGGCGATTCCCCGGCCCGGGTGACATCACCGCGTTCCGACCCGGCTTCGCGGTCCACGGTCGCTTCGGCGAGCCGTGCCCCGTGTGCGCAGCGCCCGTGCAGCGGATCATCTACGCCGAGAACGAGACGAACTACTGCGCCCGGTGCCAGACCGGCGGTAAGGTGCTTGCGGACCGGTCGATGTCGAGGCTTCTGAAGGACGACTGGCCGCGGTCGATCGACGAGTTGGAGGAACTGTGACCGGGGTGGCGGCCGGGGACAGCCCGCCGTTACACCTCCGTGACACACGATCCGGCGAGCCGCCGGTAGCCTTGACCGATGTTCGCGGTGAGCGCGGGGCGCGATCCCGGCGCGGGAGGTTCACATGACGACGGTGAAACTGACGGCGGGCGTATGCGGGCTCCTGATGCTGGGCGCGGCGATGGGCCTGGCCGGGCGGAGCGCGCAGATCGCGCAGGCCCCGGGCAAGGTGCCGTACGTCTCGTGGATCGGAGCGCACAGCGCGATCCAGGAGTCGCGGTACGCGCGCGTCCGCGATCAGAAGGAGTGGGACAAGCTCTGGCTGGAGCACACGGGCCAGGCAGCGCCCGCGGCCGTCGGCGTGCCCGCGGGCCCTGAGATCGACTTCGGGCGCTGCGAGGTCGTCGCGTGCTTCCGCGGGAAGGCGAAGAACTCGAACGGCGAACGTGTGACGGCGATCGACGACCTGCACGACGCGGTGCGCATCCGGTTCGACTCGGCGTCCTACCAGACGATGTCGCTGCAGCCGGGGGCCGAGGATCGCGGCGTGGACTGCGTGCCGTTCGGCATCTGGCTGATCGAGCGCACGAACAAACAGATCATCGTCGAGGAGAACGTGCAGGGCGTGATCGGCGCGCCGCCGGTCTGGCGCGAGCAGAAACGATTCCCCGCGGGGCGGTGAGGGCGGGCGCCGACCCACCGATAGAGCACGCCGCGTGCTTGCCGCCTATACCACCCGACGAAAAGGAGGTGGATGATGGCGGGCAGCATGCCGGAACGGCTCAAGCAGGTCCACGCGGCGACGCCGCGGCTGGCGGCGCAGATCCCCGAGACGTTCAAGGGATTCAAGGCGATGCACGAGGCATCGGGGCGCGACGGGGCGCTGAGCGCGAAGGTGAAGGAACTCATGGCTCTGGCGATCTCGATCGCGGTGCGGTGCGACGGGTGCATCGCGTTCCACACGCAGCGGGCGCTGCGCCACGGCGCGACCAGGGAGGAGTTCGCCGAGACGATCGGCGTGGCGATCACCATGGGCGGCGGGCCGTCCACGGTGTACGGGGCCGATGCGTGGCGGGCGTACGAGGAGTTCAGCGGGGGGGCAGTGCCGGCCGCGGTCTGACGGTGTGATCTTGTGCGCCGAGGGCTCACCCCACCGCCGCGCACACCTTCTTCGCCGCGTCGCCCAGGTCGGTCGCGGCCTGGAGCGTGGGGAGCCTGGCCCGGGCGTCGTTGAGCAGCTTGCGCCCCGCGTCCACGTTCGTGCCCTCGAGCCGAACCACGAGCGGCACCCTGAAACCCAGCGACCCATCGGCGTTGCGGTGCTTGCCCGCGGCGTTCACGATCCCCTGGGCGATGATGTCGCACTTCATGATGCCGCCGAAGATGTTGACGAGGATGCCCTTGACCCGCGCGTCGGCGAGGATGATAGAGAACGCCTCGGTGACGGCCTCTTCGCTCGCCGAGCCGCCGACGTCGAGGAAGTTCGCGGGCTCACCGCCGTGGAGCTTGATGATGTCCATGGTGGCCATCGCCAGGCCGGCGCCGTTCACGAGGCAGCCGATCGTGCCGTCGAGCGCGACGTAGCTGAGGCCGAAACGCTGGGCCCGCTGCTCGCCGGGGTCCTCTTCGCTCGGGTCGTGCATCGCCTGGATGTCGGGGTGACGGAAGAGGGCGTTGTCGTCGAAGTTGAACTTGGCGTCGATCGCGAGGACCTGGGAGTCCTGGGTCCTGGGTCCTGAATCCTGAGCCCCGCCCGCGGGTCGCGGGGCCACCGCGATGACGAGGGGGTTGATCTCGGCGAGCGTGCAGTCTTTCTCGACGTAGAGGCGCGCGAGGTTGACCATGATGCCCGCGGCCTGGTTCGCGTGCTTCCCCGCGAAGCCGAGGGCGAACGCGACGCGCCGGGCCTGGTGCGCCTGGAGCCCGAGCAGCGGGTGGAGCGGCTCCTTGATGATCGCATCGGGGCGGTCGTGCGCGACCTGCTCGATCTCGACGCCGCCCTCGCGCGACGCGATGAGGACGTTGCGCCGAGTCTTGCGGTCTGTGGTGATCGCGAGGTAGAACTCTTCCCGCGCGGGCTGAGCGCCCGGAGCTGAAGCCTTGCGCTCCGCGATGTCCACGCCCGCCGCGACGAGCAGGCGCTTCACCTCGAGTCCTTCAGGCGGTGTCTGCGGCGAGACCATGCGGTGCGTGAGCATGAAGCGTGCCGCGTCGGTTGCCTCGGCGGCGGAGCGAACGAGCTTCACGAACCCTGCCTTGCCGCGCCCTCCCGCATGGACCTGCGCTTTCACGACCGCCAGCCCGCTGTCGGCGCCGACCGACTCGCGGTAGGCGGGGGCGGCCGCCTCGATCGACTCGATCATCCGCCCCGCCGGCACCGGGATGCCGAACGAGCGGAGCAGTTCGCGGGCCTGGTATTCATGGACCTTCATGCCAGCTCCGTGGGCCGCGAGGGGCACTGTGAATCGGGGCAGATGGTAGCGGCGCGGTTCGGTACGGCTGATGTCCGGTCTTGACAACGGCTCCGGCGTACCGCACAATCTAGTGTTCACTAACCGGATCAGGCCTGGGCCAATGGACGGCTGGAGGATCGCGTGTCCACGGGAGGGTTCGCCATGAAGCGTGCGATGCTTGCGGCGGCTGGACTCATGATCGTGGCGTCGGCCGGCACGGCCCAGGCGGGCGGGTGGTGCAGCGACGGATGGCGCATCGGCCTCTCGATCGGCACGAGTTTCCGTATCGGCGACTGCGGTCGCATCGGCATCGGCATCGGCGTGCCGCTCTATCGCGACCGCGGGTGGGACGACTGCGGGCCGGGCTATTACCGCGGGCACCGCTCATCGTGGCGTGATCGCTGCGACGACGGCTGGTCGCGCGGGCACGGTCGGTACTACGCGAGCGCCGACCCGGTGATCATCGGCGGCGCCTACGCCGCGGCGAGGAACGAATCTCCGTCCGTGGTGACGCACCGCAATGACGCGGCGGGCCGAGCGGCGACGACGCGCGTGGCGAACGCCGCGCGTCCGATCGAGCCGACGCCCGCGGAGCTCGAAGTGAAGGCGTGGAAGGCGTTGGCCGACGGAGACTCGGCGGCGATGGAGATGTTCGGCCAGCTCGTCAGCCGATCGCGGACCGCGGGCTCGGCGGAATACGGCTATGCCGTGGCTGCGGTCCAGGCCGGGCAGGTTGATCGCGCCGCGTGGGCGATCCGCCAGGCGTCGCGCGTCGAGGGCGCGATCGACGGTGTGCCGAAGGACGACGCGACGAAGGCCGCGGTGGCGTCGGTGCTGGCGCGGTTCGACGGCGCGGGTGAGTCCCCGGGAAACCCGAGCGATCGCGCGATCGTGCTCGCGGCGCTGAAGTCGATGGCCGGCGAGCCCATGGACGCCCCGGGCGCAGCGACCGACTCGCGCAGCGCCGAATCGCCGAAGGCCGCCGCAACGCCGCTCGCGGCACGCTGATCGTCGCTGATCCGACACACGAGCCAGGAGGCCGCACGCGCGGAGAATCCCGCGCGTGTGTTCGCGCGCTGTCGTGGTCGGTTATCGCTGCGGCGAACGGGTTCCGACCTGTTTGTCACGGCTGTGCAACACGGAATCGGAATGTGAAACAAACCGGCGCGGCGTGCGTTGAACTTAGTGACGACTAACTCGAAGCCCGAGGGCCGTGCGGCCGCGGGCGAAACCACGGGGAAGGCGTCAACGGAGGTCGGGTCATGATGACCACCATGAGACTGCTGGCGGCGTGCGGCGTGCTGGGCGCGGCGACGGCGGGCGCGAACGCGGGGGGCGACGGTGTCCGCGTCGGAGTGAGGGTTTCCCTGGGCGGCTTCGGCATCCGCGTAAGCGAGCCGTGCCGGCCTGTCATCTGCCAGCCGGTCGTCTGCGAGCCGGTGCGTTACCGCGAGGAAGTGATCTGGGAGACTGTGCCGAGGACGGAGGTGTGGTACGACTCGTGCGGCGTGCGGCACACGCGGACGGTCTACGTGCGCGAATGCCGCACCATCCGCGTGCCGATCGAGCGCTGCGAGCCCGTGGTGGTGGTGCACGGCGGGCACGGGCATTACGGTCACTGGTCGCATCGTGATCGCGACGACGACCGCCGGCACGGGCGCGGCTGGGATGACGATCGGCGCGGGCACGACCGCCGCGACCACGGGCGCAACGACGGGCGCGGGCGCGACGACGATGACCGGCGTCACGGCGATCGCGGGGATGATCGGCGCGAGGGCCGCGAGGGCTCGGGGCGCGACGGGCGTCGCGAGGCCGAGGCGGCTCGGCCGGTCCGGCCCGAGGCGCCCCGCGCGGCCGCCCCGGTTGCACTCGCCCGACCCGTCGCGCAGCCCGCGAGGCCTGCCGCGCCGGCGAAGGTGATCGGGGCCGGGTCCGCGGGGGTGGGGAAGTCCGATCTGAAGTCGCTCAAGCCGAGCCTCAACGGGCGGCTCAAGGATCTGGCGCAGCGCTGAGCGCCCGCGATCGCCGGACGCGGCGTTGAACCGGAGAAACGAGAGAGCCGGCGGCCCGTGCGGATGTTCCGCGCGGGCCGTCGGTGTTGGAGGGCGGCCCCGAGCCGGATTCGCGTCGCCCGTAAGTTGGCCGCCCCGGACACGCCCCATTGCGGACAATGTTGTCTGGTTTGGCGCGATGTCCGTGGACCGGTTATCCACCGGTGTTGGCGCGGGCGCAGGCGGGAGGTAGGCTTGCCCTCCTCTGGATGGGGGTGCGCCATGACGACGACGAACGACGACCCGACGCCCGGTGAGGCCAAAGGTACAACTCCGACCGCCGGGCCGGGGTCGGAGAGCCGGGAATCCGGGTCGAACGCCGTTGAAACCGTGAAGGCGGGCGACGGCGTGGGGGCGGTGACCGGGAACTCGGCGTCCGGCGTTGTCGTGGGCGTGATGTTCTGGGCCGCCGTGGGCCTACTCGTGGCGCTCTCGTACCTCCACCGGTATCTCGAAGGCATGGAGGAGTTGGAGGTCATCGCGTCGGTGCGGAGCGCGGAAGCGGGGAAACTGGTCGTCATGGGCGTGGTGACGCTCGAGGGCGCGCCCCGGCAAGGCGCTCGTGTCTGGGCCGTGGCCTCCGACGCCGCGGGGAACCGCATCGCGGTTCCCGCCGCGTTGACCGCCGACAAGGAAGGCGGGTTCACGCTCCCGCTGTTCGATGCGAAGATCGGCGAGAACGACACCAAGGTCGTGATGGTGTACGCCTCCTGGGCGGAACCCTCCCAGGGCGACCCGGCGAAGCAGGGACCGACGGTCCGCGGGCGCGAGCAGCTCCGCGTGGGTTCGACGGGCGGGGCGTTTCTGCGCGCCAGGCGCGTCGCGCCCCCGTTCCTGCTGGTGCTCTCGGGGGCGGTCTCGCTCGTGAGCTTCCTGGGCAGCGTGGGCGTCGCCGCGGTCCCGATCCTGGCGCGCACGCGGTACTACGCGTCGCTGGCGCTGGCCGTCGTGCTCATGGTCTCCATGACGGTGACGATCATGGTCGGGATGTCGTTCGTGTCCGAGCGCGGCGGGCAGGGGGACGTGTTCACGTTCGGGTTCGCGTCGATCTTCTTCGGCTCGCACAACATCAAGGACGTGCCCTCCGAGTGGATGCTCTCGCTGACCACGCCCTGGAGCGAGGGGGACCGGGGCATCACGGGGTTCTACGCGCCGCTGTGGGTGATGCTGGTGGCGGTCGTGGGCGCGGGGTTGATGACCCTGTCGCTTCTGCTCACGGAGATCCGCCGCCCGCCGAACTACGAGACCGAGCCCGACGTCCGCGACCGCGTCCAGCACATCATCATGCACCAGTTCTTCATTGTGTTCGCGCCGCTCGGGGCCATCTTCGTGTACCAGGCGCTGCTGGCGGCCAAGGCCGCGGAGGAACCGATCGCGGTAGCGATCGCGGCCCTCGGGGCCGGGGCCACGATCAACGTGCTGCTGAAGCTCGCCGTCGATCGCGCCCAGCGCCTGTTCGACCAGGGCGGCGGCGGCGGCGGTCGGCCCGAAGCCGCCCCCCCGACGCCGGGCGCAGCGACGCCCCCCGGGCGTGCGCCGAGTCCGCCGCCGCCGACGCAGACGGCGTTGAACAAGACCAAGACTCCGGGCACGACCTGATCTGGCCGGCCCATGCGCCGCGGGCTATCCTTTGCCCCCTTAGTTTTCCCCCGGGGCGTCGGCGTGCGTTCGGCGCGGGGGGTTCCACCCGTCGGAGGGTCCGGTTTCATGGCTGCCACCGGCACGATCACCCAGGTCATCGGCTCGACGTTCGACGCCCAGTTCCCCGAGGATCAGCTCCCGGAGATCTACAACGCGGTGAAGGTCTCGGAGAAGACCTCCGTCGGCGACCTGAACCTGACGGGCGAGGTGCAGCAGCACCTGGGCGGGGGGCGCGTCCGGGCTGTGGCCTTGGGCTCGACCGACGGGCTCAAGCGCGGGCTCAAGTGCGTGGACACGGGGCAGCCGGTGGCGGTCCCCGTGGGCGAGAAGGTGCTCGGGCGCGTGTTCAACCTGCTGGGCGACCCGATCGACAAGATGCCGGCCCCGACGGGCGTGGAGCGCAAGCCGATCCACCGCGCGCCGCCGGAGTTCGGGCAGCTCAACCCCAACACGGAGATCCTGCCCACGGGGATCAAGGTCATCGACCTGCTCTGCCCGTTTGTCCGCGGCGGCAAGATCGGGCTGTTCGGGGGCGCCGGCGTCGGCAAGACGGTGATCATCCAGGAGATGATCGCCCGGGTGGCCAAGAACTTCGGCGGGTACAGCGTGTTCGCGGGCGTGGGCGAGCGGACGCGCGAGGGCAACGACCTGTGGCGTGAAATGAAAGAGGCCGAGTACACCGACGAGAAGGGCAAGAAGGCCCACGTGCTCGACAAGGTCGCGATGGTGTTCGGCCAGATGAATGAGCCGCCGGGCGCGCGCCTCCGCGTGGCCCTGTCGGCGCTCACCATGGCCGAGGAGTTCCGCGACAGCTCGGGCAAGGAAACGCTCATCTTCGTGGACAACATCTTCCGGTTCACGCAGGCGGGGTCGGAGGTGTCGGCGCTGCTGGGGCGCATGCCCAGCGCCGTGGGTTATCAGCCCACGCTCAGCACCGAGATGGGCGAGCTCCAGGAGCGCATCACCTCGACGAACAAGGGCGCGATCACGTCGGTGCAGGCCATCTACGTGCCGGCCGACGACCTGACGGACCCGGCTCCCGCGACGGCGTTCGGGCACCTCGATGCGTTCGTCGTGCTCGCCCGCGGCATCGCCGAGAAGGGCATCTATCCCGCGGTCGATCCGCTGTCGTCCACGAGCCGCATCCTCGACCCGATGATCATCGGCGAGCGCCACTACCGCGTGTCGCGCCGCGTGCAGCAGCTCCTGCAGCGCTACAAGGACCTGCAGGACATCATTGCGATCCTCGGCGTGGACGAGCTGTCGGAAGAGGACAAGCTCACGGTCGCCCGGGCCCGCAAGATCGAGCGGTTCCTGTCGCAGCCGTTCCACGTTGCCGAGCAGTTCACGGGGTTCAAGGGCGTGGACAGCCCGCTGGAGCAGACGATCGACTCGTTCGAACGGCTCTGCAACGGCGAGGGCGACGACCTGCCCGAGGGCGCGTTCATGTACGTCGGCAACCTCGACGACGCGCGGGCCAAGGCCGCCAAGATGGCCGCGGGCTGATCGCACGATCGGCGGTGCGTCGAATCAGGGGCACGACGGGGATGTGACGGCGCCGTCGTGGCGTCGCGCGGCGCGGGCGGCGTCGGCAATCACGCCGGTAAGTTCGGGCAAGCCGGACGCAGTTTGTTAGGATAGGGTGCTCGGAGTTCGGCAGCGCGCGGTGCGCGGTGACGGACCCTGCCGTTTTTTTGCTCCTGTTCGGGGCTCCGAGGCTTGCAGCGACCCGCGATTGTGCTAAGTTACTGCACAGGCGGTGGAGACCCGTCTGTCGGGGGTGGTCCGAGCGCGTCGCTGCGTTCGCCACCCAGGGAAGAGAGAGAGAAGTACGTGTCGCGTGAGAGATCTGAACAGCGTTTGTCGTGACGATTGAGCCGGGCGGCTCACGGGGGCCGCACGCAACGGAGTGATTGCAGGCACCGCTGTGTGGCGGCGTCGAGGCTCGTGTGTGTGGGCGCTTCGGCGCCGATGTGTTACGGAGGGTAAATATGAAGACGGCGAGAGTGATGACCGCGGTGGCGGGGCTGGCCTTGACGGCGGCCGCCAACGCGCAGTTCTCCGGGCCTTACGCCCCGGCGAACTGGACGACCAACGTGGGCGCCGGGTTCGGCTCGGTGAACACGGCCGGGGCTCCCGGCTCGATCATCGTGGTCGGCAACGATGGCGGCGGGGGCAACATCAACACCGATTACACGATCGCGGCGGCCGCCGGGGGCAACTGGTCCTTCAGCTGGTCGACCACCTCCGGTGATACGGGGACGTGGGACTCGGCGTACTACCTGCTCAACGGAGCCGAGAACTTCCTCGGCAACAACGTTCCCGCCTCGGGCGGCGTCGGCCCCATCGCCGTTAACGCGGGCGACGTGATCGGCTTCCGCGTCCGGTCTGCGGATGGCGGCATCGGTGCCCTGTCGTTGACGATCTCGAACTTCGTCGCACCCGTTCCGGGCCCGGGCTCCCTGGCCCTGCTCGGCATGGGCGGGCTGGCGATGGCTCGGCGTCGTCGGCGGTGACCTGATCGCCATTGGCTTGTGACTGACCCAAACGGCCCCGCCCGAAAGGACGGGGCCGTTGTTTTTCACCGAGTGTTCCGCGCCGCCGGTTCGGAGCGGCCCGCCGGCTATCCTCCCGGCGAGCGCTCCCGCCCGCGCGTCGCTCGGGTCCGATCGCGGTGACTCACCATGGCCGAGCTGCCGAACTCACCGCAGCAGTTGCTCGGGCAGGCCCGGCGGCTCCACGCCTCGGGGGACGCGGCGGGCGCGCTCGCGCTGTGCCGTCAGGCGCTCAAGCAGCACGGGGCGGACCCGCACGTCCACTACCTCGCGGGGGCGTGCGAGATGTCGCTGGGGCAGACCGAGGCCGCACGAAAGAGCTTTCAACGGGTGATCGAGCGCTCCCCGACCGATGCGGCGGCGCACCACGACCTGGCGCTGGCGTACAAGCGCGACGGGTTGTTCGAGGACGCCCATCGCGCCCTCGACCGGGCGATCGCGGTCCATCCGGCGGACGCGACGCTCCGTGCCGCCAAGGCCGGCGTGCACCAGATGACCGGCGATCCCGCGGCCGCCTACGACGCGATCCGGCCCGTGCTGGGCAGCGGGCACATTGCGGCGGCGCTCGCGCTCGCCCGGCTCGCGCCCAAGCTCGGGCGCGAGCGGGAGGCGATCGACGCGGTGCGCGCGGCCGCGTCGCGTGACGGGCTGCCGCCGATGGTCCGGGCCGACGCCGGGTTCGCCGTGGCCAACCTGCTCGACGGGCTGGGGGACGTGGACGATGCGTTCGCGGCGTACCGACGGGCCAACGAGCTGCGCGGCGCACGGCACGACGCCGACGCGCACGCGCGGGCGGTGGACGGCGCGCTGGGCGCGTGGACGAAAGAAGCGGTGGCGCGGCTCCCGCGCCCGCCGGTGAAGACGGAGAGGCCGGTCTTCATCGTCGGCATGCCGCGTTCCGGGACGAGCCTGGTCGAGCAGATCCTGGCGAGCCATCCGTCCGTGTTCGGTGCGGGGGAGCTCAACGACATCGGGCGGGCGGCGCACGCGCTCGGCGGCGCGGGGCCGAGCGGCGTCGTGTTCCTGCCGGGACCCGGGCCCGTGACGCGCGCGGGCGTGGAGCGCATCGAGCGGGATTACCTGGGCACGCTCCGCCGGCTCGCACCGAACGCAACGCGGGTCACGGACAAGATGCCGACGAACTTCCTGCACCTGGGGCTGATCGCGGCGGCGTTCCCGAAGTCCAGAGTTCTCCACTGCACCCGTGACCCGTTGGACACCTGCTGGAGCTGCTACACCCAGAACTTCTCGGGGGGCCTGGGCTTCGCCTACGACCTGGGCAATCTCGGGCGCTTCCACCACGACCACGATCGCCTCATGGTTCACTGGAAGTCCGTGCTCGCCTTGCCGATCATGGACGTGGTGTACGAGGACCTCGTGCGGGACGTGGAGGGGCTGAGCCGGCGGATGGTGGAGTTCATCGGCCTGCCGTGGGACGACGCGTGCCTGAGGTTCCACGAGTCGGGGCGGGTGACGCGCACGGCCAGCAACGACCAGGTGCGCCGCCCGGTCTACACGTCGTCGGTGGGGCGGTGGCGGAGGTACGAGAAGCACCTGGGCCCGCTGAAGGCGGCGCTCGGGGTCGGGTGAGCCGGGTCGGTCCGGGGGCGATGCGAGCGGGAGCGACGGACATGCGCGAGCACGAGTGCGACGTGGCGATCATCGGGGGCGGGCCGGGGGGGTCCACCACGGCGGCGTACCTGCGCAAGCACGACCCGCGGCTGCGGGTGCTTGTCCTCGAGCGGGAGCGCTTCCCGCGCGACCACATCGGGGAGAGCCAGTTGCCGGCGATCGGGCGGGTGCTGCACGAGATCGGGGCCTGGGACAAGGTCGAGGCGGCGGGGTTCCCGGTGAAGATCGGGGCGAGCTACACGTGGGGCCAGACGCGCGACCCGTGGGAGTTCGAGTTCATGCCGATCACGCAGATCCCCGAGGGGTTCGCCCGCCCCACGCCCTATGAGGGGTGGCGCTCACGGGTCGCGATGCAGGTGGACCGGGCGGTGTACGACGACATCCTGCTGCGCCACGCGGCGGACCTGGGCGCGGACACGCGCCAGGGGACGCGGGTGGCCAAGGTGCATCACGACAACGGGCGTGTGACGGGCCTGGAGCTGGACGGCGGCGAGCGGGTGAAGGCCCGGTACTACGTCGATGCCAGCGGGAACGCGGCCATTCTGCGCCGGGCGCTGGGCGTCAAGGTGGACGCGCCGACGAGGCTTCAGAACGTGGCGTTCTGGGACTACTGGTCGGACCCCGCCCTGAACCGGGACCAGTTCGGGTTCGGGGTGACGCGGGTGCAGATCCGCAGCCTGCCCTACGGATGGCTCTGGTATATCCCGTTGTCGCGGACGCGGACGAGCGTCGGGCTGGTGTGCCCGGCGACGTACTACAAGACCTGCGGGAAGCGTCCCGAGCAGCTGTACATGGAGGCGCTGAAGTCGGAGCCGACCATCTGGGGCCTGATCGAGAGCGCGCGGGCGCGGGGCGAGGTGGAGGCGACGACGGACTGGTCGTTCGTGTCGGAGAAGGGCGTCGGTGAGAACTGGTTCCTGGTGGGCGAGGCGCTCGGGTTCGCGGACCCGATCCTGGCGGCGGGGCTCACGCTGACGCACTGGTCGGCGCGCCACTGCGCCGCGACGATCCTGGAGCTGGACCGCGGACGCGAGGACGCGGGCTGGCTGCGCGCCGAGTACGAGGCCCAGCAGACCAAGCGGATCCGCCAGCACATCCGCTTCGCGGAGTACTGGTACTCGGGCAACGGGTGCTTCAGCGACGTGCGGGAGTTCTGTTCGGACATCGCGCGGGAGTCGGGGCTGAAGCTCAACGCGGCGGCGGCCTTCCGCTGGCTGAGCACCGGCGGGCTCGACGACATCCCCGGGCAGGCGGCGATCGGGGGGTTCAATATCGGCTCGCTCAAGCAGGTGCAGCACCGGCTGAGCGATTCGGGCGTCGTGGACTACGTGATCAACAAGAACAACGTGTTCAAGCTGAACCTGACCGGCGCCGAGAAGACCTCGATCGGCGTCGTGCTGGACGGCTCGGTGACGCGGGCGCCGGCGTACCGGCGCGGGCCGAATCTGCTCCCGCACTACGGGGCGTACGGCAACGTCATCGACACGCTCGGCAAGACCAGCCGGATCGACGAGTTCATCGCGACGCTGACGAAGAGCCTGTCGGCGGTCATGCCGCCGCCGGTGGTTCAGGCGCAGGTGAAGGAGGCCCTCTTCTGCCTGGAGATGATGGCCCAGAACTACTGGGTGACCTACTCCCGCAGGGCGAACTGGCCCACGCTGACCGTCGACGCGTCCAAGGAAGGCGAGTTCATCTACAGCACCGCGACGGGGCCGGTGGCGCGGCCCAAGGGTGCGCTGGGGTGAACGCTCGTGCCGACGTGGCGATCGTCGGGGGCGGACCGGGCGGGTCCACGGCCGGGGCGTACCTGCGCAAGCACAACCCGTCGCTGAAGGTGCTCATCCTGGAGCGCGAACGCTTTCCGCGCGATCACATCGGCGAGAGCCAGCTCCCCGCGATCGGCAGGGTGCTCCACGAGATGGGCGTGTGGGACAAGATCGAGGGCGCGGGATTCCCGATCAAGCTCGGCGCCAGCTACACCTGGGGGAAGACGACGGATCCCTGGGAGTTCGAGTTCATGCCGCTGCACCTGCTGCCGGAGAAGGCGGAGCGCCCCGGCACCTACGACAGTTGGCGCAGCCGCGTCGCGTTCCAGGTCGATCGGGCGGAGTATGACGACATCCTCCTCAAGCACGCGGCGGAACTCGGGTGCGAGGTGCGCCAGGGGACGCGCGTGACCACGGTCCGGCGCGAGGGCGACCGCGTCACCGGGCTGGAGCTGGAGGGCGGCGGCACGGTGGAGGCACGCTACTACCTCGATGCCAGCGGCAACGCGGCGATCATCCGGCGGGCGATGGGCGTGAAGGTGGATGCCCCGACGAAGCTCCAGAACGTCGCGTTCTGGGACTACTGGTCCGAGCCGCGGCTCAACGAGGACCTCTTCGGGCACGGCGTGACGCGGGTGCAGATCCGCAGCCTGCCCTACGGGTGGCTCTGGTACATCCCGCTGTCGATGACGCGCACGAGTGTGGGGCTGGTGTGCCCGGCGACGTACTACAAATCGTGCGGGAAGCGGCCCGAGCAGCTGTACATGGAGGCGTTGAAATCCGAGCCGCTGGTGTGGAAGCTGCTCGAAACGGCGAAGGCCCGCGGCACGGTCGAGGCTACCACCGACTGGTCCTTCGTCTCCGAACGGACGTACGGCGCGAACTGGTACCTCGTCGGCGAGGCGCTCGGGTTCGCGGACCCGATTCTCGCCGCCGGGCTGACGCTCACGCACTGGTCGGGCCGGCACGTCGCCTGCACGATCCTGGAGAAGGAGCGCGGCGTGGAGGACCCCGCGTGGCTCGACCGCGAGTACGACGCCCAGCAGATCAAGCGCGTCCGCCAGCACATGCGGTTCGCGGAGTACTGGTACTCGGCCAACGGGTGCTTCGCGGACCTCCAGCAGTTCTGCTCCGAGATCGCCAGGGACTCCGGGCTGAAGCTGAATGCTTCCGCGGCGTTCCGCTGGCTGAGCAACGGCGGGCTGGACGACATGCCGGGGTTCGCCACCGCGGGCGGGTTCAGCGTGTCGTCGATCAAGCAGGTCCAGCAGCGTCTCGTCCACGACGGCGTGGTGGATTACCTCATCAACGGCAAGAACGTCTTCAAACTCAACCTCGCCGGCGCCGAGCCGGCCGATGTCGCGGTCGTCCAGGACGGGCGGGTGCTGCGCGTGCCGGCGTACCGGCGCGGGGCGACGATGGTCCCGCGCGTCGGGGTGTACGGCGTGATGCTCGAAGCGCTCGCGGAGCACTCGCGGATCGACAGGATCATCGAGTACTGCCGGGCCAAGCTCTCCGCGGCGATGGCGCCGTCGATCGCCGAGACCCAGGTGAAGGAGGCGCTGCTCTGCCTGGAAGTGATGGCCCAGAACTACTGGGTGACGTGCAGCAAGCACGCGAACTGGCCCACCATCACGATCGACTGTTCGCCCGAGGGCGAGTTCATCTACTCGGCGTCGTCGGGCCCGAAGCGCCGCCCGCGAGGCGCGCTGGGATGACGCTCATCGCGCGGAGCACCAGTCACGCCACGCGCCACGCAGCACCGCCCCGAACCGCACCGCGAACCCCGGCGCGTCCAGCAGCGCGGACCGCGCCAGGCGATCGCGCAGAGTCCGCCGGGTCTCGGCCAGCACGCCCGGGTCCGACGCCATCCGGGCCGCGATCGAGACGTAGCCGCTCTGGTCGTGTGCAATCCAATCGGGAATCCCGGCGGCCGTGAGCAGGCTGGCCCCGACCCTGGCCGCGTGCCCCCGCCCTTCGAGCGCCACCACGGGAACGCCCATCCACAGCGCTTCGCACGTCGTCGTCGTGCCGTTGTAGGGGAAGTTGTCCAGGGCGATATCCACGCGGGAGTACGCCGCCAGGTGCTCGCGCTGCGACGGCGCGGGGGGGATCAGCTCCAGCCGGTCCGGCGCGATACCCCGCCCGGCGAAGCGGGCGACGACGGATTCGCGGATCGCGATGTCGCGCAGCGCCCGGTTCTTCAGCGCCAGCCGTGACCCCGGCACGCCGGCGAGAACCGAGGCCCACGAGTCGATGAGCGGATCGTTGAGTTTGGGCATCGAGTTGAACGAGCCGAACGTGACGCGCCCGGACGCGAGGCACGGCGGCGGCCCGACGTCGGGCGATTCCGGCACCGGGCGGTAGCAGACGAAGCACCCGTCGACGCGGAGCGGCTGCTCGGTGAGCAGCGGTTCCGTGCCGGGCGGGTCGGTGATCGCGTCGACGAGGCGCACGTCGATCGCCCCCACGCCGGTCGTCGCCGGGTAGCCCAGGTATGTAGCCTGCACCGGCGCGGCGCGACGGGCGAGCGCGGGCAGGCGGCCGCCGGTGGTGTGCCCGTTGAGCTCCACGAGGATGTCGATCGCGTCGGCGCGGACGCGCTTGACGAGGGCCTCGTCGCCCAGGTCCGCGGCCTCGACCCAGCCGTCGGCGAGGGCTCTGAGCCGGTCGGTGGTCGCGTCGGAGCCGCGCGACGCCGCGTAGCCGATCATCTCGAACGCCGCGCGATCGTGGTGCGCGAGGATCGGCTCGACGAAGAACGCCACCGAGTGCGTGCGCAGGTCCGACGAAAGAAAACCGACGCGCAGGCGTCGCTCCGGGTCACGGGGATTCGCCCAGGCGACCGGGTCCGGGCCGGCGAGCAACGGGGTCAGCGCGCGCGCGGCCGCGCCCCGCGATTCGGGTGTCTCCCCGGGTGCGTAGTTCAAGGCCGTCAGCAGGCTCGTCAGGATCGGCACGCTGGTCGGGAACTGCTGGCGCGCCCGGCGCAGCAGCGCGATCGCCTCATCGACCCGCCCCGACTGCGTGAGGACGGACGAAACATTGACCCACGGCTGGAAGAGGCCGGGCTGCAGCTCAAGCCCCCGTTGCCCCGCTTCGAGGGCACCCGTCAGGTCGCCCGCGCGCATCAGCGACAACCCGAGCCCCTGGAGCGACGGCACGTGGGCCGCGTCAAGGCGTAGACCCTCGCGGAATGCGCCGATCGCGGGCTCGGTCTTGTTCGTGGCGGCCAGGAGGTTCCCGAGGGAGGCGTGGAAATCCGCGCGCCCCGGCTCGGCCTTGATCGCGGCCCGGAGGAAATACTCCGCCTGGTCGGCGCGCCCGGTCTGGAACAGGAGCATACCCAGAAGCTGCGCCGCGTCGCCGTCGCGCGGGCTCTTCTGGACCCCGCGTCGAAGCAGGGACTCCGCCTGGTCGGGCCGCCCGGCGTTGAGCTGGGCCAGGGCTTTCTGCGCGGCTTCACTGGGCGGCATGGGGGCGCGAGTATACGGGCGGCGGTCGGCGCGCCCCCGGCTATCCTCACCGGCCATGATGCGGACGTATCAACCCGTGAGCGGCGACGCCGACATCAAGAGCGTCGCGCGGCTCATCAGCCTGTGTTTTTCCGGACCGGTCGAGCGCACCGAGGAGTGGGCCCGTTCGGCCGGCGTCGAGAATATCCGCGTGCTGCGCGACGGCGCCGCCCCGCCCGGAGCGTGTCTGCTCCGCCTCCCCATGGGGCAGTTCTTCGGCGGGCGGAGCGTGCCGATGGTCGGCATCGCGGGCGTGGCCGTCGGGCCCGAGGACCGCGGGCGCGGGCTCGCACGCGAGATGATGGAACGCGCGGTCGTCGAGCTGGCCGCCGAGGGCGTGCCGCTCTCGGGGCTGTACGCCTCGACCCAGGCTCTCTACCGCCAGGTCGGTTTCGAGCAGTGCGGGCACTGGTGCCGCGTGACGCTGCCGGTGGCGAAGATCGGCGTGCGCGAGCGGGCACAGAGCGTGCGCGAGCTGACCGACGCCGACACGCCCGCGATCGAGGCGTGCTACCGCGCCTTCGCGTCGCGCTTCAACGGGCCGCTCGACCGCGGGGCGTACGTCTGGGGGCGCATCCGCAAGCACCGCGACGAGGCGTTCCGCCCGTTCGGCGTGTTCGACGAGGCCGGGCGGCTCGAGGGCTACCTGTTCCTCGCGCAGCGGCGCAAGGACGACACGGGGCGGCAGGACCTGCACCTGACCGACCTGGCGTTCCTCACGGCGCGGGCCGGGCGGCGGCTGCTCACCCTGCTCGCCGACTACTCGACGATCGTGGACGACGCGACGTTCCACGCCGGTCCGGCGCACCCGGTGCTGGCGCTGATGCCGATGCAGTCGTACGAGGTGCGACGCCGCGAGTACTGGATGCTGCGCGTGCTGAGCGTCAAGGGGGCGCTGGAAGCGCGCGGGTATCTGGCGAGTGTCTCGGGCCGGTTCACGCTGAATATCGAGGATGAGGTGGTTCCGGCGAACTCGGGTGCGTGGACGGTGCGCGCCGAGGGTGGGCGGGCCGCCGTGTCACGCGGCGCCGCCGCGGGCGCGCCCACGCTCCGCTGCGGCGTGGGCGGACTCGCCGCGATCTACACCGGGTACTTCACAGGGCGTGAGGCGGCCCTGGCCGGGCTCGTCGAGGGGGCCGACGACGCGCTCGACGCCGCCACCGCGATCTTCTCCGGCGGCACGCCGTGGATGGCCGACATGTTCTGAGGAAGAGCGGGAAGAGACGAAGAGGCGGAGCGACCGACGGAGCGTCGTGTGAACCCGAGCCCCTATAGGTCTATCAGCCAGGTCCAGGCGATCTACGGGGCGCTGATGCTCGGCGTCGTCGGAGCCGCCGCGGCGATGGCGGCGATGCGCGTGGGCACCCCCGGCCCGGCGCCCGCGGCCGCCCAGGGCGAGATGTTCCTGATCATCGTCGGCGTGATGACCGTGTCGTGTCTCGCGCTTGCGATCGGCGCGCGGTCGTTCTTTGTCGCCCGCGCGCGGCGCGGGGCTGCGGCCGATCGGTCGAGCCCCGACGCGTTCCTGCACCCGTACAGCACGGCCATGCTCGTTCGCGGGGCGCTGCTGGAGTCGCCCGGGCTGATGGGGTGCGTTGTCTTCATGGTCACGGGCGAGTGGGCGGCGCTCGGCGCGGCCGGCGTCAGTCTGCTGTTCATGGCGGTGCTCTTCCCGACGCGCGCCGGGTTGGAGCGGTTCGCCGGCGACGCGAGCCGCCCGGCGGACATCTTCCCGCCCCTGCACCGCGAGCAGGACCGGGAGCGCACCCCCGCCGGCACGCCCGGGCGCGATCGAAAGGCTCATTGATGAAGGCCGTGCTGCTGGCGGTGTTGGCGGGTGTGTGCTGGGGCGTCGGCGAGGTCTTCACCAAGAGCGTGCTGCACTCGGGCAAGGTCGGCCCGATGACCGTGCTGCTGGTTCGCGCGCTGATGACCGTGCCGCCCGCGATCGTCGCGTACCTCGTCGCGTACTCGCTGCTCAAGTCGGAGCCGCGCGGCTGGTGGCAGGCGGGCACGCCGCTGATGCTCAAGCTGGCGCTCGGCTCGGCGCTGCTGGCCGGGTTCGCGGGTGTGTTCTTCTTCTACCTCGGGCTGGCCAGCGGCGACATCAGCGTGGTGAAGCCGATCGCGTTCACGGTCGGCCCGGCCGTCGCGGTCCTGCTGGCGTGGTTCGTGCTGAAGGAGCCGATGACGCCGGCGAAGGTTGCGGGGGTGGCGCTGGTGCTGGTGGGCGTGGTGCTGATCGCGGCGACGGGAGGCGAGCCGACACCTCCATGACGGGTATTGCGCCGCCCGCCGTAGGGTGGGCGGTAAGCTGAATGAGCATGGCGCGAGCGGATCACAACGACACTCAGAAGCCGCTCCTGGGCTTTGGCCCTGCTGGCTGGGTGCTGAGCGTGATTGCGGTCGCACTCGCGATCGTGCTCGTGACCGGCTACGACCTGCGTCACGGCCTTCTTTGGCTCGTCAACTACACGCTCGGCGCGGACGCGATGATGTGGTGCTACTCGCCGTTCATCGCAATGCACCATCTCGACCTGATGCTGGGCGGGCCTCCCGGCATGAAGTTCGGAGTGGTGACGATGTGCTGCGTGTTCGTCACGATGCAGGTCCACCCGCGCCGGTTCGGTTGGTGGGCGTGGGCGCTCGTGGCAGCGTGCGGGATCTTGGGGCCGGTGCTGTTCCACTACGGACATCGCTGGGCAGATGAGCTCATTCCGCAACGCACGCCGGGCTACGACCCCGCTCAGGGTGCGATGGTGATGTTTGCGGCGCATACCGCGATCGGTCTTGTCATCGCGCCCCTCGTCGGGCTCGCGCTGCGATCCTGGGGTGCGGGCCTCTGGCTGCTGGTGTTGAGCCTCGCGGCGGCGGTCTGGATGTGGGATGCAGGCCACGCGCTCCACAAGCTGCCGAGACGGGTCGTGCCGATCAATCCGTTCGATTCTGCGGTGGTGTGGGTGTGGTGGGCGTGGAATCCGGTTGTCTTCGGTGGGCTTTTCGTGTGGGCCATCCGCGCGCGGCGTCGGTGGACCCCGCCGTACACCTGTTCCGCCTGCGGATACGACCTGCGCGGCACTCCATCCGGGCCTTGCCCGGAATGTGGCAACGCGCCCGCGGAGGCACCCAAGGTTGCGGAAGGAAGTGGAGCGACTTGAGAGATGCGTCTCTCACTCAGCACATCGTCAACCCACCGTCCACGCAGATCGTCTGCCCGGTGAGGAACCCCGCGTCATCGCTCGTCGCGTACGCGACGGCGGCCGCGATGTCGTCGGGCGTGCCCAGCCGCTTGACGGCCATGAGGGTCAGCACGCCGTCCTTCACCGGCTGCGGCAGGTTCGCGGTCATGTCGGTCTCGATGAACCCCGGGCAGAGGCAGTTGCAGGTGATCCCCTTGCCGCCCAGCTCGCGGGCGACGGTCTTGGTCAGGCCGATGAGCCCGGCCTTGGCCGCGGCGTAGTTCGCCTGCCCCGCGTTGCCGACGACGCCGCTGGTCGAGCCGATGTTGACGATCCGCCCGAAGCGGCTCTTCATCATGGGCCGGGCCGCGGCGCGGATGGCGACGAACGCCGCGGTGAGGTTCGTCTGGATCACCGCCTGCCAGTCCTCGTCGGACATGCGGAGCAGCAGGCCGTCCTTCGTGATGCCGGCGTTGTTGACAAGGATGTCGAGGCGGCCGTGCTTCGCGGCGATGTCGTCGATCGCGCCCGCGAGTGCCTTGCCGTCGGCCACGTCCACGGCCGCGAAGGACGCCGAGCCGCCGTTGGATTCGATGCGGGACTTGAGGTCCGCGAGCGGGCCTTCCGAGCGGCTGACCAGCACGACGTGGCGGCCGGGCTGCGTGCCCTGCGGCATGGCGAGGCGCACGGCGATGGCGCGCCCGATGCCGCGGGAGGCGCCGGTGACCACGGCCACGCGCGTAGGTACAGGGTCCGGCACGTCCGGCTCCGGGAAACAAACGAAGGGAAACGGATTCAGCCGCCGCCGGGGCCGGAGGGGTTCGGCACGGTGATCGGCCCGGCCGGGGTGTTACGGCGCATCGCGTCGCGCAACTGCTCCTCGATTTCCTTCGGGTCCATGCCCGGAGGGAGGCCGCCGGACAGGTCGCCGAGGTCCGCGCCGTCGAGCAGCGACAACTGCCCGTCGACCTGGGCGCTGTCCCACTCCGAGGCGCGGGCCTTGACACCCGCCGCCGCGAGCTGCGGGGAGAAGATGTAGGCGTCGCCGTCGGGCTTGGCCGCCCAGAGCAGGACGTACGCGCCGCCGGGCTCCTGGATCGCCGTCGCCACGGAGGCGCTGGGGCGGTCATAGCCGAGCTGGTTGAGGCGCACGACGCGGACGGCCTCGATCTTCTTGGTCGCGTCGTCCCACCCGCCGGTGCCGACGAGGTCGTCAAGCACGGCCTGCCCGGCCCGGTCGAGCAGCGGGCGCATCGCGCCCGAGTCGCCCTTGGCGATCGCGTTGGCCAGCATGATCACGCCCTCGGCCAGCGCACGATCCGTCGGGGCCGCGGCGTCGGGGAACTGAACCCGCGCGTCGCTGTTCAGCTCCTGGAGCAAGGCCTTCATCTCGATGCGGTCGGGGATGACGACCTGCTGCTTCGGCGGCGGGGACGGGGGCGGCTCCTCTTTCTTCTTCTCCTCGCACCCGACCGCGAGCGCCGCGGCGAGGATCGCGCCTCCGAACAGGAACGGCTTACGCAGGCTGCGTCGGCGTGTCATGGCTTTCCACCTTGATGGAACGATCGATCCGCTTGAACAGCCCCGCGAGGGTCTTTCCGGGCGCCAGTTCATGATACCGCCCTTGGGCGTTCGCCACGAGCCACAGGCACCCCTGGGCCCAGCGGACCGGGAGGGTGAGCTGCTCCACCAGCCGGCGCCTGATGGACTCGGGCGCGGGATCGTGCGGGGCGGCCGTCACGTTGGAGAGGATCGGGAACTTTGGCGGCTTGAGTTCGACCCGGGCCAGAGCTGCGGCAAGGCGGTCCGCGGCCGGGGCCATCAGCGGCGAGTGGAACGCGCCCGCGACCGCGAGCGGCTGGGCACGCAGCCCGGCGTCCGCGGCGGCCTTCGCGGCCCGCTCGCACGCGGCTTTGTGCCCGCTGAGCACGACCTGTCCCGGGGCGTTGAAGTTCGCGGTGACCAGCACGTCGCTACCGCGGGCCGCGGCGCACACCGCCTCGGCCTGGGCCTCGTCCGCGCCCACGAGCGCGACCATGCCGCTCGGCTGGGCCTGGGCCGCGTCCTGCATGGCGCGCCCGCGCAGCGAGACCAGCTCCAGCGCGTCCTTGAACGAGAAGACTCCGCCCAGGTGGAGGGCTGTGTACTCGCCGAGGCTCAGGCCCGCGGCCGCGACGACGCCGGACTCACCGTTGCCGAACCCCCACGCGGCGAGCAGCGACTTCCACGACGCGACGGCGGCGACGAAGAGCGCGGGCTGCGCGGCGTCGGTCTGGTTGAGGCGCTCGACCGGGCCGGTGAAGCACAGGTCGGACAGCTTCGCGCCCAGGCGATCGCCGAGGATCGCATCAGCGTCGGCGAAGACCTTGCGGGCCTCGGGCGCGCCATCCGCCCACGCCTTGCCCATGCCGACGGCCTGCGCACCCTGCCCCGGGCAGAGGAGGATCAGCGGTTCGCTCATCCCGACATTCTACGTGGTGCGGGCCCGCTTCGAGCCCACGATTCGAGGGCTCAACACGGGCATCCCCGCCCGGCGAGTGTCGCGTCAGACGGGTGGGTCGCTACAACTGCCAGAGGCTCGAGCCCCACGTCAGACCGCCGCCGAACGCGACGAACATCACGACCTGCCCGTCCTTCACGCGTCCGCCCTTGCGCAGCTCGTCGAGGCACACCGGCACGGACCCGGACGACGTGTTCCCGACGCGGTCGATATTGACGTACACCTTCTCGCGCGGCAGTCCGAATCGCTCGCGCGCGGACTCGAGGATGCGGGCGTTCGACTGGTGGCAGACGTAGTGGTCGACCTGGTCGGGCGTGAGGCCGGCCTTCTGGAGCGTCTCGTCGATCAGGTCGCCGAAGGTGCCCACGGCGAACTTGAAAACCTCGCGCCCGTTCATCTGCATGATGCCCATCTTGCGGGCGTGGTTCTCGACCCCGGGCGGGAAGTCGCGTTCCGCCCGCGGGATGTAGAGGTCCTGCCACCCGTGGCCGTCGGCGTGCATGGCCTGGGCGAGGATGCCCTTGGCCGGGTCGTCGGTGGCGCGGAGCACGGCCGCTCCCGCCGCGTCGCCGAAGATGATGGCGCACCCGCGCCCCTCGGTCGAATAGTCCATGAGTTCCGACAGCGTGTCGCACCCGACGACGCCGACCGTCGAGTACGAGCCCATGCGGATGAGGTCGTGGGCCGTGTTGAGCGCGAAGACCCACCCGCAGCAGGCCGCCGTCATGTCGATCGCGCCCGCGTGCCCGGCGCCGAGCTCCGCCAGCACGCGGCACGACACCGACGGGCAGGTCATCTCCATCGACACCGTCGCCACGATCAACAGGTCGAGGTCCGTGGGCTTGAGCTTCGCGTCCGCGAGCGCGGCCCGCAGCGCCGCGGCGCTGATGGTGCGGCAGCTCTCGCCCTTGCTCTTGTCGATGATCCGCCGCTCGCGCACGCCCGTCCGCTGGACGATCCACTCGTCCGAGGTGTCCATGAGCTTCTCGAGGTCGGCGTTCGTGAGCCGGCGCTCGGGGAGGAACGAACCGGTGCCCGCGATGCGGACGCCCCGGCGCGGCGGCGTGGGCGGGACGCGGCTCATGCGGGCTCGGCCTCCGGGGCGGCGAGCGACGCCACCTCGGCCAGGCGGGCCACGATCGCGCCGTTGACCCCCGTCTGGACGTACTCACGCATCTTGCGGATCGCCGAGCGGACCGTCTTCGGCTCGCTCGAGCCGTGCGCGATGATCATCCCGCCGTTGACGCCCAGGAGCGGGGCCCCGCCGTGCTCGTGGTAGTCGTTCTTGGCGTAGATCTGCTTGACGACCGGCTCGAGCTTCAGGGCCAGGTCCGGGTCGATCGCGAAGAGCTCCTGCGCGATCGCCGCGAACAGCGACTTGGCCATCCCCTCGGCCATCTTCAGGAGCGTATTGCCCACGAACCCGTCGGTCACGACCACGTCGGCCACGCCGTCGAAAAAGTCGCGCCCCTCGATATACCCGATGTAGTTGAGCCCCGGCGTCGCCTTGAGCAGGTCGCGCGTCTGCTTGATGATGTCGGTGCCCTTGGCCTCCTCGGACCCGATGTTCATCTGGGCCACGCGGGGGCGCGCGATCTTGTGGACGACCCGCGCGTAGGTCTCGGCCATCAGCCCGTACTGCCACAGGTGCGACGCCTTCGGCTCCGGGTTCGCGCCGGCGTCGCACAGCACCACGGGGCCGTGGAACGCCGGGACCGTGACGGCGATGCCCGGGCGGTGCACGCCCGGCAGCCGCTTCATCTGCATGATCGCCGCCGACACGCAGGCGCCGGTGTTCCCCGCCGACATCACCACATCAGCCCGTCGGACGCCCGTCTCCGCCGTGCGGTACGAGCCGAGCCAGGCCATCCTCACGATCGAAGAGTCGGGCTTGGATCGCACCGCCTTGGCCGGCGATTCGTCCATCTCGATGACCTGCGTGGTGTGCTCGATGACCAGGCGCGGGTCGGAGATGCCGCGCTCCCGCAGAACGTCCCCGATCACTTCGCGCGGGCCGACCAGCACCAGCTCGTCCTCGGGCGCGAGCAGGGGGAGCGCGGCGATGCAGCCCTTGAGGATCGCGTCCGGGGCGTGGTCCCCGCCCATCACATCGACGGCCAAGCGCATCCGTCAGCCCCCGAAAGCCGGCCCCCGCGCCGGATGGTCGCGGGCGGGCGGGCGAGCGCGGGTCACACCGTCAGTCCTTCGACACGCCGATCCCGAGCTTGGGCACCTTGATCTGGAGCCCCGGGCGGACATAGCCCGAATCCTTGCTCACCCGGTGGTGCAGCTTCGGCATCCCCGAGAGCGGGCAGAGCGTCGTCTGGAGCGGCTTGAGAGCGTGATGAGACCGCCTGCGTCGCGTGCGGCCGTAGCTCTGTCGGAATGCCGGGAGCATGGTCGTCCTTCCTGCGTCGGGACTCGAGACGGCGATCCGTCCGGAGCCCGCCGGGTCTGGTTCTACACGTCGCGACCGCTGCGGCCGCGGAACGTTCCCGCGCGAAGCCTTCGTGAAGGCCATTACCGGGAACACAAACGGTAGTCGTACCCCGTTCCCCTGTCAATCGCCGCGACGGTCCGCGCACGTGTTCCGCCAACGGCGCCCGCGCGCCGGCCCCGGGCCGGGCTCAGCGGGGCGCCGCAGTCCATAGGGGCTGAGCCCGGTTCGCGTGGACCCCGGCCCGGCGGCGCGTACACTTGACCATCGATCCGTGCGTGCCGGGGGACGAGCCCCGGCGACATTCACGGGCGCCGCCTCGCTAGCTCAATTGGTAGAGCATCTGACTCTTAATCAGAGGGTTTCAGGTTCGAGTCCTGAGCGGGGCATTTCTGCGCGCGTTGTGCCCGGTGGGGACAGGACTCGCCGCGACGCGACAAACTCCGGGGGTTTCGGGGGTTCTTGGCGGGCTTGGGACGCGCGGGCTCGACCACTCTGCTGGTGCGTTGGCACGGCCCGGCACGGCCAGTGACGGCGGTGCGCGCCGATCATTGCGCTGCGCGCTGTGCGGCGGAGGCGGTGGGGGAGGGGGGGGGCGAGTTCAGCCGTGGGTGCCGGTAGCCCGGGCGGCCGCCGCGGGCCGCGGGGCGAACGCCCGCTCCAACGCGGCCCGTTCGTCGGCGAGCGAGAGGTGCGTGTAGATGTTCAGAGTGAGCTTCGGGTCGCTGTGCCGGGCGAGCGTCTGGGCCGCCTTGATGGACACGCCCGAGCGAACCACCCGCGATACGAAGCCGTGCCGGAAGCTGTGGAAGTCAACGGTGCCGCTCGGGTCGTGGGGGTCGATCCCGGCCGCGACGAGGTCGGGCACCAGCACTCGCCGTCTCGGCTTGTCGGGCAGCGGCCAGAGCCGCTCGGCGTTGGGGTCCTGGAGCGCCAACCACGCCCGTAGGGGGGCCGCGAGCGCCGCCGGGAGCGGTTGGGCGACCTCGCGGCGGTTCTTCGCGTAGGCGGCCCGGACGACCACCACGGGGCCGCCCTCGGCGTCGAGGCGGAAGTCGGCCGCCCGGAGGCTCGCGACCTCGGACCGCCGGAAGCCCGTCGCCGCGAGAACGGTGTAGAGCGTCGCGCGGTCGGGGCCGGTCATGCCGTAGCGCATCGGCCCCTGCTTCATAGTCGCGAGCAACCGCTCGAACTCAACGTCCGTCAGAATGCGGCGAACGAGCCGCCGGTCGTCGTCCTGCCGCATACGGGACAACGGGGCTAGCGGGTCTGCGGCGAGCCGACCGTGGCGCACGAGCCAGCGGGCGAAGCCCTTCCAGGCGATGATCCGCGCGTTTGTGGTCCTCGCGCCCGTCCCGTTGGCGCGGCGCTGCTCAGCAAGGCGGCGCTGAAGCGGCTCGGCCGCGATATTCCGGATGGTCTGCCAATCGAGCGACTCGATGATCTCGTCCAGGTACGTGACGCTGCTCTCGATGTGCCGCTCGGATGAGTTCTTGTCCCGCAGGTGCTGCTCGTAGTCGTCGATGTGCTCCTGGATCGGTCGTACGGCGTGGACCGCCATCGCCTCGACGCCGGGGTCGAGGAGGCCGCGCCGCCGGAGCGACTCGTCTTGCTCCAACTTCCTCGCGATCGCCTGCGTCGCCTTGTGGTTCGCGCTGCCCGTGATGGTCCGACGCTTGCCGCCGGTGGTGAGCGTGATCAACCACGGCGAATCCGGGTTGTCGCGCTGCCAGGGTCGTTTCCAGATGCTGGCCATGAGTTACCCGTCCACATCCCGCTTCGCGCTCCCGCGCGGCGGACGCACGATCACGGCCTCGATGCTCGCGCAGGGCAAGGCATGGGAGTCCAGGAATCTCGCCTGCTTCACGGCGCGCCCCCCGCGGGCTTGGGCTTCCGCTTGGGCCAGCCGTTGTGCCACCCCGCCGCGATCTCCGCCGCCTCACGCGCGGCGGACTCGGCGGGCAACCCGAGATCGATGGGGTGTCCGGCGGCCTCGGCGGCGCGGAGCCGATCCCGGTAGGCCCGTCGGGCCGAGTCCGGCCACATCGAGATGTCGTCTACGAGTCGGCCACGCCGAGCTTCCAAGCTCCAATCCATCGTCGAGGGTGGCAGCGCGGTCGGGTCGCCTGTCCCGGCAGACGGCGAAGGGTTGGAAGGGCGCGCAGAATGCGCAGAATCACCGGGCGAAGCCGCACGGTCATCCAATGTGCGCTTTGTGCGCGCCAAATCCTCGGGGATCGGGATTCGCGCCGTGGCAGCCAATGCTCGGAGCTGATCTGCGAGGTTGTTCACACGGTCCTCCGGTCCCACTTCGGGTTGACCGTGAACTCCGGCGACTTGGGATGGCCCGGGCCCGTCTGCGGCGGCATCGGCACGGGTCGCAGGTACCGCAGGTCGCACAGGAGTTCGAGAGGTCTGTTCAAGTCCTCCGCGCACTCGATGGCCGACCCCCGCACGGCTGTGAAGCAATCGCGCTTCGTGAACGCGACCTGTTGGGTCCGGGCTAGCCACGCGAGGACCCGCCGCGCGCTGCCCGCGACTTCATCCACGCCAAGCCACCCCATGACGGCCTTCGCGTGTTCGATGAGGTAAGGTGACCAGGAGATCGCCGCGGTCATGGTCTCGATGGTGATCGGGGCGGTCAGTTTGTGAATGACCCCAGCCCCGAACTGGAGGCCGTGAAGGACGAGGGCGATCCGGCCGACCCGGCCGCAGAGCTTGCCCCCCCAGTCCTGCATCCCGAACGCCGCGAACTCGCCGCACCAGGACAAGGTGGGCTCGACCTGCGCGCAGAATGCGCGGAATAGCTCCGCCGCCTCGGGGGTCAGGGGGACTTCCTCGGGGTCGCTGGGCAGTTCGAGCTGCAGCAGCGTGGTCACCGTCCGATGCCAGATCGCGCGGAGATCCTGAGGAATCGCCGCGGGGTCGATCGTCCGGTGACCGAGCAGGCTGCGGGGCAGAGCCATTGCGTATCGCGCGATGAGGCCCGTGCCCTTGGCCTTGCGGCTCTCCAGGAGATCCCGCACGCCCTCGGGCTGAACCACAAAGCCGATCGTGATCAGCGGTCGCTTGAGGATGACGGGCGGCCGGCCGACGCGGTTGTAGCGGTGCGTGCTGCCGTCGTAGCCCTTGTTGTAGAGCTGGATGTTGGGCTGGCTCTGGTACCTGCCCAGGAAGACCTCGATCGCCTCGCTCTCGTCTGAGAACGCGCCGATCCGCTCCGCGTTTGCCGCGAGCAGCCGGCCCATTTCCTCCGTGGTCACGTCGCCCGTCACCAACTGGGGGGACTGGACCTGCTGTTCCTTCGCGAGCTCCTGCTCGATCGCGACTGCGGCCCGTTCGGCGTCGTGGCCGCTCGGTTCTTCGCTCCCCGACCGCGGCTTGGTCTTGCCCGCGGCAAGGTCCTTGAGGCGTTCGCATCTGCGGCGCTTGATGTCAATCTTCGCGTTGTGCTCGGCGATCAGCGGGCCCAGCCGCTCTGCTTCGGACGACTCCCAGGCGAGTACCGGGCGGATGAGCTCCTGGTACGGAGCCGTCTTTCGGTTGCCCGGTTCCATCAAGACCGCGACGTACTGGTTCGGGGGCTGCGGCCACTCCGAGTTGAGCCGCACGACGACGTTCTGCGAAAGGGGGAGGCCGGCGACGGCGATCGCCATCATCGCTGGCAGGTCCACGGGGACTTGAAACGCCTCCCCGATTGCGGCGAGGTAGTCCCGCACAGATTCTGTGCCGGGCGGGAACGCCTGGTGCAACGGGAACGGGTAGGCGCGTTCATAGAGCGGCGACGGCGGCAGCCAAGCGGCCGCCGTTACTCCGTCGCTTCCGGCCTCTGGTGCGTACCGCGAGACGCTCTGCGCGATCTTCTCGACCTCCGATTCGTCGAGTGGCGGCTTGCACCGCCCCGCGTTCACGGCCTTGAGCGCCGCGAAGATCTCCTCGTGTTTCATCCCCCGTCGGCGCATGGAGCCGGCGAGCGACGTGAGGACGTCGTTGCGCTTTCCTTCGGGGCTCACGTCGCCGTCGCCGCCCGACGCAGCGCCATCCTTCTTCGGCGGCTCGATCATCAACTTGAGCAGCCACGGGGGCAACGGCGCGAGCGGGACCTCCCCCGGCCGACTCGACAGTTCCCACATGTAGCGCTGGCCGCTGGCGTGCAGGCTCGGCTCGACGACGATGTACCCGCCGTCGCCTTTGCAGTCGAGGCCGGGCAGGAGGTTCCGGCTCTTGATGTATACGCCGGGGTGCTTCATGACGTGGTGCCGCCCGCCACCCCCGGTTAGGCCGGTGCCGGTTGCGGGCAGCGCGCCGTGCTTCGCGACCAGCTCCGCCAGTGTCACGTCGCCGCCGTGGCGGGGGTCCTCGTCGAGAACGACGATCCCCGACTCGCGGCCGGTGCGGACCGCGACGTTCGCATTGGGCCACGCCGCCCACCACTTCGTGATCACCCCCAGGTCTGTTGTCCCGTCCTTCAGGCCGCGCGCCGTCCGCGGGTGCTTCCCGACGCTGTCGCACTTCGGGTCGCCGCAGGAGCACTTGGGGGGCGTGCCGGGCGCTCCGTGCAGCGGCGAATGGCAGGGGAACACATGCCACTCGATCGCCGCGAGCCGGAGCGCCTCGGCGAGATTGGGGCTAGAGTTCTGGTGAGATTCGGATTCGTTCGGACCGGCCCCGCCTGGCAGCGGGGCCGCGTCGTTGGGAGGGTTCATCGCTTCGTCCCTCCCTTCTTGCAGAAGTGGATGACGCTCTCGCGAGTAACACGGACCGCGCGATTGCAGCGGACGATTGTGAGCTCGCCCTGGGCGATGAGCCGCCAGATCGACCGGGTCGAGAGCGATGTCGCCTCGGCGACCTCGGTGATCTTGAAAAGGATCCGATCGTCGGGCGCGGGCGGATGTGGCGTCGTGGTCATCGCGCCGTCTCCGTGCCGGTACGCCCCGGCAGCGCAGATGCCGCTCGCGTGGCGAGTTCGCGAGCAACCGCCTCGGGGTTGAACAGGAACCGCGTGCCCGCTTTGAGGGAGGGAACGCGGCCCGCCTCCGCCTCTTGGCGGAGCCAAGCGACCGACACACCGAGTCCGCGCGCCGTCGGGCCGATGGGCAAGATCTGAGCGTTCATGCCCGCCATTGGACGGGCGGCCAGACTTGGCAGGGGGTAACTAGCGGGGAATCAGAGAGCAATCAATGAGTAATCAACGATCCCTGTTCAGAGCGAGTGCGTCCACGCCCTTCGGGAGGATCGTGATGCCCCCCCGTTCCCCGTCCGGTCGATGGACGTAGCCAGCCTTCTCCAGCCGCGCCACACGCGGGGCCAGCGTCTTCCGGGTTCCGAACCCGCCAGTCTCAAGTTCGACCAGTTTGAGGCGACGGGGTGGTGGTCCCTCAAGTTTTTGCAGCAACTTGAAGTCGTCTGCATTGAGGGACTCGTCTGGCATCGACGTCGCCCGCGGGGTGCCTCCCGCGATCGGGGTTGCGGCGGCAGTTGTCCCGGATGCCACGACCGACAAGGGTCCGGGATCCGCGGCGTCGTCTGGGAAGGCCGTGTCGATTGGGCGTTCACCAGACGTCGAAACCTTGCCTCGCATCCGCGCTGCGATCGACTGGGCTCGCCTCGCTGCAGCATGCGCAAACTCGGCGGCGTCGCGCGGGACACGCCTGTAGTGAGCGCCGTCCGGGTGGTTTCCCTGCAGCTGCGACGCAGCGTTGCGGTACCGCAACACGCTCTTTGCCAGGGTGAGGATCCCCTCCGCTTCGAGTCGGATGGACTCC
>JBJXFE010000046.1:0-61994 GCA_046153875.1 Phycisphaerales bacterium
GTGTCGCTGATGGACAACTCCTGCAGCGTGCGGGTCAGCGGCGACTGCAACCGCGGATGGCAGCCCAACTCGCCGACGAGCGCCGCCGCGTCCAACTGCGTCTACACGCCGGACGCGTGGGAGCCCCCGACACCGACTGGGATTCCGGAGAACATCCCCTACGGGTACTACCGCTGGACGCGCGGATTCAACGTCGGCGTGGACTACCGGGGCACCGAGATCAACACCGGGCAGCTGCCGTAACACCCGTTTACGATCGGATGCATCCCCTACACGCCCCGGCCCGTCGCCGGGGCGTTTTTCATGCGCCGCCGCGCGCGCGGTCGCGGCATACGATCCCGCGCCGTGGTCGGGCGACCCCTCGGGAGACGCCGCGTGAAGGTGCTCATCGCGGACAAGTTTGAGAAGGCGGGCATCGACGGGCTCAAGGCCCTTGGGTGCGCCGTGCTGAACGAGCCAGGCGCCGGGGCCGACGGTCTTGGGGCCGCGCTGGCGGCGCACACTCCCGACGCCCTCGTGGTGCGATCGTCGAAGGTGCCCGCGGCGGCGATCGCGGGCGCGCGGGGCCTGAAGCTGATCGTGCGTGCCGGCTCGGGTGTGGACAACGTCGACGTGCCCGCAGCGACGGCCGCGGGCATCGCGGTCTGCAACTGCCCGGGGATGAACGCGGTGGCCGTAGCCGAGTTGACCATCGGGCTGCTGCTGTGCTGCGACCGGAGGATCCCGGACCAGACGATCGACGCCCGCGCGGGCCGCTGGAACAAGAAGGAGTACGCGAAGGCCCGGGGGCTCAAGGGGCTCACCCTCGGCGTCATCGGCGTGGGCGCGATCGGACGCGCGGTCATCAAGCGGGCCGTCGCGTTCGAGATGCGGGTGTTGGCGTGGTCGCGCGGGATCACCCGCGAGCACGCCCACGACCTCGGGGCCGAGTGGGGCGGGACGGACACGCCGGCGCTCCACGCCCTGGCCGCGAAGTGCGACGCGATCACCGTCCACCTGCCCGCGACGGACAGCACGAAGAAGCTCATCGGGCGCGAGTTCCTCGCGGCCATGAAGCCCGGGGCGTACCTGGTCAACACGTCGCGCGGCAGCCTGGTGGACGAGGCCGCGCTCCGCGAAGCGATCACCGCCAAGGGCATCCGCGCGGCGCTGGACGTCTACGAGGCGCAGCCCGCCGCCACCGAGGGCCCGTGGGACTGCCCCACCGCGAAGCTGCCCTGGACCGTCTGCACGCACCACGCGGGCGCGAGCACGGACCAGGCTCAAGCGGCGGTCGCGGACGAGGTGGTGCGGATCGTGCGGGTCTTCCGCGACACGGGGCGGGCCGAAAACTGCGTGAACGAGGCGGACCTGGGCGGCGCCAAGGGCACGTCCGGCGGGGTCAGCGTGGTGCGGGGAGTTCCCGCGGGAGCGAGGGCGACATGACGACGATGCAGAGCAAGCCGGCCGGCGCGAAGCCCGCCGCGACGGCCTCGGACCGGGTGTTCAACTTCTCGGCCGGGCCGGGCGTGCTGCCCGACGAGGTGATCCGCCAGTCGCAGGCCGACCTGTGGAACTGCGGCTCCAGCGGCATCGGGATCATGGAGCTTTCCCACCGGGGCAAGGTGGTGGACCGGATCTTCGAGGAGGCCGAGGCCGACTGCCGCAAGGTCGGGAGCATCCCGGCCAACTACAAGGTCCTGTTCATGACCGGCGGGTCGAGCGCGCAGAACTTCGTCGTGCCGATGAACCTGCTGCCGAAGGACCGCACGGCGGACTACGTCGTAACCGGATACTGGGCGCAGAAAACGTTCGAGGCCGCGGCCCGGTCGGGCGGTGCATGGGGCAAGGTCCACCTGGCCGGGACGAGCAAGGACACGAACCACTCGTATATCCCCACCCAGGCGCAGCTCAAGTTCTCCGACAACCCGGCCTATCTGTACTACTGCGCGAACAACACGATCTACGGCACGGAGTGGCACTACGTGCCCCAGTCGCCGAACGGCGCCCCGCTGATCGTGGACATGTGCAGCAACATCTTCAGCAAGCCGATCGACGTGACCCGCTACGGCCTCATCCACGCGTCGGCGCAGAAGAACCTCGGGCCCGCGGGGGTGACGCTCGTGATCGTCCGCGACGACCTCGTCGAGAAGGGGAACAAGGACATCCCCGACCTGCTCCAATACCGGACCTATCCGGGCGAGATCTCGCGACCCAACACGCCGCCGGTGTTCGCGGTGTACGTGATGGGCCTGATGTTCAAGTGGATCCTCAAGCAGGGCGGGCTGGAGGCGATCGGCCGACGCAACCAGGCGAAGGCGAAGATTCTCTACGACGTGCTCGACGCGTCGCGGTTCTACAAGGCCCACGCCCGCCCCGACAGCCGTTCGCAGATGAACGTTGTCTTCCGCTGCCCGACCGAATCCCTCGACGACCAGTTCTGCAAGGACGCGCAGAAGGCCGGGCTCGATACGCTCAAGGGGCACCGGGCGACGGGTGGCGTGCGGGCGAGCATCTACAACGCGATGCCCGACGCGGGATGCCGGGCGCTGGCGGACTTCATGCGGGAGTTCGAGCGGACGCGCGGGTGACCGGCGATCGCACGGTCATCCGCCGGCGTCTCCCGTGAACACTGTCTCGCCGCCGATCACGGTCATCAGCACGCGCGTGCCCGGGATGTCCTTTTCGTCGCAGGTCATCACGTCGCGGTCGATGACGACAAAGTCGGCGTACTTGCCCGGTGCGAGCGAGCCCTTCCTGTCCTCCTCGAACGCGGCGTAGGCCGCGTCGAGCGTGAAGGCCCGCAGCGCCTCGTCGCGCGTTATTCGCTCCTGCGGCATCCACCCACCCACGGGCTCGCCGTCGGTGTTCTGGCGGGTGACGGCCGCGTAGAACCCCAGGAACGGATTGTGGCTCTCGACCGGGAAGTCGCTGCCCGCGGCGATGCGGACCCCCGCCCGCAGCAAGCTTGCCCACGCGTAGGCACCCTTCGCCCGCACCCCGCCCACGCGGGCTTCTACCCATCGCATGTCGCTGGTGCAGTGCGTGGGCTGCATGGAAGCGATGACGTTCAGCGGCGCGAACCGCGTGATGTCCCGTGGTGAAAGGAGCTGCGCGTGCTCGATGCGGAACCGGGGCAGACCGTTCAGGATTCGCCTGCGTCCTTCCTCGTCGACGAACTGACCCTGCGCGCGACGCGCTTCGATCTCACGATGCGCCTCCAAGAATGACAGGTCCGGCAAGCGGGCGCGATTCGCTCGCTCGTACGCGTTCAACACTGTACGACTCCCACGATCTCCGATCGCGTGAGTGCAGACCTGGTAACCACGTTTCAGCGCGTGCTTCACTACGGCATCGATGAACGCCGTCTCGGCAACTGCCAGCCCCCTGTACGGCAGCCCGTCCGGGCCGGTCGGCCTGTCAGCGTAGGGCTCGAGCAGCCACGCCCCGCGCGAGCCCATCGCACCGTCGATGTACAGCTTGGCCGCGCGGCACGTGAACCGCTCGCCGATGATCGGCTCGTGTGCCTCGAACCACTTCATCGCGTGCGGCCCCGAGACCATCGCGTACACGCGCAGCTTGAGTCGCCCGGACTCGGCGAGGCGCTCGTAGAGTTCGACCACCGCCGGGTGAATGCCCGCATCGTGGACGCCCGTCAGCCCGGCCGCGAGGCAGAGTTCCTGAGCCTTGAGGATCATGTCCTGGGTGTTCCCGCGTGCCGACGCCGGAACAGCGTTGTCGATCAGGTCCTCGGCCACGTCCACGAAGACGCCGGTCGGCTCGCCCGCGCCGTCGCGCATGACCTCGCCCCCGGCAGGGTCGGGCGTGTCCTTCGTCACCCCGGCAGCCTCCATCGCCTTGCGGTTGCCCACGGCCGCGTGACCGTCCACGCGACGAAGCCAGACCGGGTTGTCCGGCGCCGCGCGTGAAAGGTCGTGGTGCGTGGGCAACTCGCGGCTGGGCCACGACTCGTGGTCCCACCCGCGCCCGAGGATCCACTCGCCGGGCTTTGCGGCCTTGACGCGCGCGACGACGGCCGCGACGACCTCGTCGTAGCTCTTGGTGAGCGTCAGGTCGAGCATTCCCATCCGCAGCGCGCCGAGGTTGGCCATGTGCCCGTGGGCGTCGATCAGGCCCGGCAGGACGGTGCGGCCCTTGAGGTCTATCACCGTGACACCGGGGTCGGCCATCGCTCGGATGTCCGCGTCCAATCCCACGGCGATGATGTGGTCACCGACGACGGCCATCGCCGCGGCACGGGGGCGGTTCGGGTCCATCGTGTAGATGTTGGCGTTGACGTAGACCGTGGCAGCGGGCTGGGCGACGGCGGGTGCAACCGCAAGTGCGAAAACAAACGAAGCGAGACACTGCGCGAGGAACATCGGGCACCTCCCCGGTCCAGCGTACCACAGCGCCGCGAGAGTCGGGCCTACTTCCCCTCGTACCAGTTCTTCGCCGCATGCGAGTCCACCCGGATCGGCACGGCGAAGGACATGCAGTTTTCCATGCGGTCCACGATCGTGCGCCGCGCGGCCTCGGCCTCGCCCTCGGGCGCCTCAAAGACCAGTTCGTCGTGGATCTGCAGGAGCATCTTCACCGGACCGTCGCGGAACCGATGGAAGAGGTCGACCATCGCCACCTTGATGAGGTCCGCGGCCGAGCCCTGCACCACGCTGTTGATGGCGACTCGCTCGCCCAGGGCGCGGCGCTGCGGGTTCGGGTCGTCGATGTCGTGGATCGGGCGGCGGCGCTTGAGCATCGTCTCGACGTAACCGAACCGCCGCGCCTGGGCGATGCACTCCTCGAGGAACGTCGAGATGCCGGCGAATCGCCGCTTGTACCCGTCGATGATCGCCGCGGCGTCCTTCTCGCTGATCTTCAGGCGGCGGGCCAGGCCGAAGGGCGTGATGCCGTAGACGATCCCGAAGTTGACCATCTTCGCCCCGTCGCGCTGCGACCGTGTGACCTCGGCGGGCTTCACGCCGTGGATCTGCGCGGCCACGGTCGTGTGGATGTCCTCCCCTTTGTGAAACGCTTCAATCAGAGCCGGGTCGCGCGAAAGGTGGGCGAGCAGGCGCAGCTCGATCTGCGAGTAGTCGGCGCTGATCAGCACGCTCCCCGGCGGGGCGATGAACGCCCGACGGATGTCGCGCCCGATGTCCGTGCGGATGGGAATGTTCTGCAGGTTCGGGTCGCTTGAGGCGAGCCGGCCCGTCGCGGCGACGGTCTGGTTGAAGCTCGAGTGGATCCGCCCGGTGTCGGGGTTGATCTCGTCCTTGAGCGCGACCAGGTACGTGCCGACGAGTTTGGTGAGCTGGCGGTACTCGACGATGAGCGCGGGGATCGGCGTGGTGACGGCCGGGTCCGCGGCCAGCTTCTCCAGCACCTCGATGTCGGTCGAGTACCCCGTCTGCGTGCGTTTGACGGGCTTGAGGCCCAGCCCCGCCCCGCCCTTCTCGTCGTCCGCGTCGGGCTTGTTGAAGAGGGCCGCGGCGAGCTGCTTGGGGGAGTCGGGGTTGAACACACGGCCGATCGCGGACTTCGACTCCGTGTTGAGCCGCTTCGCGAGCTCGTCGATGCGGGTCTGGAGGCGGGCGCGCTGACGGTCGAGCTCCGCCGGGTCCACGAGGATGCCGTTCCACTCCAGCTCCGCGAGCACCTCGACCAACGGCAGCTCGACGTCCGCCCAGAGGTCCCACAGGCCCATGGCGCGCAGCTGCGGGAACATGCTGTCGCGCAGGCGGAGCGCCACGTCGGCATCTTCGGCCGCGTACTGCGTCGCCAGGTCGATGGGCACGGTGTCGAACGTCCGCTGGTTGACGCCGCTGCCGACGAGGTCGGTGTACGCGATGTTGCGGCGCTGGAGGAGCGCCTGGGCAAGCGCATCGAGGGAGTGCGAGGATCGTGAGGAGTCGATCAAGTAGCTGGACACCATCGAATCGCAGCCGGCCCACCCGTCCTGATCCGCTTCGTCCCTCCGTCCCCTCGTCCCTCCGTCTCTTCCTCCCTCCACCAGCCCCCGCACCTCGACCCCGTGCTTCCGCAGCACGAGCATGTCGTACTTGAGGTTGTGCCCGCACTTGGGGATCGCTGGGTCTTCGAGGATGGGCCGAAGCACGCCGAGCACGGCCTTCTCGTCCAGGTGCTTCTCGGGTGTCGGCGAGCGAACGGGGATGTAACACCCTTCGCCGGGCGTGATGGAAACGCTGACGCCGCAGAGCTTGCAGCGAAGGGGCGAGAGCGAAGTCGTCTCGGTGTCGATGGAGACGACCGCGGCCTTCTTCATCCGCGCGGCAAGGGCTTCGAGCTGCTTTTTCGTGGTGACGCACGTATAGGTGCCGTCCTGGGCGTGGATGGGCACGGCGTCGATCCCGCGGCGTGACTCGACCGCGGCAAAAAGGCCACCGTCGCCGGGAGTTTCGCGCGGGGCCGGCGCGGCCCGTTTCGCGGCCGGCGGCGGGGCAGGGGCCGGAGCGGTCTTCGACGCGCCGTGATCCGGTGCGTGCGTCGCGGGCGCGGCGGATGAACCCGCGCCGCCGAGCAGCGCTTTGACCTCGTCCTGATACCGGTTGAATCCGAGCTCGCGGAACCGTGCGATCAGCGGTTCGAGGTTGAGCTTCGCCGAGGCGGCGGCGGCCAGATCCAGCTCCACCGGCGCGTCGTAGCGGAGCGTCACGAGCCGCTTCGAGAGCGGAAGAAGCCCGGCCGACTCGCGGAGCTTTTCGCCCCGCTTGCCCTTGATCTCGGCGGCGTGGGCCAGCAGGTTGTCGAGCGTTCCGTACTGCGCCAGCAGCAACGCGGCCGTCTTCTCGCCGACGCCCGGCACGCCGGGGACGTTGTCCACGGTGTCGCCCATGAGCGCGAGCATGTCGATGACCTGCGCGGGGGCCAGGCCCGTGTCGGCCTTCAGCGCGGCCTCGTCGATGATGGTGTCGCTGTGGATGTCGTAGAGCTCGACGCGCCCCTCGGCGCCGGAACCCTCCAGGAGCTGCTTGAGGTCCTTGTCCTTGGAGATGATCCGCACGCGCAGGTCGGGGTGCTCCCGGCGCAGTCGCGACACGAGCGTGGCGATCGCGTCGTCGGCCTCGAAGCCCTCGGCGCCGACGATCGGCACGCCGATCTCGCGGAGCATCGCCAGGCACCGGTCCACCTGCACGAAGAGGTCCGAGGGCGGCGGCGGACGGTTGGCCTTGTACTCGGGGTAGAGCTCCGAGCGAAAGGTCTCCTTGTCTCCCGAGACATCGATCGCGACGGCGACGTAATCCGGCGGGCCGCCGGCCTCGATCATCCGCTTCTCCTGCCCGCGCAGGAGCTTGAGCATCATGCCGACGAACCCGAACGTCATGTTCGTCGGCTCTTTTGTGACCGGCGACGACATCGGCGTACGGATAGCGTGGTAGGCCCGGAAGAACTGGGCGTAGCCGTCGATGAGGTACAGGGTGGGCATGAGATTGAGTGGAGTGAAGGAAAACCGAACTCGTGCTATCGAGCCGGCGCGGACGCGGCGCGATGAAGCTCTCGAATGCGATCGGAGTACGCCGCGGAGGCTTCCGTCTGCCGCCGCCCCATCATCGCCCGGGCCGTCTCCATGAACCGGTCGAGCCGCCAAACCGAGTCGCCCCCGTCCGTCCGCCACGCGAAGGGCGCGACGCACCCGCTCGTGAACCCGGTGGTCGCGAGCATCGCCCCGGTGTGGATGACCGCGCCGGTCATGATCCGCGTGCCGATCGCGGCTTTGGCGTGATCACCGATGATCGCGCCCAGGAACGTTTCGCCGGTGGGTACCTCCGGCCCGCCGGGGGTTGCGCGGGCCTTCACCTCCCCATAGGTGTTGAGCAGGTTCGAGTTGTTCGTACCCGCGCCGAGGTTTACCCACTCGCCGACCCACGAGTCGCCGAGGTACCCGTCGTGGGACTTGTTCGAGAAGCCCTGGAAGATCGTGCCCGCGACCTCGCCGCCGACCTTGCACCACGGTCCGACGGCGGTGTTGGGGCGCATCACCGCCCGGTCGGCGATCGTCGAGTGCTCACCGATGAAGCACGGACCGACCAGCACCGCGCCGGGCCGGATCACCGCATGAGCCGCGACCACGATCGGCCCTTTCTCGAGATCGAGCGTCGCGCACGGGCAGACGCGGGCGGCGGGATCGATCCGCAGCGGGTGCGCACCGAAGACCACGACGCCGGGCGGGTGCGCCGAGGGCGGACCGGCCGCGAGCCGGGCGAGGTCGTGCGCCAGAGCGCGATCGCGGAATGTCCGCCAGTGCCACGGGCGTGAGAGCAAGTGCCCGCCGTCGAGGGTCCCGGTCACCACGTCCCGGATGACCCCTGATGCACCGCGCGCCAGCGAAGAAGCGTGCGACCCGGGGATGTTGCCCGCGATCAGGTGCCCCGTTCCCGCTTCGAGGATCGCGGCCCGCGCCACGAGGCTCGGCGCCAGCGTGATCCCCAGCGGCGCACGCCCGTTCAGCGCGAGCACCGCCGGGTGGCCCGAGAGGTCGGGATTCACGGGCATCGTATGGCGCTCACGGGTGGTCGCGGCGAGCGGTTGCGGCACCACCAGCGCCCCGTCCGTTCCCAACTCGGCGACAATGCGCTCCAACGTCGTGCAGGCGCCCGTGCGCACGTCGAAGCTCGCCCGCAGGTCCGTGAGCGGCGCGAGCGAGCCGAGACCATCGTCAAAGACAAGGTATCGCGGCATCGGCGAAGTGTAGTGGAGCACCGACCGATCCGGGCCGCCGCGGGCGCCAGCCTATCGGCGCTCGTACGCCCGCCGCGGCATCCCACGCGGCCCCAGCGTGAACCCGAACACCGGAGCCAGCCTCAGCAGCACGAACCCCATGACCAGCGCGACGACGCCGGTGTAGATCGACGCGCCCATCCGCCCGAGCAGCTCCGTCCACGTGCTCCAGACGACGATGTCGCCCAGCGCATCGCGGATCGCAAAGACCGCGACGATCGTGACGCCGGAGATGAGCGAGGCCGCGACGGCCAGTGCGGCCAGGGCCAACGGGTTACGGCGGATCATCATCGATCGCATCGCCAGCACAAACTGCCCCGCGACCAGGTACCCGAGAGCGTGGGGGCCCAGAACCGTGAGGGTATCGCTCAGGGTCGACGCCGGCCAGCGCCACGTGAGGTCCAGCAGCAGCCCGAGCACCAGACACGCCCACACGGCGTGATTGGCGGCCGCGCCCATCGCCACAAACACCGCGAGCGGCAGCAGAAAGCTGGGCTGGATCGTCACCGTGCGGACGTGCCAGGCGAGCTGCGGCGCCAGCCCGAGCTCCAGGCCCAGGGCAAGCCACGCGCCCACGGCGAAGGGCAGCCACCTCACGGCACGCCTCCGGGGCCGGGGGCCGGGGCTTCCTCGACCGGGATGCGCAGCACGACCTCGGTGAGGCGATCGAGCGAGTGGATCGTGGGCTCAACGACGACGATCGGGCGGAGCGGGGCCGAGCCGAGCGTCTGGATTTCCCGGACACGCCCGAGCACGAGCATCCGTGAGGTGGAGGGCCAGGTCTTGTCGGCCAGGTACACGACCTGCCCCACGGCGAGGGGTTTCGCGGCCGCCGCGCCCTCGCCGGACTTGTACTGCACCTGCCCGCGGAGCGTGCCGTCCCCCTTCGCGAAGAGCTGGCACAGGACGGAACGGTTCTCTCCCGCTTCGGGTGAGTCGTCGAGGATGATCGATCCGTCAATGGGGATCGGGGGTTTGCCGCGCTGCGTGATGAGCACGAGAACGCAGGAGCGGGCCGAGACCTGCTCGACACGGCCCACGACCTGCACGTTGTCCACGACGGCCACGGTGCCCTTCGTGACGCCGTCGTTCGATCCGGCGTTCAGACGCAGCAGGTGCGACCCCGGGGGCCCCGCGGACCCGATAACGGCGGCCCGGGGCAGGCGGACGCCGGGCTCGGGGGTGAGCGCGCCGGCTTCGTAGATCACGAGACGGCGCTGCATCTCCGCGTAGCGCTCGTTCATCCGCTCGAACAACGATCGCCACAGGTCGCGGTCGGCTTCGAGCGTGCGGCGCTCGGCGTCGTTCATCGCGCGCGCGGGCCCGAGCGCCGCCGCCCCGAACCAGTGCGTCGCCCGCTGAACGGGCGAGACGACCATGCGCGGCAGGGCGCCCAGCGGCGCGACCAGCCCGCCGAGCCGGGCCGGCAGGAACGCGAGGATCACCAGCGCGATCACGCTCGCGGTCAAGAGGCGTTCGTGCGTGAGGAGGGAGCGTGAGCGGGACATGGGCGTGGTGGAGGACGAGGCCGCGAACAGGGTGTCTGGTCTCGATTCTCAACGCGCGAATCGCAGAACTCAAGTCGGAACACAACCACGGCGGAGCACGGACGACGCGCGCCGCGTTGCCCCTGCGCACTCCGCTCCATCGTTCACGGTGCGCACGCCGGCCGAGCGTCGCGCGGGCCGACCGGTCAGGCTTCCTGGTCGTTCTCGAGCGTGGACTTCCAGTCCTCGATGTGCTCAAGGTAAATAGCGGTCCCCCGGGCGACGCACGTGAGCGGGTCGTCGGCGACGCGGACCTCGAGCCCCGTCGCCTTGGCCATGACCTGCGGCAGCCCGCGCAGGAGCGCCCCGCCGCCGGCGAGGGTGATGCCGTTCTCGACCAGGTCGGCCGCGAGCTCCGGCTCGGCACGCTCGAGCGTTCGGGTGACGGCCTCGATGATCGCGTTGACCGGCTCGGCGAGCGCCTCGCGGACCTCGCCGCTGCTCACCACGGTCTTGCGGGGGAGGCCCGAGATCATGTCGCGCCCGCGGACCTCGATCGCGTGGTCCTCCTCGACGGGGGCGGCCGACCCGGTCTCGATCTTGATCCGCTCGGCCGTCTGCTCGCCGACCATGAGGTTGTAGGTGCGGCGCATGTGGGCGATGATCGCCTCGTCCATGTCGTCGCCGGCGACGCGCACGCTTTCGCAGCTCGCGATGTCCGCCAGGGACATGATGGCCACCTCGGTCGTCCCGCCCCCGATGTCCACGATCATGCTCGCGGTGGCCTCGGCGAACGGGAGCCCCGCGCCGATGGCCGCGGCGATCGGCTCCTCGAGCAGGTACGTGCGTCGCGCTCCCGCGCGCTCCGCGGAATCGAAGACCGCGCGCTTCTCGACGGCCGTGATGCCCGAGGGGATCGACACGACGACGCGCGGCCCGACGATCGTGCGCCGGCCCGTCACCTTGCGGATGAAGTACCCGAGCATCGCCTCGGTGATCTCGAAATCGCTGATCACGCCGTCCTTGAGCGGGCGGATCGCGGTGATGGACCCCGGCGTCTTGCCGAGCATCTCCTTGGCGACCCACCCGACGGCCATCCCGTTGTTGAGAACCTGGTTGGTCCCCTTGCGCACAGCGACGACGCTGGGCTCGTTCAGGACGATGCCCTGCCCGCGCACGGCCACCAGGGTGTTGCAGGTCCCCAGGTCGATGCCCATGTCGACGCTGAAGAGCCCGAGGAAACGGTCGAGCACCGCCACGTCAGTTCCTTCCCCGATCCATCGGGGGTCAAGGCGCCACAACCCACGATCCCGTGTGCAGACAGTATCGGATCGACGGAGTGTTTGCCAGTTGTCGGCAAGCGACAGGCGACGGAACGGGGCACGAAGCGGGCGGCGCGCCGGCGCCCGCTTCCGGTTCGCCAACGAAACCCGCCGGGTCCCTCGCGGGATGCCCGGCGGTTGCGGAGAGCGTCGGTTGAACGTGAGGGCCCGGGCTCTCGCCCGGGCCCGTCGAACCGTTCAGGGGAGGGGTGAGTGCGCCGGAGTTACCGCCCCGCACGCACCCGCTGCCCCACGGGTCTGGTTGTCGGAGCTTCAGCGTCCGCCGCGGCTGGCGATCGGGCCCGCCTCGGAGCCCGGTTCGGCCTGGACGTCCTCCGGGCCGATCTCGATCACCGTGCCCGTCTGAAGGGTCGGCTTGAAGACCTTCGGAGCGAAGAGGCCGGGGCTCCGCTCGGAGTCGATCTGGTCCTTGGCCTGGGATTCGTAGTCCGCCATGTCCGAGTTCTGGCCGAACACGTCGAGCTGGGACTCCTGCCGGGCCCGGATGTCGGCCAGGCGGGCGGTGATCTGGTCGAGGCTGGCGGCCTGGTAGCGGCTGTGCTCGTCGATGGTCTGCTGGCGGTCCTTGAGCATGTCGATGAGCCGGTCGTTGCGGGCGATGGCGTCCACCTGCCGGTCGAGGTTCCAGAGTTGGGCCTGGAACTCGGCCCGCTCCTTCTGGAGCTTGTCGAGCAGCTTGGCCAGGCGGTCGCGCTGCTGGTTCAGGTAGCCCAGGTCACGCTCGATATCCGTCGCTTTGGAGTTGTAGGCCGAACAGACCTGAGCGATACGGTTGGCCTTGGCGTACGCCTGGTCGACGGCCAGGGAGTCGTCGCCGAAGCGGACCTTCACGACGGCGTAGGAGCCGCTCAGGCGGGTCTCCTCGGCCTTGGCGATCACGCTCTTGAGCTGCTGGACGTGCCCGTCGGTCATCATGACCACGCGCCGGCTCGTCTCGAGGTCGCGGTTGAGCTGTGTGATCTGCTCGCTGACCTCGGCCAGGTCGCCCTCGACCGCCGCGATGCGCTTGGGATACTGCCCCTCGAGGTCGCGGAGTTGCGACCGCAGCGCCACAGGGTCCTTGATGTTCGAGTCGATGCACGTGTGGATCTTCGAGCGGGTCTGGTGGATGAACGCCCAGGTGCGGTGAGGGCCCGCCACAACCACGGCGGCCCCGCCCACCAGAGCGGTGATCACCCCGATGCGAACGACGTTCCTGCAAATCCCGGCCATGGTGTGTACTCCTCGGGGCACCCGCGTTTCGTCGCGGCGTCCCGGGGGAAGTGGTTGGGGATCGAACGCGGCGGATTTCACTCCGATGAGGGCGAGAATCGCCCATCCTCGTTCCATTCGGCGCGGCCGCCGCGGCGCGTGGATCGGGAGTCCGTGTAACGTCCGGGAAGCAATGCCCGTATCCCCATGCGGGCGCGATAGGGCTGCGCAGGGGCGGGTCGTGGGGGTTTTCTTCGGGTGCGGGGTCGGTTGTCCGCTTTGGTCGTGGTATCCTCAAGGGCACGATGCTGAACTCGATGACCACGAGCTTCGTCGCCCGGCTCAAGGCCAACGACGAGGCCGCATGGTTCGAGCTTTGGGAGACGTTCGGGCCCGTGATCCGGGCCCAGCTTTCCAAGTGGGGGAAGGGCCGCATCGGCGTCGAGACGGTGCGGGATTTGTCGCAGGAGACGCTGGCGGCCCTCTCGGACTCGATCGATCGCTACGACCCCGCCCGAGGGGCCCGATTCTCGACGTGGCTCCTGGCGATCGCCAAGCACGTCCTGGGCGATGAGATCGATCGACGGAATGCTCAGAAGCGCGGCTCGGGCAAGAAGTCCGGGTCGTTCGACGAGGCGTGGATGGCCTCCTCGAACGATTCGCCGGTGGATACGGCCTACGAGGCCGCGGTCTTCCGGGCAAAGGTCGAGGCGGCGATCCGCGTGGTCGAGAAGGAGTCGGATTTCACCGACTTCTCGATCTATCGGATGCGGGTGCTGGACGGGAAGAGTGGCAAGGACGTGGCCGCGGCCCTTGGGATGAGCGAGCCGACGGTCAGCCGCCGGCTGGCCAAGGTCCGGGAGCTGCTCCGCCGGCGGCTGGTCGAGACGATCCACACGTACAGCTTCACGCCCGACGAGCTCGCCGAGCCTGAGCGAAACGGGATCAACCTGAATCCCACCAATGCCGACGACGCGCTGTTCGACGAGAGCATCGCGGAGATCTACCACCGGCAACTGGAGCTCCGGCTCCGGGAGCGGGCGACGGCGGGGTAAGTCACGACCCCGCCGACGGGCTCCGGCGTAGGAGCGACGGCGCGGGAGGGTTCGACCCATGGCTGGAACGATGATCGCGGTGCTGGCGTCGGTGCTGGCGGTCGCGCTGGCGGTGCTCATCGTGATGTTCGTGCTCGTCCCGATCTTCAAGGGGGTCGGGTGGGGCGTGCGTCACGTGTTCGCGTTTATCACCGGAGAGATCGGCGACGTGCTGCGCATCGTCGGGGCGGTCATCACCAACGTGGTGCTGATCCCGCTGACGGTGGCCAGCGTGGTCATCGGGCGGTGGTCCGCGTCGGCCCATTACGGGCGGGCGATCCAGTCCGAGTTCAAGACCATCGGGATGTGCATCTACCGGATCGCGCTGGGGCACCCGGCACGGTTTCTGTGCCTCTCGGCGCTCACGGAGGGGATCGAACGGCGGCTGCCCGAGGTCGTCGCGGTCGCGCCCGGCGCGGACAAGCCCGCCAAGGCGCGGGCCGGTCAGTTCGACGGGTACACGATCGTCGGGTCGCTGCCGGGCGGGGGCTCGGGCGGTCGCCTGTATGTCGCGGAGCCCGACGAGCTGAAGAAAGCCGGATTCGCCCGCAACGGACAGCCCGACGTTGAGCAGGTGGTCATCAAGGCCTTCTCGCTGCGCGACGGGTCGAGCCTGCCGCAGATCGTGCGGGAGAGCCGGGCGCTGGACGCGGCGAAGAAGCTCGGGCTGGTTCTCGAGCATGAGCTGAACGACGAGCGGTTCTTCTACATCACGAAGTTCATCCCCGGCGAGTCGCTGGGGCTCGTCACGCAGCGGCTCCACGCCCAGAGCCCGAGCGACGGGCTCGACACGAACCACCTCCGCGTGGCGCTCGGGTACGGGGCGGACCTGCTCCGCACGCTCGACGCCTACCACCGAGGCGGGCTGTGGCACAAGGACGTCAAGCCCGACAACATCATCGTGGATGGTCGCGCGGCCCACCTCGTGGACTTCGGGCTCATCACGCCGATGCGCTCGGCGATGACGCTGACCACGCACGGCACCGAGTATTTCCGCGACCCGGAGATGGTGCGGTTGGCGCTCAAGGGCGTGAAGGTCCACCAGGTGGACGGCGCGAAGTTCGACCTCTACGCGGCCGGTGCGGTGCTCTTCTCGGTCATCGAGAACTCGTTCCCCGCGCACGGCGGGCTCTCGCAGGTCACGCGCAAGTGCCCCGACGCCCTGCGCTGGATCGTCCGCCGCGCCATGACCGACTATGACCGGCGCTACCCCTCCGTCGCGATGATGCTCGCCGACGTCGAGACGGTGCGCCTGGCCGCGGACCCGTTCACGGTGCGCCCGGCGGACCTGCCCAGCGTGCGCGAAGGCGACCCGATGATCGTCGAGACGCTCGCCCAGGACCCGCTCGCGGCCGTAGGTGTTTCGCCCGCGGCGGCGGCGGTCGGCATGGCGGGCGCGGGCATGGCCGGGATGGGTGCTCCGGGCGTCGCGGCGGCGGCGGCGGGGGCCGCGGCGATGGGCGCGATGGGCGCCGCACCGGCTCCCGGCGCGGCGGCGCCTCCTCCCGGGCGCTCGCGTCCGCGCATCCGCGTGGCACACTGGTGGTCGGGGCGGTACCAGGCGGATGCACCGCCGGGTCAGCCCGCAAACCCTCAGCCCGAAGCCGGATCGAAGGGTTTCGTCTTCACCGCCGGTATGCGCGGCGGCAAGCCGTTCTTCAACATCGATCGCGGGCAGGACGGGGGCGCGTCCCAGGTGAATGTCGCGGGGTCGCCCCAGCCGCCGCGCGCGGCGCGCGTGCGTCATGCCGTGCATCGTTCGGCGGGCGACCAGCTTAAGAGCGCGCACGCCCGTGTCCAGGCGGCGCGTGAGCGCGCACGCCTGAAGATGGAATCGCGGCGCGCCCGCCGCCAGGAGGTGCACGGCGCGGGGTTCCAGAACGGGTTCAATCCCGGTGTGGCCGCGGCGCTCTTCGTGTTCCTTGGCGCGTGCGTCGCGATGGTCGGCGGCGTGATGTTCATGGCGCGTCAGGGGAATACCCGCGTCATGCACGAGATCACCACGGGCCCGGACGGCGGCGAGCTGATCGGCGCGGCCCACATGGACCTGCCCGCGCCGGCGCCCGTCGCCGCCGCAGAGCCCCCGCGGGCGCCCCACGCCCCCGCGCCCGACCCGGAGCGCTCGCGCCCGCGGGTCGAGCTTGTTTCCCCCGCGGCGACCATCACCGCGCCGGCGGACGCACGGGTGATGTTCCTGACCGAGCTCCTGCCGCCGCAGCCGGAGACCACCGCGCGAACGATCGAGTCGGTCCGTGACCGTCTGGCCGCGGCCGGATTCACGCTGATCGGCAACTTCTGGGGCAACCCCGCGGCGGGTGAGGAGCTCGAAGAGCAGAACACGCTGGAAACGTCGCTCCGCACCGAGCGCGGCGTGGCGCCGCTGGAATCCGACGAGACGCGCCGCCTGGTCGGACGCTGGCTCGCGGCCGAGAACGCCGCGGACCTGCTGGTCTGGCTCGAGGCGAGCAAGCAGAGCCCGTCGGGCGTGCGGGCGCACCTGTTCGTGCCGGCGCTGGACCCGGAGTCGGACGGCCCGGGCGTCGCGCGGGCGGAGCGGATGCGATCGCTGGTGCAGCGGTCGCTGGGGACGAAGTGACGCCCGGCGCGGATTCACGGTGTGCCGCGTACCGTCGCCCCCACACCCCACCACCACCGAGCATCGTTGCCTCCGCGAACGCCCTGAATCAAGCTTCGTTCGAGAGTTTCGCCAGCGCATCGAGCGTGCGAGCCGCGGCACCGGAGTCGATCGCGGTCGCGGCGAGCGGCAGGCCTCTTCTGATGTCAGCGGCTGCCCCCGCGACGGTCAGCGCCGCGGCGGCATTGAGCAGCACGATGTCACGGGGCGGGCCGCACTCGCCCTCGAACACACGGCGAATCAGAGCCGCGGACTCGGCGGCGCTCGGCACGGCCAACTCTGCGAGAGAGGCCCGCGGCATGCCGAGCGACGCGGGATCAAACTCCGCGATGGTGATGCGTTCGCCTTCGACGCTGCCGATGACCGATGGGCCGGAGAGTGTCAGCTCGTCGATGCCGTCCGACCCGTGGACGACCATGGCCCGCTCGGCGCCGAGGTCCGCCAGCGTCCGCGCGATGAGCGGGACGAGCCGCGCGTCGTACACGCCCATGAGCTGGCGGCGGGCGCCGGCCGGATTTGTCAGCGGCCCGAGCAGATTGAAGATCGTGGGGAACCCGAGCGACTTGCGCGGGCCCGCGGCGTGCTTCATCGCGGGGTGGTGGTGGACGGCGAAGCAGAAGCACACGCCGACCTCGCGCAGGCACCTGGACTGCAGTTCCGGCGGCGCATCCACGCGCACACCCAGCGTCTGGAGCACGTCCGCAGAACCGCGACCGGTGCGAGACCGCCCCCCGTGCTTGGCGACGTGGACCCGCCCCGGCGCTGCGGCGGCCGCGGTGATCGCCACGGCGGTAGAGATGTTGAACGTCTTGGCGGCTCCGCCGGTGCCGCAAGTGTCGATCAGGCCCGGCACGCCGTCGGCCTGTACCTTCGTCGAATGCCGGCGCATCACGCGGGCTGCCCCGAGCAGCTCCTCCGCGGTCACCCCGCGGGACTGGATCAGCGACAGCATCGCGCCGATCTGGGCTTCATCCAGGGTGCCCGCGAGCAGATCCTCGAATACCGCCTCGGCCTCGACGGGGGCGAGGGTCCGGCCGGAAAGCAGCGACTTGAGCACGTCCTGGATCGGGGGCACGATCGTAGGATATCGGGAGGATCACGCGCGGAACTGAGCGGCACGGAAGCATGACAACCGCGGCCCGACAGGTTCATGTGGTGGCGCGGCGCGCGGCCCGGCGGGCGCTGGGACGCGACATCGTCGCGGTCGGCGGGCCCGTGCTGCTCGCGGGGGCGGGCATTGCGGCAGCGCTCGTCGCTGCGGATCGGCTGACGGGCGGCTTGGCCGCGTGGCCGGTGCTGGTCGGCGCGCCGATCGCGGCGGCGCTGGTCGGCACGATCGCGTGGTGCTGGATGCGCCGGGTCGAGCCGGTGGCGGCGGCGACGGAAGTTGATCAGGCCCTGGGTCTGAAGGACGCGCTCTCCTCGGCGCTGGAGCTGGGCGACACGCGGCGCGAAGACCCGGCGTTCACAGCGTGGGCCGTGCGCGACGGCGGGGCTGTCGCGGCGACGGTGCGGCTGCGCCAGGCGATCCCGATCCGCGCGGGATGGACGTGGTGGGCGTGGCCGCTCACCGCGGCGGCGAGCGTGGCTGGGGCGCTGTTCCTTCCCGCACTCGCGTGGTCCACCGACGCGCCGGCCGTCGCCGGGGTTGAGGCCCGCGACCGCGCGACGGCGATCGTCGAGCAAGCCGTGCAGGCCGCCCGCGAGGTGAACGAAGCGGAGACGCGCGACATCGCCACGCCCGAGCAGCTGCGCGTGCTCGAGGAACTCCAGTCGCAGTTGAGCAGGGGCGACACCGACCCGGACGCCGCGATCGTGCGCGCCGCCTCAGAACTCGACGAGCTCGCGCGCCGTCTCGACCAGGACAGTGAGCAGCAGCGCCTGGAGCGCGACGCCCTGGCCCGGCGACTCGCGTCCGCCGCGGGGGGGCGCGGCGAAGCCGGAGACAGCGCCGACGGCGGCGCCGAAGGCGAGGATGCCGAGGCCTCGGCGACCGAGTCGCTCGCCGAGGCCCTGGAGCGGGGCGACCTCGTCGCGGCCCAGGAAGCCGTGGAGAAACTCGCGCAAGAGGCCCCCTCGTGGACGCCCGAGCAGCGCGAGCGCTTCGCACGCGACCTGGAGCGCCTCGCCGAGCGGATGAACCCGACGCGTGACGCGCCTCCCGCCGGCGAACCCGGGGACCCGGGAATCCACCCTCCCGCGGGCCAGCCCCCGAGCGAAGCGCCCGACGCCGGATCGGGCGAACAGCCGCCCGGCGATCCCGCTCAGGCCCCGCCCCGCACGCCCACGGACCCCGCGCGTCCGCAGGATGCGCCACCACCCGCGGTGGACCCCGCCGCCGGCGGTCCCACGAAGCCGCGGGAGCCGCAACCGCCCAACGCGACTAATCCTGAGCAATCACCCGAGAAACCATCGGCTCAACCGCAGCGCGAGCCGTTCAGCGAGCGCACACGCGAGGACCTTGAGAGACAGGGCCTGACCCCCGAGCAGCAGCGCGAACTCCAGACGCCCGGGTCATCCGAGGACGTGCAACGCGAACTGGAGCGGCGCGGCATGAGCCCTGATGCGGCGCGCCGACTCGCCGAACGTGTGACGCGGGAGAACCGCGAACGCCAGGCGCAGGAGTCCGCTCGCGAGCGCATGGGCGAGATACAGCGGTCGCTGAAAGACGCCGCCAAGGACGTCAGTGAGGGGCAGGATCGTCCGCAGCAGAACCCCAAGGGCGGGAAACCCCAGAACCCTGGCCAGAAGCCTCAGGGGGATCAGACGCGGCCGGGTGGTGAACAGCCTCAGAAGCCCGATCCACGCGGCCAGGACTCCGACCAGCCGGGCCCGAGGCCCGGCGATCGACCCGAGCCCAGCCCCGGCGAGCGACCGGGCGACCAACCGGGCGAACAGGCCACCGAAAAACCCGGCGACAAGCCAACTGGCAAACCGGGTGACAAGCCGGGCGAAGAGCCGGGTCAGAAGCCCGGTGAGCAGCCCGGTGAGCAGCCCGGTACTCAACCCCAGCCGAAGCCTGGCGATCAGCCCGGCGGCGAGCCGCAATCGAAGCCCGGTGGCCAACCCGGTGCCCAGCCCGGCACCCGGCCCCAGCCCAAGCCCGGTGAGCAGCCCGGCAGCCAACCCGGCAGCCAGCCCGGAAACGAACCGGGAGGCAAGCCAACTCCGCGCCCCGGTGACCAGCCGCAGCCGGGCGAATCACCCGGACAGCAACCCGGTTCGCAACCGCAGCCCGGAACTCAGCCTCAGGCGGGTGATCAGCCCGGTTCAAAGCCCGGCGATCAGCCGTCACCCCAGCCGGGCCAGCAACCGAGCCAGCAGCCTGGCAACCAACCGGGTGATCGACCGACTCCTCGACCGGATGGGGCGCCGGGAAGCGAGCCCCGCCCTCAACCCGGGGATGACCAGCGCCCCGGAAGCCGCCCCGGCGAGCAACCCGGCAACCAGCCGGGCAGCGAGCCAGGCGCCCAGCCCGGCGAGGCACCGACTCCGACGCCGCGCGAAGGGCAAGGGCAAAGACCCGGCGGCGCCAATCCCGATGACCCGAACTCTCCCGGCGAGGAACCGCCCCGCGGCCTCGAGGGCCTGCGCGAAACGATCAAACGCGGGGCCGACCGCCAGCGCGGAGCGGAGCGAAATCTCGAGCAGTCCGAGCGACTGCGCCGGCAAGCCGAGGAGATGCTCCGACAGGCATCGCCGGAGGAACGCGAACGGCACGAACGCTGGGCGCGCTACCTCGCGGATGAACGCGGCGACGACGGCGAAAGACCGGCGCCGGGTTCGGGCCCGCGCCTCCCCGATCGGCCGCCGACGCCGCCCTCGGGCTCGCGATTCCGCGATGAGCCCGTGGACGCCCGCCGACCCGCCCGGGGCGAACAGCCCCGCGAGAGCGTCGTCGCCCAGTGGTTCAGCGAGGAGGCACCCGATCGCGCCGCCGCCCCGGGGCGCGCGACGATGGACGACCACATCCGCGGCGCGGCCGCGGCCGCGGAGAGGGCCATCGAGCAGCAGGTCGTGCCCGGACGGCACAGCGATTTCGTCCGGCGGGTGTTCCGGCGCTACGCCGATCGGACGGCGGGCGGGGCCGGCGGCGCGAGGCCCTCCCCCACCACCCTGCCGCCGAGCAAACCGTGACGCCGGTCTTGAACCGGGTGTGAGTGGAGCCATGAGCCTGGCGCTGAACCTGGGGTTCGATCAACCGGCGTGGTTGTGGCTCGCCGCGGCGGCGCTGCCGATCGCGTGGCTCGGGGCGCGCTGGTTCGCGTCCATGAGCACGGTACGGCGCGGGTCGGCGGTCGCCTTGCGCGTGCTGCTCGTCGCCCTCATCGCGGGGATGCTCGCGGGGGCGAGCGCGGTGCGGCGAACGGATCGCATCGCCGTCATCGGCGTCGTGGACGTATCGGGCTCGGTGCGGCGGTTCGCTAGCGCCCCCGGCGGGGCCGATGCCCGCACGGCCGACCCGATCGAGGCCGCACGCCATTTCTTTGCGGCGAGCATCAAGGCGCGCGGGCCGGACGACCTGCTCGGGCTCGTGGTCTTCGACGGGCGCTCGGTTGCCGTGGCGACGCCGACGCGCGGCGACCCCACGGACCGTCCGCTGGACGCGGCGATGACCGAGGGCACGGACATCGAGGGGGCGCTGCGGTTCGCGGCAGCGCTGATCCCACCGGACGCGGCCGGACGGATCGTGCTCATCAGCGACGGCAACGAGACGAGCGGCGACGCCGAGGGCGCGGCGAAGGAACTCGCCGGGCGGGCCTCGGGGCGCGCCGCAGCCCCGGTGGACGTCATCCCGCTCGCGTACTCGGTCGAGCGCGAAACGGTGGTTGAAGCCGTGGACGCCCCGCCCCGCGCGGCCAGCGAGTCCTCTATCACGGTGCGCGTGACGATCTTCTCCACGCAGGGGACGCGCGGAACGCTCTTTCTCTCGCGCGAGGGCGAGCCGCTCGACATCAACGGTGCCGCCCCGGGCGCGGGCCGACGGCTTGAACTCGGGCCGGGGCGGCACGTCGAGCTCATCACGGTCGAGCTCGATGCGTCGAAGCGCCACCGCTTCCGGGCCGTCTTCGAACCGGATCGGGAGGAGACCGCGGAATCGGGCGAGGCCGGTCAACCCGGCCCGCGAGAGTCGGTCGCGGTCGCCGTCGGCGACACCCGCCCCGAGAACAACGCCGGCGAGGCGTTCACGCTGACGCCCGGTCGCGGCTCGGTGCTGATCCTGGACGGCGTCGGGAACGGCTCGCCGACGGGCGCGGGGGCGACGCTCGCCGCGGTGCTGCGCGAGAGCGGGCTGGACGTGGAGTTGCTGCCGCCCGAGGCCGCGCCGTCCCACCTGCTGGAACTTCTGCAGCACGACCTGGTGGTGCTCCAGAACGTGCCGGTCGAGAGCGTGCCTCTCGAGTTCCAGGAACTGCTCTCGAAGTACGTGCGTGAGTTCGGCGGCGGGCTGGTCATGGTCGGCGGACCGGACTCGTTCGGGGCGGGCGGGTGGCACGGGTCGAAGGTCGAGCCGCTGCTGCCGGTCGCGCTGGACCTGCCCGAACGGCTCGTGCAGCCCGACGCGGCCGTGATCTTCGTGCTGGATGTCTCGGGCTCGATGCGTCGGCCCGTGATGGGAACCACGCTCTCGCAGCAGGAAGTGGCGAACGAGGCCGCGGCGCTGGCCGTGAAGAGCCTGGACAAGAAGGACCTCGTCGGCGTGATCGTGTTCAGCGACGTCGAGAGCGTCCTCGTCCCGCTCGGCCCGAACAGCGACCCGGATCGGACGGCCCAGCGGATCCTCTCGCTCTCGCCCGGCGGCGGAACGAACATGGGCCCCGGCCTGCGCGAGGCGGCCCTGCAACTCCGCGACGCCAAGGCGGCTGTCAAGCACGTGATCCTGGTCTCGGACGGGCGCTCGCTCGGCCATGAGACCCTGCCCGACCTGGCCGCCGAGGTCCATGAGAGCGACGGCGTCATCATCTCCACGATCTCGATCGGGGACGAATCCGACGAGCAGACGATGGACCAGATGGCATCGCGCGGGGGGGGAACGTTCTACCCCGTCTACAACCCCACGCTGCTGCCGAAGTTCTTCCTCAAGGCCGTGCGGATCGTGCGGAGCCCGCTGGTGCGCGAGGCCGCGTTCCAGCCCGTGCTGCTCCCGACGCCCTCGCCGCTGACGGCGGGGCTCGACGGGCCGCCGCCGTTGCTGGGCTTCAACCTGACGCGCCGGCGGCCCGAGTTGACGATCACCCACGCGATGGAGGCGCCGACCGGCGAGCCGCTGCTGGCCCACTGGACGGTCGAGCTGGGCCGCGTGGCCGCGTTTACCTCCGACGCGCACCGCTGGGCCGAGCCGTGGCTGGATTGGCCCGGGTACCGGCGGATGTGGACGCAGATCGCCAGGATCATCGCGCGGCCGCCCGGGACCGGCGGCCTGGAGCTCGGCACGGAGGTCCGCGGCGACACGATCACGTTGCGGCTCGACGCGGCGGGCGAAAGCGGGCGGCCGCTGGACCTGCTCACGGTGCCCGCGACGGTGTACGCGCCGTCGGGAGCAGAGACGAACATCACGCTGACGCAGACCGCGCCGGGGCTGTACGTCGGCGAGACCCCGGCGCGCGAGAGCGGCAGCTACATCGTGGCTGTGAAGCCGCGGCTGGGAGCGCAGCTGCTGCCGCCCGTCGTCGGCGGCGTCTCGGTGTCCTCGGGCGTCGAATACCGGCGGCTTTCGTCGAACGTCGGGCTGCTGCGGCGTGTCGCGGAAGCAACCGGCGGCCGGGTTCTCGCGCTCGACGACCCGGCGGGAGCGAAGCTCTTCGACCGGTCGGGGCTCGAGCCGAGCGAGGCGCGGACGCCGCTGTGGCGGACGCTGCTCGTGTGGACACTGCTCGTGCTGATGCTGGACGTGGCGACGCGACGGATCGCGTGGGATCGCCTGGTCAGCCGCGAGTTCGGCGCGGATGTACGCCGCGCCGTCGCGGATTCCGTGCGGGATCGAGGCGACCAAGCTGCACGAACGGTGTCCCGCCTGCGCGGCGGCACGAAGACCGGGCGGCCGGCCGTGGCGAGCGTTGTGCTGTCGGACGCCGACGCGCGGCGCGTCGCGGAGGAAGCGACCGAGCGCCGCACCACCGCTCGCCGTGACGCCATGCGGGCGCGACGCGCGCCCGGAGGCGCCGCACTCTCATCAAACGAGCCCCCCGCGGTCGCCGGCGACGCCGGCTCGCCCGGGCCCGCAGCGCCCGAGTCGGTTGTGCCGGAAGACGGGCTGCTCGCGGCCAAGCGCCGGGCGCGCGAGCGCTTCCGATCCGACGACGATCCACCACCCGGGGCGTGACGGCTCTCACCCGCACCATGCCGCTCTCCGACCTCAACCCCACGGGCCGCTTCTCCGACCGGGCCGCGGACTATGTGAAGCACCGCCCGAGTTACCCGCGGGAGGCGATCGATGCGATCCTCGACGGGCTCGGCGAACCGCCGTGGTTGCTCGCGGTGGACGTCGGCGCGGGAACGGGCATCTCGGCAAGGCTGCTAGCGGAGCGCGGCGTCCGCGTGATCGCCGTCGAGCCCAACGCGGCGATGCGTGAGGCCGGGCGAGCGGATCGTCGGCTCGGAGAGCCGAAGTACCCCGTCGATTGGCGCGACGGAACGGCCGAGGCGACGGGGCTGGCCGCCGGGTCGGTGGATCTGGTGCTGTGCGCGCAGGCGTTCCATTGGTTCCGTCCCGACGAGTCGCTGCGCGAGTTCCATCGGATTCTTAGGCCCACCGGACGGCTCGCCCTCATGTGGAACCAGCGCAGCCGCACCGACCCGTTCACAGCGGGGTACCGGCAAGCGCTCCTGGACGTGGGCGCGGAGCCGACCGCGGAACGCATGGAGTTCGACCCGGCGGTCGTCGCACGGGCGGGGCTCTTCGGGCCACCGAGGCTGGTGGAGCTTCCCACCAGCCAGCGGCTCGACCTCGACGGGCTGATCGGGCGGGCGATGAGCGCTTCGTACGTCCCGAGAACGGGCCCGCAGGCCGATCGCCTCGTGGCGATGCTGCGTGAGCTTCACGCCCGGCACGCGGACGCCGACGGGTTCGTCATGCTTGTGATGGCGACACAGATCTACTTGACCGAGTGCGTCTGAGACGGGCCGGCGCCAGGCGCTTCGGGCACGACGCGGGCTCCGGCCGCGTGCCTACGCGCGCGGTTCGTCGTGCAGGAGTGCCCCGTGCATGCTCATCCGATCCGCCTCGGTGATCCGCACCCGCACAATCCGGCCGATCAGATCGTCCGCCCGCTCACGCGGCGCCTCGAAGAGCACGATCAGGTCCCCGTCCGTGCGGCTCGTGAGCTGCACCGCATCATCCGCGGCGCCCGACCCCTCGCCGGTCGCGACCGCGACAGCTTCGGGCGGCGACGCATCCCGCCCCCCCACCGTCAGCGTCACGGCGCTCGCCCGGCGGATCTGGCCCTTGGTCAACCCCGCGCGCTTGAGCGTGCGCCGGCTGAGACCCTCCACCATCGCGTCCGCGGTCAGGCCGACCTGCTCGCCCCCGATCTCACCGCTGATCCGCGACTGGATCGCGAGCAGCTCGTTGTTCCGCCGGCGCTTCACGTCCTCGGGCACGTCGTCGGTCAGCCGATCGAACGCGGTGGTGCCGGGGCGCGGCGAGTATTTGAAAATGAACGCGTTCTTGTACCGCGCCCGCTCGATCATCGAGACGGTGGCCGCGAAGTCCTCGTCCGTTTCCGTCGGGAAGCCGACGATGAAATCGCCGCTGACCATGAGCGGACGGCCACGCTCGGGCTGGTGCAGGTGGGCGCGGGCGCGATCGAGGAACTCCAGGTACTCCTCCACCTCGTACCCGCGGTTCATCAGCTTGAGAATCCGGTTGGATCCGGACTGCGCCGGCACGTGCAGGTAGCGGCAGACCCGCGGATGATCACGGATGACCTCGAGCACATCGTCACCGAAGTCGCGCGGGTAGCTGGTCACGAAGCGCAGCCGCTGGATCGCGGGCACCTCGTCGTGGATCCGCGCCAGCAGATCAGCGAACGTCGTCGTCCGGTCGCCCGCGAACGGGTCGCGCCGGTGCCCGCCGCCATAGCTCCGCCCTTTCTGCGGCTGCGTGATGCCGTTGAGCGTCACGGCCGCGCTGTGCTCGAAGCGGTAGTGGTTGACCGTCTGCCCGAGCAGTGTGACCTCGATCACGCCCGCGTCGGCGAGCTTGCGGCACTCCTCCACGATGTGGCCCGGCGGGCGGTGGACCTCCGCGCCGCGCGTGAACGGCACCACGCAGTACGTGCAGAACTTGTTGCACCCGCGGGTGATGCGCACGTACGCCGATCGCCGCGCGTTCCCGTCGATCGGTGAGACGGCGCGGGAGAGGTCGAGCAGCTCCAGCGAGTCCTCGGCCGCGGCCAGCGTGCCGCTGCGGCGCGACGTGTTGCCCTGGAGCGCGACTTGGTTGGCGGATCGAACCCGGTCAGACCCTCGGTCTCTACGTCTCTCCGTCTCTGCGTCTCTTCCCACCCCGGTCCGCACCGCGTTGTCGATCAGCGCCGGCACCTTGTCGAGCTCGCCGGGCCCGCACAGGATGTCCACGACCGGCATCCGGCGGATCAGGTCCGTGCCATCGCGCTCGGCCATGCACCCGAGCACGCCGACGACGAGCCCCGGCTCGCGGCGTTTGCGTTGCTCCAGTTCGCCCAGGCGCGACCACACCTTCTGTTCCGCGTGCTCGCGGACGGAGCAGGTGTTGAACAGCACCACGTCCGCGGCTTCGGGGTCCGCCGTGAACGAGTACCCCAGCGCGCGGAGCGACCCCGCGACCAGCTCCGAGTCCAGCTCGTTCATCTGGCAGCCGAACGTCTCGAGGTGGATGGTTCTGCCGCTCAAGCCGCGAATCCTAGTGCCGCGCCCCCGCCGCCGGGGAACTAGACTCCTCCCGCATGTGGCGCGGGATTTCACTGGCCAACAAGTGCCTTCTGCTGTTCAGCGGGGCGCTGGTGCTGATCGTGGCCGGCGCGCTCACCGTCGCCTGGTTCCGGATGGACGGCCTCGTGGATGACGGGCAGCTGCGCGTCTCGCGCCAACAGGTCGAGGTGTGGGAGGGCCTGCACGCCCAGGCCGGGCCGGGCGTCTTTCAGGACCCGGGCGAAGCGGGGATCGAGCACGCGGGCATCCGGGCCAAGCGGCTGCGCGTCGAAGAGGCGCAGAAGCTCGCCGAGGACGACCGGTTTATCGCCCGCGCCATCCGGCGCCTGAAAGCCGACCCGACGCTCACCGACGTGCTCTCCGCCGAGGGCGCGGGGGGCGTGCGCGAATACCGGTACGTCAAGGCCATCCGCGATCCCACCGACCCGATCGGGCTCAAGGGGATCGTGCTGCTCGAGCGCCGCCCGGTCGAAGCCGTGGACCTGCTCGCGGTGAACGCCGCGTACCTCATCAGCGCCGGGCTCGTCGTCTCCGGCGTCGCCGTGCTGTTGTTCTACTTCATCCTGCACAAGGTCATCCTGCGCCCGGTGCGGTCGCTGAAGGAGACGGCCGAGCGCGTCCGGTCGGGCGACCTCTCGACGCGCTCGGCGATCTCGACGGGCGACGAGTTCGAGGAGATGGCCGGGACTTTTAACGCGATGCTCGAAGAGGTCCAGCGGTCGCACGACCAGATGCGGGCCGTGAACCGTGCGCTGGACGTGAAGCTCAACGAGCTGGCCGAGGCGAACACCGCCCTGTTCGAGTCGGCGAAACTCAAGGGGGAGTTTCTCGCCAGCGTCAGCCACGAGCTGCGCACGCCGCTGAACTCGGTGATCGGGTTCGCCGAGCTGATGCGCGAGCAGGCCCAGGCGGAGCTGGACGCGGGGGACGACTCGACACGCCTCGGCAAGCGGGTGCGGTACCTGGAGAACATCGTCCAGGCGAGCCGGGGCCTGCTGGACCTGATCAACGGCCTGCTGGAGATGGCCCGGATCGAGGCCGGGCGGGCCGAGGTGAACGTCACGCCGGTGGCGATGAAGGACGCGTGCGAGGGCTTGATCGGGCTGTCGTACCCGCTGGCCCAGCGCAAGGGTCTGGAGCTGAAGCTCGAGGCGCCCGACGACCTGCCCGTGGTCGAGACGGACCTCAAGAAGTTCCAGCAGATCATCTTCAACTTCCTGAGCAACGCCGTGAAATTCACGCCGGGCACCGGCACGGACGGAAAGCCCGGGCGGGTCACGCTGCGGGCCGAGACGCTCGCGGCGCGCGGCATCGAGGGGGCCGCGACCGAGAACCGGGTGCGCGTCAGCGTGATCGACACGGGCCCGGGGATCGCGCCCGAGGACCAGCCGCGGCTCTTCCAGAAGTTCCAGCAGCTCGACGCCTCCCACACCCGCGAGCACACGGGGACGGGGCTGGGGCTGGCGATCTCCAAGGAGCTGGCGAACCTCCTGCAGTCCGAGATTCAGCTGGTGAGCGACCCCGGCCGAGGATCGATGTTCAGCCTGATCCTGCCGCTGAGGTTCGATCCGTCGCGCGTGCCGGAGCAGGCGATGGAGTCGCGGTTCCGCGCGTCGCTGGCGAACACGAAGGCGTGGGCGGGCGCGCCGGGTACGGCGGGCTCCGCGCGCGACTAGCGCGGAGAGGGCGCGGGCCTGGCCCGCACCGCGATCGGCGCCGCGTCGGTGCCGCGATCCGGGCCAGCGGCCCGCGCCGCGGCCGCGGGGCCCGCGAAGTCCTGCAGCGCCGCCACGTCCCAATCCCCGGCCCGGAGCGCCTCGATCGCCCGGACCGACGCGACCGCGGCGGCCGCGGTCGTGATCATGGGGATGCCCAGCCGCACCGCCGTGGAGCGGATCCGGCCCTCGTCGGTGCGCCAGCCGGTGCGCGTCGGCGTGTTCACCACGAGCTGGATCTTTCCGTTCGTCATCAGGTCGAGCACGTTGGGGCGGGCGCCCGCGGCGATCTTCTGCAGCACCGTGGGCTTCATCCCGAAGCCGCGCAGGAACTCGCCGGTACCCTCCGTCGCGTAGACGGTGAATCCCATCGCCAGCAGCGACCGAGCGGGATCGACAATCACCGGGCGGTCCGCCTCACGCACGGAGAGAAACACACCCCCCTCGCGCGGCAGGGCGCACCCGGCGGCGATCTGGGCCTTCGCGAACGCCACGGGGAAGGACCGGTCCAGCCCCATGACCTCGCCGGTCGAGCGCATCTCCGGGCCGAGCACCACGTCCACGCCCGGGAACTTGCTGAACGGGAAGACCGATTCCTTGACGGCGAAGGAGCCGGTCTCGCGCACTTCCGTCACGCCAATCTCGTCGAGCGTTCGCCCCATCATCGCCTGGGCCGCGATCGCCGGCCAGGAGACGTGCGTCGCCTTCGACACAAACGGGGCGGTACGGCTGGCCCGGGGGTTGACCTCCAGGATGTACACCTCGCCGTCCTTCACGGCCAGCTGCACGTTCATCAGCCCGCAGACCCGCAGCTCCTCGGCGAGCGTGCGGCTGATCTCGCGGATGCGCTGCTCCACGCGCTTCGGCAGCGCGTGCGCGGGGATGGTGCACGACGAGTCGCCGCTGTGCACCCCCGCGTGCTCGATGTGTTCCATGACGCCGCACACAATCGCCCGGCGGCCGGGACCGACGGCTCCTGTCGCGTTGAAGTCGGCGACGACGTCCACATCGACTTCGGTTGCGGCGTCGAGGAAGCGATCGACGAGGACCGGTGCGTCGTCGATGCCCGAGAGGTTGAGCGCGTTGGCCACGTAGTGGCGCAACGCCTTCTCGTCCGGGCAGACCTCCATGCCGCGCCCGCCGAGGACGTAGCTGGGGCGGACGAGCACGGGGTAGCCGATGCGTCCGGCGATCGCGACGGCCTCATCCAGCGAGCGGGCGATGCCGCTCTCGGGGCGCTTGATGTCGAGCCGCTCGAGTAGGGCGTCGAACCGTTTGCGGTCCTCGGCCAGATCGATCGAGTCCACGCTGGTGCCGATGATCGGCACGCCGGCCTTGACCAGCCCATGCGCGAGGTTGAGCGGCGTCTGGCCCCCGAACTGGACGATGACGCCGCGGACGAGCGACCGCCCGGCTGCGCGATCGGACCCGCCCAGCCGCTCGACGATGTTCGTCACATCCTCCAGCGTCAGCGGCTCGAAGAAGAGCAGGTCCGATGTGTCGTAGTCGGTGCTCACCGTCTCCGGATTCGAGTTGATCATCACGCTCTCGAACCCGAGCTCGCGGGCCGCGAACGCCGCGTGGCAGCAGCAATAGTCGAACTCGATCCCCTGCCCGATCCGGTTGGGGCCCCCGCCCAGGATGACCACCTTCGACCTGTCCGTGACGCGGATCTCGTCTTCCGCTCGCGTGCCCGCACCCCCTGTCTCGCTGTCTCGCTGTTTCGCTGTCTCGCTCCTGGCACCGGTCTCATACGTCGAGTAGTAATACGGCGTCGCCGCCTCGAACTCCGCCGCGCACGTGTCGACAAGTTTGTAGACCGGCTCGATCCCCAGGGTCTTGCGGTGGTCACGCACCCTCAGGATCGTGTCACTGCTGATCGTGCCCAGGTACAGGTTCGCCAGCTGCGCGTCCGAGTACCCGAGCTGCTTGGCCTTGAACAGCACCGCCCGCGGCACGGCCTCCAGCGACCGGAACGCGCATAGTTCGTCCTCGAACTCCACGAGCTGCCTGATCTGGTCGAGGAAGAACCGGTCGATCTTCGAGACCTCGTGGACCTTGTCGATGGACCAGCCCATCTTGAACGCGTAGCGGATGTAGTACGGCCGCCCCTGGCTGGGCACCGCGATCTTGCGGGTGAGCTTGTCGAGCGCGATCGGCCACTCGATCGGCTGGTTGTCCGCCGTGCGCAGCCCCGTGGGCGACGAGCCCGTCCCGGGCTTGGCCCCCGGCGACACATCCAGCACCAGGTCGCCCCGCTCCACCGCCCGCATCGCGGCGAGCCACTTGTCGTTGCGGTCCAGGCCCAGCCCGAACCGCTTCACGTCCATCGAGCGGATGACCTTCTGGAAACTCTCCTTGAACGTCCGCCCGATCGCCATCGCCTCGCCGACCGATTTCATCTGGGTTGTCAGCGTCTCGTCGGCTTCGGGGAACTTCTCGAACGTCCATCGCGGCATCTTCGTGACGACGTAGTCGATCGTCGGCTCGAAGCACGCCGACGTGGTCCCCGTGATGTCGTTGCGCAGCTCGTCCAGTGTGTAGCCAACGGCCAGCTTCGCGGCGATCTTGGCGATCGGGAACCCCGTCGCCTTGCTGGCCAGGGCCGAGCTGCGCGAGACGCGCGGGTTCATCTCCACCACCACCATCTGGAACTCGGGCCGCCCGTCGGCCCCGCGCGGCGGGTCCGGGTTGATCGCGAACTGCACGTTGCTCCCGCCGGTCTCCACCCCCACCGCCCGCATGATGGCGATCGCGGCGTCCCGCATCGCCTGGTATTCCTTGTCCGTCAGCGTCAGGATCGGCGCGACCGTGATGGAGTCGCCGGTGTGCACCCCCATCGGATCGATGTTCTCGATCCCGCAGACGATGATGCAGTTGTCCTTGCGGTCGCGGACGACCTCGAGCTCGAACTCCTTCCACCCGATCACGCTCTGGTCGATCTGGACCTGCTTGATCATCGAGGCATTCAGGCCCCGCGCGAGCAGCTCGCGGAACTCGTCGGTGTTGTACGCGATCCCGCCGCCCGTACCGCCGAGCGTGAACGCGGGCCGCAGGATCGCCGGCAGCCCGATCGCATCCAGCGCCGCAAGCCCGTCCTCGACGCTCGACACCACGGACGCGCGGGGCATCTTCAGGCCGATGTCCTCGCAGATGGTCTTGAAGGCCTGGCGGTCCTCGGCCCGGTGGATCACCTGCCGATTGGCCCCGATCATCTCGATGTCGAACTCGGCGAGCGTGCCGTCGTCGTAGAGCTTGCAGGCGCAGTTCAGCGCCGTCTGCCCGCCGAGCGTGGGCAGGATGGCGTCGATCCGCGGCCCCTGGCGGGCCTCCCGGGCGATGATCTTCTTGACCGCCTCGGGCGTGATGGGCTCGATGTACGTGCGATCGGAGAACTGCGGGTCCGTCATGATCGTCGCGGGGTTCGAGTTCACCAGGACAATCCGGTAGCCCTCGGCCTTCAGGGCCTTGCACGCCTGCGTGCCGGAATAGTCGAACTCACACCCCTGCCCGATGACGATCGGCCCGGACCCGAGGACCAGGATCGTGTGGATGTCCGTGCGCCTCGGCATGCCTCTCCTTCGCGTGGACCGGTCGCGCGACGCGCTCGCGCGCAAACGCCCGGAGGGTAGTCGAACGCGGTGCCCGCGGCAATGCGCTCGGGCCGCGGCAAGGAACCGGGAACGGTCGCAAACGGCCCTGTTGCCCGCCGGGCGTTGCAACCCGCCCGGCCCGAGCGCGGTACCCTGTAGGTCAATCGCTCCCCTCGCGGCGGGAGCCACGGGTACCACCATGCACACCACACGTCGGGCGTTCCTCGCCGCGGGAGCCGGGATCGGGCTCACCGCCGTCGCCGGTTCCATCACCGCCGCGGGCACGAGAACTCGGGCGCAACCGTCTGCCGGAGGGGACAAACCCGTCGGCAAAAAGCTCGGCATCCTCGTCCTCGGCGGCACTGGGTTCCTCGGGCCGCACACCGTCCGGGCCGCGCTGGCCCGAGGGCACACGGTCACCATGTTCAACCGGGGGCGCACCGAGGCCCGCCGCAAGGAGATCGGGCGCGAGCTGGAGTTCATGGACGACGTCGAGACGCTCTACGGCAACCGCGACCCGCTCAAGGCGGCCGACGACTACAAGCCCGCCGAGCAGCGCGACCCGAAGAGCCCGATGGGCATGACGCAGCTCGAGGGCCGTACGTGGGACGCGGTGATCGATAACAGCGGGTACTACCCCCGCATGGTGAAGGCGTCCACGGAACTGCTGGCGAAGCAGAGCGCGAAGCAGTACGTCTTCATCTCCAGCATTTCGGTGTATAAGAGCGACGGCATCGTCGGCGCCGACGAGACCGATCCGTGCGGCACGATCAGCGACCCCACGGTCGAGACCATGGGGGCGCAGTTCGAGAACTACGGGCCCCTCAAGGCCCTGTGCGAGCAGGCCGCCGAGAGCGCGTTCCCCGGCAAGGCCACCAACATCCGCCCCGGCCTCATCGTCGGGCCCGGGGACAACACGGACCGCTTCACCTATTGGCCCGTTCGCGTGGCCCGCGGCGGCGAGGTGCTCGCGCCGGGCTCGCACGCCGACCCGATCCAGTTCATCGACGTGCGCGACCTGGCCGAGTGGATCGTCACGGCCGTCGAGAATCGCAGCGTCGGCTTCTTCAACGCTGTCGGCCCGCGCCCGTGCCCGGAGAAGTCCTACGGCATCGGCGAGCTGCTCGACGCCTGCAAGCAGGTGAGCGGCAGCGACGCGAAGTTCACCTGGTGCGACGCCGCGTTCCTGCGCGAGAAGGAAGTCTCGCCATGGGGCGACATGCCGATCTGGATCCCCGCCGAGGGGGACAGCCTCGGCTCCGGGATGCGCAGCAACCGGGCCGCCGTGGCCGCGGGGATGACGTTCCGGTCGGTCGAGGACACGGTGAAGGCGACGCTGGAGTTCTGGAAGTCGCTGCCCGCGGACCGACAGTCCAAGCTCGCCGCCGGCATTACCGGGGACCGCGAGCAGCTCGTGCTGGCCGAATGGCACAAGCGCAAGGGCGGGGGCTGAAGCTACTTCGGCGCGGCTTCGACGCCGGGCCTGCACCAGCTCTCCGCGCGATCGGCGTACGCCGCCAGCGCGGGGAGCTTGTCCATCACGGCCGGGAACCGTCCGACGGTCTTCGCGTTCACCGACGCGCGCGCAGCCGCGACAAGTCCGTCCCAGTCCTCCCACGGGGTACCGGGGCCGATCGGTTCGCTGCCCAGCAGCGCCGACCACGACCCGGGCTCCAGGTGCATGAACGGCTCGGCGACGTAGCCCGAAATGCCGCTGCCGCGCCTCCGCACCTCCTCCTCGTCGCGGGCCTCGAAGGCAACAGTCAAGACCGGCTTGCCTTCGGACCAGAAGGTGTACTCCCCGTCATCGTCGTTGTTGTGCCACGGCCACGCGTACGCCCAGTCGAGGCTCTCCATTTCGATCGGCATGTCGTAGAGGCGCACCAGCGAGAGCGCCCCCTCCTCCTGGATCAGCGGCAGGTTGCCCGTGCCGCTCGTCGCGTCCATCCGCACCCAACCGTGACCGTTCACCCAGAATCGAACAATCCCGTGGACGTAGCTCGGGGGCGGGCAGTACGTGACCTGCGCGGGGATGCCGCAGCGGCGCAGCACCGCCGCGGCCGCGACAGCGCTGGCGCAGCACGACCCGCCCCGCTGCAGCACCGTCGCCGCGAGCGACTTCGGCTCCGGCCCTCCAGCCCCCGACGGCAGGTAGGTGCGCGCCCTCGCCAGCGCGGCGATTTCGGTCGCAACCCGGTACGCGTCGGTCGTCTTCGCGAGAATCTTCTCCGCGGCCGCGACCACCACCGGGTCGTCGCGGGCCACCATCGTTGTCGCGTCGAGGTACTTGAGCACATCCGGCAGGTAGGCGTCCGGCTTCGGGATCGGGTTCGGGCCTGTCGGCTCGGGACATTCCCGGCGCGCCACGAGCGTCGTGACCGTGACCGTCACGAACTGCTTCGCGGGCAGCGGACTCAACCGGTAACGCTGGATGACGTTCCCCGCTTCATCCCCGCGCACGCCGACCACCGAGATCGGCAGCGGCGTGCCACCGTCCGTCGCCGCGTCCACCCACCGACCGACCACGAACTGCTCGGGGTCGCTCGGGGCCAGGTATCGGTCGAACTCGATGGACTTGACCGTCCCGCCCTTGTTGCGGATGGGCATGAAGTCCTTGACGAGCACGAGCTGGGCCCGCTCCCCGCGCAAAGCCTCGGCCAGCTTCACCTCGCTGACGCGCGGCGGAGCCTGCTCGGGCTGCGCAACCGCTCCGGCGGAGGCCGCGCCGACGAGGAGCATCCCGATCGACGCGAGGGAACGGAGCCGCATGCCGGTTGCCTCCATGATGGCCGGAGACTTGATCCCACCCACCGTTATACCCGCCCACCGCCGGCACGGATGCGGCCCGGCCTGTCCACCCCGCGCGTAGGATGCCCGCCATGGACTCGTTCGCCTATCGCGGGGGCGTGCTTCACGCGGAAGAGGTTGCCGCGCGAGACCTGGCCGACCGCTTCGGCACGCCGCTCTTTGTCTACTCGCGCGCGACGCTGGAAGGGCACTACGACCGCCTCGCCGCCGCGTTCGCCGAGCTCCGCCCGCTGATCTGCTACAGCATCAAGTCCTGCCCCAACATCCACGTCTGCCGCGTGCTCGTCGAGCGCGGCTCGGGCATGGATGTCGTCAGCGGCGGGGAGCTCGAACGGGCGTGGCTGGCCGGGTGCCCCATGGAGCGCGTCGTCTACGCGGGCGTGGGCAAGACCGAGCCCGAGATCCGCGCGGCCATGGACGGTCGGTGGAGCCTGTTGAAGGCCGGAAGAGACGGAGAGACGGAGAGACGGAGATACGCAGGACACGAACCCGCCGCGACCCGCGGCCCCATCGCCCTGTTCAACATCGAGAGCGAGCCGGAGTTTGAGGTCGTTGCCCGGATCGCGAAGGAGCTCGGCGTCGTCGCCCACGGTGCGCTGCGCATCAACCCCGACGTGGACCCGCACACGCACGCCTACACGAGCACGGGCAAGAAAGAGACCAAGTTCGGCGTGGACCTGGCCCGGGCGGTGAAGTTCTTCGAGCGGAACGGGCGCGATGAATGGCTCAGGCTCGACGCCCTCCACCTTCACATCGGCTCGCCGGTTTACGAGACCGGGCCGTACGTCGAGGCCATCGGCAAGACACTCGCCCTCATCGACGACCTGGAGCGGCGGGGCTTCCCGATCCGCACGCTCGACGTCGGCGGCGGGTTCGCCGCGGACTACGAGACGGAGCGCAGCCCGCGGGCGACGGACTACGCGGCGGCGATCGTGCCCCTGCTGCGCGATCGGGTGGCGCGCGGGCTGAAGATCATCCTCGAACCCGGCCGGCAGATCAGCGCCAACGCGGGCGTGCTGCTCGCGCGCGTGCAATACGTGAAGGAGGGCGGTGACGGAAAGCGGTTCATCATCACCGACGCGGGGATGCACACGCTGATCCGCCCTGCCCTGTACGGCTCGTTCCACTTCATCTGGCCCGCCGAGGTGGCACCCGGGCTCGTCCCGGCGCGCCGCGTGGAGACGCCCGACCTGCCCGGGCTCGTGCCGTGCGACGTGGTCGGACCGATCTGCGAGTCCGCCGACTTCCTGGCCAAGGGCCGCATGCTCCCGCCGGTGTCACGCGGCCACGTGCTCGCGGTCTTCGGCGCCGGCGCCTACGGAATGTCGATGGCCAGCCGCTATAACAGCCACCCGCTGCCGGCGGAGGTGCTGGTCTCCGGGCGCGACGCGCGAGTGGTCCGCCGGCGCGAGAGCGTCGCCGACCTGCTCTGGCACGAAACCGCCGAGGGCTGATCCCCAACGATGCGGGCGCGGAGGGGCGCGACGCCGGCGCGGTCGATGCGCCGGTACACTGCACGCGGTCGTCCGCCTACTGGAAGGGGGTCGCGCGTGTTCTCACTCCTCGTCGTGTTCGCCGGTGTCGCGGTCGCGATCCTGATTGTCGTCGGCGCGGCCAAGCTCCCGGACAAGAGCATGCGCACCGCCGGCGGCGTGCTGGCGCTGGCCGTGCTCGTCATGTTCACGGTCGCCAGCTCAATCCGGCTCATCGGGCCGGACGAGGTCGGCATCGTCGTGAAGAACATCGGGACGGCCCGCCTCCAGGGCGGCGCCTACATCGCCGTCAAGGGCGAGCAGGGCATCCAGGCCGAGGTTCTCGAGCCGGGGTGGCACTTCTGGTACTGGCCGTTCATCTACGACGTGCGCGAGATGCAGCTCACCGAGGTGCCGCAGGGACAGGTGGGGATCATCGACGCGAAGGACGGCCTGCCGCTCCCCTCCGGCCAGGTCATCGCCGACGAGTGGGCCCCGGGCACGCAGCAGCAGATGTACGACGCGCGGTTCTACCTCACTACGGGCAAGGGCCAGAAGGGCACGCAGGCGAATGTGCTCACGCCGGGCAAGTACCGGCTGAACACCGAGCTGTTCAAGATCACCATCGTGCCGCAGACGGAGGTGCCGCACGGCGAGGTCGCGGTGCTCAAGGCGAACTTCGGCCGGCCGCCGACACTGCGGATCCAGGGGCCAGCGGCCGAGGGCGCCGAGGAGCTGCGCCTGGCGGACGAGGGGGAGATGGGCGTGCGTGCGAAGGCGCTCCCGCCCGGCAAGTACGCGATCAACACGCAGGCGTACACGGTGCTCGAGATCTGGACCACACAGATGATCGCGCACTACACCGCGGAGTCGGTCGGGGCGTCCGCTGGCGCGCCGCGGGCGGCCGGTGTGGCACACGACCCCGCGATGGACGAGCGCGCGATCACGGTTCGCACCAACGACGGGTTCACGTTCCCCGTCGACGTCCGCATCGAGTACGAGGTCAAGCCCGAGGACGCGCCCGTGGTCGTCGCGAAGCTGGGCGGCGACGACGAAAAGGACGCCCGGTTCCCCAACGCGCTCAACTCGGCGGTTCGGGCCATTTTCCGCAACAACGCCGAGACGGTCCGCGCGCTCGATTACGTCCAGCAGCGTTCCAACCAGGAGCAGCAATCCCTCCAGATGCTCGCGGAGGAGATGGCCCGCTTCGGCGTGACGATCACCGCCGTGCGCATCGGCAACGTCGGCGACGAGAAGACCCTGGGCACGCTGCTCAAGACCCAGACCGACCGCGAGATCGCCAAGCAGGAGCAGATGACGTTCCAGGAGCAGCAGAAGGCCGCGGAGCAGAAGAAGCTCCTGAGCCGCGCCACCCAGGAATCCGAGGAGGAGAAGCGCCTGGCCACCGCGGCGTACGCCGCCAAGATCGCCGACGAGGACAAAAAGAAGAAGCTGATCGAGGCCGCGGCGGAGGCCGAGTCGATCACCATCAAGGCCAAGGCCCAGGCCGACGCCTACGCGCTGATCGCCATGCAGATCGGCAAGTCCAACGCGGCCCTGATCGAAGTCCTCAAGATCGTCGGCGAACACGGCATCCAGATCACGCCCCGAGTCATGATCGGCGGCGGGAACGGCGGTGGCGGGAACGGTGCGGCCAATGCGCTGTTCGGGACCATGCTCGACACCATGGTCAGCCGCGACGAGGAAACGCCGGCGCTAACCGCCCCGGCGCGCAAGCCGTAAGCGGCCCGCGCCACGCTTGCCCGCGCCAAGGGCGCGCGGTTCGACGCTCTCCATCTCGCGGTCACCCGCCGGGGCAGGTCTCTTCGTCTGTTCCGACCCGTCGCTCGCGCTGCGGGTCCTGTTTATGGACATCCCAGAACATACTTGCCCTGGAAGCACCCGAAGTCTGCGACAGTGAGCGTGCCGCTCGTGTTGCAGTCCGCGTAGAGATCACCCAGCACGTACTTGCCCTGGAAGCACCCGAAGTCCGCGACCGTGAGCGTGCCGCTGCCGTTGCAGTCCGGGTAGCACAGTTCCTCGCACTCATCGGGCACGCCGTTGCTGTTCATATCCGGCGAGAAGCCCCCGGCGATGTCGCAGTTGTCCGCGCGCTGGTTGTTGTTGCAGTCGGTCCCCGCGTCGGGCACAAAGTCGAACCCGGTCGGGTGGTCGAGCCCCGAGTTCACGCCCTGGATGTAGGCGCGCATCAGGAAACCGTTGTCGGACCGGAACTCATAGATGCGGGCGTTGGTGAGGTGCAGCGGGCCCGTCCCCCCGCCCCCGGTGGACTCATGGTCGTGCGTGCGGCTCACGTACACGTTGCCTTCCGGCCCGATGCGCAGGCACGTGGGCTGGTCGAGCGTCATCACCGTCGCCGTGCCGTTGATGTTGAACTGCTTGATGAAGGCCCCGGTCGCGCCGTTGTATTCCAGCACGCGGTCGCTGCCGTAGCTCGCGGCAAGGAAGCGCCCGGTGGACGGCACGAAGAGCAACCCTCGCGGGTTGGTCAGCCCGCCGTTACCGGCGAGCGTGACGAACTCGCCGGCGAATGCACCGGTCTGGTCGCTATAGCGCAGCACGCGCCCGTCGTCGCTGGAGACGAACAGGTCGCCCGTCGGCCCGAACGTGAGGCCGTACGGAGCGACCAGCCCGCCCGAGCCCGACGCGACAAAGACGCCCACGAACGCCCCCGTGGCGAGGTTGTACTCCAGCACGCTGTTGGTCCCGGCGCTGGCGACGAGGAGCGTTCCGCCCGGTTTGATCGCCATGCCGGCGGGGTTCGCGAGGCCACCCGAGCCCGGCGCGACGAGATCCCCCACGAGAGCGCCGCTCATCGCGAACTCCACCACCCGGTTCCCCAGCCCGCTGGTGACGAGGATGCGGCGGTCCGGCGTGATGATCAGGTCCGCGGCCCCGGTCACGCCGGCGTCGGTCGACACACGCGTCAACGTGCCCCACAGGGCCAAGTACTCGCGGGCCCGGGTGTGGTCCAGACTCGCGATCCAGACGTTGTGCGCCTGGCCCAGCTCAACGAGGTCGGGCGTCGTGTCGTTGTCGCAGTCCTCGAAGGCGTCGAGCAGCGCGTTTCGGTTCAGGTCCAGGCCCATGTCTGCCTGGATCTGCGCGTAGTCCAGGGCGCCGTTGTTGTCGTCGTCCGGCTCGCAGTCGTCGGGGATGTTGTTGAAGTTCAGGTCCGTGCTCACCGGAGGCACGTAGGTGCCCACCACCACCGCGTCGATCGCGCTCTCGACGATGCTCTGCGGGTTGGCGTCGTTGGCGGTGAAGCGGAACCGCATGCTGGCGGTCTGGGCCAGCCCCGCGGCCGCGAACTGCGCGGGCGTGAGCACGTGACGCGTCCATTCGGTGCCGTTGTTGGCGGTATGGGTGGCGAGAACGACCCATGTGCCCGCGCCGCCGGCGTTGTTGCCCTCGACGAGCAGCCGGTCCACGCCGCCGGTGGTGTTGGTCAGATTCAGGTAGTAGTCGTAGGAGAGGCTCAGCCCGCCCGCGGCCATGCCGATGGTCGGCGAGGTGAGCCGAACCGCGCCGGCGTCCACGTCGCTGTTGCCCGGGACGTTGCCGGTCAGGTAGCACTGCCCGCTGCCGTCAGAGTCCGACTGCGGGTCATACTGATACCCGGGGTCGTTCACGGGCACGCCGCGCTCCCACGCCCCGGCGGTGGCCGCGAGAACCTCGGTCGTCCAGCCCAGGTTGGTCTCGAAGTTATCGGCGAAGACGGGGTTGACGATGCGCGCAACGAAGTCCAGATCATCGGGCACGTTGTTGCCGTTGCAGTCCGGCTCGCACTCGTCGGGCGTGCCGTTGCCGTTCGTATCGGGGCTCGTGCCCAACGCGATGTCCTGCGGGTCGAGCACCCCGTTGGCGTTGCAGTCCTCGCACTCGTCGGGCGTCCCGTTGGCGTTCACGTCGGGGCTGAAGCCGCTGGCGATGTCGAGCGGGTCGTGGATCGCGTTGCCGTTGCAGTCGTCGGCGACGCACGCCCGCGTGGTGATGTACGCCTCCATGATCAGCTCGACGACGGAGTGCATCCGCAGGTCCTGGTTGGCCGCGCCCCCCGTGAACGTCTGCCCGCAGTAGGACATGATCGTGCCGCGCTGCGGGGGCGACGTCTCCTGGTCGCAGGTGTCCAGGCCCAGGTCGTGGGTGTGCGGCGTGTTGCAGTTGTGCCCGAGCTCGTGGGCCGCGACCATGATGTCGTGGTTGTGCACGTGCGGAATTGTCGGGTCCGCGAAGAAACCGGCCACGTACCCGATCCACGAGTAGGAGTTGTTGTTGCACAGCCCGGCGAGGTACGCCACGCCGCCGGCGGAGAGCGTCCGCCGCCCCGAGCAGTACTGGGCCACGTCCCGGGCGACCGAGCCCATGTTCGTGTTCCAGTGGTCGCGGAACGCGGCCAGCGGGTCCGCCGTGGGGTAGAGGCCGCTGGGCGCGTCCCACAGGCGGACGTACACCAGGTCCACGCGCGTGTTCACGTCGCGGATGTAGATGTCGCTGACCTGGGCGTAGAGCTGCGTGACGTAGGCGCCGGCTTCCTGCAGGTTGCCGTACAGGCTGTAGAACTCGAAGTCCGTCTCCACCGCCATCTCGATCTGCTGCAGGCCCTTGATCGGTGCGCCGTCGGTCACGCCCGTGACGCTCAGCACGGGCGAGATCGGGCGCATCCGCTTCGCGGCCGCCATCTGCGGCTCCGCACGCGAGGTGTCCGTGCCGCACGTCAGCGGCGGGCCGAATGACCCCGCGCCCGCGGGCCCGGAGGCCGGAACTTCGTACACCGCCAGCTCGCCTTCGCCCAGGTCCACGCCCCCACCGCTGCGCGACGTCACGGCGATCGGCCGCTCACCGGCCCCGGTGGTGATCGTGCCCGAGCTGCCCCACGGCGAGAACGACAGGAAGACGTGCGAGCCGGGCATCCCCCGCACGCTCCCGCGCAGCATGACGATCCGGTTGGGGTCGAAGTTGAGCGGGCGATCCGGGCCGCCGGGCGTGCCCACCACGAACCGAGTGTTCGGCGTCGTCACGGTGAACCGTTCGAGCTCCAGGTCCGCGGTGCGCCCGCGCGGAAGCGGAAACCGCTCGATCACCGTCGTTGCGTTGGGGGCCAGTCCGCCCATCGCGTCGATCGCGGCCCCGTCCGAGAACACCACCGTCGCGGCCCCCGCGGTCCGGATCGGCGTGAAGCTCGGCGGTGACCCCGCGGTGGCACGCTGCGCGCTCGCGGGCGAGGCCGCCGCGAACAGCACGCCGCACGCGGCGATCAGGGAGGAGAGGAGTGCGGGCGCGAACGAACGGCGCGAGTTGCTCATCGGTTTCTCCGCCCCGGCGGCGAGGGCGCCACGCGGGAACCTCTCAGAATACCGCCCGAGCGGAAAACCGCCAGTCCCAAAGCCCGATCCCGGTCGGAAACCCGACCCGCCCGGAGCGATCCGGGCTATCATCGGGCCGCATTCCGGGGTGTAGCGCAGCTTGGTAGCGCGTCTCGTTCGGGTCGAGAAGGTCGCAGGTTCGAATCCTGTCACCCCGATTCACACCAGGCCCCCGCCCGTGCGGGGGTTTTGTGTTTCCTGGGCTTGCCGGCCTTCGCGGCGTGACCGCACCCTGACCAAGGAGCACGCACGATGCCGGACACGATCGTGCAGCCGTACCTGTTCTTCGGTGGTCGATGCGAGGAAGCCCTGGCGTTCTACGGCTCCGCGCTCGGGGCCCGGGTAGAAATGCTCCTGCGTTTCAGCGAAAGCCCGGAACCCGCGCCGCCCGGCGTGCTCCAGCCCGGTTTTGAGAACAAGGTCATGCACTCCTCCTTTCGCATCGGCGACACCACCGTCAAGGCGTCCGATGGTTGCCACGAGACTTCGAGCTTCAGCGGGTTCTCGCTCTCACTCGCCGTGCCGACGGCCGCCGAAGCCGATCGGGCGTTCGCCGCGCTGGCCGAGGGCGGCCGGGTGACGATGCCGCTGGCCAAGACATTCTGGTCCCCGCGCTTCGGCATGGTCACCGACCGCTTCGGCGTCGGGTGGATGGTGAGTGTCGCGGCCGGACAGCCGAAGTGACCCCTTGAACACCGGGTCGGCCCGCCCGTCGAACAGGAGCACGCGGAGCCTCGCGCCGCGGTTCGCTGTGGGCGCGGCGGTTGCCGCGGCCTGACGGCGGGAGTAACATGCAACCTGGAGGTTGCACATGAAGCCGTCGAGCACCGACCGCATCGAGAAGAGCATCGAGATCAAGGCGTCTCCCGCCCGCGTCTGGCGGGCCCTGACCGACCACCGCGAGTTCGGCGCGTGGTTCAGGGTCAACCTGGAGGGGCCGTTCCTGCCGGGGAAGACCGCCCGGGGGAGGATCACCTATCCCGGCTACGAGCATCTCGTCATGGAGGTCACGGTCGAGACGCTCGAGCCCGAACGCCTCTTCTCGTTCCGCTGGCACCCCTACGCCGTGGAGCCGGGCGTGGACTACTCGAAGGAGCCGCCCACGCTCGTCGAGTTCCGCCTGCGCAAGACGCCGGGCGGCACACACCTGAGCGTCACCGAGTCGGGCTTCGACGCGATCCCCGCGGGCCGGCGCGCCGAGGCGTTCCGCATGAACAGCAGCGGGTGGGCGGAGCAGGTGAAGAACATCCTCAACCATGTCACCGCGAATCCATGAGCCGGCCGTTCGCGCGCTCCGCCGCCAGGCGCCGCTCTTCGCGGCCCTGGCCGACCCGACGCGCCTGGCGCTGCTGACGAAGCTCTCCGGCGGCGCGTCGCTCTCCATCGCGAGCCTCGCGGAGGGCACGCGGCTCACGCGCCAGGCGATCACCAAGCATCTGCGTGTGCTGAGAAACGCGCGGCTCGTCCGGGGCGTGCGCCGCGGGCGCGAGAGGCTCTTCCGGCTCGAGCCGGAGCCGCTCGCCGAGGCGCGACGCGCCCTCGACGGCATCGCCCGGCAGTGGGGTCTCGCGCTCGCGCGCCTGAAGGCGTTCGTCGAGGCGTAACGCGGGAGCGGGGAACGCCGCGCCGCACGGCTTAGTTCGTCTGGAGCTCCGGCTTCGTCACGTAGACGTTGTCCTCCGTGGTCGCCGGGTTGCCGTCCGCGCCCGCCGAGTAGAAGTACGGCCGCCCGGCGCGGCAGATGCCGCCGTCGGAGTCGTTCTCGGCCGTCGTGTTGTTGCGGCGCAGTTCGGCGACCAGGTACGCCGAGCCGAACGCCGGCGCGCCCAGCACGTCCAACGTCTGCACCGGACCGCCGCCCGTCGCCCGCAGAAGGCCGTCGAGCTGCGGATGGACATACCGCATGGGGCGATCCCACGCGTCGAACATCGTCCGGAGCACGGGGAACGGGTCGCCCGGGTTGGTCCCGTTGTTGTCCTGATCGACCTCCCTGAGGAACCGCGTGTCCATGCTCTTGAACACGGCCGCCACGTCCGGGTAGGCCCGGCACTGGACCTCGTAGAGCCCGACGCTGTTGATGATCCCGCCCGTACCACCGCTCGGCGTGTAGGCGTCGGCCGCGGGCAGGAGCGGCATCGGATCGACCGACCCCGGCGCACGCGGGTCGCGCAACGCCGGCGGCGGGATGCCGTTGGTCGCGGCGATGTAGGCATCGAGGGACTGGTCGAGCGCCTTGATCGTGTACCGCGTCTTGTCCTCGCGCCCCGAGCCCGCCACGCGGGCGCCCACCGCCAGCGCCAGCCCGACGAGGATCGCGATCACCGCGATCACGATCAGCAGCTCCATAAGCGTGAACGCGCGTCGCCGGGCAGCGCTCCGCGCCGCGGACTCGTCCGCGGAATCAGGTACATGAACGGAGCGGTACGAGAGCACGATCGATGAACGTCGCATGGAACCTCCGCGGGTTGGGCAACACCCGCGCGGAGAACGGGCATCGCGTCCACAGTTTATACGGTGTCCGCCCGCCGGGTGATGCAGAATGCGAGGCGGCCGCCGCGACGCTAACGGACCCCGGGGCACCGCGATCGGGTGCCACCGCTCGGCGGGTCTCCGGCGCAGCGGTGATGAGTCGGCAACTGCACGGCTGCGCGGCCCAGCGCCGCGAGCCGTGGCACCCAACGCTCAGCCGCAACACCCGGATCGTCAGCGCTTCCGCTTCCCCGCCCGGTCCGCCTCGCGCGCGGCACGGGCCGCCTCGATCTGGGCCTTGGCCGCGGCGGACTTGTCCGTGGGGTCCGTGCCCGCCCGCTGCGCCGCCTCCAGGTCCTTCTGGTGGCGGTCGCTCACGGGCGCGGGCGGGAGCGGCATGGCCGGCGTTCCGGGCGCGGCCGCGGCCGGCGCGCTCACCGGAGGCACGGCTCGCGACGGACGCGCCGACGGCGCATCGAGTCCGGGCCCGGCGATCCCGCCCGCGCCGGCTCCCGACGGCGGCTCGTAATACGGGCTGGCCCCCCCGGCGGGACGCGGCGCGGGGCGCGGCCGCGGCGCGGCGGTCTGCGGCGCGCCCATCCCCGCCGGCGACAGCCGCACCTTGAACACGTAGTCCGTGATCCGGTCGCGCACCCCGTCCATCGCCTCCTTGAACAACCGCGAACCCTCGCGCTTGAACTCGATCCGCGGGTCCTGCTGCGAGTACGCACGGAACCCGATCGTGTCGCGCATCTGGTCCATCCCGTAGAGGTGGTCCTTCCACGACGTGTCGAGAGTCTCCAGCAGGATCGTCTGCTCGAAGTGCAACTGCTCGGCCCTCAGGATGCTCTCGACCCGTCCGCGGATCGCGTCCGGGCGATCCTTGTCGTCCAGCCACCGCATCCACTCCGGCAGGCCGGGCCCGAACTTGTCCTTCAGGTGTTTCTCGAGCGACTCGTCGTCCCCGCACGCCAGGGCGGCCTCGAGTTCCTGCTCCAGCTTGCCCGACTCCACGAACGCCTTCGACGCGGCGATCAGCTCCTCGCGCACCTTCGCGGGCGGCATCGTGCGGAGCTTCTCCTCCGACAGCGCCAGGCCGAAGCGCCGATTGGCCCACCCCGCGAGCTGCCCGAGCGCCGCCTGCGGGTTCTGCCGGGCCAGCATCATCGTCATGTCCATCGCGAACTCAACCGGGTACTCGATCTCGCGCTTGTGGTAGAGGTCCTCGGCCTTCTTCACGATCACGTCCTCGGTCGGGTGCTCCTCGTCGGCCGCGGCCTTCTGGATCTCCTCGACCGTCATCGTGATGACGAACTTGTTTTTCGCCCATTCGACGAGCCGGCGCGCGCCGTAGTCCGGAGCCAGGTACACGTCCAGCCCGGCGAGCTCGGCCTCGTCGATGCGGCGCTCCGCGGCCTCGGTGAGCACGCGCTGCACCCGGCGGCGGTCCAGGCCCGCCCCGAGGTCGCGCTCGGTCAGCTCCACGCCGAAGCGGTTCTTCGCCCAGCGGATGAGCCCCTCCTTGTCCAGGTCCACCGTCGCGTCCGTGCCGTCCGCCGGGATGTACTCGCCGAGCGTGAGCTCCACCATGGTGCGGGCGTCGGCCTTGGCGGCCTCGCGGATCGCCTTCTCCAGCTCGGCCGGCTCCAGCCCGCGCAGACGGGCCACGTCGATGGAGCAATCGAGCTTCTCCTTGGCGAACTCGGCGACGCATGTGGCCGGGTAGTCGCGGTCGAGGTACTCGACGCACGCGTCGCGGCAGGCGTCGCGGATGTAGTCGAGGATCAGCCCCTTGACGCCGCGACCCTCCAGGACGCGCTGGCGAAGCCCGTAGAAGAACTGCCGCTGGTGCTCCATCACCTCGTCGTACTCGAGGATGTTCTTGCGGATCTGGAAGTTGCGCTCCTCGACCTTGCGCTGGGCCCGCTCGACGCTCTTGGTCAGCCACGGGTGCTCGATCGAGTCCCCCTCCTTCATGCCCAGGCGCGAGAGAATTTTCATCTGGGTCTCGCCCGCGAACATCTTCATCAGGTCGTCCTCGAGCGAGACGTAGAAGCGCGACGACCCGCGGTCGCCCTGGCGGCCCGACCGTCCCCGCAGCTGGTTGTCGATGCGCCGCGACTCGTGCCGCTCGGTCCCGATGACGTGCAGGCCGCCCATTTCCTCGATGGTCCCGAACCAGCGGATGCGGTGCAGGATGAAGCGCCCGGACTGGTCCAGGGCGGCGCGCAGCTCCTCCGCGTCCGCCCGGTCGATCTGCTTGGGCGACAGAAGCGTGTGGGCCAGGGCCCAGTGGCGCAGCAGCGCCAGCTCCAGCTCGCCGAAAGGCATCGTCTCGACCTCACGCTTGTGCTCACCGAGCTCGGCCGGAGCGACCTTGCGGTAGACCGCCTCGCGCAGCTGCTCCTCGCTCGAAGCGACCGTCACGGTCCGCGGCGCGATCCCGCGCCGCAGCCAGTGCTCCAGCAGCGTCTCGCGGGTGATCGGCCCCAGCTTGATGTCCGTGCCGCGCCCGGCCATGTTCGTGGCGATCATGACCGCGCCGAGCTGCCCGGCGTTCTCGATCATGTGGGCCTCGCGCTCGTGCTGCTTGGCGTTGAGCACCTCGTGCTTCACGCCGTGCCGACCCGTCAGCATCGTGCTGAGCGTCTCGCTCTTCTCGACGCTCGTCGTCCCCACCAGCACCGGCCGCCCCGCGTCGTGGAACTGCTTGATCTCGTCGACGATCGCGCCCCATTTGTCCTTGGCCCGCAGGAACATCAGGTCGTTGTAGTCCCGCCGGATCATCGGTTTGTTCGTGGGGATCGAGACCACGTCGAGCTTGTAGATATCGTGGAACTCCTGCGCCTCGGTGTCGGCCGTGCCCGTCATGCCCGCCAACCGCTTGTACATCTTGAAGAAGTTCTGGATCGTCACCGTCGCGACCGTCTGCGTCTCCTGCTTGATCGGCACCTTCTCCTTGCACTCCACCGCCTGGTGCAGCCCGTCGGACCACTGCCGCCCGATCATGGGGCGCCCCGTGAACACGTCCACGATCACCACGCTCGGCTCGGTCCGCCCGGACATCTGGTCCGGCACCGTCATCACGACGTAGTCGCGGTCGCGGTGATAGACCACGTGGGCCCGTAACGCCTGCTCGAGCAGGTGGGGCACGTCCATGTTCTCGTCGACGTAGAACGACCCGATCCCTGCGACGCGCTGCGCCTCGGCCACGCCCTGGTGCGCCACGTGGACCGCCTTGCGTTCCAGGTGCGTCTCGTAGTACTGCACGTGCTTGGCCCGTTCACGCTCCAGCCCGGGCAGGGCGGCCTTCGCCTCGTCGAGCTTGCGCTTCAGGTCCGGGATCGCGCTCTTTTCACGCGCCTGCCGGATGTCCCCCTCGAACCCCTTGATCCGCTGGAGGCACTGCTGCATCGTGTCGTCGCCCTCCTGCCACGGGCGCTGCTTCTCCACCAGGTGCTTGGCGAGCTTGTCGGCCAGCTCGTACCGCGGCTGGTCGTCGTGCGCGGGGCCCGAGATGATCAGCGGCGTGCGGGCCTCGTCGATCAGGATGCTGTCCACCTCGTCCACGATCGCGAACTCGCGGCGCCGCTGCACCTGCGCGTCCACCGACCGCTTCATGTTGTCGCGCAGGTAGTCGAACCCGAACTCGGCGGTCGTGCCGTAGACCACGTCGCAGCGGTACATCTTCCGCTTCACGTCCTCGTTCTGCATGTGCATCGGGTGGATCGCCCCCACCGTCAGCCCCAGCGCGTGGAAGAACGGGAACGTCCAGTCGCGGTCGCGCTGCACGAGGTAGTCGTTGACCGTGACGACGTGCACCTTGCGCCGCTCGACGCACGCGAGGTAGCACGCCAGCGGGCCGACGATCGTCTTGCCCTCGCCCGTGCGCATCTCGGCGATCTTGCCCTGCGCCAGCACCATCCCGCCGATGAGCTGCACGTCGAACGGGCGGGCGCGGAATGGCGGCTTGCTCTCCGCGTAGACCTGCCGCACGGCCTCGTACACCTCGTTGGGGATGTCCCCCTGCGACCACCCGGGCATCGGGCCGCTGCTGCCGAGGAACTCCCCGTCGGGCTCGGCGGGGGCGGCCGCGTCCATCCGGGCCTTGGTCTCGATGAACAGCGAGCGGGCGGGCTCGGGCAGCCGAGCCCCGTCGAACGCGTGCTTCGGGTCGAAGATGTTGCGGATGCCCACCGCCCGGTCCATCGCCTCGCGGGCGACGGCGAAGACCTCCACGAGCAGGTCGTCGATCTTGGCGCCCTTCTGGACGCGCTCGCGGAACTCGACGAGCATGCCGCGGACCTGCGCGTCGGTCATCTGCCGCACCCGCGGCTCCAGCGCGTTGATCGCGTTGACCCGCGCCATGTACCGTTTGACGAACCGCTCGTTGCGCGTGCCGATCAGCCAGTTCAGGAACGGGCCGACGACGGGAATGCCTTTCTCTGCCATGGGATCGGTCCTTGCACCAACAGACCCGGACGCCGGGGTTGAGGAGCCCTCGACGAAACCTCGGGACCATCGAGCCCTCGCGCCAGTTTGTGCCGGGGCGTCGGGCGCTTGATAACGGCTGGTTCAATTCAGAAAAACACGCCGCGGACGCTCACATGACGACGGCCCAGCCCCGACCCGATCGGTCGGGCGCTCGATCAGCCGATCACCGGCGGCGGCATGGCGATCAGTTCGAGGCGACGCAGGTGCCTCGGCGGCGGGAGCGAACCCACGCCGACCACACGGTTGGTGAACACCTCGACGAGCCGGCTCTCCAACGACGGAGCGGCGAACAGCGCGTGCGCCACGGGCTTGTGCGCGCCCGAGGCCACCAGCCCGCGCACCGCCTTGGCCAGAGCCGCCGACAGCTCGCGCACGGCCGCGCGCTCCGGCAGGGTCTCGCGGTGCAGCTCGCGCGCCCAGGGGCGGAGCGGCTCCACCGAGGCCGCCACCAGCAGGCCCAGGACGAACACCACCGACGCGCCCGCCAAGGCGGATCGCGGGGCGGACGTCGATCTGGAAGGGCCTGCGGCCATCGGTGTCAGGGGAAGTATCGGCGTCCCGCCCCCCCCGAGCAAGAGCCCCCGACCGATTGCGCCGCGGGTCGCGCCGGGCCTTCCCATATTGTGGACCCGCCCCGCGACCGGGGCCGATATCGGACGGCGTCCGCACCGGGAGCGCCCGCCGCGCCGGCTGCGCGTCGGGCAGGTCGTGCTACCCTCCCGGCGATGCCGCAGCCGTCCCAGGAAACGCCGATGGTCGCCATCCGTCAGACGCTGCCCGCGACCCGCGAGTCCGTGACGCACAAGTTCAGCGTGGGCCGCCACGAGGGGTACCTCACGGTCGGCCTCTACCCCGACGGCCGCGCGGGCGAGATCTTCCTGAAGATGGCCAAGGAAGGCTCGACGCTCTCCGGCATGTGCCAGGCGTTCTGCCTCGCGTTCAGCCTGGCGATGCAGTACGGGCTGACGGTCGAGGAGGCGTGCAAACGCTTCAAGGGGATGCGCTTCGAGCCCATGGGCCCGACCAGCAACCCCGACATCCCCGAGGCGAGCAGTATCATCGACTACATTGCGCGGTACTTGGAACTCACCTACGGGTCGCCGGGACGACGCTGAACTCGCAGCGTCGCGAAACGCCCTCGAGCCGTAACACGGGGCCCTGATCGTGTCACTCTTCGCCTCCCGCCGCGCAAGGCTTGCCGGGCTCGCATTGGTGGCATGCGTTGTCGGAGTCGCAGCATTGGCCTGGAGATGGCCGTTCTCAACACGGAAGCCGGGGATAGCTCCGGGCCAACGCTGGACCTACCAGACGCGGCCGCAGGAGGTGGACTCCACGCTCGTAGTTACAGTGGTGGAGGATGACCGCGATCGTGGCCGCATCGTTCACGTTCGGTTTGATGGTGTCCTGATCGACGGTCCCAACGGAGCGGTGACGACGATCGGACACGCGCCAATCGCGGAGTTATCCGTGCTTCCTCACCTCATCAAACTCCTTGAGATCGACGTGCCAGTCAGCGACAGGTCCGGCTACAACAACTGGCGCGAGGCCCGGGGCGGGGTCTTCGAGATGCCCCCGGCCGAAGTCGTTCGCACGATTGAAGAGGCGTTCAAGAACGCTCGTCCGCGATAGCGATCCATCACACCACCCGGTTCGGCGGCTCTCGACCCTCCAGCACCGCCCGCGCGTTGTCGCACGCCATCTGCGTCATCATCTCGCGATACTTCAGCGCCCCGCTCCCGATGTGCGGCGTCAGCACGCAGTTGGTCAGCCCGATCAGCCCGGGATGGACCCGCGGCTCCTCCTCGAACACGTCCAGCCCCGCCCCGTAGATCCGCCGCTCCTTCAGCGCCGCGACCAGCGCCGCCTCGTCCACGATCGGACCCCGCGCCGTGTTCACGAGGATCGCCGAGGGCTTCATCACCGCCAGCGCCCGCGCGTCGATGAGCCGGCGCGTCTGCGGCGTCAGCGGCGTATGGATGCTCACCACGTCCGCCTCGCGCAAACCCTCGTGCAGGTCCACGCGCCGCGCCGCCAGCGGCGCCAACTCAAACTCCCAATGCTGCGAGCGCGCCGCGTACAGCACCTGCATGCCCCACCCGATCGACCGCATCGCCGTGGCGAAACCGATCCGCCCCGCCCCCACGATCAGCAGTGTCTTGCCGGTCAGGTCCAGCCCGACGAGTTCCGTCGGGCCCAGCGGCCCCCGCGCCGCGTACTCCGGCGATCGCGCGAACCGGTCCGCCTCGACCACCCGGCGCGCCACCGCCAGGATCAGCGCCCACGCCATGTCCGCGGTCCCCTCGGTGACAGCATTCGGCGTGTTGGTCACGATCACACCGCGGGCTTTGCAAGCGGGCAGGTCGATGTTGTCCGTTCCCACCGCGAAGTTGCAGATGGCCTTGAGTTGAGGCCCGGCCGCCGCGAGCAACTCGGCGTCCACGCGCTCCGAGACCCACGTGATGGCCACCGTCGCGCCCCGCACGAACCGCAGCAGCTCCTCGCGCGACATCCGGTCCGGCGGGCCGAACCGGACCTCGGACCCCGGAAACCGCACGTCGCCCGGCAGAGGGCGCGAGACGGCGACCACGGGGGGGGGGCGTACATCGGCCTGCGTCATGCGCATACGGTAGGAACCCCGATGAAACTGCTCGCCTGGAACATCCGGCACGGCGGCGGCTCGAAGCGCATGCCCCACATCGCGCTGACGCTCCTGGAGCACGCCGCGGATGTCGTCGTGCTCACCGAGTACCGCCGCACCACCGGCGGTCAGATCGCGGGCGTGCTCGCCGACCACGGCCTGGAGCACCAGGTGTGCAGCGACCCGCCTCGGGGGAAGAACGGGCTGCTCGTGGCCTCCCGCGCGCCGATCCAGGTCCAGCCGGGCCTGACGCACCGCTGGGCCGAAATTGTGCTCCCAGGCACAGGGCTCAGAATTCTGGCCGTCCACGCGCCGCACGACACGCCGGGCCAAGCCTCGGCGTCCACCGCCCGAACCCGGTTCTTCCAGGCCTTGGTGGACACGGGTCGCGCGCGTGTGACCGAGCCGTTCATCATGCTCGGCGACTTCAACGCCGGGCGTCACTATCTCGATGAAGAGGGCGCGACGCTGACCTGCACGTATCAGCTCGGCGTGCTCGCAAGTCTCGGGTACGTCGATGCTTGGAGACGATTCAACCCCGCCGGGCGCGAGTTCACCTGGTACAGCCCGCAAGGGGGCGGCTTCCGCATCGACCACGTCTTTGTCTCACCGCCGCTGCGGGACAGCGTCGAGTTCTGCCGGTATTCTCACGCCGAGCGGGAGAGCGGCCTATCCGACCACTCGGCGGTCGTGATGGGCCTGCGTTGATCGCGCCCCATGGGCCCGCCGGCTTTGGGCGGAATTCCGCGAGATTCCGCGCGGGCGACTTGCCCCGGGCCTCCGGATTCGCTACAAGACTGCCCGTTCTCGTGGGACGCATCGAACTTTTTCAGGACTGGAGAAAGACCCATGGCCAAGAGCAAGAAGAAGCCCGCCGCCGCGAAGAAGCCCGCCGCCAAGGCCGCCGCCCCCAAGCCCGTCAAGATCTCCCCCTCGTCCAAGACCCGCACCAAGGGCGAGCTCTACCGCCTCATGGCCGACGCCTCCGGCATCAGCCGTAAGCAGGCGGTCGCCGCCGTAGACACGCTGACGGCCGCGATGGCCGCCGACCTCGCCAAGGGTGGCGGGATGTTCAACCTCTTCGGCCTCGCCAAGATGGTCGTCATCAAGAAGCCCGCCCAGCCCGAGCGCCAGGGCATCAACCCCTTCACCAAGGAGCCGACGATCTTCAAGGCGAAGCCCGCCCGCAAGGTCGTCAAGATCCGCCCGATGAAGGCCCTCAAGTCCCTCGTCATGTAACCGACGGGACGCGCAGGACAACGGAACGAACTCGAAGCCCCGGGGCGAACCCCCGGGGCTTTTTCGTTGGCTCGGACGGGGGGGGGGCGCGATCAGGGTTTCTCATCGAGCACGTGCTCGATCGCGTCCAGCATGCCGTCGAGCCGCCGGAACACTTCCAGCACGCGCTCCTCCGCCTCGGCCACGGCCCGTGGGCTCTTGCTCTCGATCGCACGGCGCAGCAGCGGGAGCGCCTCGGAGGCGTACCCCGAGTCCGCGTCCGGCGCGACGTACGTGTTGCGGAACCACGGGCGATCGGGCAGCCCCTCCACCGCGAACCACGCCCGATCCGTCGTCATCAACATCGCGTTGACGGCGTCCAGGCGATCCTTCGCGAGTGCACCGCCCGCGACGGCTTCCAGGAGGCGGCCGTGGACTCGGCGAGCCCGGTGGTCATACGCCTGAACCACGCCGTCGAGCCGCGCCAGGTCGAGCGTCACGTCGCGCTCGGATTTTTCAAACACTCCCAGCTCCGCGCCGCGCGTGGTCAGGTCGATCAGGTGCCGGCGCGTGTCCAGCCCGTAGCGCACCGGATCGATCGGCAGCAGCGGCGCGCCCGCGAGCCGCGACGCCACCGACGTCGTCATCCGCGCGACCATCAGCGCCGGCTCGTAGTCCGACCCCACGGCCTTCCAGTACCACGGCAGCGTGTCGTACGTCGAGTGGTACGCCGAGCCCTTGGCCCCGCCCCCGCTCAGCGACGTGGACGGCACGGCGACGTGGCACCAGAACCCGACGTGATCCGACCCGCCGCCCAGCTCCCCGAACCGCGGCAGCCCGGGGAACAGCGCATCCTCACCGCGGGCGAGCCACGCCTGGAACACCGTCTTCGTCGCGTCGCGCGGCTGCGGGACGGCCCGGGCGGCCTCGCTGACGAGCCGGCGCAGCGATGGGGCCGTGCCCACGCCGAAGTCCGGGCCCATTGAGGCCGCATCGAGGTTGATGTACGCCACGCCGCGCTCGAAGAGGTCGTCGCGCATTTTCTCCACCCACTCGGTGGACCCGATGATGCCGAACTCTTCCGCCCCCCATGCGCAGAACACCACCGACCGCGCCGGGCGCTTCCCCTGTTTCGCGGCGTCGGTCAGCGCCCGCGCCGTCTCGAGCAGCGCGATCATCCCGCACGTCGCGTCCGACGCCCCGCAGCTCCACGCGTCATGGTGGCACCCGATCAGCACCATCCGCTCCGGCTCGGTCTCGCCCCTGAGGGTGGCGATCACGTTGAACGTCGGGATGATCTCGCGAGTCTGCTCGACTTTGAGCCGCACCTTGAGCTCATCGCCACCCGTCACGCGGTACGTCATCGGCAGCCCGCCCTGCCACCCCTGCGGCACGGCGTCGCCTTTCATCCGCTTCATGATCTCCTGCGCCGTCCCCCACCCCACCGGCTGGACGGGGATCTTCGGCAGCCCGATCGACTCCGGGTCGAGCCGCACCGCGTCCTGCGTCGCCTCGACGAACGGCGTGAGCGGGTCGCCCGGCTGCGGCAGCGTCAGGATCGACCCCCGCTCGATGCACGTGTCGTTCGCGTACCCACCCTCGGGGTACACGATCCCCTTCACGTACCCGGAGTCCGCCGGATCGGTGTAGATGATCACGCCCGCGGCCCCGGCGTCCTGGGCGAACTTCGCCTTGAAACCGCGGTAGTTGCCCCCATACCGCGCCACCACGATCTTCCCTTCGACGGCGACGCCCAACTCCTTGAGCTTCTCAAAGTCCGCTTTCGCGCCGTAGTTCGCGTAGACCACGCCCGCGATCACGTCCCCCGAGCCACTGAAGGCGTTCCACCCGACCATCTGATCCGGGTGCGTGCTGAACCGGTCCTCGACGAGGTCCTGCTCCTTGACCACGAGCGAGACCCGCTCGGGCGACACGACCTCGACCGCGCACGACACGGGCCGGGCGAGCAGCGGCCAGATCGGGTGCCTCTCGACCTCCAGCCCCATCTCCGTGAACGCCGCGACCAGCCGGTCGATCTCGCGAGCGTCCCCCGGCGTCCCCGCCACGTGCGGCTCGGACGCCAGCAGCTCGTGCCACGCCAGAAGCTTCTCCGCGTTCGGCACGGCCAGCAGCGCCTTCTCGTGCGCCGCCCACGCCTCCCGCTGGTCCGCGGGCCACCAAGGAAGGACGAACTCGACCGGCTGCCCTTGCGCGACGGCCGCCATGCCGGTCACCAGCGCCGCGGTGCGCCGGAGCGCGGTAGCCGGTCCCCATTCACTATTCCACGTCATGGCGCTATCCCTCCGTCTGCCTTCGCTCCGTGCGCCCGGCGCACCGCCCGCACCGACTCCACGACAAACACGCCCGCCAGCGCCAGCAGCGCGACCGCCACGCCCGCGTTGATGACCGCGGGGTCGGCCCACTTCCCGGTGTTCACGGCCACGCGCGCACCCTGGACGACCTGCAGCGCCAGCGCCGTCACCGTGATCGTCATCACGAAGAGCATGGGCCAGAACGTGTACCAGCACCGCCGCCCCTGCCGCACGAGCCACACGGTCACCGCCAGCAGCGTCAGCGCCGCGAGCAACTGGTTCGATGAGCCGAAGAGCGTCCAGTACGGCACGTAGGCGTTCGGCTCCGAGAGCAGCAGGAACGCGAGCGGGATCGACACCGTGACGCCCGCGGCCGCCAGCCCCGCGAGCCGCCCGCTGGTCCGGAACAGCTCGCACAGGAGGTACCGCCCCAGCCGCGTTGAGACGTCGAGTGTGTCGAAGACGAACGTCGAGAACGCCATCGCCCCGAACGTCGCGCAGAACGTGAACGCGTCCTTGCCCAGCAGCAGCGTGAGGAAGCTCGCCAGCCCGTCGCCGTAGATCCGCGCCGCGGGCACGCCCTTCGTCTGCTCGGGCGCGAGGATCATCGCCGTCGAGAGCGCGATGACCGCCACGAGCCCCTCGAGCAGCATCGACCCGAACGCGACCGGCTTGCAGTGGCTCTCCCGCGCGATCTGCCGGCTGGTCGTCCCGCCGCAGATCAGCCCGTGGAACCCGCTGCACGCGCCGCAGGCGATCGTGACGAACAGGAAGGGAACGAGCAGCGTCGTGATCGGGGGCGCACCCGCGCCTCCCCGCAGCGCCGGCCAGGGATCGAGCATCCGCCACGAGGTCTCGCTGATCGCGGGCTGCCTGATCTCATACCCGCCGAACAGGATGCCAACGACACCGACCCCGATGGCCATGTACAGGACGAACCCCCCGAGGAAGCCGCGCGGCTGCTGGAGCAGCCACATCGGGAGCATGCTCGCAATCAGGCAGTACGCGAGAATCAGACTGACCCAGGTCGAGAGCCCGAAGTTCAGGACCGAGTCCAGCCGCGTGCCCGCCCAGACGCACACCAGCGTCGCGGGCACGAAGACCGCGATGACCAGCCACATCGGTGGGCGGAAGAAGCGGTGAACCAGCCCGAGCGAGAGGGCCAGCAGCAGGTACAGCGTGCTCGACATCGCCACCGCACCGCCCTTGTTGAACGTCGTGGCAAGGCCCTGCAGCTCCTCGGCCTTGCCGACGAACGTCCCGGCGGTGATCTGCGTGAACGCGAGGATGACGTACAGGAGCGCCAGCCAGATGAACCAGAGCAGCGCGAGCCCGGCTCTCTTCCCGAGGTTCTCCTTGGCGACTTCCGCGATCGAACACGCTCCGTGCCGCACCGATGCCACCAACGCCGAGAAATCGTGAACGGCGCCGATCAACACCACCCCGATCGCGATCCACAGCGCGCACGGCAGCCAGCCGAAGACGCCGCACGCGATAATCGGCCCGGCGATCGGCCCCGCCGCCGCGATCGCCGAGAAGTGCTGGCCCATCAGGTAGAACGGCCGCTCGGGCACGAAATCCGCCCCGTCGTTCTTCTCGACCGCCGGCGTCACGCGCGCGTCGTCCAGTCGGTACTGGCGCGCGATGTACGAGCCGTACAGCACGTACCCCGCCACCAGCACGCCGATCACCACAAGCGCCAGCATCAACAGCGACATGCCCGCTCCGCACACCGGACCCGATACCGGGGGGCCGAGTGTAACGAACGCCCTCCGGCGCGAGCTACCCTCTCCCGGACGGTTTCCACGGAGGCGCCATGGAACTCCTCAACCGAGCCCGTCCCGGCGACGTGGGCCTGGAGACCGCCCTGCCCGTGCACGGTGTCCCGCGCGAACGCGCGACCGACATCTGCGCCGCCCTCGCCGCCGCCGTGGAATCCGCCGGCTCGCACGCCGCCTTCATCGGCGTTCTCGCCGGGAGGCCGGTCGTCGGCCTCACGCAGGCCGAGCTGCGCTCCCTGCTCGACGCCCCGGTCGTCGCCAAGACCAACACGGCGAACTTCGGTGTGCTCATGCACCGCGCCGTCCACGCCGCCACCACCGTCAGCACCACCATGGAGCTCGCCACCGCCGCCGGCCTTCGCGTCGTCGCGACCGGCGGCCTCGGCGGCGTCCACCGCGGCTACGCCGATCGGCTCGACATCAGCGCCGACCTGGCGGCGTTCACCCGCTTCCCCGTCGCCGTCGTCACGAGCGGCGTGAAATCCCTGCTGGATGTCGAGTCCACCCGCGAGGCCTTCGAGGCCTTGGGCGTACCCATCGTCGGCTACCGCACCGACGCTTTCCCCGCGTTCTACCTGCGTACGAGCGACGCCCGCGTGGACGCCCGCTTTGACGACCCCGCCGACCTGGCCGACTTCGTGCGGGCCGAGCTCGCCCGCACCGGGCGCGGCATCGTCGTGGCCAACCCCGTGCCGCACGACGCCGCGCTGGATCACCAGGACTGGGACCGCTGGCTCGCCCTGGCGACCGCCTCCGCCTCGCGCGCCTCGGGGCGGGATATCACCCCGGCCATCCTCGCCAAGGTCCACGAACTCTCGGGCGGGCGCACCCTCGAAGCCAACATCGCGCTCGCCGTGAACAACGCCCGCCTCGCCGGCGAAATCTCACACGCGATGGCCACGCGGGCGTGACCCGCTCACGAGTTCCCGCTCGCGAGCCGCCGCACCTCTTCGAGCGTGCGGTCGAGTTGCCGCTTGAGCTGGCGCACGCGGAGCAGCGACCGCACCCGTGTCACCAGCTCCAGCTTCGCCACCGGCTTGGTCAGGAAGTCATCCGCCCCGGACTCCACCGCCCGCTCGACGTCGCCCACTTCGTTCAACGCCGTGACCATGACCACGGGAATATCCCGCGTCTTCGGGTTCGCCTTGATCCGCGCGCACGCCTGGAACCCGCTCATCCGGGGCATCATCACGTCCAGCAGGATCAGGTCCGGCTCGCGGGCGTCGATCGACGCCAGAGCCTCCACGCCATCCCGGGCCGACCGGATCTCGCACCCGATGTCCTCGAGGTAAGCCTGGAGCAACTCCAGGTTCTGCTCATTGTCGTCCACGACCAGAACGCACTGATCGCTGACATCAACGGTTAGGATATCGGAAGGGCTCGGCGAACTTGATCGGGAAATGTTCGACACTGCCGGAGCCTCCTGCGATCCCCGTCACGCCAGCCGCCGATTCCATGCCGCCCGCAAAGAATCCCACAGTCTAGCGGACCCGGCGGCGGTGGATCGGGGCCCAGACAGGGAGAATAATCCCCCATCGTCGGGGCCTGCGCCGAACGGCGCTATCTTTCGGGCGGGCAGGCTCTTAGGCACTCGCGTGTCAGGCCATGAACCGCCGCAGCGTCAAACCACGCTCGTGCTGGGAAGACCGCTTCCGTGCGCCGTCGGTCTCGGAACTCCGCGGCCTGCTCTCCAAGCAGCACGTCCAGCTCTTTGACGCGGCCCGTGAAGCCCTGCTCGCGCTCGGCGGCGTCAGCGAGTCGATCGAGTGGCGCGGCGTGCCGTGGCGGTGGACCCTCGCGTTCCAAGTCGAGCCCGCACGCCCGCTCGCCTACCTGGTCCCTCAGCCCGCCAGACCGCGCCTGGCCGTGCCCGTCACCGACGACGTGGTCGCGTCGCTCGCGGCCCGCAGGGTGTCGCGCTCGATCCGTGATGCGATCGTCTTCGCGCCGCGCGTCGGCGAGGTCCTGTGGCCGTCGTGGGAGCTGCTCGGGCGCACGCAGATCGACGAGCTGCTGGAACTCGTCCGCGCCAAGCACGACGGTGTCTGTGACGCCGTCTCGTCGTGAACGGCCCGCGATTCCTGCCGACATCTTGCCCCGAGCCGCGACGCGGACCCGTTCGCCCGCCGCACGCGAGCTATCCTGCCGCGCCGCGAGTGGAGCCGCGAACGGCGGAATGCCGAAAACGTGGGATCAACCGTGGGAGGGACCTGATGCCGATCCGTGTGGGTGGTGCCGTGCGCGGCGGGGTGTATCCGTGCCTGACGGCCGCGGCGATGGTCGCGGCCTGCGTTCCCCACGCCGGCGCCCAGCCCCTGAACCGCGCGATCGATGGCCTGATCGCCACCCACAAGCTCGCCGGCGCCCGCGTCGCCGTGAGCGTTGTCGATCTGCACACCGGGGCTACACTCGCGTCCACGCGCCCGGATGAGGCAATGATCCCCGCGTCCAACATGAAGCTGCTCACCTCCGGGGCCGCCCTGGAAGTGCTCGGCGGTTCGTTCGCGTTCCGCACGGAACTGCTGCTCAGCGGCGACACGGTCGTCATCCGCGGCTCGGGAGACCCGTCGCTCGGCGACCCGGCCGCGCTGGAGCGAACCGAGCCGCGACTCGGCGTGGCCGACCTGCTGGCGCGCCTGGCGCGTGCGGTCCGCGAAGCGGGCGTCACGCGCGTGTCGCGTGTCGTCGTGGACGACCGCGTCTTCGACCGCGAACGTGTCCACCCGACCTGGGACCGGGCCGACCTGGTGAAGTCCTACGCGGCCGAGGTCTCCGGCGTGTCGTTCCACGGGAACTTTGTCTCCGTGTTCCCCGCGCCCGCGCCCTCCGGACCGGGCAGCCCGCCGGTTGTCGCGTTCGAGCCCGAGGCTCCGTGGATCGAGTTCGAGAACAAGGCGCGGACCGGCGACAAGAGCGGAACCTCGGCGTGGGTCCTCCGGTCCGAGCACGGCGACGTGTTCACGCTCTTCGGCGAGGTCAGCGCCCGCGTCACCATCGACGTCTCGATCCACGACGCCCCGATCCACGCCGGACGGCTGATCGCCGCGGCGCTGCTGGACGCCGGCGTGAGTGTCGGCGACGCGCCCGCGGCCACCGGCGGGCGCCGCCCGTCGACCGACCAGCTCCGGCTCGCGTTCCCTGCCGTGGAGCTCGCGGGCGACGGGGAGCGCTTCGACAAGACCCGGACGCTCGCCGTCGTCGCGGCCCCGCTCGACGACGTCATGCTCCGGTGCAACACGGACTCACGGAACCTCTACGCCGAGTGCCTGCTCAAGCGGGTCGGGCACGAGGTCACACGCGAACCGGGATCGTGGGCCAACGGCGCATCGGTCGTCCGCATGAAGCTCGCGGAGCGGCTCGGCCCCGAGTTCGCCGCGGGGGCTGTCGTCGCCGACGGGTCGGGTCTGAGCCGCGACAACAGGGTCTCCGCCCGTACCTTCACGCGATGGCTGGCGGCCATGGCCGAGTCCGACCACGCCCGCGCGTACCTCGCGTCGCTCGCCACGCCCGGGCAGGGGACGCTCCGCCGGCGCTTCCGCGGGATGTCGATGCAGAACGACCTCTACGCCAAGAGCGGATCGATCGAGGGGGTGCGCTGCCTCTCCGGCTACGTCGTGAACCCCAAGACCGATCGACGCATCGCGTTCAGCATCCTCGTCAACGACCTGCCCTCGGGGCAGAACGGCGCGGCGCTCAAGCTGCACGAGCAGGTGATCGGCGAGATCGACCAGTGGCTGTCCGCGGCCGCGGGGGTCACGGCCGGCGCGCCCGAGGACCACGGGCGGTAACCCAACGGACGCCGGTTACAGCCCCAGCTCCCTCCACCGCGCGCGGCCCGGTCCTGCATCTCGCGCGACATGCGGATGATCGGCGGCCAGTCGCGCACGGGCTGGCCGTGGCGCTCGTCGCCCCGGAGCTTGGGGGTGGCGTCGAACGCGATGCGCCGCCCGCAGACGCTCACCGAGCGGTCACGGTCCGGGGATGAGTTGGCATGGGCCAGGTCCGCGGTACATGCTGCTGATTCCGGCAACAGAGTCAGGAGCCGCCGTGCCCGCGCGAAGTCCCAAGCCGGGGAACGAAAGGGGAGAATGCGGCGTGCTCAGCGGCCGCGTGGGGGCTGGCGTTTCTCGGCGGGTCTCCTGGGCCTCTTCTTGCCCGACACCGCCCTGATCTGCATGACGCCGCGCTTGGTCTTGGTGTCGAAAGGCGTCGGCGAGGCGGCGGCGGCGCGGATGAGGCGTTTGACGACCGGCTTGTCCAAGTCGGCGGCCGCGGCGAGGCGGAGCCAGCGGACCTGGTTTCCGCCGCCCTGCAGCAGCCCGTCCGGGTCCGCCAGGTCCACGCCCCAGATGAAGCAGAGCGTGACGTGGTCCGTGTAGATCGCGATCGAGACCACAGCCTGCGAGGCGCGGTCCGTCGCGCCGAAGCCGATCACCAGCGCGTAGGCGTTGTCGTAGACCATCTGCACGGCGCCGGGGAGGAGGCGGCGCACGCGGGCGAGGGCGCCGCGCGCGACCCGGGCGACCGGGGGCGAATACTCGCCGATGAACTCCTCGAGTTGCTGACGCGGGGTCACGAGGGCAGAGTCTAACAGAGCAGAAGAACGGCACACCGGCGTGTCGTGCCATCCGCCGCTACAGACCCAGTTCCCCCCATCGGCGAGCGACATGGTCCTGCATGTCCTTCGACATGCGGATGATCGGCGGCCAGTCGCGGACGGGGTGGCCGTGGCGCTCGTCGCCCGGGAGCTTGGGGGTAGCGTCGAAGGCGACGCGACGCCCACACTTGCTCAGGTGGCGGTCGCGGTCGGGGGAGGAGTTGGCGGCCCAGTGGAAGAAAGTGCCGTCGACGTCGGACAGGTCGGCGTCGGGGCCGAGGATGATGGTCCAGCGCGGCAGGAGGGGCTGAGCGCTCTCGTCGGGCAGGCCGCCGAGGGCTTTGATGATGCGGGCGCCGTCGCCGGGCTTCTCCTTGGAGGCGCGGATCAGAAGCCACCAGCCGCCGAGAGCATCGGGGATGGCAGCGTCGAGCACGCCGGGGATCCCCCCCCCCCGCACCCGGGTTTCGGCGGCGCGGGCGGCATCGCCGAGCACGGGGGGGATGGGGCCGGCGGCGCAGAGCTCGGCGGCCAGCGGTTCGAGGACGCGGTGCTGTTCCGCATCACCACGCTTGTGCGTTGCGTCCAGGCCCATCTTCGAGCCCGCGCCGAGAAAAGGAGCGGCATGGTCGAGGATGTCCAGCGGGCCGCGGACGAGCTCGGTGTCGCGCGCCGGGACGCAGTGCTCACCCACGACCCGAAGCACGCCCGGCGTGTCATGCACGTCCACGTCCTCATCCACGACGACGATGGTCTTGGTCCAGGCCATCTGCCCGGCACCCCAGATCGCGTGCATGACGCGCCGGGCCTGAAACGGGTACTCCTTGCGGACTTTCACGAAGGCGCAGTTGTGGAATGCGCCGAACATCGGGAGGTCATAGTCGACGATGTCCGGGATGATCGTGCGGAACAGCGGCAGGAAGAGCCGCTCCGTCGCCTTGCCCATGAAGTAGTCCTCCTGCGGCGGGAGGCCGACGATCGTCGTCGGGTAGATCGGGTTGCGCCGGTGCGTGATCGCGGTGACGGTGAGGATGGGGTAGCGATCGGGCAGGGAGTAGAAACCGGTGTGGTCGCCGAAAGGCCCCTCGACGACGGCCCCGGGGCCAAGGGCAGGTCCGAGGGTAGGTCGG
>JBJXFE010000047.1:0-77558 GCA_046153875.1 Phycisphaerales bacterium
CGCGCCGACGAGATCCCAGAGCTCCACGGGCCGCACGGGCGTTGCCCCGGGCGGTTGCGGTTCGTCCGGGGCGATGCGGGCCATGCGCGTCGTTTGCTTTTCCGCGCACTCTTCCAGCGCCGCGGCGGCGTCTTTGAACTTGCGGTATTCGAGAAGTTGTTTCACCAGTTCGCGCCGCGGGTCCGGTTCGTCGTCGCCCTCGGCCGCGGCTTCCTGGGGCAAGAGCGACCGCGACTTGATCTCCATGAGCGTCGCGGCCATCACCAGGAACTCGCCCGCGAGGTCGATGTCGATCCGCTCGATGGCCGCCAGGTGCTCGAGGTACTGGTCGGCGATTGTGGAGATGGGGATGTCCGTGACGTCCACCTCCGCCCGGCGGATGAGGAAGAGCAGGAGATCGAGCGGGCCCTGGAAGGCCTCGAGACGGACGCGATAGTCAACGGTCACGGGGGCTCCATCCACGCGGGGCGACGGCGGCAACCGCCCGGACGACAGCTCCTTCGCGCCGCGCCCGGCGTCCGCGGCGGCGTGAGTGTATCGTTAGCCGAGCATGACGGATCGCGGGCCATTTCGGCGGGACCCGGCGGCGGAGCGGGCCTTCGCCGAACGTGTGCTGCGCGACGAATCGGCCGCGATCACGGGGCTCGTCGCCCGGCTCGGGACGGAGTTCCACGAGGCCGTGGACCTGCTGGAGCGGTGCGCGGACGCGGGTGGAACCGTGCTCGTCACGGGGCTGGGCAAGTCCGGACTGATCGGCGCGAAAATCGCGGCGACGCTGACGTCGCTCGGCATCGCGTCCCACTTCGTCCACCCCACGGAGGCGGCGCACGGCGACCTGGGGCGCTTCCGCCGCGATGATGTGTGCGTCGCTCTGTCGAACTCCGGCGAGACGGAAGAGGTCGTGAATCTCGCGGCGGCCCTGCGGCAGGACGGGATTCCCGTGATCGCGGTGACCAGGGGAAGAGAGGAAGAGACGAAGAAACGAAGAGACGGGGCGGCCGCGTCATCGGTATCGAGTCTTGAGCGGCTGGCTTCGGTGACGTTGTCGCTGGGCGTCACGGAGGAAGCCGGCGCGCCGGAGTTCGTCGCCCCGACATCCTCGACGGCCGCGGCCCTGGCGCTCGGGGATGCCCTGGCCCTTGCGGCGGCCCGGCGGAGGAACTTCACCGACAAGGACTTCGCCAAGCGGCACCCGGGCGGGGCGCTGGGCGGGCTGCTCCGCCCGATCATGGACGTGATCCGCTTCCAGGCTCAGAAGAACCTGCCGCTGATCCCGGCGACGATGACTGTGCGCGAGGCGCTGGTGCTCGCGGCGGCGGGCGGGCGGCGGCCCGGCGCGATCCTGATCGTGTCGCCCGAGACGGGGCGGTTAGAGGGCATCTTCACCGACGGTGATTTCCGGCGGCTGATGCTCAAGGACCCTGACGGCCTGGACCGGCCGATCGCGCAGGTGATGACGCGCGGCCCGCGAACGCTGGCCGATTCCGCGCTGGTGCGCGACGCGGCCCACCTGATCCAGGAGTGCCGGCAGGACGAAATCCCCGTCGTGGATGAAGCGGGCCGACCGGTCGGCCTGCTGGACGTGCAGGACCTGGTGGCGATGAAGCTGGTCCGTGACTGAGTCGGTGAAACCGTGAACGCAGCCAGCGGTCGAAGCGCCACGATCACACTCGCCGCGACACTGATCGCGGCCATCGTGATCGGCATCGCGATTACGGTCGCGGCAGGCCGCCTGGAATCCGCGGCCGTCCGACGGGCGTTCGCCCATTACCAGCAGGCGTCGCGATCCGAAGACCCGGCCCTCCGCGTGCAGCTGACCGGTCCGAGGACGCGCGCGTGGATTCGTCAGATGGTCGATGGGGCGCTCCGGGATGATCGCGCGGCCCTGGTCGCGCGCGCGATGTTTGACGCGGTCACAATCCTCGAGCTGCGGGCGGAGTTCGATCGCTCCGAGCTCGAGGCCCTGACCGACGAACATGCCCTGACGCACTTCCTCCGCCACGCGGGCGGCCTCGACGGCGTCGTCATCTCGGGCATCGATCCCGGCGATGACGAGGCGCGGGCGCGACTGAGCGCGCCGTCTGACCGCAATCTGAGGAGTATTGTGTTTCTCGGCGAGGACGGTTTCTTCACGCGATTCGAAGACCGATGGGCGTTCGAGCCGTACGTCTTCCAGAGCGGCATCCTGAACCGGGTATCCACAGGCCTGCCCGAGGCGGAGCGTCTCCGGGTTCTTGAGCAGACCGCGGGAGCCATCCCGGGATTCGACCCGGCCCTCTGGGATGGACCCGCCCGGTAGCACACCATGCCTGCGACGCCCGCCTCCATCACCCTCCTCGCCCTCGACGTCGACGGCGTCCTCACCGACGGTTCGATCGTCATCGACGACGACGGTCGAGAGACGAAACGGTTCAACGTCCGCGACGGGTTCGGGATCGCCCTGTGGCGGAAGCTGGGCTTCACCGTGGCGATCATCACGGGGCGCAAAAGCCTCGTGGTCGAGCACCGGGCCCGGGAGCTGGGGATTGATCCGGTGATCCAGGGTTCGACGGACAAGTCCGCCTCGCTGGACGAGGTGCTGGCGCGCACGGGGATCGCGGCCGCGAACGCCGCGTTCGTCGGAGACGACTGGCCGGATATCCCCGCGATGCGGCGCGTGGGCTACCCGATCGCGGTGGGCGACGCCGACCCGCGCGTCAAGGCGATCGCCCGCTACGTCACCACTCTCCCGGGCGGCCGTGGCGCGGTGCGGGAAGCGATCGAGCACCTGTTGACCCTCCAGGGGCTGATGGAGCGGGCCGTTCGGCTCTACGATGCCTAGATGAGAGGAGCCGCGTTCCACATCCGCCCGGGCCGCACGATCGGCATCGTGATCGCCGCCGTGCTCGGCGTCGCGTTCTTCGGGACGATCGCGTACCTCGTGTGGCGGGCCCGATCGAACACGAGCGGCACGACGCCACCGAGCGTCACCGACACGCCCGAGCCCATCCCGGGCCTCGATGACCTGGGCAGCTCTTCGGGTTCGGAGATCGAGCTCTACGACCGGGGTGACCCGACGCGGCTGTCCGCACGCATCCTCTCGGCCCGCACGGACCCGGTGCCTGACCGACGCGGCATGGTGCGGATGGAGCAACCGGAGGCGTGGGCGTACCTCAAGACGGGTCAGGTGATCCACGTCCGCGCCAACAGCGGCCTCTTCTACATGCCCGATCGCCAGCGCGAGCCGGAATCGGGGACGATCAGCGGCGATGTGGTTGTGCGCGTGTTCCCCCCCCCCGAGGGAGTGCCCACCGGGGCCGAGCCGACGGGGGAGCCGCTCGCGACGCTGAGGACATCGACGCTGACGTTCGACGGAAACAGCTTTGAAGTTTCGACGCCGGAGCGGTTTGAGTTCACGGGCGGTGAACTGGCCGGGGCGGGCACGGGGCTCAAGCTGATCTACAACGAGGTGGCCCAGCGGGTCGAACTGATGGAAATCCGCCGGGGCGAGTCGGTAACGTTCACGCCGGTGGCCGCGTCGTCGGCGAGACCCGGTCCGCCGCGCGGTTCGGCACCTACCGCCAAACCCGCCTCCGCGGGCGCAGCGACGGTCGCTTCGGGATCGCCCGGCGCACGGGGGACGAGCGGCCCTGCCGCCGCGGCGGGCACCGCGATCGAGACCTTCTATCACGTCGTGCTCAGCGATGGCGTGGTGGTAACACAGGAAAGGCGAACCCTCCGCGCGGACCGCCTCACCGCGTGGGCGCGACTGCTGGACAACCGGCTGCCCGAAGGCGCGATCGCCCGCCTCGACGCGCTGGCGGCGCGAACCGAGGCCATGAAGTCGGGCGGGGCCGCGGGAAGCCCCGACGGCGCGGCTCTCCGCGCGCAGGCTCGCCCCGCACTCGTCGCGTCGGCCCCACCTGCTGCCGCGTCCACGACGAGCGACCCCGCGACCGAGGCCGGGCCGGTGACACTCGCGTGGACCGGCTCGTGCGTGCTGCGTCCGATGGACGCCGCGCCCCCGGAGCTGCTCGGCGACCACGTGGCCCTTCGCGCGACGGCGGAGATATCCGGCGCGGTGACGTTCGACGACGCGGCCCTCGGCGGCACGGGCCGGTGCGCCACGCTCGACTACGGGTTGACGACGGGCAAGCTGGCGATGTCCGGGCCCGGGCCGGCGAGCGTCGTGCTCGCGCTTGAGGGGGCGCCACGCGGGGGCACGCTCGAGGCGGTTCGCGTCGAACTCGACCTGCGGGCGCTGACCGCGGCGATCCCGAGCCCGGGGGTGCTCAACGCACCGGCGGGCGAGGGGGCGGACGGCGCTCATCGGCAGGGGTCCTGGAACGAACGTGCCGACTTTGTCTTCGACCGATCCGGCCGCGGCTTGAGGCTGCGCGAGGCGGTCCTTCTGGGCAAGGTCCAAGCGTCGGACGGCACGGCCAGTGTTCGCGGCGAGCGCGTGCGCGCGGAGTTCGCCGCCGCACCGAACGGGGCCTCACAACTGACCCGGCTGACCGCACACGACCCCGCGCGGGTGCTCGCGCAGTCCGGCGACGACGAGTCGCTGCGGGCCGAAGACGTGGATGTTGAGTTCGGACCCGGCATCGATCCGAGCCGGCCCGACCCCGTGCGGCTCGTGGCGAAGGGGCGCGTTCATGTCGTCGGGCGCGGCAGCGACCTGGCGTGCGGCGCGCTCGACGCCCGCCTCGCGCGCGACGAGAAGGGTGCGGTCGTCGTTACGACCGCCGATGCCACCGAGGGTGTTGTCTTCGCGCGCAAGTCCGACGGCGTGACCGCGCGGGCCGGCTCGGCGCACGCCGACGCCGCGACCGAGATCGTCACGCTCACCGGTCCGGACACCTTCGTGGGCGTGGACGACACACGGATCGGCGGGGGCCAGATCCGTCTCGACGGCCTGGCGCGCACCGTCACGGTCTTCGGCCCGTGGACGATCGTTCAAGGGGAGCGAGCCCCCGGCGAGGACCCGATTCTCGCCGCGAGTGGGGAATCGGGCCTCACGTTCGATGACAAGGCGGGGACAGCCGAGGGTGCGGGGGCGATCGTCGCCGTCCACGTTCCGGACGCCGTGTCGCGCGATCGGATGTCGGCCGAGCGGCTCCGGCTCGCGTTCTCGGCGGGGAGGAGCGGGGTGGCGAGCGATGATCCCGCCGCCCGGCGGACGGATCGCACGCTGCTTCGCGTGACGGCGATCGGCGCGGTCGAGGAGCGCGAGGGCGGCGGGCCGGCGACGGCCGAATCGCGCCGTTACGCGATCGACCCGGGCGGGGCGCGCCGGCTCATCCAGGCGGTGCACGTCGAGGGGCCGCGGCTGATCGCGAACCAGGAAGAAGGCGTGCTGGACGTGCCCGGGGCGGGGCGTGCGGTGGTGCGCGATCATTCCGCGCGCGACGTTGCGGCCGAGGAACCCGAGCCCGCTCCTGCGGCCCGCGGCGCGGTCGGCGGGGCGGCGTCGGGCGACATGCGGGGCGACTCGCTGTTCACATGGGACCGGTCGATGCGGCTGGACCGCGCGGGCGGGGCCATGGAGATGGACGGAAATGTCTGGCTCACGCACGTTCGCCTCGCGGAGGATCAGGCGGTGCGCGTCATCGCGGAGCACGTCACGGCCCGTGTGAAGACCGCCGACGGGTCGCTCGGCGGCGCGGGCGGGGCGGAGCTCTCGGCGGCGTCGGCGCGCGGCGCCGTGAACGTGGCGGTCGGCCCGCGCGATCCGTCCAAGCCGTTCGACCGGGAGATGACCGCGGATCGGCTGGAATACGATGCCGGAACGGGCATCCTGGAGGCCTTCGCGGAGAAGGGAAACCTTGTCACCCTCTTCGACGCGACGCGCGGCGCCCCGACCAGCGCCGAGAAGATGGTCTGGGACCTGAAGAAGAACGAGATCCGGTTCGTGCGCCCGCAGCCCGTGGTCATCCCGCGGTAGGGCCTCAGGCGTCGGTGCGGTCGATGACCTTGTACGTCTCGCGCTCCCCGCGGCCGCGCAGCGGGTAGTCCTTGCGCAGGGGGTGGGCCGGGTAGTCCTCCCACGTCAGGATGCGCCGCAGGTCCGGGTGGTTGCGGAAGCGGATGCCGTACATGTCGAAGACCTCGCGTTCGGGCCACTCGGCGCCCGGCCAGAGGTCCGTGACGCTGTCGAGCCACAGCGCCGGGTCCTCCATGATTCCGTCCGTGGGGAGCGAGGGGTCGAGGAAGGTCTTGACAAAGAAGCGGTCGTCGCGGTCGAAGCACACGAGGCTGTAGACGACGGCGAATCGGCCCACGGTCTTCGCCGGGTACCCCAGGTAGTCGATCCCGAGCAGGTCGCACAGGAAGTTGTACCCCGCGTCATCGCGGAGGAACTTGAGCACCGCGTGCAGGTCGGCGGGCTCGACTATGAGCGTGGATTGCCCGCGGAACTCCGTCGCGCGGAACTTCGTGCCGGCGAACGCGCCCTTCACGCGCGCAAACGCCGGATGATCGAGCGTGACGGGGGGCGTGGCGTCGGGCATGGGTCGCGTCCGTGGGGCCCGGTCGGCCGGGCGCGTTCCGAAGGAAACCGGGCGGAAGTGTAGCGGAAGCGATCAGGCCGCGGATCGCGGCGCGGATCGCAGCAGCGCGGCCTGAGCATCCACCTCGGCGTCCAGGAGCACCACGCGCGTCGCCGCGGGTAGCGCGGCGGCCGCGGCTGCGATGACGCCCGGCGCGATCGCCCCCCGCGTGATCGGGGCGGGGCGAAGGGCGCCGTCGGGGGCGGGCTCGGCGTTGGCGAGCAGCACCGCCCACGTCGCGGCGTTCCCGGCCAGCGCGCCGAGAATCCGCCCGAGGTGCTCCTCGGCCCGTGGCAGCATCCCGCGCGCCAGCATGGCGACGGGGTCGAGCAGGAGTCCGAACGGCTCGCCCGCGCGACGCTGGAGGAACTTGATGCACGAGGGCGCATCGGAGAGCACGTGGCGCGCGTGCGATCGAAACAGGACGGTTGCCTTGCGCGGTGCGAGCTCGGCCGCGAGGCGATCGCACAGCGATTCGAACGCGGCGCGCCCGATCGGGCCCCATGTGGCCAGGCCCGATGTACCGGCGCCGGCCCCGTCGCTCTCGGGGATCCACCCGGACGACATCACGACGAGGCCCGATGGAACTGTGGGCGGGAGCGCCCACTTGGGGTCGCCGAGCGGGTTCCCGTCCACGATGGTGGCGGCCACGTCCCCGCCCGCGAGGGGCACGATTCTTCCGCCGCGCAAGACATGCAGATTCATGGACGCACAGTAGCGACCGCCCGGGGTTGGAGCGTTCTGCGTGGAGCATCCGATAGACCCGGGCCCCCGGGCGTGATCATCCCGGGCATCGCGCAGGAACGACGCCCCAGACAAAGCAACATTCACATCACAGCATCGGAGGTTTCATGAGCCGTACCAGCGCCTTCGGGCGCACCTCCGAGCCGCCGGAGCGCAGCTCGACATCGTCGCGGTTGACGCGGGAGCAGCTTCTCGACCGCATCATGACCCTGAACCCCAGCGCCACGTCGGAGTTTCTCGCACGATTCGGCGACGACGATCTGGACGAGTACCTCCGACGCCTGGCCCGGGCGCACGGCCCGCGCGGGCGAGATGAAGGCTGGGTGCGACGTTCCGGGGAGCCCGGCGTGAGCAGCCGGACCGCGGGTCAGTAGTCGGCCACGATGCGCCCGTCCATACACGACCGGGAAGGACACCTGGTGGGGTCCTTCCCGGTTGTCATTCGGGGTTCCCCGGCCGGTGTAACGGATTCCGTTACGGGACTGATTCGGTGGCTGGGAACGTCCGATTGTGGTTTTCGACCGAGTGCGGCCGCCTTCAAGCGTTGCGCGGGGATGGTCCGATAAAGCCCACGGGCCCGCCGGGCGGCACGGCTCAGACGGTTCGGAGGCCGAGCATGACGATTCACAGAACCGCCCGGACGCGCCCGCTCACCCTGTCGGCCGGCCTGCTGGTGCTGCTCGCGGGCGGGTGCAGCCAGTGGCCCGCCACGGGGTATGCCCCGCCGCCGGCCGAGGACAGCGAAATCCGGACAGGGCTGTGGGAGTCGCGGTACCCCGACGGCGAGAACCCGCTGCCGGGTGACGAGACGACGACGGCGTGGTGGCGGTCAAGCCAGGCTGCCCCGCGGGCGGCGTCGTCGAACCAGGCCCCGCCCCGACGGACGGTGTCCGTCACGCCGGGCGCGGCCGCGCCGAACGTGACCGAGTCGCGTTCGGGCGTGACACCGACCTACCGCCCGGGGACATCGCCATCCGGTTACGAGACGCCGGCTTCGTACCACGAGGCGTCGGTCTCCTACGCGGGCACGCGGCCGTCCAATCCGACGTTCTACGCCGGTCAGAAAGCCGACACGAGCGGCACGCCGGTGATTCCGACAACCGACACGACGGTGGGCGCGCCGACGAACACGCCTGTGACGCCGGCCGCGGCGGCGACCGGCCGCACCGCTGATTCGGACGCCACGCCGGGCGAGCCGCGCTTCACGCAACCGCGCAACGCCGCCTCGACATCGGTGACGAGTGTGCCCCGCGGCACGGAAACTCACGCAGCGACGCGCATCGCCCAGGTGCCGGAGCATCGCGCCGCGCCTACGCGCCCGGGCGAGTCTGCCACGCGGAACACGGTTCCGCCGCGCTTCGTCGTGGCCCGCGAGGGCGTGCCGGCGGCGCGCGCGGCACGCTCCAACGCACCAGCCACGCGGGACAACTCCTGGCCCGTCCAGGAACCGCTGGCCCTCTCGACGGCGGGCGCGGGCGCGATCGTCCCCCAGCCGGGCGCGCAACCCGCCGGCTGGCAGCACGACCCGCGTCCCCCGGCGGCGACGGGCCCGCACGGCTCGCTCCACGTTCCGATGAACACCGGCGGCGAGGCGACCGAGGGCGGGGCGAACGTCTCGCAGGTGAGCTTCGCGCTCGAGGGGGCGGACTTCGACCCCGACGTGTCGCGCGACGGGCGGCTGATCGTCTTCGCCAGCACGCAGCACCAGCCGAACGCGGACGTGTACATCAAGGGGGTCGGCAGCCGCGTCGTGACGCAGCTCACGAGCGATTCCGCCCAGGACCTCATGCCCAAGTTCAGCCCGGACGGCACGCGGATCGCCTTCGCGAGCAACCGCGGCGGGAACTGGGACCTGTACGTGATGCCGTCCACGGGCGGCAACCCGGTCCAGGTCACGAGCACCGCGTCGCCCGAGCTGCACCCCTCGTGGTCGCCGGACGGCACGCAACTCGTGTACTGCCGCCTCGGCGACGTGAGCGGGCAGTGGGAGCTCTGGGTCACGGACGCGGCCAACAGCGGCGTGTCGCACTTCCTGGGCTACGGGCTGTTCCCGGAGTGGTGCCCGACGCGCGGCACGGGCGAGGGCGGGACGGACAAGATCCTCGTGCAGCGCAGCCGGCAGCGCGGCGACCGCGCGTTCTCCATCTGGACGATTGACTACCGGGATGGGCAGGCGACGAACCCGACGGAGGTCGCGGCGAGCGGCTCGGCGGCGTGCATCAACCCTGCCTGGAGCCCCGACGGGCGCTGGATCGTCTTCGCCGAGGTGCCGAACCCTTCGCGCTGGGACGCGATCGGGTCGGGTCGGCCGCCCACGGCGGAACTGTGGATGGCGGACCTGAACGGCGGCGCGCGGGTGAAGCTCACGGACGGGCCGGCGCTTGCGCTGATGCCCGCGTGGGGGCCCGAGGGCCGCGTCTTCTTCGTCAGCGACCGCGGGGGCGTGGACAACATCTGGGCGCTGAACGCGACCGAGTCGGTGCGCCTGGCCGCGGGGATGTCGCAGCCGCAGAACGTGGCGAACGCCCCCGAGGGTGAGGTTGGGAACGAGGACCGTTAGCCGGGAGCATCATCCGGCCGATCCGCGGTGGACCGGTCGGCGTCGGGGATCGTGGGGTTTGCGGGCGGAATGGACGCCGCCCGGGAAACGGCAGGACGCCATGACAAGTGGACAGACCATGCTCGCCCGGTTCGTGTCGCGGCTCTTGACCGCGGGCGCGCTGGGCGCGACGATCGCGGCGATCGGCTGCGCGACGTCGGGCGCGAAGCTCAAGGCCCCGGAGGTGCTCGCGTCGCCGTACGACACGTCGGCGGGCGACGTTCTCTGGGCCGTCATCCCGCTCCGCAACGAGTCGGGGACGACGTTGTTTGATCCTTCGGATGTGAGCGACAAGGTCGTCGCGGCGGCGGCGCAGGTCCGCGGGGTGCGGGTGCTGCCCTTGAACCGGACGATCGCGGCGATGCGATCGCTGAAGATGGCGTCGGTGTCGTCGCCCGCGGACGCGAGACGGCTGGCGCAGGAGATGGGTGTGGACGGGATCGTGCTCGGTTCGATCACGCACTTTGACCCTTACGACCCGCCGAAACTCGGGCTTTCGCTGGCCCTGTACACCAGACCCGGCGCCATGGACCGGCGCGGCGAAGCCCGCCTCGATCCGCGGACCCTGAGCGTGCAACCGACGGAGTACAACCCGTTTCCCGGGAGTTCGTTCACGGACGCACCGGCATCGGTGGTCAGTGAATACCTGGACGGCAAGAACCACCAGGTGCTGATGGACCTGAAGCGTTTCGCACAAGGGCGGCACGACGAAGAGACGGCGCTCGGGTGGCGGCGGTACCTGGCGAGCATGGACCTGTTCAGTGAGTTCGCGGCGTGGCGCGCCGTGGGTGGGCTGCTCGGACACGAGTGGCTGCGGCTCGCACGGGCCACGCCGGAGACGGTCGGTCGATGATCCGCGGCGTTACCGGCCCCTGAGCCGTCGCCCGCGGCGGAACACGCGCCCCCACCGACGCGGTGGCGGGCGACGGGAACTTGGGCGCGGCGGGCCGGGTCGGTGGGGACTCGGGCGACGCGCGGGAGTCTGCACCATGAGCACGCTGCCGATCACCGCGGCCTTCACCAGCTACCTGATCGACGAGCGCCACTTCAGCCCGTACACGGCCCGGTGCTACGGGGCCGACCTGCGCCAGTACGTCGAGTACCTGCGCGACGAGCTGGGAATCCAGGCCAACGAAGACGCCGAGACCGCCGCGCTCCGCCAGCGCGAGGAGGCCGCCAAGCCGACCGGCCCGGACCGCGACGCGGGCGTGGCCGGGACGATCGGGCCCGCGACGGTCACGCGGGCGATCTGCACCGCCGACGCGGACTCGATCCGGGGGTTCCTGACGCACCTGGGCGGGCAGTCGTACTCCGCCGCGACGATGGCGCGGAAGATCGCCACGCTGCGGTCCTTCTACAAGTGGGCGGAGCGGCGCGGCGTCTCCGACTCCAACCCGATGACGCTCATCCGCACGCCGCGGCAGACCAAGCGACTGCCCAAGGCGATCACCGTGGACCAGATCGAGCGGCTTCTGTCGGCTCCCGACCAGTCGGACGTGCTGGGGATGCGCGACCGGGCGATGCTCGAGACTCTTTATTCCACGGGCCTGCGCGTCAGCGAGCTCGTGGGGCTGGAACTGAACGACATCGACATGCCCAGCGAGGCCGTCAAGGTCCGCGGCAAGGGCAAGAAGGAGCGGATTGTTCCGCTCGGCTCGCACGCGGTGGGTGCGATCGCGCGGTACATGGAGATGCTGCGGGCCGACGCGCGGTTCGCGCCGGCGTGGAACGAGGCCCGCCCGCACCGCCCGCTCTTCGTGAACAAGCACGGCGGGCGGCTCAGTTCACGGTCCGTGCGGCGCAAGCTCGACAAATACCTCAAGAGCGTGGGGCTCGACCCGACGATCAGCCCGCACACGCTGCGCCACAGCTTCGCGACGCACCTGCTCGACAACGGGGCGGACCTGCGGAGCGTGCAGGAGCTGCTCGGGCACCAGTCGCTGAGCACGACCCAGGTCTACACGCACCTGACGACCCAGCGGATGCAGGCGGCGTACCTCCAGGCGCATCCGCGGGCCGAGGCGGGTTGATCGGATCGCGGCCTGAAACCACGGGTGACACCCGCGTCATCGCCGCGGCGTGAGCGCGCCGCGGACCTCGTCGGCGATCGCGGCGGCGTCGGCCTGTCGGCCGTCCAGCGGGATCACGCGCGACAGGAGCCGGTCGTGGAAGATGACCGCGATCAGCGCATCGACGTCGCGTGAGAAGCGGTCGATGGTCGAGGCGGAAGACGAGGCCCACAGCAGGCCGCCGTCGTTCGCGCGCCCCCCCCACCTCCCGCGGATCGCATCGAACCACTCGGCGCTGTAGTCCCGCAGCTCGACGACCACGCCGCAGCGCGTCATGAACCGCGAGGCGGGGGCTCCGTCCGCCGGGTTTCGCAAGGCCAGGATCGCGTCGCGGCCGATGCGGGCGTCGGCTTCGATGGCGGCGGCACGCTCACGGTCCGCGGGGGCGCGGAAGAGCAGCAGGACCGCGGGGGGCGGAACCGCAGGGCTGGCCGCGGTCGCGGCGCGCAGCGCGTCCGAGAGCAACCAGGCTTCCATGGCGGCGCTGAGCAGCGAGATATCCGGGACCGTGCCTCCCGGCGTCACCGGCGGCACGGTCCGATCGCCCCGCAGGTCCGCGAGCATCGCGACGCGCTGCCGACCCGCACCGTCCGGCTCCCAGCGCTCGGGGTTGCCCGGCTCGATCGCGCGGCAACGCAACTCCAGCACCGTGACGCCCGAGCCGGAAGGGCCGGGGAACTCGGCCCGGAAGCGCGACAGCCGGTGCGACTCGGCGTCGAACGTGGCGGAGACGGGCCCGGCTTCGCCGCGCCCGCTGACGACAAACACGGGTGTTCGTCCGGCCGGGTCCAGCGTCGCGCTGAGCCATTCGACAGCGGGAGCGTGGGGGACAGGGACGCGGAATGCACCCTCGTCCGGAGCCGCGAGCGTCAGTTGGGGCACGGGTAGCGGAGGCAACATGTCCCCGAACACACCGGGCGCGAGCGGTCCGTCGTACTCGGCGCGCCAGTACAGTCCGGGTTCGCCCGCGTGGACCGCCACGATGCGACCGCCGCCGGCGAACACGGTCAGGGGACCGAGCTCCAGCAGCACGCGGCGCACCGTGTCCCCGTCGCCGATGCCCGCGGCGTCGATTCGCACGACGATCCGCTCAGTGCGCGGCGGGCCGGAGGGCGGGCGGAGCGTGACTTCGACGGCGTCGGCCGTCACGCCCGCGCGGTACTCGGCCCTGGCTTCTTCAAGGGGAACGCGCGGATCGACACCGATCGGCTGGTCGAGGACCTGGGCGGACACGGCGGCGGCGGCGAAGAACGACGGCACCGCGGCCGCGATCGCACGGATGTACCGCTGCGGTCCGCCCATCCGCCCGCGCACCCGTCCATTCATGCGTTCATCCTACGGAAGCCGCCCGACGGGCGGCGGTCAGCAGGTCCGCGACGGTACACCCCAGCGTGGGCACGATCGCGTGGCGCGCGACGAGGGAGAGCGGTTCAAGCACGAACAGGCGCTCATGCATCCGCGGATGCGGGACCGTCAGCCCGGGCTCGTCGATCACGCGATCACCGAACAGCAGCAGGTCGAGGTCAAGGGTGCGCGGGCCCCAGCGCGGAGTTCCGGCCCGATCGCGTCCGCGCAAGCGTTCGATGGAGTGGAGGTGGGTCAGCAGCCTCTGCGGCGAAAGCGTCGTGGTCAGCGTCGCCGCGGCGTTCAGGAAGTTGCCCTGAGCGACGGGGCCGACGGGCGCGGTCTCGAGGTACGGCGAGACGGCGACGACCCATGTCGCGGTGAGCGACCGCAGGGCCGCGACCGCGCCGTCCAGGTGGGCACGCCGGTCGCCGAGATTCGATCCCAGGGCGATCGCGACGAAGGCGGGCGCGGCATCGCGGGGCTCGCTCACGGCTGATTGAAGGTCAATGCCCGGCGGAAAGCACGACCCCGCGCCGGAAGACGGCGCGGGGTCGGTTGGCGGTGTGATTCGCAGACAGGAAGGTGCCGAACTACTCGATGGGCTCGAGCTCGCGCGTGCGGTGCTGCATCTGGGCCTTGAGGCGGGCGAGGATCGAGCTGTGCATCTGGCTCACGCGCGACTCGGAAAGGTCGAGCGTGGACCCGATTTCCTTCATGGTCATCCCCTCGTAGTAGTAGAGGATGACAATGAGCCGCTCGGCGCGGCTCAGCCCCTTGGTGATCAGGTCCTTCAGGTCGCGCCGGTGCATCTCGTGGACGGGGTCGGACCCGTCCGCATCCTTGACGACGTCGATCTCGCGCAGCTCGCGCGTGCCGTCGCTGGAGGCAAACTTGCGTGTGATGCTGTGGGTACCGACGGCCTTGCTGTCGCGCTCGACCTTCTCGAACTCCTCGGGCGGGAGCTGGAGCGAGCGGGCGAGCTCGTCCGGGGTCGGCGGACGGCCGTTGCCCATCTCGAAGCGTTGGCGGGCGCCCTCGACGCGGCTGGTGCGCTGGCGGACGAGGCGCGGCACCCAGTCCATGGCGCGCAGCTCGTCGAGGATGGCGCCGCGGATGCGCGGGGCGCAGTAGGTCTCGAACTTGACGTTGCGCTCGAGCTCGAACGCGTCGATGGCGTCCATCAGCCCGAAGAGTCCGGCGGACATGAGGTCCTCGATATCCACCTCGTCGGGGAGTCGGGCGTAGATCCGCTCGGCGTTGTAGCGCACCAGCGGGAGGAACTTTTCCATCAGGTCGTTGCGGAGCGACTCCGAGTGCGACTTGCGGTATTCCAGCCAGACCTCGTTGATGGGGCGATGGTCAAGCGGGGACTTGCGGCGCGGCGATTCCGGCGGGCGCATGAGTCGGCGCCCCGGACCGCGGACCGCCACGAGCTTCGCGGCTTTCGTTGCTGACATGGTCGGCTCCTTGACCATTCCCATCGCGTTGTCGGCCTCGCGTCCCTCGACGCGCGGCCCCGTGTGCTCTCTCACGCTGGGTCACCATCCGTGGTGGAGAGGGACGGGAACGTACCCGATCCCCCCGGGGCGTGCAAGTCCGCTCCCCGGCCCGCGTCAAGCGTCGGCGGCCGACGCGGTTCCCCCCCCCTGCTTCGAGGGCGTCGCGCCGCCGCCCGTCGCGGGTCGGAGCTTCGCCACGTGATCGCGGATGACCTTGTCGCCGACCGAACCGAGCATGACCCCGATGAAGTTGCAGACCACCAGCGCCAGGACGGCATTGGTGAGGATCGTCACGGACGGGTTCCCGGCGTGGAGCCCGGCCACCACGGCGACGGCGAAGCCCGCCAGTCCCATCGCGGCCGCGACGAGTTTGCTGGAACCCTCCACCTGCACGACCGGGATTCCCTCCGATTCGGGAGGGCGGCTCGTCACGAGCGCAGCCATCCCATGACAAACTTGATCGGCGCTCGGACCCATCGGGTTGAGCGCCACACGCGCTCGAACTTCAGGACTTCACTCCATCCCTCTCCCCCCCTGCCCGAACGGGGACTCAACCGCCGCGCAACAACAACTCCGAGAACCACCGTGACCACCCGCGCCGGGGGATCGCTCGCGGTGCATCCGGCGTCGCAGCCCGCAAACTCCGCGCCAACGCCACGGCCAGGGCGCGCACGTCGCGGCTCGCGGGAGCGTTCGGGCTCTCGATCAAGACCGGCCGGCGTTTCCTCACGGCCGACACAACCCGTTCATCCCGCGCCACCCAACCCAGCATTGGCATCCGATAGCCGAGGAACCGCTCGGCGACTGCGGCGAGGCGGGCGTGAACGGCCAGCGCCTCGCGCTCGCCCGACGCGTTGTTCACGATCAGGACCGGGCGGACGTCGGCGGTTTCGTGGGGGGAGTCCGGGCGGCCGTGGCGCGATGCCTCACGGGGCCGCCGCACGCATTTGACCAGGGCGTAGGCGTCGGCGATCGACGTGGGGTCGGGGGTGGCGACGACGAGGCAGAGGTCGGCGGCTCGCATGAAGGCGGTCACGCCGCGCCCGAGCCCCGCGGCGGTGTCGATGAGCATGACGTCGCTGTCGCGCTCCAGATCGGCCAGGGCGTCGAGGAGTCGCGCCCGCTCGGACGAGGACAACTCCGTCATCCGCTCCGTGCCGACGGCCCCCGGGACGAGCCGGAACCCGCCGGGGGCCTCCACTGCGATGTCGCGCAGCGACCCGGTCCGGCCCGCGAGGCTGAACACCGAATCGAGCCGCCGCGCCGGTGAGAGCCCGCACAGCACATCGGCGTTGGCGAGCCCCAGGTCGGCGTCCACGAGCGTGGTGCGCCGGCCGAGTTCCGCGAGCGCCACGGCGAGATTGACGCACAGGGTCGTCTTGCCGACACCGCCCTTGCCCGACGAGATCGACACCACGGCGGCCCGGTGAGGCTGCGGCGGAACGGGAGGCTCGGCGCGGTCGATCGCGACCAGGGCCGCGGGTCCGGCGCGCACCAGGGTGCGCAGGCGCGTCGCCTGGTCGGGGCTCGCCGGGGCGAAGGGCATGCCGTGCTGTCGGGTGGAGATGGACATCAGCGCACCCGTCCGCCGTCGAGGATAAGCCGCGCCAGACGGTCCGAGCGCCCCTGCTCGATGTGATCCGGCACCTCCTGGCCCGTGGTGACGTAGCTGAGCCGCAGGGCCACGCGCTGGGCGACGTTGAACAGCACGCCGTAGTTCACGGCTTCGTCCAGCTTGGTGAAGATGACGCGATCGGGGTTGACGGAGGCAAATCGCCCGGCGGCCTCCAGCAGCGCGCCCTGGCTGGAGGTGCCCGAGAGGACCAGGTGCGTCTGGTGGGGGCGCGCGGCTGCGATGAACCGGCGCAGCTCCTCGAGGCGGGCGGCGTCGCCGGGGGATCGCCCCGCGGTGTCGATAAGGATGACATCCTGGTCGACCAGGGCGGCGCAGGCCGCGGCCATCTCGGACGGCGTGAGGACCACTTTCAGCGGCAGCCCGATGATCTCCGCATACGTGCGGAGTTGATCGACGGCGGCGATGCGGTAGGTGTCGCTGGTGACGAGGGCGACCTTCCTCCCGTGGCGCAGCTTGTACGCCGCGGCGAGCTTGGCCACGGTGGTGGTCTTGCCCACGCCGGTCGGCCCGATGAGCGCGATGGTCAGCGGTCGGTGGTCTCCCGGGGTGCCCGGCGCGGGCGTGTCGGCGTCCGCGGGGATGATCGCGGCCAGGCGTCGCGCTGCGGTCGCGCGCACGATGGATTCGTCGGCGAGTTCGGCGGGGGTCAGCTCGTCGCGGACTCGGCCGACGACCTCGTCGGCGATCTCGGCGGCCACCTCGCTCTCGAGCATACGCAGATACTGGCGGAAGAGCGGGTCGGTGAGCGATCCGGCAGGCGTCATGGGCGAGGTCCCGCGACCCTCGGTACCCCCACCACCGCCCACGCCATGCCCGTGGGCCGCGCCGACGTGAATCGCGGTATGGCGCGAGCATTGGAGCACCTGCCCCACCATGCGCTTGATGGAGGCGACTTCATCTTCGAGAGCGTCGCGGTGCGGCTTGGCCTCGCCCACGGCGTGGCACGCGAGCGCGCCGCGGACCACGGTCTGGACACTCGGCGCGGGGTCGGAGCCGCCCCCGGGCGTCTGGTCCGCGCGCCGCGGCGACGTACTCCCGATCGCCGCGAAACGCGCCGGAGACCAGTCCGTCGCGGGAGCCTGCTCCCGCAGCCCGGGCACGGGCGTCACGGGCCCGGCGTAGGCCCGCTCGACCGCCTCGCGCGGCGCGCGGGCCGTCACCGCCGCCGGCATCGGCGCCGCGACCGCGGCCGGCGCCCGCCGGTCGCGCAGCGGCAGGATATTTACGCCGACAGAAGCCGTGATCTCGACCATCGAGCGCCCGCCCAGGCCCATCCAGCCGCCGACGCGGTACGACCGCGTGTGGAGAATGACCGCGCCCTTGCCGAGGTCGCGTTTGACCTCAGTGAGGGCCTCACCCATGGTGCGGGCGCGATAGGTCTTGAGGGTCGTCTCGGCCATCCGTGGCACTCCCCGACGAACCGAACGGCCCGGCGTCCTGCCGGGCGAAGCGGGCACTCTAGCAGAGTCCGTGCCCGCGCGCCAAGTGGCCGGTCATGCCGCCACCGCCTCGGGCTCCCGCGGCGCACTCACCAGCGCCAGCGACTCGACTTCGATCCCCGGCACGACTTCGTTGTAGCCCAGCACGGCGGCCGTGGGGAGGTTGGGCTCGAGCAGTTGCCGCACGACCGCACGCACCGTGGGCGAAGCCAGAACCACGGGCGCGCTGCCCGCCGCGATGACCTGCTGGAGCGCCCGCGCGACCGCCCCGGTGACGCGTGACGCCACCCGTGCGGGCATGGAGACGCTGGTCCCGCCCGGCCCTCGGTCCACGTACCCGTTGATCTCGTCCTCCAGCGCGGGGTCGAGCGTGACGCAGACGATCCGCTGCGTCCCCGGCTTGTCGCCGTTCGCGGCGTACTGGGCGCTGATCGTCCGGCGGAGTGCGTGCCTGACGTACTCGATGAGCACGTCGGTGTCTTTGGTCTTCGTGCCCCAGTCGGCCAGGGTCTGGACGATGGTCTCGATGTCGCGGATCGGGACCCGCTCGCGCAGCAGCCCCTGCATGACCTTGTGCAGGTCGGCCAGCTTGAAGACGTTCGGGATCGCCTCCTCGACAAGCTTGGGGGCGCGCTGCTTGAGCTGGTCGACGACCGCGGCGACTTCGTCGCGTGTCAGCAACTCCGCGGCGTGCGCCTTGACCACCTCGGTGACATGCGTGCCCAGCACGCTGGTCGGATCGACGACGGTGTAGTTCATCGTCTCGGCCCGGGAGCGCAGGGCCGGGTCGATCCACCAGGCGTCCAGCCCGAACGCCGGCTCGCGGGTCTTTTCCCCGTCGATCGGGCCCGAGGCAATCCCCGAGTCCATGGCGAGCAGCCGCCCGGGCTTCGTCTGGCCCGACGCGACGGGGTTGCCCCGGATGCGGACGCGGTACTCGTTGGCCCCGAGCTGCATGTTGTCACGGATGCGCACGGGGGGCATGACGAGCCCGAGCTCCAGCGTGAGCTGGCGGCGGACCGCGGAGATGCGCTCCAGCAGGTCGCCGCCCTGCGTGGTATCGACGAGCTGAACGAGCCCGTACCCGACCTCCAGTTCCAGCGTGTCCACTTTCAGCAGGGACTCGGGCGGCGGGGGTTCGGCCCGGGCCTGCACCGCGGCTTCCTCGGCCTGTTGCTTCGCCGCATCGGCCGTGCCACGGCGGGAGCGCAGCATGGCCCAGGCGATCACGCTCAGGGCCGCACCGGTCGTGATGAGCGGAACGGTGGGGAGCGGCGTCAAGGCGAGCAGGAAGAGGAACCCGGCGGTGATGATCAGGCCGCGCGGCTGGGAGATGATCTGGTCGGTCAGCTCGTTGCCGAGGTCTTCCTTGGACCCCGAGCGTGTCACGATCAGCGCGGAGGCGATGGCGATGACGAACGCGGGGATCTGGGCGGTCAGTCCGTCGCCGATGGTGAGCGTGGTGAAGAGGGCCGCGGTCTCGCCCGCGTCCCACCCGCGTTCGATGGTGCCCACCGCGAACCCGCCCGCGACGTTGAGGACGGTGATGATGAGGCCCGCGATGGCGTCGCCGCGGACGAACTTGCTGGCGCCGTCCATCGCGCCGAAGAAATCCGCCTCGCGCCGGATGTCCTCGCGGCGCTTGCGTGCCTCGGCCTCGTTGATGATCCCGGCGTTCAGGTCCGAGTCGATCGCCATCTGCTTGCCGGGCATGGCGTCCAGGGTGAACCGGGCGGCGACCTCGCTGATCCGCGTCGCGCCCTTCGTGATGACCACGAACTGCACGATCACGAGGATCATGAAGATCACGATGCCCACGAAGAGGGAGTCCCCCGCGACGAAGTTGCCGAACGCCGCGATGACGTGCCCGGCGGAGTACATCGCCTCGGCGGGTGTCGCGCCGTCGGCGGTGAGGATCAGCCGCGTCGACGCGACGTTCAGGACCAGGCGCAGAAGGGTTGTGGCCAGCAACAGCGACGGGAAGACGCTGAAGTCCAGCGGGTGGTCCATGTAGATCGTCGTCAGCAGCACGATCACGGCGAGGCTGATGTTCGCGCAGATCAGCACGTCCAGCAGGAACGGCGGGAGCGGGATCAGGATCACCGCCAGCAGCGAGACGAACCCCAGCGGGACGAGCACCCCGCGGTGCCGCCGGACCAGGTGCATCCACGCCGGCAGCGCCGAGCCGCGCGGCGCGAGGGTCTTCGGGGATGGGGCGGACGGGGGCAAGCCGGTCAACTCCTGTTACGCGGCGCGGCCCGCGATCCGGTAGACGTACGCCAGGACCTCGGCCACGGCCTCGTAGTGCTCGGGGCGGACCTCCTGCCCCACGTCGAGGTTCCAGAACAGCGCCCGGGCCAGCGGCGGACGCTCGACGATCGGCACGCCGTGGACCAGCCCGACCTCGCGGATCCGGAAGGCCATCGAGTCCAGACCCTTGGCGACGACCTTCGGGGCCCGCATGGTCGCGGCGTCGTACCTCAACGCGACGGCGAAATGCGTCGGGTTGGTCACGATGACGTCGGCCCTGGGCACGGCGGTGCGGATCTGGTGGAGCGCGATCTCCTGGGCCATGCGGTGGCGGCGACGCTTCACGTCGGGGTCGCCCTCGGACGATCGGCGCTCGTCCTGCACTTCCTGGCGCGTCATCTTCAGATCGCGCGTGTGTTGCCAGCGCTGATACAGGAAGTCGACCAGCCCGATCATGAGGAGCAGCGGCAGGAGCCACAGCACCAGTTCGAGCGCCAAGCGCACGACCATGTACAGCGCCGCCACGGCCTCGATGGTCGGAAGAGCCGCGAGCGTCGGCATCCGGCGCCAGACGACGAACACGGCGATCGCCGTCACGGCGGCGAGCTTGAGCGAGTTGACGAGCGTCTTGACGAGGTTGCGCCGGTTGACCAGCCGCTTGAGCCCGGCGACGGGGTTCAGCTTGTCGAACTTCGGCTGGAGCGGCTGCGCGGTCCAGAGCCACCCGAACTGGGACATCTGGGCCAGAACCCCGACGACGAACATGACGAGCAGGACCGGGACCACGAGCCACGCGGCCTTGGCGCCGGCCCAGGCGATCGCGGCCCAGATCGACTCGGCGTCGAGGGGCGTGCCCGGCGCGTCGCCACCGAGAAGCCCGCGTGTGATCGACGCGAGCACCATGATCCCCGTGCCGCCGAAGGCAACGAGGAGAACCACCGCGGCACTGAGGTCGATCGCGGCGCCGAGGTCCTGGCTGCGCGCGACCTGCCCGCGCGACCGCGCCTCGCTCATGCGGCGGGAGGTCGGTTGTTCGGTGCGCTCGCCGAGTTCTTCGGCCATGGGGGGTGCTCAGGACGACGCCGGGCAATGGGTGATGGGTGATGGTCACAGCCGAGTGAGCGGTGCGGATACACGCCCGCAACTCACTTTGTCTCTTCGTTGTGTTCTCCCGCGGTTGTCACGGCCTGAGTTCCCGCGCCCAGGTGTCGGCGATGCCCAGGGCACGTCCGATCTCGTCGCCGGCGGCCTGCTGCATCGCCCACAGCGACACCGCCACAACCCCGACGCCGCAGAGGATCTTGATGGTGAACCCGATGCTCAGGACGTTGATCTGCGGCATGGACTTCATGATGAAGCCCAGAGCGATCATGACGAGCAGAATGATGCCCAGGGCCGGGGCCGCCACCCGCAGCGCCAGATCGAACCCCCCGGCCAGCACAGAAACCACCGCGTCGAGGGGGAGCGCGTCGAGCCGGAACGCGCCCGGCGGCAGGTGCTCGAACGTCGCGGCCAGGGAGAGGAACGCCGCTTCGAGCCCCCCCATCGCCACAAACACCCCCAGCCCCAGGTACATCAGCAACTGGCTGGTGACGTCGGCGTCCGAGTCGAGCTCCGGGTTGTAGACGCGCCCCAGGCCCAGCCCCATCTGGTGCCCGATGAGGTAGCCGGCCAGGTCGAGCGCGAAGAGCGGCATCGCGGCGATGAACCCGAGCGCCACGCCGATGAGCAGTTCGCCGGCCGCGAGCGGCAGCAGCCCCAGCAGGTCCGTCTCCGGCGGGGTCTGGCTGATGGCCGGAACGCCCGCGTACAGAGCGGCCCCGAACACCAGGGCCAGGGTCGCGCGCACGCGGCGCGGCGCCGAACGGTTCGCCAGGAGCGGCGTGAACATGAAGAGCCCGCCCAACCGTGTCACCACGAGCAGCAGCGGGACGGCGTGCGCGAAGATGGGCTCGACCGTGGGCATGATTCCTCGGTGTCATCGCGCTAGGAGGCGAACAGCGTGAACAGGTCGGTGGTGTACTCGATGAGCCGCCCCGCGATCCACGGGAGCAGCAGAATCGCCAGGACGACCATGGCGATGATCTTGGGCACGAACGTCAGCGACTGGTCGTGGATCGACGTGACCGATTGCAGGACGCTGATCACGAGCCCGACCAGGACGCCCGCGGCGAGGATCGGGCCCGCGATCTTGAGCGTGATGATCAGCGCGTCGCGGACCATCGAGAGCGTGGCTTCGTCGTACTGCATGGTGCCTCCGTGCGCTGCGCGTCTACCCTGCCGCCGGCAGCACCGCGACGACGGGCTGCACGAAGCTGTGCATCAGGCTCCCCACGATCAGCGTCCACCCGTCCACGAGCACGAACAGCAGGAGCTTGAACGGCAGGCTGATGAGCACGGGCGGCAGCATCATCATGCTCATCGAGATCAGCATGGTGGAGATCACCATGTCGATGACCAGGAACGGCAGGTAGACGCGGAAGCCCATCAGAAACGCCGTTTTGAGCTCGCTGAGCATGAACGCGGGGATCAGCGAGACCATGTCCACATCGGCCCGCGTGAGCGTCTCGGGCCGCGAGGTGTCCACGCCGCGGTAGTTCAGGACCATGAGCAGGCTCGACCAGTTCCCCGTGGCCTCGATCTGCGCGAACATGAAGTCGCGCACGGGCTGTTTGGCGGCGTCCCAGAGCTCCCCGTTGTCGGCGATGACGCCGGCGCGATAGGGAGCGATCGCCTCGTCGTTGATCCGCTTCACGGTCGGCGACATCACCAGGAGCGTCATGAACAACGCGAGGGCCAGCGTGACCTGGGGCGGCGGGAGCGACTGCGTCCCGATCGCCTGGCGCAGCAGCGCCAGCACGATGACGATCCGCACGAAGCACGTCGTCATCAGCAGGATCGACGGGACCAGCGTGATGACGGTCAGCAGGACCATGATGTTCATGGCCGCGGACATGCCGCCGGAGCGATCGCGGGACGCACCGCCTCCTCCAGCTCCAGCGGGAAGCAGTTCGGCCGCCCCCGCCAGCACGGAGACGGGGTTGAAGTCGCCCTCGGAGTTGAGCAGCGTCGCCGGCAGGTCGGGCAGCCGAAGGACGCTGCTGTTGACGGCGGGCCGACGCCGCGCATCCTCCTCGGTCGGCCCGTACTGTGCGGCCGCGGGCGCCGTGAACGCTGTGAGCGCCACGCCGAGCACCAGAATGGCGACGCGCACGCCGATCACGCGGCCCTCCCCCCGCCCATCGAGGCAATTTTCCGGCGCAGCACGGCGGCGAGGCCCGTGGAGCCCCCGCCGGGCATGCCGACGGTGAGGTCCACGACGGGGATGGCCTCGGTGCTCTTCGAGGCGTCCCACAACTCGGCGCGATCGCCCCCGGGCGATCCGACGACGCGTCGCCCGCGGCCCGCCCCAGCGTCGGCGTCGGCGATCTCGCCGTCGAAGCGCGTCAGCATGGATCGGAACCGATGGGCCATGGACTCGCCCTCGGCATCGCGCGTCTTGACAAGGATCGATGCGACCTCCTCGGGGTCGGTGACCTCGCAGAGCGTGCTGAACCCCGCGCCCGCCCCGAGCCGCCCGCCCGCCGACTGCGAAAGCAGCAGCACCCGTCGATCAAGCTTGAGGAGCACGAGGGTGGCCCCACGCGCCACGGGGTAGCGGCCCAGGACTTCGAGCACGCCCGCGGGGGACCGACCTCCCGGGCCCAGCGCACCGTGGAGGCCGCCGTGGCGCCGCGCGATCATTCGGGCTGCCATCCCGGCGACGACGATCACCGCCAGCACGGCGGTCAGCGCCCAGACGGTCCGCGCTGAGCCACCGGCGGCTGGTTTCAGTTCACGCGAGATCGGTTGAGACTCGGCGGAAGGCCTGCGTCCGGAGGGGGTCGGCGAGGGGGAAATCCCCAGCGGACGCGACTCGCCGTTCGGGGCGGCCACGCGGACCGCGACCGGCGACGGCACGTCGGGGCCCATGCTCGCGGGATGGGGGCTCTGCCGGGCCGCGGACGCCGAAGCGCCGACTGCGACACACACGACCGCCGCGGTGACGCGCGAACGAACGAACTGACGCGCCGAAATCCTCACACGCCCTCCATGGCGAACGAACGGCCGGGGACTCCGCCCCGGGTGACAACCCGCGCTCAGCCTGCGCGACGCTCCGCCTTGCTCGGGGCCACGTCGCTCTCACCGGCCCCGGCGATGATCTCGTTGATGCGAACGCAGAAGGTGTCGTTGAGCACGAGGACCTCGCCGCGCGCGACGGGGCGGTCGTTGACGTACACGTCCACCGGGTCGCCCGCGAGCTTGTCGAGCTCGACCACCGCGCCCTCCGACAGCTTCAGCACATCCTCGACGACCATGCGCGCCCGCCCGAGCTCGATCTTCACGTTGAGATTCACGCCCGCCAGCAGCTCGATGCTGCGCGGCGGCTCGGCGTGGCCCGTCCGCTGAAACGCCGGGAACTCGAACGGTGCGGGGCCGTCGGCGTGGGCCGCAGCGGCGGCACCCTTCTCGGCCGTCTCCTGGAGCTTCGTCACCGCGGTCTGCGCTGCCCTCAGCGCTTCCTCGGCCATCTGCGGCGCTCCGGCGGGCTCAACGCGCGATGGCGCGGGCGCGGTGGACGCCGCCGCGCTTGGCTCCGGAGCAGAGGCCGCCGCCGGGGGCTTCTTGGGTGTCTGGTCTTTCTTCGCCATCGAGCGCCATCCCCGGCCCGCATACCCGCGTACCCGCGTACCCGTCCGGCAGCCCTCCGCAACTCCGCGCAGGTATTGCCGACCCGGAGCGCAAGGGCCACGCGGGCGATCCGTGCATCGGCCCGACCCGCGATCCCGCGCCAGTTTTCAACGCGGTCACGCCTCGAGCTGGATGCCCTTGCACTTCGGGATCATCACGCGCTCGATGCGGCTGTTGCCCTCGGGGTCGGTGCCCAGCGCTTTGTCGAGGAACGCGCGGACCTGGCGGTTGAGCGTCGTCAGGTCGGGCTCCTTCAGGTGGACGTGCTGCGCCCGGCGGATGATCTGGGAGACGCCCTCCTTGATCTCGGCGGAACGCTCCTCGAGCTGAGCGGTCACGTACTCCTCGTTCTTCTTCTTCACCTTCAGGAAGACCGCGATCTCCCAGCTCCAGACGCGCCCCGACTGCATGTTCTGGAACCGGTCGTCCACCAGCTCGATCTCGACCGTCCCGTCCAGGGCATCGTGGTCTTCTCCGTGGACCTCGGCGGCCGCTTCCTGCGGCGGGCGGCCCATCATGCCCACGAGGAACACCACGCCGGCGGCCTCGGCGAGCATGATCCCCGCGACGATGCCCACGACTTTCAGCGGGAGCTTCCGCGCGGAGGCCACGGGCGGGGGCTTCTCCTCGGTCTTGGGCGGCTCCGCTTTTTCCTTGTTCTTTTCGGCCTTGGCCATCGCCCCCTCCATGCCCGCGACCGGGTGTCGTGTACTCGCGCGGTTGATGTTCCCGCGACGGGATCGACCGGCGCTCATCGTCCAGACGGGACCGACGGTTTCATCGGGAACGCAGCGAACAGGTGGGCCGACGACGGCGCGGACGCGCGACCGCTACGGTTCAACCCACACCGCACGGCGCAGCCCGCGAGTCCGGATAACCGGGGCAGCCCCTCTACGCGGCGGCGGCGGTCGCGGTGGCCTGTGACTTGGCCGGCGGCATCAGAGACCGCAGCCGGGCCTCGATTGATCGGGGGTGGGCGGCGGATCGGATGGCCATGACCCCCTCGATGACGAGCGTACAGGTCAGGGCCCTCGCGGCGACTCGGCGTGCGCTGTACGCCCCGATCGGGCCGGCGAACACCAGTACGGGCAGGGCCAGTGTCGCGGCGCCGCCCGCCAGCAGCGGCGACCACCACGGCCACAGCCCGTCGCGCATCGACCACAGGCCCGCCGCCGCGACGGCCAGCACGGGCACGGCCGCGATCGGCCCCACGCGGGCGAGCAGGTTCAACGCGCGATGCCGGAGCACCTGACGCCGGGTGATTTCGTCGAGGCGGCGCTCCAGCACCGCCCGGATCAGGGTGGGCTCCGCGCCGGCGATGATGAGGTGGACGCCGATCGCCAGCAGCGGGTCCACGGAGCCTACCCGCTGATCGGCCAAGGCCGCGGGCCCGTCACGGTGCGACCGTTCCGCGCAGTCCAGGACCTGGGCGATCGTCGCCTCGGCCTGGGCGGGCTCGCTGAAGAGCGCGCGACCGACGAGCTCGTTGAGCCGGAATGCGCGGACGACGACGACCGTCGCCGCTATCGCCAGGGTCGGCACGCCGACGAGCACGCCCACGGCCGCGGCGTCCACCCCGCTCACCGTCGCGCCCGCGACGGCCAGGCTCAACGCGAGGAGCGTCAGCGCGAACGCGCCCGGCCCCGCGAGGACGGACCAGGGGATCGCGCGGTACGGTGTTTCGGCGAGCGCGGGCACGGTGGGGTCATCGGCCGGGGCGTCGCGGCGTCTGCACGCGCACGCGCGAACCGGACGCGGTCGGCGACGCACCGCGCAACAACCGCGCGGATTACCGGAACAGCGCGACCAGGTTCTGGAGCATCTCGTCGGTGGTGCTGATCACCCGCGACGACGCCGTGTACCCGGTCGAGGCCAGGATCATGTTGATGAACTCGCGGCCGAGGTCCACGTTGGAGAACTCCAGTGCCCCGCCGACGAGCCGGCCGGTGCCGTCGAGGCCCGGCGTGGTGAGGGCGGCGGGGCCGCTGTTCGCCCCGACGCGGAAGAGGTTGTCCCCGTCGTCGACAAGGCCCTGCGGATTGATGAAGGTGGCGAGGGCGACCTGGCCGAGAACGCGCTGCTCGCCGTTGTCGAACGAGCCGATCACGAACCCGTCGCGGTCCACGTTGAAGCCGATGAGGGTGCCGAAGGGCGACCCGTCGCCCGCGCCGAAGATTTCCGAGGGCCCGTCGGCCAGGGCGGAGACGCCGCCGGTCGCGTCGCCGAAGCTGATCGAGATGGTCTGCGGTGTCACCGCGCCGGAGCCCGCGAGATCGATGGTGATGGGCACTTCGGCGGTGGTTAGCAGTCGCCCCGCGGTGTCGAACTGGAGCTCGCCCGTCGCGATGACGGGGGAAAGGTCGCTGTCGTCGCCCGACTCGACGTCGTAGCGCCATGTGGTCCCCTCGGCGGTCTTGGCCGAGAGTACCGCGGCGACGTCCACCACGAAGGGCGCGCCCAGCGAGTCGAAGGCGACGAGCTGCGTGCGGATGGATTCACCGTCAGCGGCGCCCAGCTTCTCCGCGGCAAAGGGGGCGCGGATATGCGTCCCGTCGGCGGCCAGCAGGTCGAAGTCGTCCGCGTCGAACGTCAGGTCGTTGGCCGTGCCGGTGTTGCCGGTGACGGTGATGCGGCCGGCCACGGGGTCGAGCGCGACGCCGGGCGTGGCGAGATCGGGGTTGGGGCCGGTCGTGGTGTTCAGCCCCAGCGCGTCGCGGACGAAGTCCATGAACTGCTGAACGGTGGATGCGGCGGCGATCTCGAAGCGCGACGAGGGGAGCGTCCGCGTGCCTTTCTGCGCCCCCTCGATCTGGATGAACTGTCCGGGCGAGAAAAGGGACGTGCCCGAGCCGGGCAGCGACGGGTCTTCGATCTCCGACAGCAGGCTGGCCGTCTCGAGCAGGTTCCCCGCGCCGGGCGGCACGGTCGCGCCCGCGATCAGCCCCAGCCCGGCTGTGTCGGTGCCGCCCAGACGGATGCTGCTGCCGCGCGTCGCCAGGGCGCCGCCGGCATTCAGGTTGCCCGTGAAGGCGAACAGCGTCGTGGCCTCGGCGAGCGTGAGCTGCCCGATGGGGATGGTCAGGTCGGTGATCGTGCCCGGCACGAGATTGAACTGCGGGTCGACGCCGTGGCCGCGCACGCGGTCGCCCTCGATGGTGACGAGGCGATGGGATCGGTCGATCTGGAAGGCACCGGCGCGCGTGTAGAGGTCGTCGGCCCCGCGCTGCACGAGGAAGAACCCCTCGCCGTCGATCGCCAGATCCGCCGGGCGGCCGGTGTCGTTGATGGTGCCGATGCCGAAGTCGCGCTGCGTGCCGGCGACGCTTACGCCCAGGCCGACCTGGTAGGGGTTGGTGCCGCCGTACTCATTGAGTGGCGGCGCGCCGGCACTCAGCGTGCGGTTGAAGACGTTGGAGAAGAGCGCTCGGCTCGACTTGAACGCCGTGGTGTTGACGTTGGCGATGTTGTTGCCGATGACGTCGAGGGTGCGGCTGTGGGCATTGAGCCCGGTGAGCCCGGTGTAGAGCGCGGTGTTGGAGGCCATCGCAAGCTCCGTGAGTGCGAAGTACGAGGGAACGAAGGCACGATGAGGCGGACGACGTACGACGGATCGGGCACGCTATCCGGATCGCGAGCTCATGCGCGTGAGAAGCTCGAGGATCGACGGGTTGAGCGACCCCGCGGCGGGGCGGGGCGGCGGAAGGACGCCCGGGGCCGGTTCGGAAGCGCCGACGCCGGTCGCGGGCTCGCCCGAGGGCGCGGGAGGGATGCTGATGACGGCGTCGATGCCGGTGAGGACGGCGCCGCCGCCCGCCAGCAGGTCGGCGCGCCCGGTGATCTCGCGCACACCAACGTCCATCCGGAGCGCCTGCCCGTCGATGAGCACGACGGCGCGCGTCGCGCCCTGCGCCTCGGCCTTGTCGGCCGCGACGGCCAGGCGCGAGAGTTGATCGCCGGTCAACATCACGTCGCACCCGCGGCCGAGGCGCACCGGCAGGCCCGTGGAAACCTCGCCCCTCTGGGCGCTGGAGAGGAGCGCGGCGAAGTCCGGTCCGGAAGCCGTGGTCGCCCTCGACGACGCAGCGCCCGAGGACACGCCGCCGACGCCCGGCAGCAGAAGCTTGAGCAATGCCAGCGGCGCGAGGCTCATGATCCGGTCCCCGCTGCTGCGGTTTCGAGGACTTCGTTGAGCCCGCTCATCGGCATCCTGTGCCCCTCGCGCAGGTTCAGGACCGCCCCGTCGGCGGTGCGTGACACGGACTTGACGATCCCGGTGACGGCCTGCCCGGTGTCGGTCCGGCCCTTGACGCTGCGCCCGATCAGGTTCGAGGCTGACGCCAGCTCATTCTGGCTTACGAGCGCCTCGAGCCGCTGGCCGAGGTCCACGTCCGACTGGATGGAACGGATGCTCGACAGTTGCTCCAGCAGCGCCTGCGAGTCGTTGGGCTGGAGCGGGTCCTGGTTCGCCAGCTCCGTGAAGATGATCTTCACGAACTCCTCGGCTCTCAGCTCACCGAAGGCGTTCCGGCCCGTTGAGGCCGTCGAGCCCGACGAAGCCCCCGCGAGCGCACCGATATCGGCCATGGGGCGGCCTCCCACGCGCGTCCGAGCCCGGTCCGCCGCTACGCGACGGTATCGAGCCTTAACCGGATCAGGGCTCCGCCCGCACCGACGCCGACTCCCTCCGGCGTCACAACCGGCTCCGCCGCGAACTGCGGCGCGGTGGATCGCTCCGCGAACCAGCGTTTGGTCCGCGCGTGTCCACCGGCCTCCGGGTCCTCCGACCCGGATGGGCGATCCCCGCCCGACTGGTCCGCGCTTCCGTGCGCGTGCGGCTCGGGGCCGACTCCCGGCCCCTGGGCATCCTGCCCCAGCCACTCCGCCCGCTCCGCGAGCTTCACGTCGAGTCGATCGACAGCCAGCCCGTGCGCTTCCAGCGCGGACCGGAGACCGGCCAATGCACCATCAAGCAAGCGGCGTGCCGGGTCGTTGGCGGCCTCGAAGGTCGCCTCGACGCGGCCCGCGTCGAGCCTGAGACGGACCTTCAGCGCGCCCAGGGCGGCGGGCTCCAGCTGGAGTGTCACAGACCCGCCGTTCTGGCGAAGCGCGGCTGCCAGTCCCCGCGCAACCTGGCCGGCAAGGGGATCGAGCCCGGCTTCGAGCATCGTGAACCCGTGCGGCGCGCGGAACGCCCCGGGGAGCCGCGCTGCACCGGGCGGGCCTGCGCTGCGCGAGACGCCGGCGACAGGGCCGGCAGCGCTCGACGATCGTGCCGCGGGCTGCGCGGCGGAATCCGAGCGAGCCTGGACGCCTGAAGCGCCGACAGCGGAGTTCGCCGCGGGACTCGTCGATCCAGTGATCACGGCCCGAGGTGACGGATGCGGATCGGAGGGTGCCGCTTCGTCAACGCTCGCGCCCTCGTCCGGTCTTGCGGCGTGTTGCACGGCGCCCGTCGCGACCGCCGGCGGGCTCGCCGTTTGTGCGGACACTCGACCCATGGAACGCGCCTCGCGCTCGCTGCTCCGCGGCGCGCTTTCAGTGCGAGCAGTCACGGGCTCGTCGGATGCGTCGGGGCTCGGTTCCGGCGCCCCTCGCGCGGCACGATCGGCGCGGGCCGAATCGATCCGCGGCGCGAGTTCCTCGACCGCGAGCACGTTGGCCGTCAGGGGGCCGACTTCGATCGGTTCTGAAGCGTCGTACAAGCGTGAATCGACGGCCGAACCTGCGCCCCGCGACCGGCGGTCGGTGCGCGGGTCGCGCGCAAACTGCGCCGATTCCGGCGCGGATGGCCCGCCGGCCGCTTCGGTCAGCACATCGGCAAACCCACCTGCGGGCGCGGCGGCCCGCAGAAGCGGCGACAAGGACGGGCTTGTAGGAGGTGCGATCGCGGTGGTCATTACGGCTGGCCTGAGGCCACGCGCGGTTCCACCCCGCGGGTCCGCACCCGTTCCAGCAAATCCGCGGCCACCTTGGGGTCGCCCTTGAGGAACTCGTCGATGACCTTGGTGCGCGTGCGGTCCTGCATCCGGTCAAGGTACGCGACCACCTGGTCGACCTGACCGGCGTCGAGCAGCTGCTGGAGCGCGATCTTGGCCTTGTCGGGCTTGAGCTGCTCGATCGTCGTGAGGGTCTTCAGGAACTGCGTGTCGCCGTCGAGCGCCTTGATCCGCTGACGCTCCTGGGCGAAGGCGGCCTGCTCGGTGCGGAACGCGGCCGCGTCGCGGTCGAGCCGCTCGCGCTCCAGGAGCAGCCCCCGGCGCAGGTCGTCGATTTCCTTGCGGGCTCGCTCCTTCCGCTGGACGTCCATCTCCGACTCTTCGAGCTTGATGCCGAGCCGCTCGGCGGTGGTCACGGGCGCGATGCCGACCTTCGCGGCCTGCGCGGCGTCGCGGGCACTCTCTTCGGCTTTGAGGTTCGCCGCCACCTCCTCTGCCCGATCCTGCGCCCGCGTCGGCGCGAGCACCTGGCGGATTGCGCGCAGCCTCCCCATGTCCAGACGGTCCGAGGACGCGAGCCACCCCACCATCCCGAGCAGCATCAGGAGGTTCGCCATCGCGACGACGGTCAGGATGGTCCAGAGGCTCTTCATGACGCGTCTCCATACCCGGAGCGGTTGCCCCGCATCACCGCCAGTTCATCGACCTCTTTCGCCTCGGCCCGCGACTGCTCGAGGCGCCACGCCTCGAACCGGCGCTCCCGGAGCAGCTCGACGGCCTTGCGGCGCTTGGCAGCGTCCAGCAGCACCGCGCGCGCCGCGGCCAGGCGTTGATGGACACCCGCGAGCCGCACCGCCGCCTGGCGTACCGCGGCGTCGTGGCGCAACGCGGCCGCGCCCTGCAGGCGGAGCGCCCGGATGTCGAGCACCCCGACGAGCCGAGACCGGGCCTCGCCCTGCTCCGAGCGGATCATGGCGTGGTGCGCGCGGATCGAGTCCTCCAGGGCGAGCCGGTCGCGCTCCAGGGCAGCCACCGCGCGCTGGTGCTCGCGCTCGATCATCGCGCGGTGCTCCAGGACCGGCTGAAGGCTGAAGCGGAAGCACGCCACGGATCACCCCGTTCCGCCCGGTGGTGCCCGGTCGCGCGGGCCCTTGTCGCGCAAGCGCCGCTGGAGTTGGTCGCCGGCCTGCAACGCCAGCTTGACGAGTACGTCCCGCGTCTGTTCGAACGGAGCCGCGTCGCCGCGGTCCTGGCGGAGCAACTCCTCGATGCGCGGGCGGAACTCGATGGCCACGTCGGCCTCGGGGTTGCTGCCGCGGGCGTACGCCCCGATCTGCACCAGGTCTTCCACGTCGCGGTACACGGCCATGAGACGGACGATCTGGCGTCGCGCGGCGACGTGGGCGCGGTCGGAGACGTCTTCCGCGACGCGGCTGATCGAGTCGAGGACGTCGACGGCCGGGTAGTGGGACCGCTGGGCGAGCTTGCGCGACAGGATGACGTGCCCGTCGAGGATGCCGCGGGCGGCGTCGGAGACGGGCTCGGACAGGTCGTCCCCTTCAACGAGGATGGTGTACAGCCCGGTGATCGAACCGGCGCGGCCTCGATTCACCGCGCCCGCCCGTTCGAGCATCCGCGACAAACCCGCGAAGACGCTGGGCGTGTAGCCCTTGGTCGCGGGTGGTTCCCCGACGGAGAGGCCGATCTGCCGCTGGGCGTGGGCGAACCGCGTGACCGAATCCATCATGAGCAGGGCGTCGCGCCCCTCGTCGCGGAAGAACTCGGCGATGGTGCAGGCCGCCAGCGCCGCCCGGACGCGCAGGAGCGGTGATTCGTCGCCTGTGGCCACGACGACGACCGACCGACGCAACCCCTCGGGACCCAGGGCGTTCTCGATGAAGTCGCGGACCTCGCGCCCGCGCTCACCGATGAGCGCGATGACATTCGCGTCGGACGACGCGCGGCGGGCGATCGTCCCCAGGAGCGTGCTCTTGCCCACGCCGGGTCCCGAGAAGATGCCGATCCGCTGCCCGCGGCCGAGCGTGATGAACAGGTCCAGAGCCCGGACACCGGTGTGCATGGCCTGATTGATGGCGCGGCGATCGAGCGCACGCGTGGGCTCGGGATTGATAGGGCGCGGCGTGGAATCCGGGACCGGGCCGAGGCCGTCAATCGGGCGACCCAGCCCGTCGATCACGCGCCCGAGGAGCGCGCTGGAAACCCCGATGGTCTGGGCCGACTGCTCGCCCACCACGCGGTCGCGCACGCGGATGCCCACGGTCTGCCCGAGCGGCATGACGATCGCGTGCTCGCGCGTGAACCCGACGATCTCGCCGAACGTGCCCCGCGGGGGGCGGCTTTCCGAGCCGACCGTTTCGTCCGCCGCCCGCCCGCTCTCGGGCCCGCCGCCGATCGACACGAGCGACCCCACCGGCAGCGGGAGGTCGTCGACGAGCACCGTGAGCCCGCGCAGGGCCGCGACGCGCCCCGTGACCCGCAGGGGTTGCACGCGGCGCAGTGTTTCCATCGCGCCGGCAAAGACGGTCACGGCTTGGCCTTTCGCGGCGGCGGCGGCGTGCGTTCCCCCGTCGACCGGGGGGGGGGCGCGGGTCGCGGCGCATCGGGCAACAGAGCCGCCACGATCCGGTCGAGCTGCGTTCCGATCGACGCGTCGATCTCTCCGCCGTCCGGCGTCGTCGCGACGCACGAGCCCGGCTCCAGCGACTCGTCGGCCACGATCAGGGCGTGCGCGGTGGACTCGAACCGCCCCGCCAGGGCGGGCAGGGCCTCGCGGAACACGGTTTCGTCGCGCGGGTGGACGCGGATGACGAGCTTCGTTGGCGCCACGAGCAACGCGAGGACGGCTTCGAGCTGCGCCTGGGCCGCGCTCCCCTGGAGGTCGATCGCGCGCCGCGTGACGAGCTCGGCGGCGCGGACGGCCAGCCGGAGCAGATCCGTCCGGGCTGCGGTCAGCAGCTCCTCGCGTCGGGCGTCAAAGTCGGTCAGCGCCGCCGACCATGCCCGCTCGACCCCCGCCAGGCTCTCGCGCCGCTCGGCGACGGTGGACTCCCGGCCCTCGGCGACGCCCGCGGACCGGCCCTCGTCGAACCCCTTGAGGTACCCCGCGCGCCGGCCCTCTTCGGCCGCGCCCTCGATGAGGCGCGCGCGCGCGTCGCGGCCCTCGGCGATGATGCGGTCGGCCTCGGCGCGGGCCGCGACCTTGACCATCTCACCCTGCCGCATCAGGTCGCCCAGGTCCAGCACGATGGCGCTCCTGATCGCGTCGCCGAGATGGGCCTGCTTGATGAGCGCCACGCCGCGGCTCCGGGTTCAGACGACCAGTTCCGCATCCCCGCCGCGACCCTGGATCACCACCTCGCCGGCTTCCTCCAGCCGGCGGACGACATCCACGATGCGCTGCTGGGCGGCCTCGACGTCGCTGACCCGCACCGGGCCCATGTACTGCATGTCCTCCTTGATGAGCGCCGACGCGCGCTCGGACATGTTCGCGAAGATCTTGGCCTGGAGCTCGTTCGACGCGGTCTTGAGCGCGAGGGCCAGCTCGTCGTTGTCCACTTCCTTGAGGACGGACTGGATGCCCTTGTCATTCACGAGCAGGATGTCCTCGAAGACGAACATGAGGCGGCGGATCTGCTCGACGAGGTCGGGGTCCTCGGCCTCCAGACCCTCCATGATCGTCTTCTCGGTCGAGCGGTCGGCGAGGTTGAGGATCTCCGCGACGGTCGGCACGCCCCCGGCCTTCTCCATCGACTGCATGAGCATGTTCGCCAGGCGGCTCTCGAGCCCCTTCTCGACTTCCTTGATCACATCGGGATTGGTCTGCTCCATGTTGGCGATGCGCTTGATCACTTCGAGCTGCTTCTGCATGGGCAGCCCGACGAGGATTTCCGCCGCCTTGTGGTGGGCCAGGTGGCACAGGATCAGCGCGATGGTCTGCGGGTGCTCGTCCTGGATGAACGTGAGCAGGTTCTCGCTCTCGGCCCGCTGCAGGAACGAGAACGGCTTCTTCTGCACCTGCGTCTGGATCTGCTGGAGCACCCGGTCGGCCGTCTTGCCGTCGAGCGAGCTGCCCAGGATCTGCTTGGCGTACTCGAGATTGCCCTCGGCGGCGTACTGGCTGGCGATGGTGAGGTTGTAGAACTCCTCGACGACGGCGTTTGACAGCTCCTGCGGCACGCGCCCCAGCCCGGCCAGCTCGCGTGTCACCGACTCGACCAGCTCCGGCGTGAGCTGCTTGAGCAGCACGCCCGCGTCGTCGGGGCCGATCGTCAGCAGCAGCACGGCGGCCTTGGTGATGCCGTCGAGTTCGGCGGGGCTGGTCGGCAGCTTCTCGTGCATCCGGCGTGGCATGGCGGGCGCGGTCCTCGTCGATTCAAGTCGGGGGGATCAGTCGGTGTCGGAGACCCAGCGGTTGAGCATCGCCCCGGCGGTCTCCGGGCTCTTCTTCACCAGCTCGCCGACCTGCTCGCGCATCTTGCTGGTCTTGATCTCCGCCTCGCCGACCTCGATCCCCTCGATCGGCGTCTCGGATTCATCCGCCTCTCCCACCAGGTCGCTGCGCGTGGACAGGGCGGGCGGCAGGCCCACGAGCTGTTCGGCGCTGGGAAGTTCCACCTTCCGCCCGGCCTTGCGGACCATCAGGAACATCATGCCGACAGCGACAAGAGCCAAGGCGCCGAGGACAACCTTGTCGATGATCCCGCCGCCGAACGCCAGGATGGTGCCGACCCCGCCCCCGCCGCTGGACGCTCCGGGGCGCGCCGAGCCGGAGCCGGTAGCGATCCCCCCCTCGCCGGCCACGAGGGCCACAACGACCTCGCCGGGCACGGACAGCCCCTCGCTGGTGCGCGTCTGGAGGTGCGGGCGGACCATTTCTTCAATGGATTTTTTCTCGGCGTCAAATCGGGCCTGGATTTCGGCTTCGGTGGGCGCGGCCGCCGGGGTGGTCGAGGGCGCGCCGCCGGGCGGGGCGGCGCCCTCGGGCTTCTCGGCCGTCAGCGCCGCGAGGACGTACCCGCGCGGCACGTTGACGGTGGCCACGAGCCGGGTCGGCTGCCCGCCGGGGTCGGTGATCTGGGCCACCCGGCTGCCGATCTTCACTTCGTTCTCGGTGTCGGATTCGGTCTTTTCCGTTCGATCCCCGGCGGAGCTGCCCCGGCCGTTGATATCCGCCCCGACGTTGGACCTCAGGCCCGGCTCGGCTGACTGGGACGCCCGCGTGTCCGTGTCGCTCAGGGACTTCTCGGTCCTGAGGACCGAGACCGTGCCCTCGTTCGGCTTGAGGTACTTGGTTTCCTGGGCAGCGACGCGGCGCACGTCGACCTCGGCCGTCACTTCCACCACGACGCCGTCGATGTAGCGCACGATGTTGGCGATCTTATCCTGAAACTGCTTCTCGACGAGCGTCGCGGCGTCGCGCGCCGCGGTCGGCGCGGTGTTCGCGTCGTCGGTCACGCGGCGCGGCTTGTTGCTCGACCCGTCGATCACGGAGACACGGCCGATGTCGAGCCCCGCCACGGCGCCCGACACGAGCCGCGCCGCTCCGTCCACCGTTCCCTGGTCCACCGGCCCGCCCGAATCGGAGAACAGTGTGATGGCGGCCTTGGGGAGCGCCGCGCCCTGCCCGATCCCGCTGCGTTCGGGGATGTCGATGAAGACCTTGGCGGCGCGCACGCCGGCGTGGGCTTCGAGCACGGCGGCCAGCTCGTTCTGGAGCATGGTTTTGTAGATGGCGCGGTTCGTCTCACGCGGGTTGACCCACGAGAGCTTGTCGGCGATGTTCTCGAAGATGAGCGTCGTGTCGCTCGGCAGCGCCCCGGATTGGTTCAGCGTCGCCAAGGCTCTGGACACGTTGCCCGGCGGCACCATCGCCCGCCCCGCCACGTCCTGCACGCCCAGATCGGCCGACCGGAGCACCTGGACCGCGCGGGCCTGGTCCTCCGCCGACGCCATGGGCATGAGCTCGACCAGCGCGGACTTGCCCGCGTACTGGCTGACGAGGAAGAGCGTCATGAGCAGGATGACCGCGAGGCTGCCGATCAGCAGCTTCTGCGTAGTCCCGAGGGCGCCCAACTGCCTCTGGATCGTCGCCAGGACGTTTCGAAAGCGGTCCATGCCGCCGGCCTCCTACCCGGGACTCCGCGCGATCCTCGCGCCCCGCGGGCCGGTCCGCGGGCGCGGACGAAGACCCGAGTGCGTCTTTCGGTCGGCGGCGCGATCGCGCTTGAATCGTGCGCGAAGGGCGGGCGGTTCTTGCGCGGGAGGCGGTGAGACTTGCGCGTCGGCTGGGCGCGGACGGGGCCGGCGATCGCCGACGATCACACCCGCATCTGCTGGACCTCTTCGTAGGCCTGGATGACCTTGTTGCGGACGGCCTGGAGCGCCTTGAATGCGGTGTCCGCCTTCTGAGTGGCGATCATCACGCCCTCGACGTCGCCGCGCTTCCCGCTGGCCAGGTCCTCGATCGCGGTCTGGGCGTCCTGCTGGAGCCGGTTCACCTCGTCGAGGTTCTTGAGCAGCACGTCCTTGAAGCTGGGCCCGGCGGGGTTGAGCGGGACGCCCCCTGCCGGGGTGCGCGGTTGGATCGGCGATGGGCCGCCGGCGCCGGCGATGAGCCCGAGTGGGTCGGCCATCCGTGATCTCCCGAACGGCGAGCCCGCCGGAGCGGGCCGCGTGGGCCAACGTCATACCACGTCACGCGATCAACCGCAACGCCTGTGCCATCATCGCCTTGGTGGCCTCGGCGGCGGCGATGTTCGCCTCGTAGGCCCGCTGGGCCTCCATCGCGTTGATCGTCTCGTAAACCGGGTCCACGTCGGAGACGGGCACATACCCCGCGTTGGGGCCCTCCTGGTACGCGAACGGGTCGGAGGGGTCCCAGCGCAGCGACGGCGGAGCGTTGTTGATGACGATGTCCGAGACGTGAACTCCCAACGCGCGGCCCTGCTCGGTCCGGGCGGACGGGTCGCCGGGCGCGAAGAGCACGCGCCGGGAGCGGTACGGCACGGGGTCGCCGTTCGCGTCCACCGTGTAGGCGTTGCGCCCCGCGATGTTGGCGGCGATGCTGTCCATGCGCGTCCGCTGGGCGATCAGGCCGCTGACCGAGATGTCGAGTGCGCCGTACATGGGAGGCAACTAGCAACTGGCAACTAGCAGATGGCAAATGGCCCGCTTCTCCGAGTGTCAGGTAGGCCGGGCCTGTTGCCTATTGCCCATTGCCCATGCTGCTCGGGCACGCCCACATTACACCCGCTCGCCCAGGGCTGAGGCAATCAACAGGTACCGGCTCCGCAGCAGGTCCGTGGCCACGCGGAAGACGCCGACGTTCTCGACCTGGTCGGCCATCATGCGCTCCAGGTCGCGGTTGTTGCGGTCGTGGAAGAGGATGTTGCGCGACACCGTGCGCGGCTCCAGCCGCAGGTCGTCGCCGTCGCGTGCGATCTCGCGGGTCGCTCGCCAGTCCAGCGGCCCGCCGCCGGATTCGCGCCGGCGGGCGATCGCGTCGCCGAGAAGCCGCTGAAACCCCTGGGGGGAGACCTCGGTCGGCTGGAATCCGGGCGTGGACAGGTTGGCGATGTTGTGGGCGAGGACGGCCTGGCGGCGTGCGGCGAACTTCGCCGTCAACTCCAGGACGGGGAGGGCCCCGCCGTTGACCACGTCGCCGATGAACATGACGGTCGAGTACGCAAACCGCGGACCAGCGGGCGGGCCGCTCCCGACCGACCCGCAGCCGAACTGGTGCCGGGATCACCCCGCGGGGTCGATCGCCACGTCAAGCTCGACGGTCACCGGCATGAGGCACTCGGTCTCGGTGCAGGCCTGGGAGGTGACCACCAGCATGGGCCGCCCGTGCCATTCGCCGTGGCGTTCGAGGACCACGGGGAGCTGGAAGTCGCCGCGATGGACGCGCACGCGCCCGAGCGGACCTTCGATGGGTTCGCCGGCGGGGTAGTCGGCGTAGACGACCAGCCCGGAGCCGCCCGTGACACCGACACGCAGCGGCGTGAGCGCCGGCGCCCCGTCCCCCGGGTCCGCGGCCGTGATGTGATAGCCGCCCGCAATCGTCACGCGGAGCGTCAGCGCCGCGGGTTCTGTCCTGCGGACCGTCACCCGATCGACGGAGGCGAAGACCGCGACGGGCTGGAACTCGCCTTCCGCGGCGCCCGGCAAGACGGGTTGGCCTGCGGGCAGGGTCGCCGCCAGCACGTCGGCGTCGATCACCAGCAGCCGCAGCAGGCCCCGCGTGGCGTTCGCGGTTGCGATCGGCGATGCGGCGACCGCGCCCGAGATCGAGGCCAGGCACCGGGCCGCCGCGGCCAGGTCCTCGTGGCGCCCTTGCATCTCGGAAAGGTCGATGAGGTTGTTGAGCATCACGGACGACCCGCACGGGATCGCGCCGTCGTACGTGGTCCGCGTTCGAACGAACAAGTCTGCGTGCCCCTCGGGCGTGTCGAAGAACCCGCCCGCTCCGTCGCCGAATCGCGCCTGGACCGCTCGGACCAGTTCGTTCGCCGCGCCGAGGTACGGCCCGAAGGCGTCGCCGCCCGCGCGGTGGAGTTCGATCAGGCCGTGGATGAACAGGGCGTAGTCTTCGAGGAACGCTGGAATCTTCGACAGCCCGCCGCGGTGAGTCCGCAGGAGGCCGCCGTCGTCGTCGCCCATGTGCGTCAGCACGAAGTCCGCGGCCCGCTCCGCGGCCCGCCGGTATGCAGGCTCGTCCAACGCGACGGACGCCGCCGCGATCGCGCCGATCATCAAACCGTTCCACCCGCACAGCACCTTGTCGTCGAGCCGCGGCTGCGCCCGGCGCGAGCGCGCCGCGAACAACAACGTGTTCACGCGCTGGAGCCGCGCGCCGAACTCCGCCGGGTCCATGCCCACTGAGGTAGCTACCCGCTCGGGCCGATCGTCGAGCCGCGGCACGTTCGCGGGCGCGGCTTCGGGATGGTGCGGGTCGCGGAAGTTCGTACCGCGATCGAGACCGTACACGCGCAGGGCGAACTCGGCATCATCGCCTCCGACGGCGTCGCGCACCTGCGCGGGGGTCCAGAGATAGTTGAGCCCTTCGCGCCCGTCCACCTCGGCGTCCTGGGCACTGAAGAAAGCGCCCTCGGGCGATGTCATCTCACGGAGCACGAAGTCCAGCGTCCGCCGGGCGGTCTGCGCGAAAAAAGAATCCCCCCACCGCCGCGCGGCCCGGGCGTAGAGGCCCGCGAGCTGGGCATTGTCGTAGAGCATCTTCTCGAAGTGCGGGACTGTCCAGTGCGCGTCCACGCTGTAGCGGTGGAACCCGCCGCCCACGTGGTCGAACACTCCGCCGATCGCCATCTGGTCGAGCGTCAGCCGGATCGCGGCCTCCGCGGCCGCCGCGGACTCGGGGTCGCCCGCGTGCGGGAGGAACTCCCGCAGCAGCTCCAGATACGCGGGCTGTGGGAACTTCGGCGCTGTCGAGAACCCGCCGCGCACCCGGTCGTGCGTCGTGAGCAGCGATGAGACGGCGCCCGCGACGTGCGAGGGGCCGAGCGTTGCCGCGGCGCGCGACCCCGCCAGGTGCTCTTGCACCGCGCCGGCCAGTGTTTCGGCCTGCTCCGCCACCTCCGCGCGGCGATCCTTCCACGCCCCGGCGATGCCGGCCAGCACCTGCGTGAAACTCGGCATCCCGTGCCTCGGCTCGGGCGGGAAGTACGTCCCGCACCAGAACGGCTTGAGCGAAACCGGCTCGAGGAACACGCTCATCGGCCACCCGCCGCGACCGGTCATCACCTGGGTGGCGGCCATGTACACGTCGTCCACGTCGGGGCGTTCCTCGCGGTCCACCTTCACGCAGACAAAGCGGTCGTTCATGGCCCGCGCCGTCGCCGCATCCTCGAAGCTCTCGCGCTCCATGACGTGACACCAGTAGCAGGTCGAGTAGCCGATGCTCAGGAAGATCGGGACATCCCGGCGGCGCGCCTCGGCGAACGCCTCCGGCCCCCACGGGAACCAATCCACCGGGTTGCGCACGTGCTGGAGAAGATACGGGCTGCTCTGACCGGCGAGCCGGTTCTCGCGGTGGGGTTGGGGCGGGCGCGTGCTCATCGGCGGCCGCCCAGGACGCGCACGACGAGCGACACGAGCGTCCGGCCCTCCAGCGCGTCGCGCTCGGCGAGCGCCGCCGCCGGAGGGGTCGCGTGCGAGCCGTTGAGAGAACGCCCGGCCGCCGCCTCGAACGCCGACACGCTCGACGCGAGCACAGCGTCATACGGCAGCCGCAGGCCGGTAATCGCGACCATGCCCGCGACAGCCCGGGTCTCGTCGTCGCCGACTGTCTCGGCACGGGCAATGCCGTTCCAGTTCCCCTCGAACGCTTCGGCGTAGCGTTTGGCGGCATGAGCCAGCGTCGCTGACGGCACCGGCTTCGACGCGGCGTTAACGCGAGGCCGCGCGTGGCCACCGGTCGGGATTTCCGGCGCGCCACGCTCCGCGTCGATCGCCCGCACCAGCCCGGCGAGTTCGTCGCCCAGTACCCGGCGTGCCGCGAGCAGGTGCCCCGAGCCGCCCTGCACCAACACCGGAAGCACGACGGCGAAGGCGCGTGCGCCGAGCTTTTCTTCCGCCTTCTGGGCCACACTCATCGCCTCCGACCGCACCGGTGCGAGCCCGTGCGTCAGCGCGAAACGATCCATGGCCGCCGACACGGGCACGCAGATCGCCGGGTCGGGCCCGCCCTTGAGCAGATCGCGGGAGATCGAATCGAGGTAGCCCTCGTCGGTGTCGAAGAGCCCAGGACGCATGAGGGGGCGCAGCGCCGCGTACCGCCCGTCGCGGTCGATCCTGCGGCAGGCCGACCGCACGTCATCCACGGGGTCGTGCCCCTCGAACGACGACGACAGCACGCCCGCCTCCCACAGCGGCACCGTCCACTCCCACGACCGCAACAGGCTCAGGTACGGCGGCACCTTCGTCGCGGCCGCCTCGGCCCGCTCGCGCCGGCTCCCCGTCAGCGGAGCGGGTGTCATGGTCACGACCCGCTCGCCCAGCAACAACGCGGCCATCACGGGTGCCTCCCGCGTGGTCACGTGATACGGGCTGACGACGAGGATCATCGGGAAGGGTAGTGGGGACATGGAGCAGGGGACGAAAAACGTCAGCCGGCATAGCCGCGCGGGTGGCGGCGGAACCACTCCCAGGCGGTGGCGATGATCTCATCCAGGCTGGTGATCGAGGCCGACCAGCCGAGCTCGGCGCGGATCCGTGACGGGTCGGCGAAGAGCCGGGGCGGATCGCCCGCGCGTCGCGGGCCTTGGCGCACGACGAAGTCGCGCCCCGTGACGCGGCGCACGGCGTCGATCACCTCGCGCACGCTGCACCCGCTCCCGATGCCGAGGTTGTACGCCCGGGCGTCGCCGGGCTTGAGCGCCCCGAGCACGCGGGCGTGCGCGTCGATCAGGTCCTCGATGTGAATGTAGTCGCGGATGCAGGTGCCGTCGGGCGTGGGGTAGTCGGTGCCGAAGACGGTCACACCGTCGCGTCGGCCCAGGATTGCGTGGAGCACGACCGGGATCAGATGCGTCTCGGGGTCATGGTCCTCGCCGAGCACTCCGGAGCGATCGCACCCGGCGACGTTGAAGTACCGCAGGGCCGCGAAAGCGACGGGCCGCCCGGCGCGTCGGCGCGACTCCGCCCAGTCACGGAGGATGTCCTCGACGTGCAGCTTGCTCCGTCCGTACGGATTGATCGGGGCCTGCGGGCAGTCTTCGGCGATCGGAATGAGTTGCTCGGGCGGTTCGCCGTACGTCGCGGCGGTGGAGCTGAACACGAAACGCTCGACGCCCGCCGCGTCGCAAGCTTCGATGAGCGAGAGGGCCGACGCCGCGTTGTTGCGGTGGTACGCGAGCGGGCGCTCCATGCTCTCCCCGACGTAGGTGAGCGCGGCGAAATGGAGCACGTCGGTAACGCGGTGCTCGCGTAGCACGCCCTCGACCAGCGCGCGTTCCCCGATGTCCCCGCTCACGAACGCGAACGTCCCGCCCTTGAGACCCCTGAGCCGATCGACGGCCGCGGCGTGTCCGCGCGAGAGATTGTCCAGCACGACGACATCTCGCCCGTCGCGGAGCAGTCGCTGGGCCGCGTGCGACCCGATGTACCCCGCCCCGCCCGTAACCAGGATGCTCATGGGGGCGCTCCGGACTCACATCACCTTGGCGAGCACCACGAGCCCGATCAGGAACACCCCGAACAGCACCGTGATGAGCGTGAAGTACCGCTCGATGAAGCGCTTGACCGGCGCCCCGAACCACCACAGCAGCGCCCCGACCCCGAAGAACAGCACGCCGCGCCCGGCGATCGACGCCACGATAAACGACCAGAACGGCACGGTCGTCAGCCCGGCCGCAACCGTGAACAGCTTGTAGGGATGCACGGCGATCGCCCCGCCGGTCAGGAGCCAGACGTTGCCCGTGTATTCCTGGAAGTGCGCCATTTTCTCGGGTGAAAAGAACCCGGGGAACCACCCGCGGACGGTCTCGCTGAAAAGCATGCCGACGCCGAACCCCACGATGCCGCCGAGCACGGAGGCGGCGGTCGTCACGCCGGCGTACCACCACGCCCGCCCGCGCCTCTCCAGCGACAGCGGCACCTGGAGGACGATCGGCGGGATCGGGAAGAAAATCGCCTCCGTGAAGCTGAACACGAACAGCGCCAACGTGGCGTGCGGGCTGTGCGCGAACGTCAGCATCCAGTCGTACAGCCGCCGGTGCAGCGCCCAGCGCGGAACAGGGCACCCGGGCGGCGGCGGGGGCTCGGAGGCGGTCGTGTGCGGATCGGGCATCACCGTTCTCTATCGGCCGATCGCGGCGGCGTGTCGCCTCCCACCGGGGGTCTGGTTGTAGCCCACCCGCCGAGCCTGGGCTCGCGGGATCGCACGAGTTTCACGAGAATCGCCAAACCCACTGCCACCATCACCAAGCTGAGCCACTGGCCGCGGCTCAGGCCCAGGGGGCGCTTGGTCATGAGGTGCGCGTCCGGCAGGCGCCAGAACTCCGTCACCACGCGCAGCACGCCGTAACTGATGAGGAACCAGCACCCGACGACCCCGGGGACGCGCGGGCGCCGCCCGACGAACCAGACCACCGCGCCGACGACGACGCCCTCCGCCGCGGCCTGGTAGAGCTGCGACGGGTGCCGGGCGGCGAGCACCGGCGCCAGTTGCTCGCCGATGCCCGGCACGCCGGCCTGCACCGCGGCGATCAGTCGATCGAGGGCGGCCCCGTCGGAATCGCCGGGCCTGCGGACGGCGTCGATCAACGCCTGGAGCGCGCGGGCCTGCTCGCCCGTCAACACCGGCGCCTCGTTCTCGACCAGTTCCTGCGGGAACCGCACCGCCCACCACGGGGCGGGTGCGCCCGGGTCGGCGACGATGCGCCCGAGCAGCTCACCGTTGACGAAGTTAGCGATGCGCCCGAAGAACAGGCCCAGCGGCCCGATGAGGCACATGGCATCCAGCACGTGGCGCACCGGGACGGCGTCGTGCCGAACGCCGTCGTCGTCCGCGGGCCCGCGCGCGATCAGCCACGCCGCGATCACCACGCCGATCATCCCGCCGTGACTCGCCATGCCACCTTCGTGGATCGCCAGCGCCCCCCACCACGGCAGATCGGGGGTGAACGACCAGAGCAGGCTCGGTCGGTACAGCAGCACGTACCCGAGCCGTCCGCCGACCACGACGCCGACGATGATGAGCAGGATCGCATCCGCGACCCGCTGGGGGGCGATCCTCACGACGCCGCGTCGCGCCAGCCAGCGCAGCAACAACCATCCGCCCGCGAACCCGGCCAGGTATGACAGCCCGTACCAGCGGACCGTCAGCGGTCCGAGCCGTAGCGCGATGGGGCTGAAATCATGGAGCCAGGCGGCGAGGGTCACGGCGGGAAGGGTACAGGGGAGAGGGGACAGGGGACAGGGCACGGATGCGATCGGTCACGCGGGGGGCGGGCCGACCGCCGTGTCGAGGTCAACGGTCGCGCCGGGCGCGTCCACACGCTCCGCACGCCCGCGCGCGCGGAGTTGCCGCACCAGTTCGGCCATGTCGCCCCGCAGCGGCGCCGTGAACACCATCCGCTGCTGTGTGATCGGGTGCGTGAAGCCGAGGATGGTGGCGTGCAGCGCCTGGCGGGCAATGACCGTTTTCCCGGCCGCGTCTTCGAAAGGGCGGCCGCCGTACATGTCGTCGCCCACGATCGGCCAGCCGAGGTACGAGAGGTGAACGCGGATCTGGTGCGTGCGACCCGTCTTGAGTTCGAGCTCGACGAGGGAGAATGGCTCCTCGCCGGCCGCCGGTGCGTGCGTGCCTCGCCTCTTCGTCTCTTGTCCCCCGTACCTCTCCCGCACCCGGCAGATCGTCACGGCGTCGCGCCCCTGCTCGTCGTGGCGGACGACATATTTTTCGCGGTACCCCTTCTCACGCGACGGACTGGGGCCAATGGGCAGCTCGATCACCTGCACGTCCGGCTCCACGCGACCGCGCACGACGGCGAGGTAACGCTTGTCCACGGTCCGGACCTGGAACTGGCGCGAGAGCTTCCAATGGGCCTCGTCGCACTTCGCGAAAACGATGACGCCGCTCGTGTGCCGGTCGAGCCGATGCACCACGCCGGGTCGGGCGAACTCCTCCCCGACGGTGGACAGGCGGCCGCCTCCGCCCGCGTGCGTGAACCGCCACGCCAGGGCGTTGACCATCGTGCCGCTCTGGTGCGAGCGCGCGGGGTGGACGATGATGTCCGGCGACTTGTTGATGACGAGGAGGTGCTCGTCCTCGAACAGGGCTTCGAGCGGGATGTCCTCGGGTTGGATCTCCGTCGCGGGCGGCGGCGGGATGACCACCTCCACGACGTCGCCCTTGCGGAGCACGGTCGAGGCCTTGGGGTTGCGCCCGTTCACCTGCACGCCGCCGCCGTCGATCAGCTTCTGGAGCTGATTCCGGCTCATGAACGTGATGCGGTCGGTGAGGTAGCGGTCGAGGCGCTTGCTCAGATCGCGCCGCAGCCTGAACGTGACGCGGCGCAGCTCTTCGTCGTCCGCCCCGCCCTCCTCGGCGGCCTGCTCAATGAGCTTGCGGATCGCGTCGGGATCGACCTTGCCGCCCGCGCGCAGAACGCCGCCGGTCGTGCTGATCTGATCGTCCAGCTCATCCTCATTGTGGAGGTCGGCGAACTGACGACGGGGGTCGGTCATGCCGGGGGAGGGGGAGCCGCGGGTGTCGGCGTGGGCTCGGGCGGAGCGCTGCCCGCGGGCGGCGTCGAACCGGGCGTCGCCCCGGGCTCTCCCGATGTCGGCTGCTCCGTGCCGGTCGGCGCGGGCGTGCTCTCGGGTGCGGCCGGACTCGGGTCGGGCGCCGGAGGAGGCGGCGGCGTCAACTCATCCGCCCACGGCAGCTTGGGCAGCTCCGCCTTGGCGTACAACGTCGGCATCTGCAACGTGGCCAGGCCCTCGGCACGCTGACGGGCAATCTCGGCCTGGAGCGTGAACCCGGCCGTTGTGGCGATGCTGACGACCTGCTTGTACGCCACGCTCGCGGCCGTCGCGTCGCCGCGGCACTCCGCCACCGCGGCGAGCCCGAACGCCGACCCGATCGACAACTGGGCCCCGGCCTTGTCGCCCGCGGTCGCTTCGAAAACTTGCTGATAGAGCCGCTGGGCCTCGGCGAGTGTGCGCTCCCGGGTCTCGTCGTTGAGCAGGTCGTCCGGGCCTTTGGGTGTGCCGTCGGCGTTGAGCTCGACCCCGGGCTTGAGCCCGCGCCGGGCAGCCCGCAGGTAGATGTCAGCCGCCTTGAGCCGCGCCATGTGCGGTACCGCGCGGGCGCCCTCGAACTCCTCGGCCAGAGTCTTGAGCGAGTCGGGGCTGGGGTTCACCGACCCGACGACCGCGTCGTACTGGGCGAAGGCGCGGTCGATCTCGGCCCGGCGCGACTGGTGCCAACGCCCGTAGGCGACGTACCCGAGCACCACCACGGCGATCACCGCGAGGATCGGTGTGCTCCATCGGCGGAGCCAGTCGATGAACTCGACGTTGAGCCGGGACGCTTCGAGCCCCGCGCCCTCCGTGATCTGTTGCTGCCGTTCGTCCAATGCCATGCTGGGTCCTCGAACTTGGCGGGCCGGATTCGCGAGCAAGTCTAGGGAGGGTCCGCCCCGAACCGCGTACCGCGTGTCGGCCCGCCGCGGACCCCGTACACTGGCCGCCGATGACCCGGCGCCCGACACACATTCCGCTCTTGACGCATCGGCGACGCGCGGCCGCCGCCGCGCTGAGCCTGGTCGCGGGCGCGCTCAGCGGGTGCTCCGCGGACTTCGAGCGGGCGCGCGGGGCCGAGGGCATCTTCGAGGCCGTCCGGATGCAGAGCGGCCCGCCCCCGCGCGAGCTGGCCGCCATGGCCGTGGACCCCTACGACGCAAACAACCGTTACCTCGGCACCGCGGGACTGGCCGGCGCGTACTTCGCCGGTGGCGAGGCCTATCTCGCCCTCTTCGAGGACAACGCGGACGACCCGGACGCGGGCGTGCGCTCCGCGGCCCTGCGGGGGCTGGGCAACCACGGTGAGCAGCGCCACGCCGCGCTGCTGGTGCGCGGGCTGAGAGACCCGGACCAGCAGGTGCGCCTCGAAGCGGCCCGCGGGCTGCAACGCATCCACGATCCCGGTGTCATCCCGGCGCTGCTGTCCGCGATCCGTCCGCCGTCCGGCGCCGCCGCGCAACCCGGGGAAGAGCCCGATCCGGACGTCCGGGCCGAGGCCGCGGCGGCGCTGGGGCAGTACGCGGAGGCGCGGGTCGTCGAGGGGCTGATCGCGACCCTGCTCGACGAAAGCCTGGGAGTGAACCGGGCGGCGCTGATGTCGCTGCGGACCCTGACGGGACAGGACTACGGGCTGGATCATGAGGGCTGGGTCGGGTGGCGCGACCGCACGACCGACGCGGACGAGATGTTCCGCGGGCGCGGGCTGTATCTGTACCCTGTGTTCCGCCGATCCAGATGGTGGTGGGAGTATCTGCCCCTGATTCCGCCGCCCCCGAACGAGGTCCCCGCGACCCCGGTGGGGCTGCCGCGCACCCAGTCGTGAGCACGCCGAACGCCGCGCGGATGCGGGCGCTGCGGTTCGACGGAACGGCCCTCGCCATCGATGCAAAGTGCGAGGCGCCCGCGCCCGCGCCGGGCCTGGCGATCGTCCGCCCGACGCGGGTCGCGCTGTCCGACGCGGACGCGGACGCGGTCCGCCGGGGCGCGGCGCTCCCGACGCCGTTCACGCCCGGCACAGAGTTCGTCGGCGTCGTTGAACGCCTGCATGAGACCGCGGACAAGGCCGAGCGTGACCGGTTCGTCGGCAAGCGTGTCGTGGGCTCTCCGATCATCGTGTGCGGCGCGTGCGATCTGTGCAAGGCCGGGCTCTCGACCCACTGCCGCGCCCGGCGTGTGCTGGGCCGGGCCGGGTGGAACGGCGCGCTCGCCGAACGGTTCGCCCTGCCGACGCGGAACCTGTCACCTGTCCCGCCGGGCGTGGACGACGACCGGGCGGTCTTCGCCGTCGCGCTCGCCGCCGCGGTTCACGCGGGCCAGGTGGTCCGCGTCGAGGGTAAGCCGTACGTGACCGTGCTCGGCGACACGGTGGAGGGTCTGCTGACGGCGCAGGTGATGGCGCGCCTGAACGCCTCCGTCCGCGTGCTCGGGTCGCGCCCCGATCGACTGGCTCTATGCGAGAAGTGGGCGGGCGGGGTCAAGCACCGCCCGATCGATGAGGCCGGGCGCCGCCAGGACCAGGACGTGGTGGTCGAGTGCTCCGGCACACCCGCCGGGTTCGCCGCGGCCCTGAAGTTCGTCCGACCGCGCGGGACGATCGTGCTGGTCCGCGCGATCGGCGGCGCGGACCTGGCCCCGGCCGTCGAGAACGAGATTACGCTCGTGGGGTCGCGGGCCGGGCCGATTCCCGAGGCGCTGGCGCTCCTCGCGCGATCCGCGGTGGAGGTGCTCGGGCTCATCGGCCGGCGCTACAGGTTCGCGGACGCGCCCGCGGCGATGGCGGCGGCGGGCGAGCCCGCGGCGCTGCGCACGATTGTTGAACCTTGATCGTCGGGCGCCCGCTCCGTCCGACTCGACAACCGCGCGGCACGGCGTCAGAATGCCCCCGTCAGGAGAGCCTTATGGGGCGATTCGCCGCGAACCCGCACGGCTGGGACCAACCGACCCCGCGCGCTCCAGCCAATGGTCTGGGCGTCGCGGGCTTCGTCGTTTCTCTGGTCGGGCTCTTCCTCTGCCCGTTTGTGGCGCTGGTCGGCATGGTGATGTCCTTCATCGCCATGTTCCGGGAGCCGCGGGGATTCGCGATCGCCGGGTTCGTCATCGGGCTCGTCGGATCGCTCCTCCTGCTCGTACTTGCGGTGGTGTTCGGTGTCGTCTTCCTGATCGCGGGGGCGGCGTTTGCGGCGCACGGCCTGGGCGGAGTGGATGCCACCTTTGAGATGATCGAGATCGGGGATCGAACCGAAGTTCATCGACGCGAAACGGGCGATCTGCCCGCGTCGTTGGACGAGCTTTCGGGGCTTGCGCCGGACGAACTCATCGACCCTTGGGGAAACCGGTACCGATACGAACGATCCGCCGATGGCGCATCGTTCACACTCCAGAGCACGGGGCGCGACGGTCAACCGGACACCAACGACGATCTCTTGCTCAACCACGCGTGGCTGACCGAGTCGCCGTAGACGACCTTCACCACAGGATCCGCACGCGGATCGTCTCCGGCACCGCGCGCAGCCCGGCGAGCACTTTGTCGCCGTGGCTCGGGTCCACGTCGAGCACGACGTACCCGACTTCCGCGTTCGTCCGCAGGTATTCCGCGTTGATGTTCACGCCGAGGCCGGCGATCACCGCGTGGACCTTGCTCAGCACGCCCGGCACGTTGCGGTGGAAGTGCAGGATGCGGTGGCGGCGACGACTGTCCGCGGGTGCGCCCGCGGCTCCATCGGCAGCAGTCCGGTCCCCCTGCTCCGGCAGGTCCACTTCGGGCACATTCACCGCCCCCGCCGTGGTCCCGTTGTTGATAAACCGCGTGAGCTTCGACGCCACGTCCTCGGCGATCGCGTCCTGCGCCTCCTCGGTGCTGCCGGCGATGTGCGGCGTGAGGATCACGTTGGGCAACCCGCGCAGCTCGCTGGTGAACGGCTGGTCCGCGCCGGTCGGCTCCTCGGGGAAGACGTCGATCGCGGCCCCGCCCAGCCGCCCGTCACGGATCGCCGCGGCCAATGCCGACACGTCCACGACGCTCCCGCGGGCGTTGTTGATGAGGAACGACCCGGGTTTCATCCGCGCCAACTGGGGTCCTGCGACCATCCGCTGAGTCGCCGCGGTCTCGGGCACGTGCAGCGTGACCACGTCCGCCCCGGCGAGCAGCTCATCGAGCGTGCGGCAGCAGCGGGCGTTCCCGAGCGGCAGGCGCGCAGCCACGTCGTGGTAGATGACGCGCATCCCCAGCGCCTCGGCCAGCACCGACACCTGCGAGCCGATGCGGCCATAACCGACGATGCCGAGCGTGCGCCCGCGCACCTCGCGCGCGCCCGCGGCGGATTTTTCCCACTTCCCCGCGTGCAACCGCTCGCTCTTCTCCGTGAGCCGCCGCAGGAGCGCGACGATCTCGGCGATGGTCAGCTCCGCGACGCTCCGGGTGTTGGAGAAGGGCGCGTTGAAGGCCGGCACTCCCCGCGCGCACGCGTCGGCCAAATCCACCTGGTTTGTCCCGATGCAGAAGCACCCGAGCGCGAGCAGCCGCGGCGCGCCCGCGAGAACTTCGGCGGTCACGCGCGTCCGCGAGCGGATGCCGACGATGTGTGCGTCCGCGACGGCCCTGGCCAGCGCCGCGCCGGTCGGGGACTTCGCGTGCGATTCGACCGTAAATCCTTCGCCTTCGAAAAGGCGAACCGCGGGCGCGGCGACCCCTTCGAGCAACACAACGCGGATTTTCTCTTTCGGAAAAGAAGTCTTCACCGTGCGGCGGCCCTCGGGGGGGACAATGGGGGGATGACCAGGGCCGGGATTCTGGCACGATGGACACCCGCGTGCAAGCGACCACCGCGCGCACCGTCCCCATGGAGCGTCCACCGGGTCACCGTGGTGAGCCGAACGCTTACGGGCAGCCGAGCACGTACTTGCCCTGGAAGCACCCGAAATCAGCGACCGTGAGGTTGCCGCCCTGGTTGCAGTCCGCGTACATGTCGCCGAGCACGTACTTCCCCTGAAAGCAGCCGAAGTCGGCGACCGTGAGATTGCCGCTGGCGTTGCAGTCCGGGTAGCACGTCGAGCCGGGGAGCATGTATGTCTCGAACCCGAGGCGCCACCCGCCATCGGCGTAGTTCGAGGCGTTCAGGAACAGCGGCTCGGGATAGAACGGCGCGCCCGGCGGGGCCATGTAGCTGCCGTTCATCCCGCATCCCGTGTTGTTGCCCTGCACCTCCATCACGAAGGCCTCTCCGGCCGCAAGATCGATGCCCGCCGAGGCCGTGTTCACGAACACCACCTCGAGCGCGCTGGTCGGCTTGGTGACGAGGGTTTCGAAGAGCACAGGACTAGCGTTCCACGCCGCTCCCCGTCGGATTCTCACGTTCACCTGCGCGCCCGCGGCGCCCGTCAGTGTGACCCGGATGCCCTCCAGGTCGCCCGCCAGCCCGGACCTGATCTGGGCCTGCCACACCAGGATCAACGCGCTCGCGTTGAAGCCCGCCGAGCCGTTGCCGGTCGGAATCGGGCTGACCTGATCGAGCGTGCCCGTCTGCGCCAGCGCCGGCGCAACGGCAAGGGTCAACCCCGCAGTAGCGATGATGCTCCGGAACATCGGTTTCTCCTTGTCACCCCCGACGCCCAGGTCACGGTTCGACCCGTCCTCCACCGTCCGTCGGGCTTTGCCTCACGGGCACCCGATCACATACGCCGTCTGGAAGCACCCGAAGTCCGCGACGCTGAATACGGCGTCGCCGTTGCAGTCGGCGTAGGCGTCGCTCAGCACGTACTTGGACTGGAAGCACCCGAAGTCCGCGACGGTCAGGTTCGGCTGGCCCGAGGGGTTCAGGTCGGCGTTGCAGTTGGCGTAGCAGCCCAGCCCGCCCGCCTCGTCGCCGTCGAGCACGCCGTCGCTGTCGCGGTCCACGCCGGTCCGGGCCTGCGTGCCGATCGGGACGACCGTGTACGTCAACTCGCTCCCGGCAGCGGCGAGCTGGCGCAGCCCCACGGGTGAATAGACCTCACCGATGCGGTCGGACTGGAACTGGCCCCCCCCGACCTGATAGACGAACCCGCGTGCGAGCCCGTTCACGCGGCCCTTCACGATGAGCCCCACCCGCTGGAGCGCCGCCTGGTTGATCATGTCCGTGATGAGCTGGAGCTGCGCCGCGGGCGGCGACGCGGAGTTCAGCGTCGTCTGCCAGCCCACCGCCGCGTGAGTGTCCTTGCTCGGCGGGCCGGGCGGTTCGAGCATGTTGGTCGGCGAACCCTGCGGCAGGTCGCTGCCGGAGATGCTCAGCACGAACGCCGTGAGGTGCGCCACCTCCTGGTCGCTGGCTACGGTGAAAACCGGCTCGGCGATGAACTGCTCGAGGGAGTCCACGCTCCCGTCGTGCAGGTACCCGAACCCGGCGCGGTTGGAAACCTGGGTCACGTTGAACCCCGTCTTCTCGTAGGCGTTGCGGAGCTGCGGCGTCTTGATCGTGACGTTCGTGGAGCCGTCGGTGGAAACAACCTGCAGGTGCCGCTGCCCCTGAGGGCCGGCCGCGAGCGGGACGAACTGCCCGCCGGAGAAGGTCATGTCCGAGCCCGCGCCGGTCGGCAGCGTGTGGCAGGTGACGCAGGCAAACGCGCCAGCGTCCAGCCGTCTCGCCCCATCGCGGTACAGGTTCAGACCCAGCTGCGCGTTCCCGATCGGCAGGGGCTGCCCCGCGGCGGAGAACCGGCCGGTGGTAAAGTGCCCGGGGAGCGGCAGGCTCGTCTTGAGCGAGTTGTCGAAGTTGCGGAATGGGTTGGGCGGGTACGTGATGGTCGCCAGGAAGTCCTCGAACTCCTGCATCCCCGACGGCGTGAGCATCACGTCATCGCCCAGGAGCCCCTCGAACGCGGGGTTGAACTCCTCCAGGCCCAGCCGGTCGCCGCGCCAGTGGTGCGGCTCCATGCCGATGATGTGCTGGAGCGTCTGCGTCGTCATCGGGCCCTTCATGGGGTGGAAGGGCTGGAACGCCGGTGCGGCGAACGGCGGAGCGAGGCCGAGAATCCCCGCGCCCAGGTTGAGCCCGGTGAGCGCCTTCATCCCGCCCGAGGGGTCACCGAGGTCCCACGCGAGGCGGTCGAGGCGCGCGTCGGCGTGGCACGAGGCGCACGACGTCATCCCGAGCCCCGAAGTCAGGTGCGTGTTGTAGAGGTGCTTGCGCCCGATCTTGATCGCGGCGGGCGAGGGATCGAAGAACGCGATCCGCGCCACCTCGACCTCGGTCGCCGTGCTGATCGATGAGACCGATGACCCGAACTTGTTGAGCACATAAACGCGCTGGCGGGCGTTGTCCACGACCACGCCGGTCGGCCCTTCGCCCACCGGGATGGTGTCGGCCAGCCCCGCGCGGTTGCCGGCGGCGTCGATCACGATGACGTTGTTCGAGCCCATGCCTGTGACATAGCCGCGGGTCCCGGCGGCATTCCACGCGATCCCGCGCGGGTCGCCCAGGGCTTTCTGCCGCTCCGCCTGCGTCGGGAGCGTGCTCGTCGCGTACGTCAGGTGCGGATTCATGTCCTTGACCATCGTCAGCGTGGGCGACGCGGCCTCGAACAGCCCCACGTTCACGCGGATGAACCGCCCGTTCACGATCGGCTCGAAACGGACCTCGTTGATGGCGTCCGTGCCGACGACGCTGATGCGCCCTGTGGCGGGGTTCACGCCGATCGCCATGCACAGGTTCATCAGGCGGTGGGCCCAGGTCACGCCCAGCCCGCTGGCGTCGATGATCGCCACGTCGCGGTCGGGCAGGTCCCACCCCACCGGACGCCCGGACAGGCTCGCCTGCGGGCCGCTGACCATGTTCGTCCAGTTCGCCCCGTTGTCGTCCACCCAGAGACCCGACGCGTTCTTCTTGACGATCAGCGCCACGCGCGGCGGCAGGGGCAGCCCCGGCGCGAGCGGAGGATTAAACACGGCCCCATTGTTCGGCGGCGGGTTCACGCCGCCGTAAGGGCTCGCCAGATTGCTGACGGCGTTCGGCGGGAAGCCGAGCGTGCCCGGCGCGGCCCCGCCCCCGAGCGCGGTCGATCCGTTGCCGGACTCGAACACGGCGACGTAGACCTTCAATCCGTCGGGGCTCACCGCCATCGCACGCGGGTCCTCCGCGTCGATCGGAATCTCGATCGGAGCGGCCGCGGTGTTGAGCGGATCGAAGACCTGGACGAGGTTCGCCTGCGAACACGAAACGAAAGCTCGCTGCGGAGCCCCGGCGAAGACTACGTCCGCAGGCTCATCGGCGGTGCGGATCGTCGCGACCACGTTCTTGGCCGTCAGGCTCACGATTGAGACGCTGTCGGAAATATGGTTGACGACCCAGGCCTCGGTATTCGTGCGGGCGCGGACCGACACGGGGTCAAGGCCCACGGGGACGGAGAAGACGAGCTTCGGGATGGCTCCTGTGAGGTCAAAGACCTCGAGGCGGTTGTCCGGCGTGTTGACCGCGAGAAGCCTTGAGCCGTCGGGCGTCATGGCCAGCGGGCTGACGTGCGGGTTCTCCCAGTTCACGAACGAGCCGGGGCCGTCGGGGAACCCCGCGCCCCCGGCGCCCAGGCGCGACTGGCGCACCGCGTCATCCAGCCCTGGCCCGCCCGCCAAGGCCACTCCGCCGCCGATCAGGCCCGCCGACGCGACCGCGACAACACCTCGGATGCTCATGTCCCGCTCCTATCTGCCAGAGCTCTGCGAACGTCCACGCCAGTCTACCGGACTTTGCAGGGGCCGCCAGCCCTGTGGGAAGACTTCACCCGCGGTCCCGGCGAGTCCGGCCCGCTCGCGCCGTCCCCGCGGCTCGTTCTATGGGACGCGGGGAGGGCCCGTTTCGTTGAATTCGCCCCTGGTCAATGGAACAAGGCCGATTCCACAACAAGCCCCGGGCCGAACGCCAGGGCCACACAGGGCCGGGCCGCCCCAGCCCGCCGCAGCCGATCGACGATGAACAGCACGGTGGGCGAGGACATGTTGCCGTGGTCCGACAGGACCGCGCGCGACGGCGCGGTCGTGTCATCGCCGATGCCCGCGGCCGAGGCCACCGTGGAGATCACCCGCGGCCCGCCCGGGTGGATCGCCCAGGAGCCGATATCGCCGACGCCGAGCCCGTGGCACGAGAGCCACTCGTGAAGCCAGCCGCCCAAGTTGGATTCGATCAGCGCGGGGACGCGGGGCGAGAGCGTCATCTCGAAGCCGTGGTCGCGGATGCGCCAGGTCATGGCGTCCTGGGAGTCCGGGATGAGGCACGAGCCGGTGGCGGCGACGCGCCACGGGTCCGCGCCGGCGTCGCTCGTCGCGGGCGTGCCGAGCACAGCCGAGGCCGCTCCGTCGGCAAAGAGCGCGTTGGCGACCGCCCGCTGCGGGTCGGTGCCGTACTGAAAGTGGAGACTGCACAACTCGACGGCGGTGAGCAGCACGCGTGCGCCCGGGTCCTGGCTCACGAACGCGGACGCGACGCGGAGCCCGTTGATCGCTCCGTGGCAGCCCATGAACCCGATGTTCGTGCGCGCGACCGCGGGCGAGAGGCCCAGCGCGCGGATCACGGACGCGTCCACGCCCGGCGCCGCGAAACCGGTGCAGGAGACGGTGATCAGGTGCGTGAGGCTCGACGCGCGGACGCCGGACTCGTCCAGCGCGGCCCGTGCGGACCGCAGCGCGAGCGGAGCCGCCTCCTCCTCGAAGCGCTCCAGGCGGGCCTGCGTCGTTGGGCCGCGATCGTCCGAGTGCCGCGCGGGCGGAAAGAACCGCTGCCGCGCCGGAGCGCCGCCCGCCGGATCGTCGAGCAGCACGCTGCCGCGCCGCCCGACGTTGCTGCGTCGATAGAGCACCGCCAGCAGCTTCGCGTGCTCCGCGTCGCCGCCCATGGCCTGAGCCACGGCGAGCGCGTCGTCCTGACCGATCGAACGCTCCGGGACCGCGGTGCCGAGGCCCATGATGGCGGCGCCGCTCATGCCGGGCCGCCTGTGAGCAGCGGCGAGCGCTCGCGGGCACGGACGTTCCCGATCCGCCGCGCGACGGCCCGGCCGATTCTCGGGACTAGCCCGGCGAGGTGGACCGACGCCCGGGTGAGCGCTGGACGGCGGAGGCCCGCCGCGACGAGCCGGCACGTCCGCATCCGAGCCCCGATCAGCCGGTGATGCGCCGCGGTCCACACATCCGCTTCGATGTCCGAGGCGGGGCTGTTCATCGCGTCCAGCGCGATCGGCGCGACCGCCTCGGCCGACGCCATCGCCCAGGCCATCCCCTCGCCCGTGAACGGCTCGACGTACCCGGCGGCGTCACCGATGATGAACACGCTCCCGCGCTGCAGGCGGTGGCGCCGGCGGGTCAGAGCCGGCGTACCGCGCCAGGCGGCAGTCGCGAGCCCGTCGATGGCGCCGAGCGAGCAGGACGCGAGGACCCGCTCCGCGGCCGCTCCCGGTGAGCCGCACGCTCGCACGAACCCGGGATCGAACGCCGCCGCAATGTCGATCCCTCGGTCGCGCAGCGCGACAAGCCCCACGTACCCTCCGCGTGCGCAGGCCATGTGGATGACGCCGGGCTCGACACCCCGCCCGCCGCCGAAACGATCCGCGGCCCGATCGTCGAGCATCACGCCGCACCCGATGCGCGCCGCGCGAGAGACCCGCACAGGGAAACCGTGCTCCGCGCCGAGCAGCCGACCCGCGAGACCGTCGGCGGCGATCAGCACCCGCGTCCGAATGACCTGCGCCGACCCGGACGGGCCGATCCGCAGCCGCGGCGTCTCACCGAGCTGATCGACCGTGACATTCGCACCCGGCAGGAACGCCACGCCGCACGCCACCGCCTCACGCACGAGCGCGGTGTCGAAGGTCTCGCGCGCGATCGCCGCCCCTGCAGGAAGCCGGACGCGCGCCCGGGCCGTGCGGGCGGCGATCCGGACCTCGCCAACAGGAATGCCGCCGGACCGCGCCACGAGCGATCCGAGCCCGACGCGGTCCAGCACACCCAGGGCCGCGGCGTTCAGGCAGCACCCGCAGACCTTCGGGCGCGGAAACGCCGCTTTGTCGGCGAGAAGCACGCGGGCGCCAGCGCGGGCCAGCTCGCGCGCCGCGATCGCACCCGCGGGGCCCGCCCCGACGACCACCGCGTCCCACGGCCGCGACGCGGCCTGCTCCGTCGTCGTCGCCCGAACCGGTTCGCGGTCCACGTGCGTGGCTCCTGCGCCGCGCGACGGCGCTCCCGCCCCGTGTGACCCTACGCCGCGAACATGGTCTCGACGAATGCATCGGGGTCGAAGGGCTCGAGATCCTCGGCGGTCTCGCCGATGCCGACGAACTTCACCGGGACATCGGTCGCCTCTCGTATGGCGACGACGATGCCGCCCTTGGCCGTGCCGTCGATCTTGGCCAGGACGATGCCGGTGAGCCCCCGCTGCCCCGGCTCTGGGGCCATCGCTTTGTTGAACTCTTCCGCCTGGCGCAGGGCATTCTGCCCCGCGGTCGCGTCGAGGACCAGGAGCACCTCGTGCGGCGCACCCGGGATCCGTCGGGCCACGACCGACCGGATCTTCGTGAGCTGGCGCATGAGCGGGTCCTGAGTCTGCAAGCGCCCCGCGGTGTCGAGGATGAGGACGTCCACGCCGCGTGCGACGGCCGCCGCCGCCGCATCGAACGCGACGGCCGCGGGATCGCCCCCCTGCTGCCCTTTGACCACCTCCACGCCGAGGCGATCGGCCCAGATTTCGAGCTGGAGGACCGCGCCCGCGCGGAACGTATCGCAGGCGCCGAGCAAGACGGTCTTGCCGCGGCCGCGCAGGAGGTGACACAGTTTGGCGATGCTCGTCGTCTTGCCCGCGCCGTTCACGCCGGTCACGAGGATCACCGTGGGCGGCGCGTCCGCGAACCGCAGCCCGCGCTCGGCCGGCGGCCACATCTTCTTGATCTCGGTCTTGAGGAACTCCAGGGCGTCCTCGCCCCGGGTCAGCGCCCCGGACTTGAAGCTCGCCCGCAACCCGTCGGCAAGCCGGCGCGAAGCGGCGACGCCGACGTCGGCCTGGATCAGGCGTTCCTCGATCTGCTGGATGAGTGCTTCGTCCAGGCGACGACCGGTGAGCAGCGAGCGCAGCCCGGCGCCCAGCGCCCGGCTGGTCTTGGCCAGCCCGCCTGTCAGCTTCGAGATGACCGACCGGAGGATTCCCATCGTGCGTATACCGCGTTCACTTCGGCGCGTCGGCGACCGTATCGCCGCGCGCCCCGATCACGCGCTTGAGAACCTTGTCCAGCAGTCCGTTCACGAACGCGGGCGAGCGGTCGGTGCTGAACGCCTTGGCCAGCTCGACGGCCTCGTTCACGGCGACCTTCGGCGGCGTGCGTCCCGAGGTCATCTCGTAGTGGGCGAGGCGGAGGATCGCGCGGTCCACCGCCGCGAGCCGGTGGGAAGGCCAGGTCGGCGCGAGCGCGAGGAACTCCGCGTCGGCGGCGGCTCGGTCCTCATACGCGGCCCGGGCCAGGGCCATCGCGGCGTCACGCTCGGCCTCGCCCGTCTCCGGATCGAGCCCCGCGCGGATCGACTCCGCGTCGTCTGCGCCGCGTGCGTCCAGTTGGAACAGCGCCTGGAACGCCAGCTTGCGGGTCTCGCGGGGGTTGGCCATCAGCGCCCCCGCCGACGGTCGGCGGCGTCGGCCTTGTCCGCGCGCGGAGCGATCGGGGTCGTCGCGCTCCCCTCGCCACCGCGAGCCCGCGCGATAGCGGCGGCCGCATCGATGGCGGCAGCCATGGCCTCGGCGCCCTTGTTGCCCTTCTTGCCCCCGGCGCGGTCGCGGGCCTGTCTGGCGTTCTCGACCGTGAGCACACCGAGCCCCACGGCCACGCCCGTCCCCACCGCGATCGACATCAGCGCGTCGGTGACGGACTGCGCGAGGTACCGATCGTGGCGCGTCTCGCCCCTGATGATGCACCCGAGCGCGACGATCGCGCCGAACTTCCCCGAGCGTGCGGCGGCCGCGGCGATCGCGGGAACCTCAAAGGCGCCCGGCGCGTCGAGCACGGCGAGACCGGTCGGGCCGCCTCCACGACGCGCGTACTCCTGCGTCGCGCCCTCCAGCAGCCGATCCGTGATCGACGCGTTGTAACGGGCGACGACGACGGCGATCCGCGGGATCGGCGGCGCATCGGCGGGCGACGAAAGCGAACGTGCTGTCGTGTCGGGCGGAGGCATCTCGGGCGGATCGTAGAGCCGACGCGGAACGGCGGCGCGTCGCGACGCCGCCGGGCCGGTACCATGCCGCGCGATGCGAAACGTGCTGCTGCGGATCGCGCCGGTGCTGCGCCTGACGCGGGTGACGTCGGCGTTCGCCGCGGTCGCCAACGTCTGGTTCGTGATCCTCTGGACACGTGCGGAGCCGGACCACGAGATCGGGACGGCGGAACTGCACCGCTTGCCGATCTCCCTCCTGCTGGCCGCGGGCGCGATCACGGCGCTCGGGCTCTACGGCTTCGGGGCGTGCCTCAACGACGTGCTGGACCTGCGACGCGACCGCGCGCTCAAGCCCGATCGCCCTCTCGCCGCGGGGCGCATGGGCGTGGAGGCGGCCGTCACCCTCGTCGTCGCGACCCTGATCGCGGGCGTCGCCGGCGCGGCCGTCTTCGGCACCGGCGCTGTGCTCATGCTCCTGCTGGTCGCCGCGGCGGTGCTGGTCTTCAACTCCGCGGGCAAGTTCGTCCCCGGCGTCGGGCTCGTGCTGCTCGGGCTGATCTACGCGGGGCACATGGTCGTACCGAATGTCTTCCTGAACTTCGTCTGGCCGGTGTGGTGGGTGATGACGCACGCCTTGGCCCTCGCGGCGGTCACGCACGTCATCGGGCGGCGTGTGCCGCGCCTCAGCCCGCGCGCCGCAGTTGCGGCCGTGCTCGGGTGGGTCTTCTGGTCCGGGCTCATCCTGTGGATCGGTTGGGAGCGCAACGGGCGGCCGCACTGGGTGTGGCCCGACTGGGTGGACCCGACGGTGCCGGTCTGGCCGATCGCGCTGGCGGTCCCCTTGGCGCTGTGGTGCTGGGTCAAGGTCCGCCAGGTGGGGCCGGGTCCGCGGGCCGCGGACAAGATCGGACGCTACGGGTCGCTGTGGGTGCCGCTGTACGGCTCGGCGTGGCTGCTCGGCGCGGGGCATACGGGCCAGGCCGCGGTGCTGCTCGGACTCGGCGCGGCAACGCTGCTGAGCATCACCGTGCTGCGAACGGTGTACAGCCTTGTCGAGGAGCCGTTGACGTACCGGCGGTGACGCCGGGGCGCGGACATTTGGCCTTGGTGCGTTCCGCACAAAGCCCCAATGAAGGCGGCTGGGCGGTTGTTTACACTGGCGACATGACCACGGCCACGACCCCCGTCAACACCGCCAAGACCACCGACCGCCGCAAGCTCCGGTTCGGTTCCGTCGCCGACCTGCGGGCCGAGGTCGAACGCGTGGCAGCGGCGGAACGGGCCGGGACGCTGCGCCGTTCGGGCAACTGGACCGCGGGGCAGGTCTTCGGGCACTTGGCAACCTGGATCGACTTCCTGTGGACACCCAATCCGCTCAAGCCCCCGTGGATCGTCCGGTGGATCGTGCGTCGGCGGAAGAACAAGTACTTCAACGAGGGCCTGCCCGCAGGAGTCAGGATCCCCCGGGTCGAGGGCGGCACGCTCGGCACGGCTCCCCTGAGCCTCGACGATGGCCTGAATCGGCTGCGTGCGGCCATCGACCGGCTCGAACGCGAGGCCCCGACGCAGCCCAGCCCGGTCTTCGGCCCGCTCACGCACGAGGACGGCATCAAGCTCAACCTCCGGCATGCGGAGCTGCACCTGAGCTTTCTGCACCCCTGACGCCGCGCCCGCGATCGTCTACTCCCACTCGATCGTCGCCGGCGGCTTCGTCGAGATGTCGTAGACCACGCGGTTCACGCCGCGGACCTCGTTGATGATCCGGCTGCTGATCGTCGCCAGAACCGCGTAGGGGATCCGTGACCAGTCCGCGCTCATGAAGTCCTGGGTGTCCACCGCCCGGATCGCCACGGCGTTCTCGTACGTCCGCCCGTCCCCCATCACGCCCACCGACTGCACCGGCAGCAGCACCGCGAACACCTGGCTCGTGCTGCGATAGAGGTTGCTGGCGACGATCTCCTCGAGAAGGATCTCGTCGCAGTCGCGCACCACGTCCAGCCGCGGCTTCGTCACCTCGCCGAGCACACGGACAGCCAGCCCCGGCCCGGGGAACGGGTGCCGCCAGATGATCTGGTCGGGCAGGCCCAGCACCTGACCGAGCTTGCGCACCTCATCCTTGAAGAGGTCGCGCAGCGGCTCGACGAGCTTGAAACCGAGCTCTTCCGGCAGGCCGCCGACGTTGTGGTGCAGCTTGATCCCAGCCGACTGCCCCGCGTAGCCCTGGCCGGATTCGATCACGTCCGGGTAGAGCGTGCCCTGCGCCAGAAAGTCCACTCCCTTGATTTCCCGCGCGGCCCCCTTGAAGACCTCGATGAACCGGTGCCCGATGCGACGGCGCTTCTCCTGCGGGTCGGTCACACCCTTGAGGTCCGCGAGGAAATCGGCCGAGGCGTCGATCACGCGCAGGTCAATGTTGCAGTGGTCGCGGAAGGTCGTTTCGACCAGCTCGCGCTCATTCTTGCGGAGCAGCCCCGTATCCACGAAAACGCACGTCAGCCGGTCGCCGATCGCCGTATGGATCAACGCCGCCGCGACCGACGAATCCACGCCGCCGGAGAGCCCGCAGATGACGCGGCCAGGGCCGACCTGCTCGCGGATGCGCTGCGCCGCGGCCTGCGCGAAGTCGGCCATCCGCCACGTCCCCGCGCACCCGCAGATTTCATAGAGGAAGTTCTGGATGATCTCCGCGCCGTGCGGCGTGTGCGTCACCTCGGGGTGGAACTGCACACCGACGAAGCGAAGTCCAGGTTTGACGGAGACCACGGCCGCGTACGGGCACGTCGGCGTCGTCGCCAGCGGCGTGAGGCCCGCCCGCCCCAGATCCGTCACCTGGTCGCCGTGGGACATCCACACCGTGGTCCGCTCGGGGATCGCCGCGAGCAGCCCGGTGCGGTCGAGGATGGTCAGGTTCGCCCGGCCGAACTCTCGCTCCGGCGTGCGCTCGACCTTCGCCCCGAGCACGCGGCAGGCGAGCTGCATGCCGTAGCAGATGCCCAGCACCGGCACGCCGAGCCCGAAGATCGCCGGGTCGCACACCGGCGCACCCTCGTCGTACACGCTCGCGGGCCCGCCGGAGAGAATGAGCCCCCTGGGCTTCAGCGCGGCCAGCTCGGCCGCCGGCGTCGCCGGGTGCACCAGCAGCGAGTACACGCCCGCGTCGCGCACCCGCCGCGCGATGAGCTGCGCCGTCTGCCCCCCGAAGTCCAGGATCGGGACGACTTCATCGTGGGGAAGGGTCCGGGCCGATGGAACTGCCATGTGCGTCCCCGTGAAAGGGGTGAGGGTAGGGGCTCAACCGTCCCGGCACCACGCCGGCGGGCCGGGCCGGGCGGCGTCGGCGCGGGCATGGTTCCACCCCCGCTCGATCTCTACGATGTGGGGCGTGGACCTACGCGTCATGATCGCCGCGGCAACGATCGTCACCGGCGTGTCCGGGTGCGCATCGCCGCCGCAGGGCTTCGACTCGCCCGATCCCTCCGCGCTCCTCCGCGCGATCACGGACGCCGCCGGGGCGCGCGACCCGAGCGCGGTTCCCCACCTCATCGAAGCGCTCGACAACGACGACCCCGCGGTGCGGCTCACAGCGATCCGGGCCCTGGAGCGGATCACCGGCCAGACCCTCGGCTACGACCACGCCGCGCCCCCGTGGCGCCGCGCCGCGATGGTGGACGACTGGCAGCGCTGGTACGCGGGGCAATCCCCGGCGCCGACCGGACCGCCGGTGGCGCCCGCGCCGGTCGCGTCGCGCGAAGGGGGTGAGCGATGACCACCAAGCCCCCGGACCTGCGCGTGGCTCTGGTGAGCAACCCGACCTACCTGAGCGGCGCGCGGGAGATGATCGCGGCCGTCGCGCGGCGGCTGGGATTCACCGAGGAAGGGTGCGGCCAGATCGCCCTGGCGGTCGATGAGGCCCTGTGCAACGTCATCCGCCACGGGTACGACAAGCGCGCCGACGGCCCGATCTGGCTCAGCGTGTGGCCGGCGGTCCTGCCCAACGGCGACGCGGGCATCACCATCGTGATCGAGGACGAGGCGAAGCAGGTGGACGAGGCGCAGATCAAGAGCCGGGACCTGGACGAGATCCGCCCGGGCGGGCTGGGCGTGCACATCATCCGGGAGGTCATGGACGTCGTGAAGTACGAGAAGCGCCACCCCACGGGCATGAGGCTCACGCTGGCGAAGCGGCGGAACAAGAGCAACGATCCGGGTTCGTGCGGGTGCGCGGGCTCCGCGTGCGGGGCGAAGCCATGAACGACGACGACATCAAGCTGGAGCGGGCCGAGGGCTCGATCGTGGTTTCGCCGACGGGCGACGTGGACCTGGCGCGTTCGCCGGCGCTGCGCGGGGCGCTGCGCGAGGCGCAGGCGGGCAAGCCGCCCCGTGTCGTCGTGGACCTGTCGCAGGTGGACTACATGGACAGCTCGGGCGTCGCCACGCTGGTCGAGGCGTACCAGATTGCCCGGCGCAACAGCACGAAGATGGTCCTGTGCGGGCTGCGGGACCGCGTGAAGTCCATCTTCGAGATCGCGCGCCTCGACACCGTGTTCTCCATCACCGATTCGCGCGACGACGCGCTGAAGGCCTGACGCGCGGGCGGCACCGCCGCCGCCCCGCCGCCCATCACCTCCGCCCCGCCCCCCACCCCCCACCGGCCCACCACCGCCACGGTCTGACACATGGACGAGTCGGGCGCAAGAACCAGGACGGGCGCGGCGGCGGGGATCGCCGCCCGGACCGTCGGCGTCGTGGCCGGCCTCGGCGCTCGCGCCCTGAACGTCCTCTCCCACATCGGCGACATCCTCTTCCTGCTGTTCGACGCGTCGGCGGTGGTGTGGAGCTCGCTGCGCGGCCGCAAGGTGCGCCTCGGATACGCCGCGATCGTCTCGCAGGTCGTCCGCGTGGGGGCGCGGTCGCTCATCATCATCTCTCTCGTCTCGGGGTGCGTGGGGCTGATCCTGACGCTGCAGATGGCCCCGCCGCTGGAGACCTGGGGGCAGAAGGAGCTGGTCGCCCGCATCGTGGGGGTGGCGGTGCTGCGCGAGCTGGGCCCGCTGATCGCGGCCGTGGTCCTCACCGGGTTCGCGGGGGCGGCCATCGCCGCGGAGATCGGCACGATGGTGGTGGGCGAGGAGATCGAGGCGCTCGAGGCGCACGCCCTGAGCCCCGTGCGGTTCCTCGTGGTGCCGCGCGTGATCGCCACGCTGATCAGCATGACGGCGATCGCCGTCTTCGCGGACCTGGTCTCGGTCGCGGCGTCGCTGGCCGCGTGCGTGCTGGCGCTGGACATCTCCTACCCCAGCTTCAAGTCCAACTTCCTCGACCAGGTGAAGCTGGTGGACTTCGCCACGGGGATCGGCAAGGCGTCGGTGTTCGGGCTGCTGATCGGTGTGATCGCGTGCGCGAACGGGCTGCGCGTCACGGGCGGGGCCTCCGGCGTCGGGCGGGCGACCACGGCCACCGTGGTCGAGTGCGTCGTGGCGATCATCTTCGCCGACATGATGTTCACGGCGATCTTTTACGCGTTGAAGCTGGTGTGACCGGCCGCCGCGCCCCCCGCAGGAACGATGAGTGGATGGTAAACTAGCCGCGCGCCGTGGGAGTAATCGGGCGTGGGATCGCGGGTGTCCAGACCGGGCCGTTGGGATCGCGCGAGGGCGTACGGGGCGCGCCCGGAGGCGGGGTCGGTGGTGGGCGCGCTCGGCGTGCCGCTGCTCGCGATCCTCTTCCTTCTCATCAGCGGGTCCAACGTTGAGGGAATCGCGATCCAGCGCGCGACCAACGTCCCGGCCCCCGCGGAGTTCGCGGCTCGCGCTCTCTGGGTGGTGAGCGCGACCGCGCTGGCGGCCGGCGAGATCGGGATCATTGCCCTGTCGATCGCCGTCATCCGGCGCCACGCCGGGGTGCGGACCCGGGCGTGGCTGCGCCGCACCCTCTTTGTTTCGATCGCGGCGTTCGCGGCGACGCTCACCTTCTCCGTGCTCGACACGTGGTTCGGCCTGCGAGTTTCCTCGGGCGCGCTGCGGACGCTGCGTACCCGGGTGCCTATGCGGGAGTTCTTCCACGGCTTCAACGCCGCGGGGGCGGTGCCGACCGTGTTCCTCGTGTCCGCGGTGGCGGCGACGCTCAGCCGCTTCGGGTCGGGCACGCCGCCGGGCGAGCCGCCCGATCCGGAGGGCACCGCGGGGGACTTGCGCCTGCTGCTCAACTCCATCGGTGCCATGCTGGCCGTCGCGGTCATCGAGATCTTCGCGCTCCACAACTGGGCGCACGCCTGCGTGAGCCCGGAACAGCAGCCGACGGTCCGGAGCGTGGCCCTGACCTTGTCGAGCGGCGTCGGCGCGTTCTACACCGTCTTCCTCGCCGCCGTGTTCATCCCCGCGTTCATGCGGCTCCGCTACGAAGCGGCACGGATGCACCGGGAGCACCTGCGCACGGGAACGCCTGACGCGCACATCATGCCATCGTGGAGAGACACGCTCGGCCGGCTGGCGGCGGTCGTCGTCCCGTTGCTGACCGGGGGCGCCCTTCCGACCGTCGTGGAGGCCCTCTCCAGGTTCTGGGTGTAGCACCGGATGCTCACGACCCGAGGGCATCGTGCCCCGCGGCCGACGCTCATCCGACGATCGCCGCACGCCGCCCTGCCCGGTATACTCTCGCCGCCGGGACCGACCCGGCGAGAGGGGCGATTGGCGCAGTTGGCTAGCGCGCTTCCATGACAAGGAAGAGGTCACTGGTTCGAGTCCAGTATCGCCCACTTTTCGGCAACGCTGTTCGCAACGCGACCCACTCGGCAAGTGAATCAAAAGCCGAGGACATTCTCCGTCCGCTCGCCTTGACGGCGGCCTCGAAACCGCAACCGGTTCCGGCAGAAAAGCGGGCGAAGGGATTCGAACCCTCGACTTTCAGCTTGGAAGGCTGACGCTCTACCACTGAGCTACGCCCGCGGACGCGGAATGGTACGGCCGGTTCGGCCCCGGCATCGCCGCGCGGGAGCGGCCCGCGGGAGGGCCGCGCGGGAGGGCCTTCCGCAGCGCGGCGTTGGTGATACTCTGACGACTACGGGACCGGACACGCGGTGGTCGGCCCGGCATGAGGCCGCCGAGAGAACCCACCCGGTACAAGCTGTCGCCACCCACCCTGCACCAGCCGTCGGGGAACACGCGGCACCAGAGGAGATCGCCATGACCACGCGTCCTGACCACACTCCGGCTCTGATCCGATCCACGCCGCGCCGGGCAGCCGGGTTCGTGGCGGCCGCGGTTGTGCTCGCGGCGGGCTCGGCGGCGCGGGCCCAGTGGGTTGTCAGCGGGCTCGACATCCGCAACACCAACTCGGGTGAAGTCGGCATCGGGATCGCTTCGCCCATCTACAAGCTGCACGTCGTCACGCCGTCGCTGAACCGCGCCGTGTACGCGCTCAACTCGGCGACCACCGGCGAGCGCTACGGCGGGTACTTCCAGAGCTCCAGCACCACGGGGCGGGGCGTCTTCGGGCTTGCCTCCGCCACCACCGGCACAACCTACGGCGTATACGGGCGCAGCGCCAGCACGGGCGGGGCCGGGGTGTTCGGCGAGTCGACGGCCGCCACCGGCGGCAACGCCTTCGGCGTGCTTGGGCTGAGCAACAGCACAACCGGGGCGGGCGTCGCCGGCTTTTCGGGGGCCGCCACTGGGCTGGCGTACGGCGGGTACTTCCGCGCGGACAGCACCACGGGCAACGCGGTCTACGGCATCGCGAACGCCGCAATGGGCGACGCGTCCGGCGTCCTCGGCGACCGAATCGGAACCGACGGGCAGGGCGTCTTCGGGCGCGCGGGGAATGCCACGGGCGCGGCCGATGGGGTGCGCGGTGAGGCCGCGTCGTCGTCCGGGGCAGGCGTCGCGGCGGTGCATACGTCTGTGACAGGCCTGGCCCAGGCGTTGACGGCGACCACGCCGAGCACGGGCGGGCGCGCGGTGTTCGGTCACGCCACGGCCGCGACCGGCACGACCCACGGGGGTTACTTCCAGAGCAACAGCACCACGGGGCGCGGCCTGCTCGGGGTCGCTGCGGCTACCACCGGGGTCACCTACGGAGTGCTGGGGAACAACCTCAGCACGAGCGGCCGAGCCATCTACGGCATCGCGTCGGCGGTGACCGGGAGCACCTACGGCGGGTTCTTCCGCAGCGACAGCTCCACGGGCACCGGCGTCTATGGGCGCGCGGCCGCGGGGGGCGCGGCCAACACGGTCGGCGTCTGGGGCGAGAGCAACGGGACCGCCGGCAAGGCCGTCTACGGCGTGGCGACGGCCGCGACCGGGACCACCGTCGGCGTGTGGGGCGTGACGCAGAGTTCCACGGGCTACGGCGTCTATGGCCAGGCGAACCCGTCCACGGGCACCAACTACGGGGTGTACGCGCTGGGCCGCTCGGGGGCCTCGGGCACGAAATCGTTCCGCATCGACCACCCGCTCGATCCGCAGAACAAGTTCCTGTACCACTATTCGTCGGAGGGGCCCGAGCCGCTCAACGTCTACTCCGGGACCGTGGTGCTGAATCCGCAGGGCGAGGCGTGGGTGCAGTTGCCCGAGTATTTCGGGGCGATCAACGCGGACGTGCGGTACCAGCTCACGTGCGTTGGCGCGTTCGCGCCCGTGTACATCCAGAGCGAGGTGCAGAACAACGCGTTCAAGATCGCGGGCGGGCTGCCGGGCCTGAAGGTGTCGTGGGAGGTGAAGGGCGTGCGGAGCGATGCCTATGTCCAGGCGTACGGCGCGCCGGTCGAAGCGGAAAAGCCCGCCGAAATGAAGGGCCAGTACCAGCACCCGGAGCTCTACGCGCCGGCCGTCCCGGGTCACGCGGGTCCGGCGGCTCCGATCGGGACCGGCGGCGGCGTCGAGTGACGCGGCCTACCCGGCATCGCCCGACAGTTCCTTCTTGGCCGCGACAAGGGCCGCGGCGATCACCTGGTGCATGTCGTAGTACTTGTACCGGGCGAGCCGCCCGCCGAAGATGACGTGCTTTTCGCGGGCGGCGAGGCCCGCGTACCCCTCGTAGAGCTGCCTGTCCGACTCGAAGTTGACGGGGTAGTACGGTTCGTCGTTGTTGACCTGCGAGAACTCGCGCTGAATCACCGTGTCGCGCGGGTTCCACGGGCGCTCCGGGTGGAGGTGCTTGGGCTCGTGGACGCGGGTGTACGGCACGTCCGCGTCGGCGTAGTTCATTACCGACGTGCCCTGGTGGTCGCTCTCGGCACGGCGCTCGACCTCGAACCGCACGGAGCGCCAGTTGAGCCGCCCGAGGCTGTAGTCGAAGTACCGGTCGATGGGACCGGTGTAGACGACCTTTGAGCCCGCGCGGGTCCAGCGGGCGCGGTCAGCGAGGAAGTCCACGCCGAGTTCGACGGGCACCGCTTCGAGCAACCGCTCGAAGATCGGGGTGTAGCCGCCGACGGGGATGCCCTGGTACGGGTCGTCGAAGTACGCGTCGTTGAACGACGTTCGGACCGGCAGGCGCGTGATGATGCTCGACGGGAGCTCGCGCGGGTCGCACCCCCACTGCTTGATCGTGTACCCCCGGATGAACGCCTCGTACAGCTCGCGCCCGATCAGGCTGATCGCCTTGTCCTCAAGGTTGCGCGGGTTCTCGATCGGCTCGCGCCGCGCGGCCAGGAAGGCCTCGGCCTCGCTCGGGCGCAGGTTCACCCCGAAAAACGCGTTGATCGTGCCGAGGTTGATGGGCATCGAGAAGACGCGCCCGCGGTGAGTCGTGAGCACGCGGTGGTGGTAGCGGTTGAACTCGGTGAAGCGGGAGATGTAGTCCCACACGCGCCGGTCAGACGTGTGGAAGATGTGCGTGCCGTAGTCGTGGACGGTGATCCCCGTGTCCTCGTGCTCGCGCGTGAAGCAGTTGCCGCCGATGTGCCGGCGACGCTCGACCACGACCGCGCTCCGCCCGGCCTGGTGCATCTGCTGCGCAAACACGGCCCCGAAGAGCCCCGCGCCGACGATGACGTAGTCGTAGCCCATCCGCGCCAGGCTCCTCCATTCCTCCAGGGCGCCCCCTTGTCCCCGCGTCGCCGCCCGCTCGGGGTCCGGCAGGTATTCATGCCCCGCGACACCCATCCGCACCCATGAGGAACCCGCGAAGAATACTCCGTTGGAGCCCTGTCCGACCGGATTCACACCGTCGATTCGTTCTCTTCTCGATCGGACGCCGATACAGTCACGACCCCGCGACGCATCACGTGACAGCACGTCGGGCGCCGGTGCGGGCCGGAGATGATTCGCGGTGCGCTACCTGATCGTGGTTCACGCCCCGAGCTACCGCGTCGGGCCGGGTGTCTTCGCCGCGGAGAGCGCGTTCGCGGAGCACCTGCGCCAGCTGCGACGCATGCTGCCGCCTCAGATCGAGCGCGTCGACCTCGCATCACCATCGTGGTCCGCGGAGTATTACCGGGCCAATCGCCACCACTTGACCGTGATCGACGAGGCCCGCGAGAGTATCTACTACACACCGCTGAACCCGGACACGGCGCGGACCCGCGCCTTCTGGCTGCGGCACGGCGTTCGCATCTGGCGCGAGCTCTCCGGACTCGTGCGGCGCGCCGACGTCGTCCACTCCGGCATCTCGACGGACGCGCTGCGCCCGGTGTGCTTCATGGCGCTCGTCGCGGCCGTGCGCCAGGGCAAACGCTCCATCTGCATCGCGGACATGGACTTCCGCGACACGGGGCGGCAGAACTACCGCACCGGGATGATGTCCAGACGCGAGTACCTTCAGTACCAATGGGTGTTCCGCCCGCTCCAGAGCGCTCAGTTGCGGTTCGCGGTCCGCTCCTGCACCATGTCCATGCTCAAGGGACGGTCGCTCGTTGAGGACTTCGGGCGCGGACGCCCGAACGTGCGGATGCACCTGGACACCGCGCACTCCGCGGAGCACGTGGTGCGCGGCGCGGCTCTCGACCGGCGCCTGGCGGCCATGAGCGACGCCTCGCGCCCGCTGCGGGTTGTCTATTTCGGCCGCCTCGTGCGGCGCAAGGGCGTGGATGTCGCGCTCCGCGTGCTCGCCGCGGCCCGGGCGCTGGGCGGGCGGGCCTACGAGTTTCACATCATCGGCGACGGCCCCGAGCGAGACCGGCTCCGCCGGCTGTCGGCCGAACTCGGGCTGGGTGACTCCGTCCGGTTCATCGACGCCGTCCCGTACGGCCCGGCGCTCTTCGATGCGCTGGCCCCCTGCGACCTCTCGCTCGCCACGCAACTGTCCGAGGACACGCCCCGCAGCGCGTTCGACAGCTTTGCGGCGGGGATGCCGATCGCGGCGTTCGACCTGCCGTACTACCGCACCATCGCCGACAGCGGCGCGGTGGCGCTCTCACCATGGCTCGATCAGGAGGCGATGGCCCGCGCGATTGTCGGGCTCGACCGCGACCGCCCGCGCCTGATGGACATGGCCCGGCGCGGTACGGCCTATGCGCTCGAGCACACGCAGGAACGGTGGTTGCAACGACGCATCGCCTGGACCTTCGCGGGAACCGGCATCGCGGTCCCACCCGAGCCCGAGCCGCTGGACGGGAGTGATCGCGCCCGCGTCACGGGGCCGACAGGCCCGTCACGCCCTTGACCGCGCGGAAGGCAAGGAACATCGGGATTTCGCGCCGCGCCCGGTTCTCCTCGGCCGCGCGCGGGCCGGGACGGCTCACCCGCGGGCTCGCCCATTCCTCGACCGCGGCGACCAGCAGGCCCGCGTTGCTCAAGCCCGCGATGTACGCCTGGATCGGACGGTGGAACGTCACGGTCGTGACGGGCGCGCCCCCGCCGGCCGCTTCGCCCGGGTTCATCACGATCGCGCGTTGGCCCGGAGACAGGTACCCATCCACGCGGCGGAACTGACGCGCGGAGCCGCGAGCCGGAGTCTCTTCGTCTCTCCGTCTCTTCGTCTCTCCGTCCCTTGCGCCGTCCCAGCCCCACGACGTCTGCCCGGGCGCACGGAACGCGGGATGGAGGATCACGGCGACGAACGACCCGCCCGGCTTCAGCAGGCGCGCCACGCCGCGGCACACCGGCTCGAGCGGGTTCATGTTCATCAGGGCCATGACGCACGTCGCGCCGTCAAAGCTCCCGGGCGCTACGCCCGGCGCGGTGTCCAGCGATCGCGCATCACCGACTTCGTACCGGATCGCCGGACCGCCCGGCGGCGCGCCGCGCGATCGGGCCGCATCGATCAATCGCGGCGATGCGTCGACCCCGACGGCCTCGACGCCGAGCGCCGCCACGCGCCGGCACAGGTCGCCCTGGCCGCACGCCGCGTCCACAACGCGCATCCCGGGGCGCGGCGCGAGCAGCCGCAACACGCCGGGCACGATGACCGCATCGTACAGGTCGCTCCTCCGCTCGTCGATCAGCTCGTCGTACCACGCCGCCACGTGGTCCCACGATGTGCGGGCCGCGGGCGTTGCCGTGACCGGCCCGGGCGGGGTGCGCCCGACGCTACCCGACGGAGCCCCTTGGTCGGCGCGGGTGGTGTCCTCACGAGGTTGCGGCGGCGTCATCCCCACGAGGCCGAAGAAGCCCGGCGGCGGCGGCGACCGGAACCGGGCGGCTTCACCCGTCGCCGGATGGCGGAACCCGAGTTCCGCCGCGTGCAGGCAGAGGCGGCGCGCGGGGTCGGTCTTCGCGCCGTACCGCTGGTCGCCGACGATCGGTCGGCCCCATTCTTTCATGTGGACGCGGATCTGGTTCTTGCGACCCGTCCCCAGGCGGAGCTGGATCAGAGTCCGCCCGGAGCCGGACCCGAGCACGCGGTAGTGCGTGACCGCGAGCTTGGGCTCGTCGCGCGCCGGCGGACCGGGGCGCCGCGGGGCGCTCGGCCGCAGTTTCGCCGGGCGAGCGCCGCGCATGACGCGGCCTGCCTTCGCGACGTCGCCGATCGGCACGCTGCGGGCCAGGCCGCCGGCGTCGTTCTCGATCATGTAGGACTGGAGGGTGCCCGAGGGACGCGGAGAGGCGGAATCCACGCCTGGCCGGGGCTCGATGAGTCCCGCGCCGGGCTCCGCGCCCGCCTCGCCCGACAGCGTGTGGGCCGGGTCCGCGGAATCGCCCGCGGCGGCGATCTCACCCTCGATCACCGCGAGGTACAGGCGGTGCGCCCGGCGGGCGCGGAAGTCCTCTTTCAGGGCGTGGAGCGCCGCTTCGGTCTTGGCGAACACGAGCAGCCCGGAGGCTTCCTTGTCGAGTCGGTGGATGATGTGGACGCGGGCCTGGCGTCCGCCGCGTTCCCGCGCGAGCTCCTTGAGGGCATCGAATACGCTCTCGCGGCTCTCCCCCGGCATGTTCGCGGTCAGCAACCCCGGCGGCTTGTCGACGACGATCACGCTGGCGTCTTCGTGCATGACGTGCAGCCCGCGGGGAAGTGAGTCCCCGGCGCCGCGTCGCGGACCGGCGGCGCGAACAGGCAATCGGCCCCGGGGTCCGGACGCGCCCGCACCCGACGAACGCGCCGCGGCCGGTCGCGGAGCGGGCACCCGGACGGCGGACGGACGCGGGCCACGATCGGGGCGGGCCGGCGTCATCGCACGCTCATCGATGCGGACGCCGTGGGCGTGTTCGTGACGAACCCGGCGCGCGGCGCCGCCGCGGACTCAATGATGTCCATGAACCACGCCGCGAACTCGGTCTTCGGGATCGCCCCGGGCGTCCGGTGCTCGGACCCATCGCGTCCGAGAACCACCGCCTCGATGGTCTCGGCGTCCATGGTCTCCAGCGGGTTGGCGACGATGAGGTCGATGCGCTTGCGCGCGAGCTTGTCGCGAGCGGAGGACATCAGCCGGTCGCGCGGTTCCAGAGCGAAGCCAACCAGGAGTTGGTCGGAGCGGCGACGCTCCGAGCACAGCGCGATCTGGTCGGGCGTGGGTTCGAGTTCAAGCGTCAGCGACCCACCCTCACGCTTGAGCTTCCCCCCAAGCTGCCCGGGCGGGACTTTGGGACGGTAGTCGGCCACGGCCGCGGCCATGATGAGCACGTCGCACCGGGGCAGGTGCTCCGCAAGCAGGGCTTCGAGGTTGGCGGTGGTCTGGAACCGTGCCACAGCGACCCGCGAATCGGATGGTCGGCGGGGGGTCGGTCCCAGCAGAAGTGTGACGGCGCAGCCTCGGCGGGCGGCCTCGTCAGCCACGGCCACCCCCAGCCGACCCGACGACCGGTTTCCGAGGAATCGGACGGCGTCGATCGGCTCGTGCGTGGGGCCCGCGGTGACGAGCACACGGAGCGGAGTTCGGGCACCGGTTCGGCCCTGAGCTCCGCGCGGGCTTCGCGACGCGCCGGTCGGGTTCGGGCCGGGCGGAGTCGATGGATCGTGCGGCACGTGGGAGATTCCGGGAGCCGACGGGCGAGGGCCCGTTCCGGCGTTGGATCGTAGCGAGCGAGTCCGGCCGTGTTGAAGCCCCCACGGGGGTGATCCATAATGTATGCTCCCGCGCGCCCGACGTGACCGGGCGCCCGGCCCCCGGCCCCCGCCCCCACCACGCGGAGCACCCCGACCTCATGGCACGTTCGCGCAGGAAGCTCGGCGACATCCTCGTCTCGTGGGGGGTCATGACCGCCGACCAGGCCGAGCAGGCCTCCAAGGTCGCCCGCGGCGCCGGCAAGCGCCTGGGCGACACCATCGTCGAGATGGGGATGGCCAAGGAGGACCAGGTCGCCAAGGCTCTGGCCAACCAGTTCGGGATGGAGTTCGTCGACCTGGCGGCCAACGGCGTCGCCACCCAGATCAACGTCAAACTGATCCCGGAGGAGCTGGTCAAGAAGCACCTGATCCTGCCGCTGAACAAGAACAACGGAAAGCTCCAGCTCATCATCCACGACCCGATGGACCTCGAGCTGCTCGACATGCTCCGGTTCCGGCTCAACGTGGAGATCGAGCCGCGGATCGCCGCCCGGTCGCAGATCAAGCGGTTCGTTGAGGGATCGCTGGGCTCGACGCTGCCGAAGATGGTCGGCCCGGGCGAATCGCTCGTCACCGAGTCGATCGACCGCTCGGTGGACCGGTCGGTGGACCGGTCGGTGGACAAGTCCATCGACGTCGTGTCGGAGGACGCGCCGATCGTCCGGCTCGTCAACCGCATCATCGTCGAGGCCGTCAAGTCCCGGGCGTCGGACATCCACATCGAGCCCATGGCCGACCGCGTGCGGCTGCGCTACCGGATCGACGGCGTGTGCATCGAGCGCGACAACCTCCCCAAGCGCATGCAGGCGTCGCTGCTCTCGCGCGCGAAGCTGATGGCGGGGATGAACATCGCCGAGCGCCGCGTCCCCCAGGACGGGCGCATCAAGATGCCGATCGACGAGCATGAGGTGGATTTCCGCGTGTCGGCCTGCCCGGCCTACCACGGCGAGTCGATGGTGCTGCGCATCCTGCGCCCCGATTCGGTCAAGATCGGGCTCGAGAACCTGGGTTTCGAGCCGGACAACCTGGCGAGCTTTAACCGGATCATCCGCCGCCCGAACGGGATCTTCCTGGTGACGGGCCCGACCGGCTCGGGCAAAACCACCACGCTCTACTCCGCGCTGGACGTGCTCAACCGACCGGACAAGAAGATCATCACGGCGGAGGACCCCGTCGAATACACGTTCGCCGGCATCAACCAGTGCCAGGTGAACGAAAAGATCGGGCTGACGTTCCCCGCGATCCTGCGCTCGATGCTCCGCCAGGCGCCGAACATCATCCTGGTCGGTGAGATCCGCGACAAGGACGTGGCCGAGATCGCCATCCAGGCCGCCCTCACGGGGCACCTGGTCTTCTCGACGCTCCACACCAACGACGCGCCCTCGGCGATCACGCGGCTGATCGACATCGGGGTCAAGCCGTTCCTCGTCGCGTCGTCGATCCAGGCGATCATGGCCCAGCGCCTGATCCGCATTCTGTGCGCCGAGTGCAAGCAGCCCGACCCGAACCCCGACCCCAAGTTCCTGGCCCTGTGCGGGATCAGCCCCGCCGAGGCCGGGGGGCGTGTTCTGCGCAACGTCGGGTGCCCGGCGTGCAACGGCACGGGCTACCGCGGGCGCAAGGCGATCTTCGAGATGATGACCATGAACACGGAGATCCGCGAACTCGCGTTCAACCTCGCGCCCATCAGCCAGGTCCGCCGGGCCGCGCTCAACGCCGGCATGCGCCCGCTCGTCCTGGATGGAAAAATCAAGATCCTCAAGGGCGTGACGACACCGGCGGAGGTCGCCAGCGTCGCGCAGGTGGACAACCAGGCGGACGCTTCCTGAGTCTGATCGGAGCCCGACATGTCCTCGATGCAGATCGACCGCCTCCTCGACACCGTCATCAAGCTCGGCGCGAGCGACCTCCACGTGACGGTCGGGCGCCCCCCGACCATCCGCCTGCACGGGCACCTGCGCAACCTCCAGACCAAGACCCTGGAGTCCGACGACATGGTCGGGCTGATGAAGGCCATCACGCCGGAGCGCAACCAGCAGGAGCTCCAGGAAGAGGGTGGAACCGACTTCGGGTTCGCCTACGGCGACGCGGCCCGGTTCCGCGTCTCCGTCTTCCGGCAGCGCGGCGACATCGCCATGGTCTGCCGGCAGATCCCCAACAAGCTGCTCACGTTCGAGCAGATCGGCCTCCCGGAGCTCTGCCGAGAGTTGATCCGCCGCCCCCGGGGGCTGTTCCTCGTCACCGGGCCGACCGGCTCCGGCAAGACGACCTCGCTGGCCACGATGATCGACTACGTGAACGCGAATCTCGACCGGCACATCGTCACGATGGAGGACCCGATCGAGTACTACCACTACCACAAGAAATCGGTCGTGAACCAGCGCGAGGTGGGCAACGACGTGCCGAGCTTTTCCGAGGCACTGCGGCGCGTGCTCCGCTCCGACCCCGACGTGATCCTGGTCGGCGAAATGCGCGACCTCGAAACGATCGAATCCGCCATCCGCGCCGCCGAGACGGGGCACCTGGTCTTCGCCACCCTGCACACGACTGGCGCGGCCAAGACGATCGACCGTATCGTGGACGCGTTCCCCGTTACCCAACAGAACCAGATCAGAGTCCAGCTTTCGACATCGCTCATCTGCGTGCTGAGCCAGGTGCTTCTGAGCCGCGTGGATGTTTCCGGCATGGTGGCGGGCTACGAGTTCCTCGTGGTGACCCCCGCCATCGCCAACTTGATCCGAGAGAACAAGACCTTCCGAATCGATTCGATGATCCAGACGGGGAAGAAGTTCGGGATGCAGCTCCTCGACGAGCACCTCTGGTCGCTCTACACGCGTGGCTGGATCAGTGCCGAAGAGATGATCGATAAGAGCAAAAATCCAAGTGACCTGACAGATCGGGTACACAAGATCGGCCGCACCGTTGGTCGGATTGAGTGGGATGAGGATGTAGACGCGACGGGAGCCTAGTCGCTTTTCGGCAATGGCGATCCTGATCATGCGCCATTATCCATCTGTCGCGTCTTGAATTGCGCCGTTTTGTGCTGGCGACACAGCAACAACACTACTAGTATGGCCGAACCGGATACGTCCGGCCGGTCGCGGAGGTTGTCACGCCCATGCCCACGCTCGACCCCGCAGAACTGAAAGGTCGCAAGCTTGGTCGGGTTCTGACCAAGATGGGCAAGGTGACTCGTGAGCAGGTTCACGAGGCCCTGTCGATCCAGAAGACACGCAAGGTTCCGATCGGGCAGTTGCTCGTCGAGCTCGCTTACTGCTCTCAGCAGGACGTGAACGCGGCCTTGGCGGGCCAGGCGGGGATGGCCTGGGTGGATCTGAAGGGCTTCGACCTGCCCGAGGCCGTCAAGACGGTGATCCCGGCCGACAACGTCCACGCGTACCAGGTCGTCCCGATCGACTTCAACCCGACGAGCAAGCGTCTGAAGATCGCGATGAAGAGCCCGGACAACTTCCGGGCGGTGGACGACCTTCGGCTGCTGATGGGGTTCAACGTCGAGGCGGTGGTGGCGGATTCGGCCCAGGTCGATGCGATCATCGCGAAGTACTTCTCGAAGAAGGAGTCGGTCGCCGACGTGGTGCAAGGGCTTGATGCCAAGAAGTTCGAGGGGCTGGCGCGCGGGGATCAGTCGATCGATTTGGACGCCCTCAGCAAGGCGGCGGGCGACAACGAGATTGTGAAGTTGGTGAACCTGGTGCTGCTGCAGGCGATCCGCGACAAGGCGAGCGACGTTCACTTTGAGCCCTTCGAGAACGAGTTCAAGATGCGGTACCGCATCGACGGCGTGCTGTACGAGATGGTCCCGCCTCCCAAGGCGCTGGGCCCGGCGATCACGAGCCGCGTGAAGGTCATGGCGAATCTTGACATCGCCGAGCGTCGTTTGCCTCAGGACGGTCGT
>JBJXFE010000064.1:0-13133 GCA_046153875.1 Phycisphaerales bacterium
CTCGATCCCGGCCTTGGCCCCCAGGCGCGGGAGCAGACGCCGCACGTAGGCGGTAGTCGTCGGCCGCCCGGACCGCGTGCAGAAGATCGGGTGCAGGCCGTTGACGCCCCAGCGGGCCCGGGCCTCGGCCCAGCGCCGCAGGACCGCCATCGCCCCGGGGTCGAGGCCCGATGTGCGGGCGCGCCCGCCCTTGCCGAAGAGCACGCGGACGGCGCCGGTCGCCGCGTCCACGTCCTTGGGGCGCAGGGCGAGGGCCTCGGAGACGCGCAGCCCGGCGCGGTACATGACCGCGATGAGCGCCCGGTTGCGGAGGCCCGAGAGCGCGACCGGGGAGCACGCGGCCATGAGCGCCCGGACCTCGTCGTCGGTCAGGACCTCGGGCGGGAGGCGGCGGGCGGGCTTGGCCCGACGACGCCCGACGTTGGCCCGTGCCGCGTCCTGGCGGGGCGGGCGGGAGTCGTCCCAAGGGTCGGCGGGCGGGCGGTACGGGGGAACGGGGGCGGTTCGCACGGCGGGTCCTCCTGAATGCCCGGCGGGTTGCGCCTCTTGCGCCAAAGCGATACCCGGCGGTAATTCCTTGAGGTACAAGGCTCGACGACATCAAGCAAGCGAAGCCCGCGCGTGCCACAACGCCGAGATCACCGCATCACGAGCACCCCCCCACCCACTTCGTCTGGTAGCAGCCGAAGTCGGCCACCGTGAGCGAGCCGTCCTTGTTGCAGTCGGCCCACGGATCGCCCGCCGCATATCTGGACTGGAAGCACCCGAAGTCGTGGATGGTCAGGTGCCCGTCGCCGTTGCAGTCCGGAGGGATACACAGGACGTGCACGGTGCCCCTCGACGAGACCTCTACGGCCCACAGGGTCGTGCAGCACGCACCGATGCCGGGCCCGCAGGCGTCTGAGTCCAGGATCGTCCACAGCCAAGTCCCGTTGGCCCGCGGCCCGTAGGACCAGGTGTCGAACGTCGTGCACGAGGTGCCGCCCAGCGCGTTCGGCTCCGCGTGAAGCACCTCGGGCAGCGCGGCGTAGACCTCGCCGACCGCCAGGATGTTCATGCCGCGCGGGAACTCCACGATCCACCACTGGCCGAATCCCGCCGGCATCATCTGTGCCTGGAAATGTGTGTTCGTACAGGTCAAGTTCGGAATCGTCGTGAGCGAGTCCGTCTCCACCAAGAGCACGCGGTGCTCCCACTGTCCGACGTGGGTTTCCAGACCGGGAATAGCCAGCCGGATCAGCCCCACATCGCGCTCGGCCCGCTCATAATCCTCGGCCGTCGGCGTCAACGGGCCCCCGAGACCGTAATGATCCACGACGATCTGCTCGATCTCGAGGTCCCACGTTGCGGGCCCGTACTGATACACGCCCGGGGGGCAACCCTGCCCCCACGCGCATGTCGCCAGCGCAAGCGCGCCGAACCAGACCCCGGCCCGCCGCAACGATCCAGCTGCGTTGTTCAAAGGACCTCCCGCTCGCAAGTTTGTGCCCGCCCGAGAGCCTCACCGGAGCGCGGCCCTCACCAACTCACACTCGAAGCCTGCCGCTCCGAACGCCCCCGGCGTCGTCACCATGAGATCCTGCGCTATGGGCACCCGAGGACGTACTTCTCCTGGAAGCACCCGAAGTCGGCGACGGTGAGCTGCTGATCGCCAGTGCAGTCGGCGTAGAGGTCACCCAGGACATACGTGCCCTGGAAGCACCCGAAGTCGGCGACGGTGAGCGATCCGTCGTCGTTGCAATCGGGGTAGCACGCGCAACCCCAGCGCGCCAGGTACCCCGAGGGCAGCCCGCCCGCCGATTGGAAAAAGCCGCCGACGACAAGGTCCGCGCCGTCCGTCACCAGCGCGCCGACGGAACCGCCGACGCCGGTCCCCAGACCGGACCAGCTCGACCCATCCCACGCGGCGATATTCGGCGCTGTCTCGCCGCCGGCGCCGGTGAAGTGGCCGCCGGCCACCAAGCGGCCCTGATGCACGTGAAGCGCCGCAACGCTGGGAGTCCACGGCGGGTTCCACGGCCCTGACCATCCCCCCGCCATGCCCTGGCCGAGCGGCGCCCAATCGGTGCCGGTCCAGCGTGCGATGGCATTGGCGGCGACTCCCCCTCCCTCGGAGAACGACCCACCCACGATCAGATCGGAGCCATAACTGGTGAGCGCGAAGACGATCCCGTCCCCCACACCGGAGCCGAGCGGATGCCACGACCGCCCGTCCCAACGGGCGATGCCCCTGGCAGCCCCACCCGCGGTGTGGAACCAGCCGCCGGCGATGAGCGCGCCCCCGTGCGTACCCAGCGCGTAGACCGACCCATCGACTCCAGATCCGAGTGGGAGCCAGGTCGATCCGTCCCAGCGCGCGATCGCGTCCGCGGGGTTCCCTCCGGCGGTGGTGAAGAGTCCGCCCGCGACGAGTTCGCCTTGGAACTCGGCGACCGCCCACACCGGCTGATCCAGGCCCGAGCCGAGGGACTGCCAGGACGTGTCGTTCCATCGAGCGATGCGGCTTGCGGACACCCCACCGGCCATGCCGAAGGACCCGCCCGCGATAAGCTCGCCCTGGAACACACCCAGCGCGTTGACGTTCCCGTCCAGCCCCTGGCCGAGCGGTTCCCAGCTCGCGTCCCGCCACCGGGTGATGTGCTGGACCGATTCACCTCCGGCGGCGGTGAATGCCCCGGCGGCGATGACATCGCCCGCAAACCGTGTCAGGGCGGCAACATGGCCGTTGAGCCCGAGTCCAAAGGGGCGCCACGCGGACCCGTTCCAGCGGGCCGCGCCCCCGCTGAACGTTCCGGCGGCGACCAGTTCGCCGCCATAGCGGACCAGCGCGGTCACAGAATCGCTCTGCCCCGCGGCGAGGGGTTGCCAGGTGGCACCGTCCCATCGGGCGATGTTCGCGGCCGCCACTCCGCCGGCCGCGGTGAAGTAGCCGGCCGCGACCAGGTCGTTTCCGACGTTGTGCAGCGCGTAGACGTACTCGTTGCCGCCCGTCACGCCGGAGCCGAACGGCTGCCACCCGGACGCTGTCCTTCGGGCGATGCCGCTGGCGGCCACCGTCCCGACCATCGAGAACGACCCACCCACGACGAGGTCGCCCTGGTACGCGCCGATCGAGGAGACGAACGAGAGCCCGCCAAAGCCGCCGGAGAACCCGGGGGCCATCGAGTGCCAGCTCGTCCCATCCCAGCGGGCGAGGTTCTGGGCGAACTGCCCGCCCGCCGAGGTGAAGCTTCCGCCGGCGATCAGATCGCCGTCGAAGACACCGAGGGCGTAGACGTACGCGCCGGAGCCCGGCATGCCCGTGCCAAGCGCCTGCCACGCCGTTCCATCCCAGCGCGCGATACCCCCGCCGAAGTGCCCACCAGCGATGAGATCACCGTTGTAGACCGTGAGCGACCAGACGGTGTCGCTGATCCCCGCTCCCAGCGGGTGCCAGGATGCACCGTCCCAACGGGCGATGTTCGCGGCCGTCCCGCCCGCCGCGCTGAAGGACCCGCCGGCGATGAGGTCGCCCTCGTAGACCGCGAACGCGTGCGGCGAGCCGGTGGTCCCTTCGCCGAGTGCGGTCCATTCGGCGCCGTTCCAGGCCACGACCCCGTGGCCTCCGGGCGCGTGCACATCGCCGCCCAGGACCAGCAGTTCGCCCTGCGGACCGGGCCCGTCCGGGTCCCAGGTCGTCACCGCGTACGCGTGCCCGCCAACGCCGGGGGCAGGGTGGCTCGGCAGCCATTTGGGCTGGCATTGAGCAACCGCGGTATGCCCGGTGGCGATCACGAGGACCGCCGCCAACGCGACCTGCCAACTGTTCATTCGTAGCTCCGTCTGTTCACGAGCAGCCGCCGAGAAGGAATCTGGTTGGAAGCAGATGTTGTCGTTCACGTGGCGCGCGCCGATCACGGACACCCCACCGCGTACTTGCCCTGGAAGCACCCGAAGTCGGCGACGCTGAGCGTACCGCTCGCGTTGCAATCAGCGTACAGGTCGCCCAGGACGTACTTCCCCTGGAAGCAGCCGAAGTCGGCGACCGTGAGCGTGCCGCTCTCGTTGCAGTCGGGGTAGCAGCTCGACCCGCGCTCGTACGCGCCGATGTCGACTATGGGCGCCGGGCCCACGCCTGTATTCGGCACCCACGGGTCCTCGCGGAAGCGGGCCGCCCCATCCAGGTCCTGCGTGATCCCCACGGGTACGAGTATGTTGCTCCCCGCGTCAGCGCTCGGCGAGTACGGCGCCAGCCGGTAGTTGCCCGCCGCGGTGTTGACGAACAGCGGATCGGTCATGATGTTGCCAAACCCCCCGAACCCGCCCTCGACGTTGCTGTAGGTCGCAGCAGTCGACGTTCCCGTGCCCGTATTCACGATCTGGCCGCCGGTGTTGGCGCGCACGATCGAGTTCGCGATCGTCATCGAGGCCCCCGCGCCGAAGTCGCCGGTGTTGGAAATGCCGCCACCCAGACCGGGCGGAGCCGCGTTCCCCGCGATCGTGCAGTTGATGACGCTCAACGTTCCGTCGTCGTCGTTGTTGATCGCGCCACCCGTGCGCCCCGCCGTGTTGCCCTCAAACAGGCAGTTGGCCACCGTGACAATGCACCCGACGCCGCACGACGACAGCCCATAGGCTCCGAATCCACCGGCGTATCCGTCCGTGGGGGAGAGGGAAACGTTGCCGCGGAACGTGCAGCGATCGACCACGGCGTTCCGCCGGAAGATCTGCAAGCCGCCCACCCACTGCAATGCGACGTTGTCTTCGAACACGCAGTCGCGCACGACACAGACGGGGCTGGCGTCCGTGATGTTCGCGCCCGCGGCCTGCCACCCGGCGTTGCCCCTGAAGGTGCATCCGATGAGCGTGATCGCGGATCCCAGGGCCGCGTTCAACCCGCTGCCGCCGCCGCGGGACGCCGACGTTGTACGGTTGCCCTCAAACAGAGTCCCGGTGGCTTCGAGCGATCCACCATCGAACGTGTTGATGCCACCTCCCCACGCGTTCGCCGAGCAGAGCGTCAGGCGGCAATCCCGCAGGATCAGGTGGCTGTCCTGACTGTTGATGCCGCTACCGCTGGCCGTACCCCCGGGAACCCCGTCGGCGTTCCCCGCGGTGATGCTCAGGCCATCGAGTGTGCACGCCTCCGAAACGCCGAGTGCGGTCACAACACGCCGGCTGTTCTCCCCGTAGTTCACGAAGCCCGGCTCGTCGTCGCCGGCCAAGTCACCCGTGAGCGTGGTCGGGTAGAGATGGATGTCACGGTCGTCGGGGTTCGGCGCACCCACGCCGGCGTACCCGCCCTTGATCTGCACCCCGCCCGTCAGCCGGAACGCGCTGTCGCGGTCGCCGCTCCCCCGGTCGGGCGTGTACACGCCCTGCCCGACGCGGATCTCCGTGACCCGTCCCGCCCCCCCCGCCGCGCAATCCGCGATCGTCAGGGCCTCGGCGAGGTCCTCGAGTGCGGCCGTCCACGAGCCGCCCGTCCCGCCGGGTGCGGCGTCGTCGTCCACATACAGGATCGGCGGCGCGCCCGACTCGGTCAGGAAACTGTGGACCGGACGCGGGCGGGCCTCGGTCTCGCCGGTCGTGTTCACCGCCCTGACGCGCCAGTAGTACGCGCGACCGGCCGGGAGTGGCACGAGGCCCGCGTACGACGTGCCGCCCACGGACACGTCGATCTCCGGGCTTGTGAAGGACGGAGCGTCGTCCACCTGGAGGTGGTAGGAGTCCGCCAGTTCCGACGTCCCCCATTGGAAAGAGGGAACCCAACTGGTCCCCACCCGCGCGCGATGGGCGGGGACCGTCAGAGCGAACAGACGCGGCGGGCGCGGGCCGCCGTAGAGCTGCGTGAGCACCCAGATGTCACCGTTGCTCAGGTAATCGCCGTCGCCGCAGTAGTACTTCCATTCGGCGTGCGCCGGAAGCACGGTCATCACCGCGCTCCCATCGCGCGTCCACCCGTACCGGTCGTAGTGCATGATGGATTCGAAGTCGTAGGGTCCGAAAACCGTGCCGGCGACGGAGTAGTTGTTCGCGGCGTTGCAGGTGTTGGCCAGGTTGACCTGCACGTACTGATCGCGATCGGCCCGCTTCTGCTCGTGGTGCAGGCCCAGCGAGTGCCCGAACTCGTGGATGATCGTGCCCCTGAACGGCCAATCGTGGATGTTGACCGTGCAGACCCCGCCGCTATACCCGACGCAGGAGTTGTTGGCGCTCGGGTGGTCGTTGATGTTGATGTAGGCGGCTTGCCCGGCCCAAGGGATGAAATCCGCGTCGCACACGGCCTCGATCGCGGCCATGGCATCGACGGCGCGCTGCTGGTTCTCCGCGTTCACGTTGGCGTTGAACCGGTAGGGCACGATGCCGCCGGGCCACAGGTTGGCAACGTGGTTGCCCTCGGGCGCCGCACCGCCCACGTCACACACCGCGGGCCCGAGCCCCCGGGGCGGCGGCTCCCCGCCAGCCACGCCGCGGACCTGGATCTGGTAGTCCTGCGCCCGCGCCGCACCCGCCGCGGCGAGCAGCGCGCCCGCGAGCCATCGGCCCCGGAAACGAGCGGGGAGGCCTTCCCCGGATTGCGGCCGTGCGTCCGTCGGAGCCGCCGTGTTCTTCGTGCACATCATCGTCGTCTCCTTGTCTGTGCCGTCTCAGGGACGCCATCGCAACGCCGCGACGGCCCGGGTCTCTTGACCTCGCCATGGCAATACAGGACCCTCGCCGGCGAGGGCCCGGCGCTTCCGACAGCTCCAACCACGTGCCGTGCTGCTAGGGAGTCTCCCCCTTCAGCAACTCCTGCCAGTGAACCCGCTTTGCGTCGTACCCCCGCCCTGGTTCGGCGCGGTCCCAAGCCTCATACAGCCCGGCCAGTCGCTCCACCGCAGTTCGTTTCTCCGCGAGCGCGGTGCGCGGCTCGGCGCCCGCCTCTTCGTGTGCGCCGACCAGCAGCGGCTCGGCCAGGTCGTAGCGTCTCTGAGATTCGTACAGGCCAGCCAGGTCCCACATCGCGGCCAGAGTCCAGATGATCTGATCGGGCTGCCTCACGCGCCGACGGACCTCGACCACCTCGCGAAATATGGCTTCGGCCCTGTCAAGGTTGCCGTGGTCCCGGTAGACCTTCCCCGCGATGTGCATGCAGCACAGGGTGTCGCCGTCCTCCAGGCCGCGCAGCCGGCGCTTGATCTCGATGGCCTCCTCAAGCATGCGCGAAGAGTCCTCGTGCCGGCCCAGGTCGCCGGTGACGCGGGCCAGACCGATGAGGTGGTCGGCCACCTTCCAGGCGGGGCCCGCCTTCCGGGAGACCTCGACGGCCCTGAGGGCAAAGGGCTCGGCCTCGGCCGCTCTCCCCTGTTGCTGCAGATTCTGGGCCAGGCAGGAGTGGGATTCCGCGGTCTCCCGGCTCTCGGCTCCACGGGCGCGGATGGAGCGCTCGAGACTGTCGCGGTAGAAGACCTCGGCCTCCGCGAGCCGCCCGGCCATCGCGAGCATGTTGCCCATGTAGTTCAGTGACGTGATGGTCTCGGTGTGCAAGGGTCCATGCACGCGCTCACGAAGCTCCAGCACCCGTCGGCTGATGGGCTCGGCCTCGGCGAACTTACCCTGGCTGAAGAGCGCCCAGGTGAGTTTGTCCATGGAGTCGAGCGTGTCCGGGTGCTTCTCGCCGAGCACACGGGTCCGCGCCTCGAAGTTGCGACGCACCACGGGCTCAAGCTCGCCGAACCGGTCGTTCCAGTAGAACACCGCGATGCACCAGTGGTGGATAGCGCCCAGCGTGTCCGGGTGCTCGGGCCCCAAAACCCGCGTGCGGATAGTCACGGCCATGGCCAGTTGCGCCTCGGCGGCCACGAAGAGCTGCAATGTGGTGTACGTGCGCCCGATCGTCTCTCGGAGCAACGCCTCCGTCTCGGGCTGGTCGGCAAACGCGCCCCCGTCGATTCTCTTGACGGCCTCGCCCAGAACGAAGCCGATCGACAGACCGCGACCTTCGGCAAGCGCAGGGTCGGCGGATGTCAGCATTTCCTGCAGGAACTCGCTCACCGCGTCGGCGCGTGACGCCTCCCGCCGGGTGTGTCGTTCATTCACGGTGGCGCGGATCAACCCCAGGGTTGCCAGCGCCGAACCGGCGAGCAGCGCGCCCGCGATGGTGCCGGCCAGCACCACCGCCCGTTTGTTCCGCCGCACCGCCTTGCGCAATCGGTACCCGGCCGTGGGTGGCGCGGCGACGACAGCCTCGTTGGCGAGATGCCGCTGCACGTCGGCGGCCAGATTGCTGGCGGTCTCATACCGGCGCCGCCGGTCCTTCTCAAGCGCTTTCATCACGACCCAGTCCAGGTCGCCCCGGATTAGCGCCCCCAGTTTCCTGGGCTCGACGCGGCGGTGCGCGGCGACGACGGCGAGCGACGAAGCCGGGTCGCCCGCGTCCGCGCTGCCGCTCTTCCCGGTGGGCAGCAACAAGGAGGCGAGGCGCGTGCTGGGCTTGGGCGGCTCGACCTCGCGGATGATCCGCTGGATCTCCCCGAACGCCGCGGAGCGCAGCCGGCGCGCGTCGAAAGGCGTGTTCCCCGTGAGCAGTTCGTACAGCAATACCCCCAGCGAGTACACGTCGCTGCGCGTGTCGATGTCCACGCTCCCCTCGGCCTGTTCGGGGCTCATGTACTCGGGCGTCCCGATCAGGGCGCGGTGCTCGGTGAAGATGGTCTTCTCGGTCATCCTGGCGCCCGTGGCCTTGGCGATGCCAAAGTCGATGACCTTGGCGAACGGGCGTCCGTCGTGGGTGCTGACCAGCACGTTGGTGGGCTTGATGTCGCGGTGGATGACCCCCTTCTGGTGCGCGTGCTGCACCGCCAGGCAGACCTGCACGAACAGCTCCAGCCGCTCCCGGATCCCCAGGTTCTCGCGGTCGCAGTACGCCGTGATCGGGACGCCCGAGCACAACTCCATGACGAAGTAGGGCCGCCCCGCCTCGGTCGCCCCCGCGTCCAGCACGCGGGCGATGTTGGGGTGATCCATGATCGCCAGCGCCTGCCGCTCCTGCTCGAAGCGCGCCACCACCTGACGGGTGTCCATCCCCAGCTTGATGATTTTCAGGGCAACGCGGCGCACCACCGGCTTCTCCTGCTCGGCCATGAAGACCGAGCCGAAGCCCCCCTCCCCGATGAGCTGGAGCAGCTTGTACGGGCCGATCCGTGTGCCCGGCCCCTCGCGCATCGGCGCGGCGGCCTGGGTGGCGGCGGGCGCCGAATCCTGCGTCGGGTTCGCCAGGAAATCGTCGTCGCGGTCGGCCGCGGCCAGAAGCCGCTCGACCCGCTGCCGCAACTCCGCATCCCCGCCGCAGGCCTGGCGGACGAAGTCGTCGCGATCCGCACCGGTGCGCTCGAACGCCTCGGTGAAGATCACCCGCACATTCGCCACGCCAACCTCGCCCACACGTCACCTCTCCGGCACGTCTTCCTGCCGCTCAAGATCCTCGCGCAGCCACGCGCGGGCGAACGCCCACGCCCGCTTCACCGTGCGCGCCGAGACCCCCAGCGCCGCCGCCGCCTGCTCGATCTCCAGCCCCGCGAAGAACCGGAGCCGTACGACGGTCGCGGCCTGCGGGTCCGCACTCTCCAGGCGGCCGAGGGCGTCGTCGAGGGCCAGCAATCCGTCGGGGTTCTCGTCGATGAGCACGGACTGCAGCCCGGCGATCCGCAGGGCCTCCCGACGGCCCCGGCCCCCGTCGCGCCCGTGCTTGCTGCGCGCCCGGTCGATCAACAGCCTTCGCATCGATTCGGCCGCCGCCGCGTAAAAGTGGCCCCGGCCCTCCCAGGGAACCTCGTGCGGCCCGAGGAGTTTCAGGTACACCTCATGGACCAGCGCGGTGGCGCTGAGTGTGTGGCCAGCGCCCCCGTTGCGCTCGGCGCCCATCTGGCGCTGGGCCGCACGCCGGAGCTGCTCGTAGACGAGGGGCAACAGGTCGGCTGCGGCGCTCCGGTCGCCCTGGCCCGCGGCCCGCAGCAAGACGGTGACATGGGCCTGCGGGTCTTCGCTTGCCATGACACATGAGTCTACAGATTGTGAGCGTCTACCTGCCCTTTTGGACCGCCGCGTGTCGGCCCGGCTACGCCCTGGGAATAAACCGATACCCGGCGGGCATGGCCAGCACGGAGGCCGACGATTCACGTGCTGGGGCCCGATCGCCACACGGTTGATCACCGCACCTCCAAGCCCACCGCTCGGTGCTGCTTCTGAAGCCGCAGCGCCCGCCACATCCGCCGCTGCCGGTACCAGTTGACCTCCGCCGCGATCGGCCGCAGGGTCCGCTCCGTGATCGGCTCGCGCCCCGACTCGGCCGGGGTCAGGAACAGGATCTCTTCCTGCAGGTCCGGCGCGAGCCAGAGCAGCGCGACGACCTGCGCGACCCGGGCCCGCGTGACACCCGCCGCACGCGCCACCTGTGCGTCATTGCCGCCCTCCCCCGCCGAGCGCCGGATGCGGATCGCCAGGGCCATCAACCGCGCGACCCGCGGGACGCGATCAACCACCGGTGGGGGCGGGAGCACGCCCTCGCGGAGCTCGAGTGCCCCCGCGGCCCCGCGCGCGAAGTGGACGTTGAACGCAACTGTTCCGGGATCGTTCACGCGACCGCCTCCCTCTCCGCCGACGCGCTCACCGTTCCGTCCGCGTGGAACCGGACTGTCAGCATCCCCTTTACGCCGTCGAACTCGACCCGCCGGACCAGGCGCCCCAGGACGCCCGCACGCTCGCCCGGGGGCAGCGCGTCCCAGCCCGAGTCGAGCCGGCCCAGCGCGCGCACCCGCTCGACCACGAACCGCTCGACCTGCTCGGCCGGCAGGGTCCGCGAGGGGCACGCCCGCCCGCCGGACTCTCCAACGCCCGCCCGCCCGTGCTTCTGACCCGCCACGCACACGTAGTACCGGTACGCCCGCACCCCGCCCTTGACCGTGTAGGTGGGCGTCATGGCGCACCCGCACGGTCCGCAGAACAGCAGACCGCCGAGGAGAGCGCCGCGCGATCGGTGCTCCGCGCACGCCCGCCGGTTGGAACCGAACAACGCGCCCGCCCTCCCCACTCGCTCCCAGACCTCCCGGTCCACGATCGGCGGGTGCTCCCCCGCGTAGACCTGGTCGCGGTGGCGGACATTCCCGACGTAAAGCACGTTGGTCAGGAGCAACCGCAGCCGCGTCGTGTCGAACACCGCGCCCCCGCGGACGACCCCGGCCCTGGTCGTCCAGCGCTTGGTCGTCCACCCCCGGGCGTCGAGCTCCTGAACGGTGCGGAGCAGCGCGCCCCCGTTCCGCAGGTACAGGTCGAAGATTGCCCGGACCCGCTCGGCCTCCTCCTCGTTCACCGTCAGACGCCCGGCCTTGAAGTCCAGGTCGTACCCCAGCACCGGGTGCCCGCCCATCCACATCCCCTTGCGCCGGGACGCCGCGATCTTGTCCCGCGTGCCCTCGGAGATGATCTCGCGCTCGAACTGGGCGAACGAGAGCAGGATGTTGAGCGTCAAGCGCCCCATCGACTGGGTGGTGTTGAAGTGCTGGGTCACGGAGACGAACGAGACCGCGTGCCGTTCGAAGACCTCGATCAGCCGGGAGAAGTCCAGCAGGCTGCGCGAGAGCCGATCTACCTTATAGACGACCACGGTGTCGATCCGGCCCGCCTCGATGTCCTTCATCAGGGTCCGCAGCGCGGGCCGCTCCACGTTCCCGCCCGTGTACCCGCCGTCGTCGTAGCGGTCCGGCAGGCACACCCACCCTTCGGCCTTCTGCGACGCGACGTACGCCTCGGCGCTCTCGCGCTGGGCGTCGAGCGAGTTGAACTCCTGGTCGAGGCCCTCCTCCGAGGACTTGCGGGTGTAGATCGCGCACCGGACGGTCTTGCGCGGCGCCCCCCCACCCCCCCCACCCCCCCTACGGGCGGCCGACCCGTTGCGGCTCACGGCTTCGCCTTTCTTCCCGTTGCGAGGCCGAAGAAGTGCATCCCGTTCCAGTGGGTGCCGGTGACGGCCAGGGTCACGGCGGTCAGGGAGGCGTAGACCTCGCCCTCGTGTTCGAACCCGCGGGCCAGGACCTTGACCAGGACCACCCGTCCCTTGTAGCGCCGGCGCAGGATCGAACCCGGCCGGGGCAGCCGCGGATCGCGGAGAGGCCCGCGGGGTCGGGCGTTCTCTCCCGCCCGCGTGCCGCCGGGCTTGGCCCGGGGCGGTCGCACGCGGAGATCGGAATCCCGGGCCAGTTCCGCCGCGCGTCCCAGCGCACGGTCCGAGAGGCCTCCCTCGCGCAGGGCTTGCAGCCGCCAGGCGATCAGGCGGACCAGACGGCGCCGGTGCCCCTCCCGCGTCGGCTCGCCGAAGACCGACTGGTGGTGCGCGCGCAGTTCGGCGACCGACATCCGCTCCAGCACTCTCACTTCTTCATCGACGTCGCCGACCATGCCGCGCCCTCCGCCCGGCGTCAACCGGGACCGCGATAAGGGCAGGAACCGCGGGAGATGGCAAGGCGACCTGGCGCGAGAGTCCGGTGCCCGCGCGATTGCGGCATGATCAGCCCCGCACCCCTCACACCCGCGCGCACGCGCCGACACGGGGCAATGAGCGGCTCGCGCCGACTGCACCGGAGGTGGCGTGACGCTCAGGGGCGCGATGTGGCATCGCGGGTCACGCCGACGGCGGACGGATCACTCCGTCGAGAGCGTTGCAGAGCGGTGGCAGCCCATGTCCGGCGGGGCGTGTCGGGGTTCCGAGGGGTGACAACGCGCAATATCTTGTGGAACAACGGGTTACGTTAGTTTCATGGTCCCCAAAGGGTGACAAATCCGCCGCCAAAGTGCGACAAAACCGGGCATATCCTGCCATCCGCCGCAACCCGGCGCAACCCGCGTCAACCGCTGGTTCCGACGCTCCGAGAGTCCGTCGACTTGGGGCCCTCGGGTCGCCCAACTTCAACGCCCGGGCTCCGCGCCCGAAGCGCCCGCCGAGAGCGCCGTGATCGACATCGGTCTCCGGAAACCGCGGGGAACTTGCGGGCCGGCGCGATCCTCTCGGCCCTCTCCGCCTTCGGCCCGCCGTCAACAAAAACGCCCCCGCAGAAGGCGGAGGACGTTGAACTCCCCGAGAGCGACCGTCTCGAACCTGCAAACAGAGAGCGCGGAGG
>JBJXFE010000054.1:0-74970 GCA_046153875.1 Phycisphaerales bacterium
CAGGTCCCGCCACGGCGCGCCCGTCCGCAGCACCCACAGCATGCCGTCGAACATGAGCCGATGGTCGTTCCACTTCCCACCGCGCTGCTGGCGTGGCAGCAACGGCTGGATCAGCTTCCACTGCGTAGCGCTGGTGTCGCCTCGTCCCATCGGTGGCCTCCTTGCCGGAAGCCGCAGTGTGACACCTCATTCAGCCTGGCGCAACCGAACCCGCGCCGTACAGGCGATCCGTCAGACAGAACCTAGCGCCCCCGAGTGTCCCCGCACTCCGGGCACGCCGCGCCGGCCCCGAGCCCCGCCAGGTCATACCCGCACGCCGCGCAATGCCCGGGCCGCCCCCCCGCCCGCCGATCACGCCACCAGAGCCAGGCGGTAGGCAGGGCCACGATGACGAGCGGCACCCACCACGGCACGGCGACCGTGAAACCCGACTGAGAGAAGGTGACCTCAACCCACCACCGCATCCGGTCTACGTCTACATCCGGATTGGTACGCCGGAGAGACCACTGGACTGTCCGAGTCGGGACACGGGGACGATCGGTGGAGAGAATCCACAACGAGCCTCCACCCGCGGCAACGATCGACGTGCCGCGGCCGGAATAGACGAACCGCGTCACTGTCCACGCCCTGCTCCCCAACCAGAGCGCCGCAATCATCGCGCAGAGAATCAGCCCCGCCCACTTCGCCACCCGCCGCCCCCCCGCAACTCGCCCGCGACGCTTCATCGCCCATCACGATACGCGATCCGGGGCTCCGCCCGCTGTGCCGCGGCGGGTCAACGACGCCGGTAGCCCGGGCCACGCCGAGGGACAGAGTGCTCCTGTCACCCGCAACGACCGGCGCGGCATCGCGGGTATCGCGGATCGCTCCGTCGCGCGCGAAGGCCCGCTCGCGGTTATCCGCCGCCCGTTCCGGGCGCGGACCCGCCCGCGTCGGCCCGCGAGGTGCCCGCGCCGACGGCCGACTCGCCCAAATCAGGAGCAGACTTGCTCACTTCAGAGGCTGAAGTGGTCACGTCAGGAGCTGAAGTGGCAGCGCCGAGAGCAAACGTGTTCACGTCAGGAGTTGAAGTGGCAGCGCCGAGAGCAAACGTGGTCACTTCAAGAGCTGAAGTGGCAGCGCCGAGAGCAAACGTGGTCACTTCAGGAGCTGAAGTGCCCGCATCAGGAGCTGATTTGCCCAAATCAGGAGCGTTTTTCGCCACGCTGGGAGCCGCCTCGCCCGGCCGTCCATGTAAAAACCCCCACCGGAAGCCCGAAAACGGCGATGGGCAGCGGGCAATGGGCGGTGAGCCATCCGCCGGGCCGATCGGCGGCCTTATCTGTGTAAAACCCGTCGCTCGCGCTCCGGGCTCTGTCCGCACCCCCCACCCCCACCCACCACCCCACCCGTTCCGGTCCCGATCCGTGCCGAGCCGTGTCATCCGTGGTCGGCCGGGCGCCGCCGCGCGCCGGTCCTCCGGCGCAGCGCTGGCAGGCCGTCTACCGCCCCGTGCCGCTGGGCCACCGCCGGATCGCGCGGAGCCTGCGCTACGGTTCCGCATGGAACTCAACGCTGAAGTTATCCTCACCTGCCTCGTCATCGTCATCGCCCGCGTCGCCGACGTCTCGCTCGGCACGCTGCGCATGGTGAGCGTGATCAACGGCCGCCGCTGGTCTTCGTGGGCCCTGGGGTTCGCCGAGGTGCTCGTGTGGATCGTCGTCGTGTCCGAGGTCATCAAGACCATCAACCAGAGCCCGCTCTACCCGCTCGCGTACGCCTTCGGATTCGCCACCGGCAGCTTCCTGGGCATCACCATCGAATCGCGCCTCGCGTTCGGCGACCAGATGGTCCGCCTGTTCACCCGGACGCCCGGCGTGGCCGCCATGCTGCGGAACGAGGGGTTGGGCGTCACCGAGTTCGACGGGCGGGGGCGCGACGGGCCGATCCAGATGCTGTTCATCCAGACCCCGCGGCGGGATGTGCCGAAGGTTCTGGCACGCGCCAAGGCCCTCGATGCGGCGTGCTACTACCTCGTGGACGATGTGCGGCTCAAGTCGGACGAGTCAGGGAGCGGGATGCGGGGTTGGGGATTGGGCCGGTGGTTGCTGTGGATGCAGCGGCGCTAGCACGACCGGCGCGGGTTGACCCCATCGGCCCCGCGCCTACATTCCGCCGTCCGCGTGTTGGGGAGTAGCCTCCCGGGCGAGCGTCGCCCGGGCGTCCGCGGCGTCAGCACGGGGCCGGGTGCCCCCGCCGGGACGAGGTCGGGCAGGGACGGCTTGCCGCCCGCCGGCTCAGCGCCAGACCAGCATGGCCTGGTGTCGGCGCGCCGTCGCGGCAGGAACAAGGGCTCCCGCATGTCCATCTGGCTCTGGGTCGGTTTCGGAGGGCTGCTGCTGGGCCTGCTGGCCATCGATCTGGGCGTGCTCAACCGCAAGGCCCACGTCATCGGCGTCCGCGAGGCGATGAAGCAGTGGGCCATCTGGGTGGGCGTCGCGCTGCTCTTCAACGTGGCGGTCTACTTCCTGTACCAGAACCACGTCGGCGGCCTGGGGATCGCCGTTCCGCAGGTCAGCAAGGAAGTGAAGGACGTGGGCGGCATGGAGGCGGCCCAGCTCTTCCTCACCGGGTACATCGTCGAGGCGTCGCTGAGCATGGACAACATGCTCGTGATCGCCCTCATCCTGGCGTACTTCCGCGTGCCCCGGCAGTTCCAGCACCGCGTGCTCTTCTGGGGGATCATCGGGGCGGTCGTGCTGCGCGGGGCGATGATCGTCGTCGGGGCCAAGCTCCTCGAGGAGTACCACTGGCTCATCTACGTCTTCGGGGGCATCCTGCTCGCGTCGGCGGTGAAGCTGCTGCTGATGAAAGAAGGGGCGGACGAGGTCGGGCACTCCCTGGCCGTGCGGATCGCGCGCAAGACCATGCGCGTCTCGCAGGACTTTGACGGGTCGAGGTTCTTCACCCGCGGGCGGGAGGCGCCCACACCGAGCCCGGACCCCGGCGGGCCCGCGGCTCCCTCGCACGGCTGCGCGCCCGCCGCGGCGCGGATGATCCCCGGGGCGCTCTACGCCACGCCCCTCTTCCTTGCGCTCGTCGTCGTGGACATCGCCGACGTGATCTTCGCGGTGGACTCCATCCCCGCGATCTTCGGCATCACGCTCGACCCGTTCATCGTGTTCACCTCCAACTGCTTCGCGATCCTGGGGCTGCGGGCGATCTACTTCGCCATCGCGGCGATGATCGAGTCCTTCCGCTACATGAAGGCGAGCATGGTGTTCGTGCTGGCGTTCATCGGCATGAAGATGCTCCTGCCGTTGGGCCCCGCAACGATCAACGTCACGTGGAAGGGGCTTTGCTGGCTCTCCACAACGCTGTCGATCTCCGCCGTCGACTACGCCCCGGTCATCAACCCCGACGCCAACTGGCACATCAACCCCACGCCGTCGCTGCTCATCATCGGCGGGATCCTGGCCGTCGGGCTCCTCGCGTCGCTGGTCATCCGCCCGGGCAAACCCGTGCCCCCGCCGGAGACCGGCGCGGACGAGCTGCTCGAGCTGGCCGACCTGACGGTGCGCAACAGCTGGAAGATCGCCATCGCCGTCATCGGGAGCACCGTCGTACTGCTGGGGGTGGTTCTGATGATCGCCCCGGTGCTCCCCGGTTGGCCGCTCGTCTTCTTCGGTTTGGCGATCCTGGCGTCGGAGTTCGTGTGGGCGCGGCGGCTGATGAAGCGGGTGCACGCCCAGAAAGACACTCTGATCCGACGGGCCAGGTCGCTGGTGGGGATGGAGACGGAAGAGGCCCCGCGCTCCGCGACGCCCGACACAGACGCGTCGGAGATACCGGGGTCGGCCGACAAGCAGCGACCGCCGGGATGATCGGGCCATCCGCGGACGCGACGCTATCGTGTTGCTCGCCTGATGCCCGACCGCCCCACCAACCCCGCCTCGGAACTCTCGGCGCGCGCCGCGCTCTTCCTCGCCTTCGCGGCGTTCTTTACCGTGCCGTGGACGCTGGTGCCCGGGGCCGGCGCGGTCGCGAGGTGGGCGAAGCCCGAGTTCGCGCTCGCCGCGGGGATCGTGCTGGCGCTCGCGGGCCTCGGCGCGTTCGAGAAACGCGCCAAGTCGATCTCCCGGCTGCTGATCCAGATCATCGTGGTGCTCGTGGGCCTGCGGATCGACCTGGGCGACGTGGTCCGTTTCGGCGGCGTGGGCCTCCTGCTCGGCACGGGCGTCATCGTCACGACATTCGCCGTCGGCCTCGCGCTCGCCCGCGTGCTGCGCACCGACCGCGAGATGACAACGCTGCTCTGCTCCGGGACCGCGGTGTGCGGCGGTTCAGCCATCGCCGCGGTGGGCTCGGCGATCGCCGCCGCCGCGCCCGCCATGGCGGTGTCGCTGGGCGTCGTCTTCATCCTGAACGCGGCGGCGCTGTACCTGATGCCGTTCGTCGGCAACCGCCTGGGCATGAACGCCGCTCAGTTCGGCACATGGGCCGGCCTGGCGATCCACGATTACTCGTCGGTGGTGGCCGCGGCGCGGGCGTGGGACGACGCGCACGCGGGCGTCGGCGTCGAGTCCCTGGCCCGCGGCGCGGAGCAGGCCGCCACCGTGACCAAGGGCACCCGCGTGCTGTGGATCATGCCCATCGCGGTGGGCGCGGCGTGGTGGGCGCGGCGATCGGGCGCGAAGGCCGACGACGGGACCGCGCGCCGGTTCGGCTCCCCCGTACCGTGGTTCATCATCGGGTTCCTGATCGCCAGCGCGATCCGCACCGCGCTGCCCGCCGAAGCCCTGGCCGCGGACGGAACCGTGCTGTTCCGGCGGGCCGCGATGGAATCCGCGGTGAAGCTGTGGACGGGCGTGGCGATGTCCGCGGCCCTCTTCCTGATCGGGACGGGGCTCTCGCGCCGAACGCTCGCGGCCGTGGGATGGCGGGCGCTGGTCGTCGGCGTCCTCCTGTGGCTCGTGATCGGCGCAGGGTCCCTGCTGGTCGTGCGCGCGATCGTGGCGTGAACCGCCCGCGACCATGAAATCCCGTTGATCCTCGCGGCTCGGCGCGGTAAGGTGGCCCGTCGCGGCCGCTCGGAGCATGGCGATGAACGACGATGTGCGAGCCCTTCAGGGGCGGATCGACGAACTCCAGAAGCAACTCGGCGAAGCCCGCCGGCGCGCCGCCCCGGAGCCGGTCCGCGATTACACGCTGACGACGCCCGACGGCGCGCCCGTCCTCCTTTCTCGGCTGTTCGGGTCGAAGGGCGACCTCGTGCTGATCCACAACATGGGGCGGCGCTGCGTCTACTGCACCCTGTGGGCGGATGGGATCACCGGCTTCACAAAGCACCTCGAAGACCGCGCGGCGTTCGCGCTGGCCTCGCCCGACGAGCCGGCGGTGCTGCGCGACTTCGCCTCGTCGCGCGGGTGGAACTTCACAACCGTGTCGTCTCATGGCACGACCTTCGGGCACGACCTGGGGTTCGAGCCCGATCCGGGCAAGCCCTGGCCCGGCGTGTCCGCGTTCCGCAAGCGTCCCGACGGATCGATCGTCCGCACGGGACGCGCGTCGTTCGGCCCCGGGGATTCGTTCTGCGCGATCTGGCACCTGTTCGACCTGCTCGAAGGCGGCGTGGGTGAATGGGGGCCAAAGTTCCGGTACGAATGATGCGTGCGCCTCCCGGACCGCCGCTCGCCGTCGCCGCGATGATCCTCGCGGGCGCTGCGGTCGCCGCCCGCGCCCAGCACACGATGTACGCGCTGGACGGCCTGCGCGACGTGCTGGTCACGATCGACCTGGCGACCGGGGCCGCGACGGACGTGGGGCCGATCGGGTTCAACGCGGGGTTCTGCGGGCTCGCGTTCAACCCCGTGCCCGTGCCGGGCCCCGGCGGATCGGTGTTCAGCCCCGGCACGCTCTTCGGCGTGGACGCGAACACGCAGCGGCTCTACACCTTCGACCTCGGCACCGGGCGCGCGACTGCGATCGGACCGACGTTCCTGCTCGGTGTGTGGGAGACGCTGACCTTCGATGCGCGGGGGCGGCTGTGGACGACGGAGTTGTACGACCGCTTCACGCTCGACACGGCGACGGGCCTGGCGTCACACGTGCCGGGCGGGTTCAACGTGCCGCTCGGCGTGGCGTATTCGACCGACACGCTGCCGGTCGCGGTCCCCGCGGCGGGCCCGGGCGTCCTTCCGGCGGGCACAATCATCGCCTGCCGCGCGGGCCTGTTTCATGCGCTCGACGGGCGGACGTGGGACGTCCTGCTGACCACGTCGATCCCCGAGGCGACCGAGGTGGTCATGGCCGCGCCCGATGGCACGATCTACGCGCTCGGCGGGCCGTACGAGAGCATGAGCTTGTACAGGCTGTCGCTGAGCCCGATCGGCGCCGAGCTGATCGGACCGACGGGCCTGGGGCATCTGTGGGGCGGGGCGATCATCCCGGCGCCCGCGGGTGCGATGCTCGTGTTCGGCGCGATCGGCGCGTGCGCGGCCCGCCGGCGGCGCGCATCGTCACGTTGCCCCTCGTGTGCCGCACTCAGCGACCGGTAGACTTCGCGCTCAGCTCCCGCTCCGCGCGGAGCCAGTCCTGCTCCGGGCTGCCGCCCTGGCCCTTGCGGGCGCAGAAGAGCTCGTAGGCGCGCTTGCGGATGTCGTCGGCGGCCGGGCGGCGGACGACCTGCACGCCGGGGCCGCCGGGCAGGGGCGACGAGCCGAACGGTGCCGGCGCGTCGGGGTTGCCGGTGTTCGAGAGGGCGTTGAACGGGCGGTTCTGGCGGGCCATGCGGTCTCCTCCGGGGGTCCACGGTCTTGCGAGCCGGGTCGGTGCGGGCGGCGTCTCGCGCGGCGCCTCGGACCTAGATCGGCCGGAGCGGACAATCCCTTCACCGCTCCGCTCCCGCCACGTCCATGTTTAGGGAGGGGCACATCCGGGTGGTGACGTGATCAAGCGACTGCTGCCGAAGGCCGATGACAGGGTCCGAGAAGCAGGTTTGCGCCCCGTGCGGGTCGGTCCCGGGGGGTTCGTGCCGTACAATCGAGGAAGCATGGGTGTGGGCACGATTCTCCTGGACCGCGGCCTGGTCTCGCGCGAGCAGCTCGAGCAGGCCGTGGCCGAGCAGCGCACGAGTGGCGAGCGGCTCGACAGGGTGCTGGTGCGCCTGGGCGTGGTCTCGCGGGATCAGGTGCTCGGGGCGATCGGCGACCAGCTCCATATGCCCGTCGTGGACCTGGGCTCGCTGACCGTCGAGCCCCGGGTGCTCGAATCGCTCCCGGCCAAGCTCGTCTACAAGCAGAACTGCGTGCCCATCGCCCGCAGCGGGACGACGCTCACCATCGCCACCAGCGACCCATTCGAGCTCACCGTGCTCGACGAGCTCCGGCTGCTGACGGGGTGCTCGATCGAGCTCGTGCTGGCCGACGAAGACGAGCTGCACCAGTTCATCCGGGCGCACTACGGCGTCGGCGGGGACACGCTCGACGAGCTTTCCGCCGGGCTGGAGGTCAAGGCCCCGGCGGACGGGGCGGCGGCCGACGAGATTGAGCAGGCCCAGGAAGCGTCGGTCATCAAGCTGGTCAACGACCTGATCGTGGAGGCGGTCAAGGAGCGCGCGACCGACGTCCACATCGAGCCCTACGAGCGCGAGCTGATCGTGCGCTACCGCGTGGACGGGCACCTGACGCGGGCGAACGTCCCGCCGTCGATCAACCGGTTCGGGGCCGCGATCGTCAGCCGCCTGAAGATCATGGCGAGCCTGAACATCGCCGAGAAGCGCAAGCCTCAGGATGGGCGGATCACCTTCCGCCACCGCGGGCTGGCGGGCGGCGCTTCGGGGGGCGAGTTCGACCTGCGCGTCAGCGTCATCCCCATGCTGTTCGGCGAGGGCGTGGTGCTGCGCATCCTGAGCAAGGCCGCCGTGATGATGGGCATGCCCGACCTGGGGATGCCCGCGGGGATCCTCGAAACGTGGGATCGGCTCATCACCCGCCCGCACGGCATCCTGCTCGTGACCGGTCCGACCGGCTCGGGCAAGTCCACGACGCTCTACGCGTCGCTCAACCGCATCGTGAACGACCAGACCAAGGTCATCACCGTTGAAGACCCGGTCGAGTATCACGTGCCGGGCGTCAACCAGATCCAGGTGAACCACAAGGTCGGGCTGGACTTCGCGGCCGGGCTGCGGTCCGTGCTCCGTCACGACCCGGACGTGGTGATGATCGGCGAAATCCGCGACAAGGAGACGGCGGAGACGGCCGTGCAGGCGTCGCTCACCGGGCACCTGGTGTTCTCGACGCTGCACACCAACGACGCGGCCGGGGCGGCGACGCGGCTGCTGGACATGGGTGTCGAACCGTTCCTCATCGCGTCGTCGATCGAGGGCGTGATGGCCCAGCGGCTCGTGCGGCGGGTGTGCGCGGCGTGCGCCGGGCCTTACGTACCCGACGCGGCCGATCTGCCCGCGGAGTTCAAGCTCAAGAGGGGTGAGACGCTGGTCAAGGGTGCGGGGTGCAAGGACTGCCGCGGCACGGGCTACCGGGGACGGATCGGCGTCTATGAGCTGCTGCGGATGAACGACGCCGTCCGCGAGCTCGTGATGCAACGGGGCAACACGCAGCAGGTCGCGGCCCGGGGCCTGGTCGACGGGGCGCTGGACCTGCTGCGCGACGACGGGTACGCCAAGACGCGGGCGGGGATCACGACGATCGCGGAAGTGATGCTGGCGCTGACGGCCTGACGGCGCGCCCCCGCGGTCTCTCCGCGGCGATCAGCACGTTCGCGGCGACTACTTGCGCGGCGCGGCGTGCTCGAGCCGGACGACGATCGCTCGCCCCGGCGGGGAGTCGAGCAACGTCCACCAGACCCGCAACGCGGGGTCGGCGAACGCGACAGACCAGCGCTGCTCATGCTCCTGCCACGCGACGCCGTGGTGGATCGAGTTGAAGATCGTGTGGGCGTCGAGGCCGACCTGGCGGGCGTCGCTGCCGGGATTGAACGGCGCCGTGACCACGAGCGACGGCGGGTCATCGGGTTCGGCGGATACGGGCGCGTCGAGGACCACCCAGTCGCCGGCGTCGTCGAGCAAACGCCCGAGCGCCGGGGCGCAGCGGCGTTGCCACGCGCCGATGCGCGTCGAACGGGCGAGTTCGTCCCACTCCGAGCCGCAGGCTTGAAAGGTCCCGAGCGCGGACGACAGCCAGGTGATCCAGTCGGCGCGGAAGACTACGGCGTAGGCGCCCGGCCGCGGTTCGATCCGCCACGCCCCGCCCGGCCACGCGGCACGGGCGAGCGAGAACGCGTGAAGGGTGCCCGGCGGCTCGGTGCGTGATTCCCATGTGAGCTCGATCGCCAGCAGCGGCGGGCCTGCATAGTCGTCCACCGGGGCCTCGCGGTCGGGTGCGAGCACCGTGACCCCACCGGGCTCCACGACATGCACGTGGAGCATCACCGATCGTGCGTGCGTGAGCCGCCAGGCGCCGAGCGTGCGGGCGAAAGCCGTGCCGTCGAAGGCGTCCGGCACGCGGGCGCGCAGCGCGTTGAGGTCCGCATACGCCTCGAGCACCACCCGCCCACGCGGAGCCCCCCCCCCGGGGTTCGTCGCGGCCCTCGCGCGGTGACGGTGCCACGGCTCGGCTTGGTCGCGGCGCACCCCGCGCTCCCGCTCCCACATCTCCGCGGCGCCCTCACCGAAGCCGGTCGCGGCACCGCTCGCGTCCTCGATCACGGCCGCGAACCGATCAAGCCGGATGGCGGACCTGGAGCTGCGCTTCGCCGCGCCCGCCACGGCGGATAGATCGAGCAGGGCCGCACGCACCGCGCCGGGCTTGTCGCGCGTGTCGGCCCACACCCTGCGCGCCGCGTCGAGCGGAGCGCTCTCGAACGGGATGAGGCCGAACGCGAGCCCGGACACGCCGGACTTCACCAGCACGGCGAGGGGGTCGCGATCGTCCGAACCCAGAGCGTGGGGATCAAACGCGAACCAGGCGATCGCACCGGGCGGGATATGCCAGAACGACCCGGCGTCTGGCTGCGCTCGCCCCTCCGCGCCCATACCCACGATGACAATGACAATCGCGGCGAGCCGTCCCGCCGCGATCGCCTGGTTGTTCCGGATTCGCCGCGGATCGATCACTTCCTATGCTGATCCTCCATCGTCAGCCGTTCGCGGGCCGCGACCGCGAGCAGCAGCGCGAGCGCGTTCTCACGCACGACGGGCGGCGTACGGGGGTTCAGGAGCACCGCGAACGCCGAGCGCTGGATGAGGTCCTCGTCCAGCATCCCGAAGCGGTTCTGCTGGGCCGCCCCGATGGCCATGGGGATCGCGATGAACGGAGCGATCTCGCTGAGGGCGCCGAGCGCCCCTCCGACGTTCACGAGCACCGAGCGGTCACCGATGCTCTCGCTCACAAGGTCGTCGCCGCGCCAGTAGGTGAACTGCACCGTGGCCTTCGCCCCGCGGGCCAGCTCGTGGAAGGTCGGTACGATCATGCCCGGATCACGCTCGGGCGCCGCGGGCGAGCGCACCGCGTTGGCGATCCCGGAGCCGAGCATCGAGAGCATCGGGTAGCCGCCGCGGAGCATCCGGCCCGTGTCCATGAAGCTGGCGCTGATGACCGGACGATCCTTGGCGTGCAACGCCGCGAAGGCCGGGTTTGACGCGAGCCCCTTGTCGCCCTTGCCGGTCGCCTGGCGTGCGGCGGCGAGAGCCGCCTGCGGCGTCGCCCCGAGGATCAGCCAGCGGTCGGTCGCGGCCCAGGTGGGCTCCAACGGCACGGGCAGCCCCGGGAACCGCAGGCTGAAGAGGTCCACGCCGGCGTCTTTCCAGTTCGTCACGCGGATATACCCCGCGCCGATCGGGATCTGGTCCGCCATGGCGTGCGCGAACTCGACGAGCTTGGTGTGGGCCTCCATGAAGCGGGCGCGGTCCTTGAATGTGATGAGCACGACCGACGAGGCGAGCGAACCGCCGCCGGTCGCGTCGGACATGTAGAACCCCATGGTCCCGCCGAGCGTGCCGAGCACGTCGTCGCGCAGGTTCACGCCGGTCATGGTGGCGAACTGCTCGAAGCCCTCGGCGGCCTCGGGCTGCATCTCGATGACCTGATCCATCAACTGCTGGAGCCAGGCGAAGTCGCCCTTGCCGACGCCCGCCCAGACCGCGTCCGAGGGCACGGCCGCCAGGTCCCCTGCGGAGAGGGGCTCGGTGCTCGTGTGCCACGCCTCGGCGTAGCGTTTCGCGCCCTCGCAGACGACCGTCAACATGCCGCGGTCGGCGGAATACCCGCCGACGAAGTTGATCTTGATGGCGTCGTCGCCCCACATCCCGGCCGCCTTCATCCCGTCGAACATGAACGCCGCACCGGGGTCGCCACCGCCGGCGAACATCTCGGCCATGCTCATGACCGGCGTGAGCCCGGCGAAGTCGAAGCGGCCGCGGAGCGTCGGCGTGAGCCCCGCGGGCGCGGCGGGCAGCGTGTTGAGCCCCGCATCCGGGTCGGACACGTGGCCGACGAGCACCTCGTAGCGCCAGCCGCGGGCGCCCTTGCGCGGGCCGAAGCTCACCGGTCCGATCGGCGTGGTCAGTTCGGTCATCCCCTGGAAGCGGTCGCTGGGCTGGATCGGAGCGTCCGGCCCGGCCGCGGCGATCATGCCGTTGATCTGCGCGTGGGTCTTCGTCGCCTCGCCCTCGGGCATGTCGACGCCGATCGTGAGCCCGTAACCGAACGCGATCCCCTCCGGGTTGTCGCTGTCGTACGTGACGACGAGCGACGCCGGCTTGGCGATCGTCGAGAGCACGAGGTTGATGACCCCGGCCGCCTCGGCGGGCATCTGGGGGAACTCGTGCGGCAGTTCACGGACGCGCGTGGGGATCATCCCGAGCGCTGCGGCCAGGTTCTTGTCCTTGGGGTCCACGATCCACTGCTCGAGCGACGGGCGCTCCAGCACGAGCACGTTGGCCTTGATCGGCGCCTCCGCGCCGTCCTGGGCCCACGCGGGCGTGGCCGAGCCCGCGAGAACTGCCGCCGCGCCGCACCACACCCCGATCGCCATGCCCCCTCCGCGTGTGCGCACCATGTGATCCCCTCGTGTTGTGCGGCCGTTGTGCTCCCGCGTTCATCGGGCGGGTGCACCGGGCGCGCTGCTATGGTATTGACCCGCGGGCTTGTTGGGCCGATGGGGTTTGGTTTTTCACCCCCTTGGGCCGCCTGGCCCGGATTCCGCCGCCGGGCGAGCCGCCGTGCCCAACCCCGACCCGCCGCCCATCCCCCACCGCGTCCTGATCATCCGTCCGAGCGCGCTGGGCGACGTCTGCCGGTCCGTGCCCGTGGCGGTGAGCCTGCGGCGTGCCTGGCCGGACGCGACGATCGACTGGCTGGTGCAGGATGCGTTTGCGGCCGCGATCGAAACGCACCCCGCGCTGACCCGCACGGTGCTGTTCCCGCGGCGGCGATTCGGGTCGCGGTTGCGCCGCGGGCGCGTCGGGGAGTTCTGGTCATGGCTCGGCGAGCTCCGGCGCGCCAAGTATGACCTTGTTCTGGACTGCCAGGGGCTGCTGCGCAGCGGTGTGTTCGCATGGTGTACGCGAGCGCCGCGCCGCGTGGGATTCGCCGACGCGCGCGAACTCGGTTGGCTGGGGATCAACAACCGGGTTCGGGTCCCCGCGAACATGCACACGGTGGACCGGATGCTGGAGTTGGTCCGCGCGCTGGGTGTCGAGCCGGTCCGCGACATGAGGCTGTACGCGGACGCCGCGGCTCGGCAGCGGGTGGGCGGCGACCCCGCGTTGGCCGGGTTGCGGTTCGTGCTGGTCGCGCCGACGAGCCGCTGGGCCGGGAAGCGCTGGCCGCCGGATCGGTTCGCCGCGGCCGCCCGGCAGCTGCTCGGGCGCGGGGCCGACGCGATCGTGCTGGTCGGGGCGCCGTCCGAGCGCGAACAGGTGGGCCCGCTCATGGACCTGGCGTCGCGCGAACCGCGCGTCATCGATCGCATTGGGCGCACGAGCATCGGCGACCTGATGGCGCTCGTGGAGGCCTCGGCGCTCGTGATCGCCAACGATTCCGCGCCGCTGCACATGGCCGTCGGCTTCGATCGCCCGATCGTCGCCCTGTTCGGACCCACCCGCACGGACCGGGTCGGACCGTATCAGCGGGACTCGGACGTGATCCAGCACGTGAACGCGGGTGAGGAGCTCGACCACAAGAACGAGGCGGCGGGGCGTGCGATGATGGAACGGATCAGCGTCGAGGACGTGGTCGGCGCGAGCGTGGCGCGGCTCTCACGGCGATCGTCTCCCCATGACGCGGCGCAGCAGTGACGGCGCCGGCTGCGCCCGCGGGACGGCGGGCCGCGCGGAGGGTTGGCCGATCGGAGCTGCGGCCGGACCGGTTCGCGCCAGGAGCATGCGCAGCGCGCGATCGGGGTGCCGCGCCAGACGCGGGTGTTTCTGAAGGATGCGGGCGGTCAAGCCGTGGCGCGTGCCCGCGGACATGACGCGGAGCATCGAGTCCGGGCGGATGCGGTTGAGAATGAGCGGTTCGGGGATGATGAGGATGCGGGGGTCGCCGCGCTCGCCACCGACGGCGTCCGCACGTTCGGCGAGCGTGGCGTACAGGTCCCAGTCCTCGAACGCCGCGAGTGATTCGTCATAGCCGCCCGCGGCCAGAACGGCTTCCCGATCGAGCAGCGCCGTGCAGGAAGACGCGACGTTCGCCACGCACAGCATGTCCCGTTCAAACCCGACGGGCACGAACAGCATCGTCGGCCGCTGCGGCGAATCCTCGAAACACGACATCCACGACGTGACGAGGATCGCGTCGGGCTCGCGGGCGGCTGCGGCGAGCACCTTCTCGATGAACGTGGGGGCGAGAAGGTCATCGGCATCCAGGGGAACCACCCAGCGGGTGCGTGCCCCGCGCAGCCCCGTGTTCCGGGCGGCCGAGAGGCCGCGGTTCGGCTGGCGGATGACTCGGATCGGGACGGCGTCGATGCGCCCCTCGCGGCCCAGGCGATCGACCAGCGTGCCGGCGTCCGCGTCGGTCGAACCGTCGTCGACCAGGACAACTTCGTCCGGCGGGACGGACTGGTCCGCGATGCTGCGCAGGGTCTCCGTCAGGAACCGGGCGAGATTGAAGAAGGGGATGACCACCGTGACGCCGCCGAGGGACGGCGGTTCGGGTACGTCGCGCCCGCGAGGCCCGATCTCCGCGAGCATCGACTCCAGTAACGCGACGACCTTCCGGGGCTCGCATAGCGCCGCCACGCGTGCGGGCGCGCCCGCCCCGACCCGGCGACGGAGGCCGGGGTCGCCGGTCGCGCGGCGGAGCACCTCCGCGAGCGAGCCCGCGTCGCCGCCGCGGAACAGCAGGCCGTCCCGCCCGTCGCGGATGATCTCGGGGATGCCGCCCGTGTCGGCCCCGACGACGCAGCGGCCCAGGCTCATCGCCTCCAGCACGACGTTGGGGAAGTTCTCCCACAGCGACGGAACGCAGACCACGTCCGCGCTGCGCATCGCCGCGAGCACGCCGTCGCGAGGTTGATTAGGCTCGAACGCGAAGGCCCCGGCCCAGCGTGGTTCGATTCTCGATCGCAGGGAGGCCGCGACGGAGCCGCCGCCGGGCGCAGTGTTGGTGTCGACGCCGATGATGCGAACGCGGAGGTCGACGCCGGACACGAGCAGCTGTTGAGCCGAGTCCACGAGGAGATGGACGCCCTTGCGGTGCTCGAGTCGGCCGGCGAAGAGAACCTCGGGAGTCGCCGCGGGAGCGCCGGCGACGGCGCGTTCCGCGGGGGCCATGGCCGGAAAGGGATACGGCAACACGCGCGTCCGCGCGATCCACGGTTCGGGGGTCCGCGCCGGAGGGTTCGTCGGGGCTTCCTCGCCATCGGGACCCAGCAGCCTACGCACCTCTTCGACGATCGCGCGCGACGGGGCGATCACGAGGTCCGCGCCGCGGATCGCCTCGGCCTCCATGTGCTCCACGCACGCCGTGTTGAGGTCCAGGGCCGACTGGCCGTTGATGCGGCGGAGCAGGACGATCGGGCTGTGGAGGCGCACGGCGAGCGCGGCGCGCGGGAACAGACCGAGCGTCCGACGTGCCTGCACCGCGAAGTACGCCAGCCCGTAACAATCGGCGAACTCGACGTAGTCGAAGCCGCATGCCTCGTCGAGTGACCGCAGGGTCTGGAAGATCGCGAGCGGCCCCTGAGTGGCCCGGCAGGGGACGTGCGGGAGCGACGCGGGCGCGCCCGAGCGATCGATTGTGTGGAACCGCACGCCCGGGAAGAACTCGGCGCCGCGATCGTGGACGCCCGGCGCGGGCGCGGTGAGCACGTGGGTCTCGTGGCCCGCATCGATCAACGCGCGTGCCATGTTCGCGGCGTACGAGCCCACGCCCCAGCCGGAGAACGGCGCGAACTCGGTGGAAACGAGGCAGGCCCGCACGGCTATTCCCTCATGGCGACGCCGCCGCGTCGAACGCCGCCCCGCCCCGCGCGCGGACGATCGGTGGCTGAGCGTCCGCGCGGCACGGGGCGGACCCTGGATCGGCAGCGGCGTGGGGGGACAACAGTTCCCTGTAGATGGCGTCGAACTCGCGGACGTGGTCGGGGTAGCTGCGCAGCGGCGTGACGGCGTGAACCTCCGACGGGCTGGGCAGCGCGACCTCGCCGCGCACGACGCGGGTGATGCAGTCGGCGAGCGCCGCGGGATCGCCCGCAGGGAAGAGGAGCCCGTTGTAGCGGCGCGGTGCCCCACAGGGCTCGACGCCCGTCTCACGGGCGCCCGATGTGGACGGCTCGACAATCCACTCCGGGGGCCCGCCCAGGCGCGAGGCGATCACGAACTTCCCGGCGTGCAGATGTTCGAGCAGCACGAGCGGAGAGTTCTCGAACCAGATGTGCGGCAGGATGCCCGCGTCGTACTCGTCGGCCATGGTGAGGAGCTGCATGAGGTCGTACCCGCCGAGGAACGCGACCTGCGGATAAGTGCTCAGCCGCTTGCGGTAGTACCAGTCGCCGCCGGACGCCCGGATCAGGAAGTGGCACCGCGTCCGCACCCCGTCGCCGAGCATCGGGATCGCGCGGGCAAGCACCTCCAGCCCCTTGTTCGCCCGCACCGTGCCCAGGAACGCGAAGCGGCAGGCACGGGCCGCGTCCGGCGTCCACGGGGTGCGGTCGTAGCACGGCGAACGCACGGCGCGCCGGTGGACCTGATCGAAGTGCGGCTGGCCGAGTCGGACGACGCGCCCGCGGGCCGGGTCGACGCCCATCGACACGTGAGCGTCGAGCAGGAACCGGCTGGGCGGTGTGACCAGGGAAGCACGGTTGAGCGCGGCGATGCCCGCGACACGACGCCGCCCGTACTCGTTCAGCACCCGCAGGTGAACGTCGCGGGGCGTGCCCAGAAACCGTTCGTTCTGATCGATCGGCGAAGCGCCGATGTCGGTGACCATCGCCGGTGTCACGGTCAGCCCGTGGTCCACGCGCCCGGACTTCGCCCCGGGTCCGCCCGCATCGAAACCGCGGGCCGCTTCCGGGTCGGGTTTGGGGGATTCGAGCGTGTTCGGATCGATGCCGTCGAGCCTGAGGCCGAGCCTGCGCTTGATCGCGCGGCACGTGTACAGGTAGAACCCGGCGGCCGCGTCGCCGAGAACGGCACGGATGGTGTCCTCAATGCGTCGCCCGAAGCGCGCGGCGGCGGGGTGCGGCGCGTCGAGGCACCCGACGCAGCGTCGCCCGCCGTCGTAGTCCAGGCAGACGGTGGCTTCGCGGTGCAGCAGGTCCACCTGCGGGCAGGCGTACCAGTAGTTGTGCGGCGTGACGACCACGGGGCGGGCCGTGTCGCGGATCGCGCCGATCAGGTCCAGCGGCAGCCCCTCGGACGAGTGGACGTGGACAAGCTCGGCCCGTACGCGGTCGAGCCACGCCAGCACGCGCTGGGTCTGGCGCGGCGCTGCAATCTCGCCGCGCACGCCGCGGAAGTTGGGGAGCGCCGGGGACAAATTGGGCGCGTTGACAAGCTCCCAGCACTCGACGCCGCGCCACGCCTCGGAGCGCCGCAGGCGCATGCGGAACAGGAAGCCGTACCTCCGCCCCGACGACAGGTAGGAAACGGTGTGCCCTGCGGCCGCGAGGCCGCCGGCAAGCTCCGAGGCCGAGAGGTTGTATCCCGAGCCCTCGTGAGCCTGGAGGGAGAGTCGCGCCCACCCGAGGACCGCGATCCGCATCGGTCGGACCGCGCGGAACCACGGCGGGTGTGCGTCTCGCGGCGGCATGGGCGGCGTCAGCCCCGCGGCGACCGTGGCCGGTGGCGGTGCGTTCATCCGTACTTGCCCCCGGCTCCGGACGCCGGCTTCACCCGGATGCCGTGCCACGCGGAGCGCACCATCGTGGCGCCCCAGCGCGCGAAAAACCGCACGCGGAGCCAAAGTCCGTCGCGCTCGGCCTGCGCCTCGTTGGGCCGGCGGCGATCGACGTGGATGTTCCAGCGCGATCGGATGAGGGGGAAGTCGTTGTGCTGGTCGAACACCACAACGGCGGACGGCGGGCGGCGGAACCACCCGCCCTGCACGCGCCACTTGGATCGGCGGTTGGGCGTGAAGGTCACGCGCGCGGGTTGGTTCGCGGGCGCCCGATCCCGCGCCGGGTCGGGGACGCCGTCGCGGACCAGGTACGTCCAGCGGGGCTGGAGGTGGAGGCGCCCCGCGTCGATCATCGCGTGCGTGAGCCGGGCCCGCAGGTCGTCGGCCCATGCGATCGATTCGGCGTGGGAGCACATCACGAGGACCTCGGCCCCCGGGCGCAGCGCCCCCGCGCGTTCGAGGCAGTCGAGCAGCGGACGGAAGGGTGGGCCCTCGTCGTTGAGCTTGCCGCCGCGCCCGGTGACGAGGTCGTGGACGGTGCGCCGGAGGATCTCGGCGTGGAAGAGGCGGCAATGGGTGGCCGCCTTGCGGCTGGCCAGGAGCATCCCGCCCGTGGCCCGGACGATCGCCCGGCGCAGACGATCCCGCGTCATCACCTTCTGGCTCATCCAGAGCCGGTTGCGCTCGGAGTAGTAGGCGCGGGCGGGCGTGAGCTTCTGAATCCAGTACGTGTGGTAGACGACCGCGTCGAGGTCGCAGACCACCCGGTACCCGGCGCGCCCGAACCGCAGACACCAGTCGGCGTCGTCGCAGTAGATGAAGAAACGCCGGTCCCAGAAGCCGACCTTCTTCACGGCCGACCATCGGGCGAGCAGGCTGCACGCCGAGACGACGTCCACCTCGCGCACGCCGGTGAAGGGTCGGGGCCCGCGCGTCCCGCCCGCGCGAGCCGCCCAGGCGCGGTGCTCGGCGTGAAGGCGGTGGCCCGCCGGGGCGTCGGGCGTCATGCGCCCCTCGGCCGCGTCGAAGTAGATCGTGGTTTCCAGCGTCGTGGCGCGGTCGTGGAAATCGACCGTGCGGGAGCCGACCAGGCCGATACGCGGATCGGATTCGCCGGTGGTCACCAGGCGGCGCAGGGCATCGGCGGGCAGGTCCACGTCGTCGTCCACGAGCCAGACGTACGCGGGGCGATCGCACCCCGTCCCGGGCGTATCGAGCCGCTGCTCCACGAACGCCAGGCCCGTGTTGAAGCCGCCGCACCCGCCGTGGTTCACGCTGTTGCGGACGATCGTCAGCGACCGGAACCGCCCGAGGTTTCCGGTGCCGGTCGGGGCCTCGCGCGGGCGGAAGTCGGGCTGGTCAGCCTCCGGCGTGGGGTTGTCGATCACGCGGTCGGGGCGCCAGCGGTCAATCAGGAACTCGGTCGCGCCGTCGGTGGAGGCGTTGTCGATGACGGCGACATCGAGGCGGGCCCCCGGGTAGGTCTGGCGCGCCAGGGCGGCGAGCACGTCCCCCACCGCTTGCCTGCGGTTCCAGGTCACGATGACGACGGCGATGGCGGGATCGGTCGCGCGTGTGGCTTCGACGTGAACTTCTACCGGGCGCGGCGGCATCGGGAGCGCCGCGACGTCCGTCGGCATCGGGCTGCGGAGCGGCGGCGTCACGGCGTCACCCCGCGTCCCGCGAGGGGCATCCGCGGGTCCGGCGCTCGCGTGCGGACGGTGACGGCCACCTCGGGCCCGGCGCGCGCGGCGCGCGAACCCTCGTAGACACCGACAACCTCCGCGGCGTGCGCGGCGATGGTCCTGGGCGGGCGCACGTTCGCGCGGAGCGAACCGAGCACCTCGGGCGCTCGCGCGATCTCCGTGAGGCGCCGGGCCAGGTCGTAGCGGTCGTTCCCGCGGAACAGGATGCCGTTGTCCCCGTCACGGATGAAGTCCGGGATGCCGCCGAGATCGGCGCCGAGCACCGGCACTCCGCACGCGAGGAACTCGAACACCGTCTGCGGCGCGTTGTCCCACCAGACGGAGGGGACGACGCCGAGGTCCGCCCCGGCCAGGAGGCGCGGGATGTCCTCGAAGGCATACCCGCCATGAAACCCCATACCGGCGAGCCGCGGGTGCAGGCGGCGGAACCGGTGGCGGATGGTTTCGCCGCCCTGCGCGTGGATGGTGAGGTGAAACCGGCGCAACACCTCCGGCACGAGGAGCCCGAGCGCGTCGGCGAGCATCGGAAGTCCCTTGGCGTAGTTGTTGAAACCCAGGAACACGAGGCGGATGGGGCGGGGCCGCCCATCCGGCCCGACCAGCGGCCGCGGCTGGACACGCGGGTGATGCGCCGCCAACTCGGCCAGACGCGTGCCGATGTGCTGCGTGCGGATGCGCGGCGCCTCCACGCCCATCGACACGAACTTGGCCCGGACGAACTCCGAGACGGCCAGGACTTCGTCGCACGAGTTGAGCATCGCGATCATGGCGTCGCGCCGGTGCGCGTAGGCGTTGGGCGGTCTGACGCTCGCCGGTGGCGGGCTGATCGAGTTGGTCAGCGGGACCCAGGTCGGGTGGAGCGCCCCAGGGTCGCGCGCGAGCGGCTGGGGCGGGGGGGGGCGGCGGCGGAGGCGCGACTTGATCGCCCGGGCGGCGAGGTGGGCCAGCGGCACGCGCCAGAGCATCCTGCGCACAGGGTCCGGGATGAACCGGAACACGGGGGCATACGGCCCTTTGCCGCCCATGATCCGCCGGCGCGCCACGGCCGGGTCCGGAGCCGGGACGCACGCCGCGCACGCGTGCCCGCTGTCAAAGTCATGGCACGGGAAGCGCCCACCGCGAAGCAGGTAGACCTGCGGGCAGACGGTGTGGTAGTTGTGAAGAGAGAAGATGATGCGCACGCCGGGGCACCCCTCGCGGATCGCACCGATGCACCCGGCCGTGAACCCCTCGATGTTGTGGAGGTGGACCGCGTCGGGCTGAAGGTGGGCGACGAACTCGGCGACGAGGCGCTCAAGCTCGGCGTGGGCGACCTCGCCCGCCGGGCCGTTGAACTGATTGATGGAGGGCGCGAGCACGGGCGAGTTCAGGACCTCGTGGAGCCGGATGCCACGCCAGTCCTCGTGCCGGACGATCCGCGGCGGGCCGGGCTCGCGCGACAGCCCTTTCCCACCCTCTCCGGGTTCATACTTCGTGCCGCCGCAGAGCGAAACCACGTCGTGCCCGAGCCGAACGAGTTCGAGGGCGAGCGACTGGGCGTACCCGTTGACGCCGCCGCCCACGGCCGCACCCTTGGCGATCGGGGCCCAGTTGACGAGCAGGATCCGCACCGAGGTAGGGTAACGATGATCGGGAGCAGGGAACAGGGGACAGGGTTCTGAGCGCCCGGCGTCTGTGAGGCCGATGTTCAGCGTCGATGGGTATTCGGGCACCCGGACCCGTGCCCGCCGTTCTTGTACCCTTCCTCCACCATGATCCGAGTCCGCTGCGACCGATGCGAGAAACTCCTGGAAGCCCCCGACGACCTCGCGGGCCAGAGGATCGAGTGCCCGGCGTGCGGGGACGTGAGGGTCCTGCCCGCGACCGAGAGCGGTGTTGCGGGCGCCGGGTCGGGGCTGCCCAAGGCGCGCCAGGGTGCGAGCGAATCCACCGCCCCGCCAGCGAAGCCCGAGCCCGCCGATCGCGCCGTGGCCGCCGGGTACCCGCCCGACTCCGGGCCCGAGCAGACCGTGATGGTGGTGCGCCCGGTGATGTTCCGCGCGCGGCTCGGGCTCACGCTCCTGATGATGGCGGGCGCGGTGGCGGCCATTGTGGGCATGGTATACTTCGGCGGCGTCCACAAGCACACCGCCGGGTTCTGGGGCAGTGTGGGCGTCTTCGCGGTGTGCCTGCTCTTCTTGGGCGTCTGGCGGATCGATCACCTGGGCACAAAGCTGACGATCACGAACAAGCGGTCCGTGGCCCGGCGGGGCCTCATCAGCAAGGCCACCACGGAGGTCTTCCACGACCACGTGCGGAACGTGCAGATCACGCAGTCCGCGTGGCAACGGCTGATCGGGATCGGGCGGATCGGGCTGTCGAGTTCGGCGGACGACGACATCGAGATCGTTTTGGACGACCTGCCGTCGCCCGACCGCATCCGCCGGGTTATTGACCTCTACCGCCCGATGTAGCCGGCGCCGCCGGGCACGGGCTCCGTCGGGGGCGGCTGAGCGGCGCTGGACTTGCCGGGCGGCCGCCCTACTCTCCACCGCGACATGGAAAACCGAACTCCGCACGCCCGCCATGACGACGAAGGAGCCGGGATCGGCTCCCGGGGGTCGTCGATGACGTGGATGCACAGGCTGCGGCTCCGGGCGTTCGCGCTGCTGGTCGCGTTGACGCTGGCGGCGATCGGGATCGCGTCGGCGGCCGCGCTGCCGGTGTGGCCCGCACTCGGGTTCGCGGTGGCGGCGGTGGCACTCGTGGTCAACCGCATGGCGTCGCGGCTCGACCACCCGACATGCCTGAGCTGCGGGTCGAACCTTTCCGGGCAGCCGACCGGCGTTCACGGGACCATCTGCCCCGGGTGCGGTGCGGTGAACGACCGCACCGTGGCGTAGCGGCCCAACGTGCGGCCCGGGCGCGGCGTTAGACTCCGCGCATGCCGGCTTCCTTCAATCCGACGCCCGCGGACAGGTTCACGTTCGGCCTCTGGACCGTCGGCAACACGGGGCGCGACCCGTTCGGCGAGCCCACGCGACCCCGGTGGTCGCCCGCGCAGATCCTGGACCTGCTGGGCGAGGTCGGCGGCGTGTGCGGCGTCAACTTCCACGACAATGACCTGGTGCCGATCGACGCGACGCCGACGGAGGCGGAGTCGATCAAGCGCGACTTCCGCCGGGCCCTGAAACGCAACCGCCTCAAGACGGCGATGGCCACGGCCAACCTGTTCACCGACCCGGTGTTCAAGGACGGAGCATTCACGAGCAACGACGCGCATGTGCGGGCGTACGCGCTGCACAAGACGATGCGGGCGATGGACCTGGGCGCGGAGTTCGGGGCGAAGGTGTTTGTGTTCTGGGGCGGGCGCGAGGGCACGGAGACGGACGCCGCCAAGGACCCGATCGAGGCGGAGCGGCGCTTCCGGAGTTCGCTGGATTTCCTGTGCGGGTACGTGCTCGACAAGGGGTACCGGTTCCGTATCGCGCTGGAGGCCAAGCCGAATGAGCCGCGCGGGCACATGTACTTCGCCACGACGGGGCACTACCTGGCGCTCATCCCGACGCTGGCGCACCCGGAGATGGTGGGCGTGAACCCCGAGGTGGCGCACGAGCACATGGCGGGGCTGAACTTCACGCACGCGGTCGCGGGCGCCCTGGCGGCGGGCAAGCTCTTCCACATCGACCTGAACGACCAGCAGTTCGGGCGGTACGACCAGGACCTGCGGTTCGGGTCGGCGGACATCAAGTCCGCGTTCTTCCTGGTGAAACTGCTGCAGGAATCGGGCTACGCGGGGTTCCGTCACTTCGACGCCCATGCCTACCGGACGGCCGACCGCGCGGACGTGATCGCGTTCGCCCGCGGGTGCATGAGGACCTACCTGATCCTCAAGGACAAAGCTCGGCGCTGGGCGGCGGACCCGACGATCCGGCGTCTGCGCGTCGCAATCCATCGATCGGACGCGCCGGTCGAACGGCTGTCGTCCCGGTATTCGCGGCGATCCGCGGCCGCCATCGACGCGCTGGAGCTCGACCGGGGCATGCTCGCCGCGCGATCGCTCCCGTATGAGCAGCTTGACCAGCGAACGATGGACATCCTGCTGGGCGTCGCTTAGCGTCGAACGCAATCAGCGGGGCCCGCCCGCGGAACCCGCGGCCTCGGCTTCGTGCCGGCGCCGGGCCTTGCGCTCCTGGTTGACCATCCAGATCGTGTGGAGCACGCGGTTCAGGCCGATGCCCACGAGAAACCCGATGATCGTGGCTGTTTCGGGGCGCCACTCCCAGTGCATCAGCAGGCGCTGCAGGCCCAGGGCGAAGCCGTAGAGCAGTGGCATGAGGGCGGCGCGTTCGAACTGGATGAGCGTGGCGCTCTTGATGAACCCGAGATTCCGGTGGAGGAACTCGATGGGCCGTGGCTCGCGCGACGGCGTGTGATTCGCCCACCAATGCAGGGCGAGGTAGATCAGCACGTCGAAGATGATGTCGGCCACAAAGGTGATGGCGGAGATCGTCCACTTGTTGGTGACACCGAACCGGGTGGCCAGATGGACGACGCCCGTGAGCGGGATGAGCGCGAGCAGCCCGGCCGCGACGATATTGACGTTGATGTTGACGATCCGCCGCGCGTAGAGCTGCCTGAGCCGTTGGACCATAGAGAGGGAATCCTACCCGCGCACCGCGCCGCCGCGACCGCGCCGGGCGGGGGCTCCGAGCCGCGACCGGGTGATGGCCACGGCCTGCCGGTTGATGTCGCACCCGATGCTGTTCCGCCCCGCGGCCGCGGCGGCGGCGAGGGTCGTCCCGCTCCCGCAGCACGGGTCGAGGACTGTCCCGCCCGGCGGGCAGCACGCCCGGACCAGGACATCCAGGAGCGCGATGGGCTTCTGCGTGGGGTAACCGGTCCGCTCGGCGGCCATGTTGTTGATGGAGGGGATCGCCAGCACGTCCGTCGCTTTCTTCATCGTTCCGGCCATGCGGCGGCTGGTGGCGCTGACCATCGGCGGCTCGAACCAGTACCGATCGGGGTCGAGGCAGTACCAGAGAATGTCGTCGTGCTTGCGGGCGAAGCGTCGGGGAGACGACCCGCCCAACCCGTACCACCACACGACGTGGTTCACGAAGCGGTTCGGGCCGAGCAGCTCGTCGAGCAGAACCCTGACCCGGTGGCTGAACCGCCCGTCCAGATGGACCAGCACCGAGCCGCTCGGCTTGACGGCCGGGATGGTCGCCTCCAGCCGCTCACGGAGCCACGCCAGATACGCATCCGGCCCCGCCCAGGCGTCGTCGAACCGCCCGGCGCGGCCGGTCCTGGGCGAACCCGTGTTGAACGGCGGGTCGGCGTACACGAGGTCCACGCTGCGCGGGGACAGCGTGCGCACGAAGCCGAGCCAATCCGCCTGAACCACCGTGGACACGCGTGCACGATACCCGCCGCAGCCGCGGCGCGCGGAACGCGCCTCGCCGGCAGGCCGGCACGCCCGCCTCACCTCTCGATTCAATCCGCTACACTCCGCCGACCGATGGATAGGGCCGTGGATGGACACCTGACCCGACGCGCGGTGGTGACGGCGGCCTCGGCAGCCTTGGCGTCGCTCGCCCTCGGGTCCTGCGGGCGCAGGCAACGCTGGAAGCCACTGTCCGACAATGAACTGAACGGTCCGATCGAGACGCTCCCGCCGCGGGTCAGGCCGAGCGCGCGTCCGACGGGTTCGGACTCGATCCCGGGTGTCCTGCCGCGCCGCGAGTGGGCGGGGGGCGGGACGATCGAATCGCGCGCCAACCCGATGAACGGGGTGCGGCGGATCACGATCCACCACAGCGCCGTGGTCTCGTCCGGCGTGCGGACGCGCGCCGACGCGGCCCGGATGCTCGAGTCCATCCGTCGCGGGCACGTGAGCCAGCAGTGGGCCGACATCGGGTACCACTACATCATCGACCCCCACGGGCGTATCTGGGAAGGGCGTCCGATCCGGTTCCAGGGTGCGCACGTCAAGGACAACAACGAGCACAACCTGGGCATCATGCTGATGGGGAACTTCGAGGTGGAGCGCCCGACCCCCGCGGCGATCTCGTCCCTCGACGCGTTCGTGGGCGAGCAGATGCGACGTTACAACGTCGGGCTGCGGCGCGCGGCGGACAAGAGCGCCGGCGTCTTCACGCACCAGGAGATCATGTCGACGGTCTGCCCGGGACGGAACCTGCAGGGATACATGATCGCCACGCGGTCGTCGAGCGGACGGCTGGCGCGGGCGTGAGCGGGCTCCCCCGTCAGCGCATCGGCGTTTCCCAGATCGACTTGTCCACGGGCTTGAGAGACACTTTCGACTCGACGCCCTCGAGAATCTGGTTCACGCTCTTGTGAGTCTCGTCGCGCGTGAGGTTGACGAGCCGCTCGAAGAGCGCGGATTGGCCGCGCCAGTCCGCGAGCCATCGGTCCTCGACCTGCAGGAACGTGAACGTGTCGCTGACTCTCTGGCCCGAACCTTCGCCCGTGAAGTGCGCCTGCCTGGCCTTGTAGACGACTTCCAGCGTGGCCGTCGTGCCCCGGACGGTGACGTTGCGTTCGTGGACCGACTCCTCGTCGAACCGGGGCCCGTCATACCACCCCTCGCCGATTGCGTAGACGACCCACCCTCGCCCGTCGAGCGGCTCAAGTTGCTTGCGGGTGCAGCGGTTGCGCATGACGAGGATGTCCAGCTTTTCTGTGATTGTGAGCGCGTCGATCCGCGCGTACGACGCGTCCAGAGCCAGCTTGCGGACTCGCTCGTAATAGTCGAACGACTCGGGGGCGAGCAGGTTCACGAAAGCCTCGCCGTCCTGCCGATCCGCCGCGGAGCGCATGTCCGTCAGCGTGAGTTCGATGTCCTCGGCGACGGCGGCGTCGCAGCCCGGCGCGAACGCCAGAGCCCAAGCCAGCAGTAGTGCGGCGAACAGACGCGTCCAACATGTGGTGCCCATGCCGAGATGCTCCGATGCCTCCGGACGTCGGGCGCGGCAGCCTGACGCGGGGGTCCGTCAGTCTTCGTCCTCGGTCTCGTCCGGGATCGGGTGTTTCGGCTCGCCGAAGATCGCCGACCCGATGCGCAGCACGTTGGCCCCCTGGGCGATCGCCTCCTCAAAGTCGCCGCTCATTCCCATCGAGAGGATGTTGAACCGGCCCTCGCCGACACCGGAGGTCTTCATCTCGTCGAAGAGTTCCCGGCACCGGCCGAAGCACTCACGCGCGGCCTGGCGGGATTCCTCGGGGTCGGCGACCAGCGGCGCGATCGTCATCAGCCCGCGGACGCGGACGTAGACCATGGTGTCGATCTGGGCGGCGAGGTGCGGAGCGGCGGCGATGGGCACGCCCGCCTTGCTCTCCTCGCCTGAGCAGTTGACCTGCACCAGGACATCCACGGGCTGCTCACGCTTCACCGCGAACTGCTGGACCTCTTCGGCCAGGCGGAGCGAGTCCACGGAGTGGATGAGGCGGCAGAACTCGATCGCCTTCTTCGCCTTGTTGCGCTGCAGTCGTCCGACCATGTGCCACCGGACGTCGCCCGGGCCGAGCAGGGGGCCGCCGGCCGAATGCTGCTCGTGGGCGTGGGGCAGGACGCTGCGGCGCGAGAGGTACTCGGCCGTCATCGACGCGCGCTGGATGAGGTGCTGAACACGGTTCTCGCCGAAGTCGCGGTGGCCCAGCTCGATGAGCCGGCGGACCTGGTCCTGTTCGGCGTACTTCGTGACGGCGACGATGATCAGGTCCTCGGGCCGACGCGCGTCGCGGCGGGCCGCATCGGCGACGCGGCGGCGCACGGCGTCGTACCGCGCGTCGAGCGTCACCTCGGGTGATGTCGCGCCCACGCTCATCGGGGCTAGCATAGCAACACGCCCGGACCTGTTGCGCCGGCCTTCGACGATCGGAGATCCATCCTCATGGCCATCGAGACGCTCCCGACCCGCGACCGCCCGATCGCCGCGGGCGAGGCCGCCCCGGACTTCACGCTGACCGACCAGGCCCGCAAGGAGTGGAAACTCGCGGACCACGTGAAGAAAGGCGACGTGGTGCTGTGCTTCTTCCCGCTCGCCTTCACCAGCACCTGCTCGACCGAGATGAAGTGCGTGAACGATGAGATCGCGGGGTGGCAAAGGAGAGGAGCGACCGTGGTCGGCGTCTCGTGCGACTCGTTCGCCTCCCTCAAGGCCTGGGCGGACCAGATGGGGCTGAAGCAGACTTTGCTGTCGGACATCCACCGCAGGGTGTGCCGCGCCTACGGGCTCTACTGGCCCGAGTTGAACGTCTCCAGCCGCGGCACCGTCGTGATCGGCAAGTCCGCCGATGGCAAGGGGAAGGTGAAGTGGGTCCAGGCGCGCGACCCGGGCAAGGCGATGAACTGGGAAGAGGTCTTCGCGTGGCTGGCGGCGGCATGAAGCTACGAGAATCTATGCTGAAAGCCATGATTCACCACAGCGACACAGAGGACACTGAGTTGAATCCGCTTTGATGCTGTCTCTGTGAACTCAGTGTCTCTGTGGTGAAGCGGTTCTGGGATTGCCTCTACACTGACCTCATGGCCGTGCCGGTCAACTCACCTCTGGTTCTCGTCATCCGCGACGGGTGGGGCCTCAATCCTCACCCGGAGCACGACGCGTTCAACGCGGTGAAGCTCGCGCGGACCCCGGTCGCCGACCGGCTGATGGGTGAGTACCCGTGGACGCTCATCAAGACGAGCGGCGGCGACGTCGGCCTGCCCGACGGGACGATGGGCAACTCCGAGGTCGGGCACCAGAACATCGGGGCCGGTCGGATCGTGGACCAGGAGTCGGTGGCCATCACGAAGGCCTGCCGCACCGGCCTCGAACACAACGGCGTCGTTGCGGGTGCGATCCGGCGCGCCGCGGACGCGGGGCGAGCCGTGCATTTCATGGGGATCTGCTCCGACGCGGGCGTTCACGGCCTGCTGGAGCACCTGTACGCCGGGCTGCGCGCGTGCACGGCGCTGGGGCAGCCCCGCGACCGGGTTTTTCTTCACCTGTTCACGGACGGGCGCGACACCGGGCCATTCACGGGGCTCGGCTTTGCGCAAGAGGTGGAAACCGAGTGCGCCCGGATCGGGGCCGGGCGCATCGTGTCGATCATCGGGCGCTACTGGGCGATGGACCGCGACTTCCGCTGGGAGCGCGTCGCGCTGGCGTACGACTGCCTGACGGGGCGGTCCGCCGGGCGACGCGCCGCCACGGCCCGCGAGGCCATCCGGGCGTACTACGACGCACCGGCCGCGGACAATCTGCACGGGGACGAGTACATCCCGCCGACCGTCATCGCCCCTGACGATGCCGACGCGCGCGAAACACGGATCAGGGAGGGCGACACGGTTGTCTTCTACAACTACCGCGGCGACCGCCCGCGCGAGCTGGTGTCGGCGTTCGTGCTTCCCGACGGCGACTGGGCCGGGGTGAAGCCCTCGCCGGACTCGGGACGAGCGGGCTTCGATCGCGCGCCGCGGCCCGTGACCGAGTTCGTCACGATGACGGCGTACTCCGGGGCGCTCGCGCCGCACGTCAGGGTCGCGTTCCCCAAGCCGCCGAAGATGGCCGACATCGCCGGTGCGTACCTGAGCCGGCTCGGGCTGGCCCAGTTCCGCTGCGCCGAAACGGAGAAGTACCCGCACGTCACGTTCTTCTTCAACGATTACCGCGACGAGCCTTTCCCGGGCGAACGCCGCGAGAACCCGCAAAGCCCGAAGGTCTCCACGTATGACCTCAAGCCCGAGATGGCCGCGGCGGAGGTCCGCGACGCGGTCCTGCGGCGGCTGGGCGCGGCGGACTGCGAGGCGGTTCTCATCGTGAACTTCGCCAACCCGGACATGGTCGGGCACACGGGGAACCTGCCCGCGGTGATCCGGGCGGTGGAGACCGTGGACGCGTGCGTCGGCGCGATCGTGGACGCGACGCTCGCGCGCGGCGGGTCCCTCATCGTCACGGCGGACCACGGCAACTGCGAGCAGATGCGCGACCCAGCGACGGGCTCACCGCACACCGCGCACACCGTCTATGACGTGCCGCTGATCGTCGTCGGGGCGCGATTCCGCAGCCGAAGGCTCCGCGGCGACACGGACCCGCGCGGGTGGTTCGATCAGGCCGTCCGCGTCGGGCGCGGGCGCCTTGCGGACATCATGCCCACGGCGTTCGACATGCTGGGGCTAGCCCGGCCGGAGGCGATGACCGGGAGATCGCTTCTCGCGTGACCGGCCGACCGCACCTCCCTGCCCGGCGCCCGCCCTCGCGCGGCGCGCCCCACGTTTGGTTACGCTCTGGATCATGTCCGCATCGGCTCTGATCTTCGCCCTCGTTTCCGCGCTCGCCGCCGCGCCGCCCTCAACGGCGGAGGGCGCTCCCGCCCCGTCACCCTCCGCCCAGCGCCCTCTCACGTTCACGCCGAATCTGGGCGGCGAGCGCCGGGATGAACCCCTCGCCGGCGATGGGACGGGCACGGCGGTCATCCCCGAGCTGGGCGCGGCCGAGCCATTCGGCGCCGCGGGCAGCAACTGGCTCACGTTCGGCGGCGGGATCGCCTATGACCTGGACGACTCGACGGACGCCAACCTGCGTGCGGCATTCTCGCACTTTCTTGTGGACGGCGTTGAGGTTTCACCCGAACTGAACCTGTGGTACCACGACCAGGACGAGAGCGACGAATGGGGCATCAACCCCGCGGTCGTGTTCCGCTGGCATGTGTGGAAGGGCGACGACTGGACGTTCTACGCGGACGCGGGCATCGGCGCGTTGTTCACGACGGATTCGGTGCCGACCAGCGGAACTCACGTGAACTTCACTCCGCGCGTCGGCGTCGGCGTGACGTATAACCTGCCGTCGCTCGGAGGACGGCTCCAGGCGGGGCTGCGGTGGCACCACATCTCGAACGCGCGGATCACGGGCGATCGCGGCAACCCCGCGACCGACGCCCCGATGGTCTACATCGGGCTGATGATCCCGTTCTGAGGTCGCCCCGACGCGGGCTCAGCCGGCCTTGGCGAGACGCGCCGGCGCGCCAACGGTGGTCGCGACAACGCGGTTGCGCCCGCCCTGCTTCGCGGCGTAGAGGTTCTTGTCGGCCGCTTCGAGCCACGCGGGCGCCGCGATCCCGGGGTTGCCGGGGGCGCCGGCGAGTCCGATGGACGCGGTGATGACGCGCTCGGGATGGCGCGGCCAGGTCATGGACGAGAGAGCCGTGAGCACCCGGGCGCAGACGGTCTGGCCGTCCTCGGGCGCGGTGTCGGGCAGGATCAGGGCGAACTCCTCGCCGCCGTAGCGGCACGCCACGTCCTCCTGTCGGCACTCGCGCTGCAGCACACGGGCGAGCCCCTGGAGGACGGCGTCGCCCGCGGGGTGGCCGTAGGTGTCGTTGACCGACTTGAAGTGGTCGAGGTCGATGATGGCCAGGCTCAACGCGCGGTTGTGGCGCGACGAGGAAGCGACCTCGTCCGACCATCGCCGGTCGAAGTACGCGCGGTTCCACAGGGCCGTGAGCCCGTCGATCTGGGCCCGCTGGGCGAGCATCTGCACGAGTTGATGGAGGCGCAGGGCGGACCGCACGCGGACGCGCAGTTCCGTGAGGTTGAACGGCTTGGTGATGTAGTCGACGGCGCCGAGGTCGAAGGCGGTCACCTTGTCGTGCGCGCTCTGAAGGCCCGAGAGCACGATGACGGGCGTGTCCATGGTCTTGGGGCTGTCCTTGAGCCGGCGGAGGACTTCGAACCCGTCCATGTCGGGCATGTCGAGGTCGAGCAGAACGATCGCGGGCGTCACGTGCTGGACCTTCTCGAGCCCCTCGGCGCCGCCCATGGCCGCCTCCAGGTGCAGGTCCTCGTGGCGCAGGCGGGCGCGAAGCAGGCGGTGGACGTCCGGTGAATCGTCGATCACCAGGACCATCGGCTTGGAGTCGTCGGCTTGGGTCGGTGTGGTGTGCATCGTCCGGTGCGCCGAATGGCGTCCGCTCCTTCATCGGTTCGCGGACGCCCTCGTGCAGAGGTCCACCAGGTCACGAAGTTGCTTGTTCACGGCCGCCAGGTCCGGTGGCGACGACGCGCTTGTCCCGGCGAGGGCCGCCTCGACGCGCGCGGCGGCCTCCCCGATCTGCGGGAAGCCGTACCCCGAGCCCGCGCCCTTGAGCTGATGCGCCAGGCGCGCGAGCAGCGTCGTCTTGCCCCCGGTCCACGCGGAGCGCAAGGCTTCCAGGCGGGCGGGCAACTCTTCGACGAAGAACCCGACCAGTTCCGACATCTCGGGATCGTCCGCGTACTGACTGACCAACGGTCCGGAACCGACCCCCGGCGGTGTTTGGGCCATACGCACCTCGCTCCCGATCGTGTAGATCGACCCGACGCACCCGGCAGTCCAGCACGCGCGCGGGGCGGTCCCGGAAATTCGGCGATCCGGAGCGGTCCGAGCGGGGTGCGCGACAACATGGTGAAGGGAGGCGGTTTATCCGGGTGCCGGTTCGGGCCGCGGCGCGGCGTATGCCGACACGTCCTTGCAGCGCGCGGCAATGACCCCACGGGGATTCGAACCCCGGTTTCCAGGATGAGAACCTGGCGTCCTGGACCGGACTAGACGATGGGGCCGATGCCGAATCGGCGGCCAACGGTATCGCCCGCGGGCGCACGGTCAAGTCCACGCGTGCATCAGATGGTGGGAGGCAGCACGGCGTCAGACCGCGGCGGTTGAAAGGCTCTTGCGGAGCTGGGACAACGCGTAGACGGCGGCCTCGGTCTCCGTGCGTCCGACGACGGCGCCCACGGCAGCCCGCGAACCATCGAACCACTCGGCCTGGTAGCAATCGAAGAGTTGCACGTGCCGCACCCGAAGATCGAACCCGGCCGCGTCGAACTCGCGCCGGATGCGGTCCAACCCCGGCACGGGTCGCCCGTCCGCGTGCGGGGCACAGCCGTTCTGGTCCTCGGCCTGCCAACCGGTCGCGTACAACTGGTCGAGCGCGAAGTCGATCCCCATGATGACCAGCTCCAGGTCGGGCGGGCGAGAGACCCCGGACCAGGCTGCGGACTCTCGGCGCGTCCACTCGCAGCCCGCGGCTTCGGTTGTCAGCAGCGTCATGGTATCCAGTATCGGCAGACCGGGTCCACGCCGGAACACGGGACGGAGGATGCCGCCCGCTCAGGCCCGGTAATCAGGTGGTCGGGCTTCGCAGGGCGGGGATCACGACCAGAATGAGGGCGTCGTACAGGGCGTGGACCCCCACCACGATCCCGAACCCGCGCCGGAGGAAGAGCCAGCCCAGGTAGAACCCGGCCCCGGTGAAGAGCGTAAAGAGCGGCCAGTTGATCCCGCCTCGGGTGGCGATCTCGTGGTAGAGCGCGAACGCCGCGGCGGTGACGGTCACCGCGACCCATCGGCCCGTGTCGTCGCTGCGGCGGAACAGGTCCACGATGAGGAAGTGGACGGCGGCGATCCCGATCATGCGGAAGAGCAACTCTTCATAGAGCCCGGCGCCCACGGCAATCGTGAGTCGGGCGGGCCAGGACATCTCGTAGAGATCGATGCCGGCCATGGCCGCGCCGTCACCGGGTCCGCCGCCCCCGATCGCGCGGAAGATCAACCCACCGAGCACGAAGAGCGGCGCGGTCCACGCGAGGCACTCGGCGGCCATGCCGAGGAGCACGATCGGGCGGACACGCCACGGATCGCGTCGGATCGACTGCCAGGCCACGAGCACCGCGATAAGAGCGAGCCCGGGCAGGAACGGCCCGACCACGCCGGCTTCCTGGAAGACTCCCAGCAGGATGCTGTGGGCGCGGATGGTCTCGACGACGCCGCGGGCCCGGTCGGTCAGAAAGAACATCGTGCCGGCTTCGTACAGCACGATCAACGGAAGCAGGAAGACCAGGACGTGCAGCGGGCGCGTCGAGAGCGCGAGATACCCACGCCCGGGGTCCGTGTTCTGCGCCTTGGCCTTGGCCATCCCGCGCTAGGGTAGCGTCGCGGACCCAAGGCGTGCATCAGGCCGCCTTGGCGCCGGTCTTCTTGGTCTTCAAGGCCGCGCTCATGCGGCTCTTGCGGCGAGCGGCCTGGTTCTTGTGGATGATGCCCTTGGCGGCGGTGCGGTCCACGATCCTGGAGGTCTTGCGGAAGGAAGTCGTGGCGTCTTCGAGCGACCCGTGGGCCAGCTTGTCGCGGAACTCCTTGATCGCCTCGCGCATGGTCGTGAGCCGCCAGCGGTTGCGGGCGCGGTGCAGGGCGTTCTGGCGGATGCGCTTCTGGGCGGACAGGGAGTGTGCCATCGACGGTGGATCCTCGAGCGGCGCGGCGGGAAACGGCTGAAAACGGTGTCCGCCGGGCCGGGATGAAGTATCGCCTGCGCCCGACTCGAATCAAGTCGGGGCAGCGGGCCACTTGCCGACCCCTCGTGGGAGGTTTACGCTTGGGCGACGCGGGCGTAGCTCAATTGGATAGAGCATCTGACTACGGATCAGAAGGTTGGGGGTTCGAGTCCCTCCGCCCGTGCTTCTGACTGGCCGCGACCGAGCGTGCCAGGGCGCGACAATCTCCGGAGTCTTTGGGGTTTCGGCGGGGTCGATCCCGGCCGTCGCTCCGGGCGGTGGCACGCCGGGGCACGGCGGGCACACGCAGTGCGCGCCGATCAGGGCGCTGCGCGCTTTCGGCTGTCAACCAGCAGTCATTCGCAGAGCGTGGTCGGCGGCCGGGCCGAACGCTTGCGCCAGTGCCGCCCGGTCGTCCGCGATTGTGAAGTGGGCGTACACGTTCAGCGTCAGCCGCGGGTCCGAGTGCCGAGCTAGCCGCTGCGCCGCCTTCACCGGGACGCCCGACCGCACGAGCGCGGTGACGTAGCCGTGCCGGAACGAGTGCATGACCGCGGGAAGCGGCTCACGGCTGCTCGACCGGCTGCAGCGACTTCATCAGGATGAGCGTCCTGAGCCAGACGCGCATCTGGTCATCGAAACCATCGCCGGATTCGACCGCCTCGACGAGTTCCTGCGTCGTCGGGTACGCCGCACCAAGGCGGTCCAGGACCAGCCGGGCGGCGTCGTACCGGTCTTGGGCCTCGATGCGCCGGGCGCGTCGCTGCTCCGGCGGCAACGAGTCGAACAAGCGGATTGTCCGGTCATACGAGGCCGAGATCAGCCAGCGGCCGCGGGGGTCGAACGCTACGGACCGGACAGCCTGGTCGTGGCCGTTGAACCACCCGACGATCTCGTGGTCGCGTGTGTCCCAGAGCACGATCTCGCCGTACCACGATCCCGCGGCGAGGCGGGTGCCGTCGGGGTTGAGGGCGAGGCTGGTGACGAACTGGCCGTGCCCCCGGAGGATGTCGGTGCGGGCGCCCGAGGCGGTATCCCAGACGCGGACGGTCTGATCGCGTGAGCCGGTGTAGAGACGGCGGCCGTCGTGGCTGAAGGCGAGGGCGAACACGTCGGCCTCGTGCTCCGCGAGCGTATGGAGGACGCGGCCAGTGTCCACCTCGTACAGGCGCGCGCTGTGGTCGCGCGAGGCGGAGGCGAGCAGGCGGCTGTCGGGGCTGAAGGCCACGCGGATCACGCGCTCGTCGTGGCGGTCGAGCTCGCGCACGAGCTCGCGGGTCTGGGCGTTCCAGAGACGCACGATGCCGTCTTCGCCCGCGGAGGCGAGGAGGCGGCCGTCGGGGCTGAAGGCCACGGTCCAGACCATGCTGACCGCTTCGATCGTCGGCAACGGGACGCCGGTTCGCGTATCCCACAGCCGCACGGTTCGGTCCAGGGCGCCGGACGCGAGGGTGCGCCCGTCGGGGCTGAACGCCAGAGCGTACACGTCCCCCCTGTGGCCCTTCAGCACGCCGAGGGATAGGCCCAGGCCGGGCTCCCAGAGGCGGATGGTGCGGTCGCGCCCGGCGGAGGCGATCAGCCCGGCGTCGGGTGAGAAGACGGTGATAAGCACCTGGTCTTCGTGCCCCGTGAGGGTCGTTGCGAGCCCGCTCGCCGCGGCGTCGATGTCCCAGACACGGACGGTTCGGTCCCACGAGGCCGAGACCAGCTTCTGGTCGTCCGGCGAGAACCAGACGCCGGAGACGGCTTCATCGTGCCCGCGGATCTCCCCCAGGCGCCGGCCGTCGGGCACGGACCAGAGGACGATGCCGCGCTGGATCTGGCCCGCGGCGAGGCGGTCTCCGCCGTGAGAGAAGGCGAGCGAACGCACGATGCTCGCGCTCACGGGCGTCGCCAGGTCGTGGAGCGTGGCGCCGGTGCGCGCGTCCCAGACCATGACGCGCCCGGCCCCACCCCCGGCGGCGACCATGCTCCCCCTGATGGCGGCGCACCACGGCTCGCCCTCGAGCGACCAGCGCTGATGGATCGCCTCGGCGTCGGCGCTCCGGAGCCACACGTCGCCGCGACGGTTCCATGTCAGGAGCTGCTGACCATCTTCCGAGAAGAGCACGCCGATGACGCCGCCGGGCTGCTCGATGCGCCGCGACTCGCCCGTCTCCGGATTCCAGAGGCGGGCGCGGCCCTCCTCGGAGGCGGAGGCCACGGCGCCGCCCGCGCTCCACGACGTGCTCATCACGCGGGTCTCGTGCCGGCCGAGTTCGCGGACGAGGGTCATGGCCCCCGCCTCCCAGATGCGCACGGCGCCGTCCTCGGCTCCGGAGACGACCCGCGCGCCGTCCGGGCTGAAGGCGACGGCGAAGACCGGGACCTCCGGCAGCCCGTCGGTGCGGGCGATGGTTGTCGTGCCGGCCGCGTCCCAGATCGCCAGGCCGCCGTCGCGGGCGCCGGTGGCCAGGCGCGTGCCGTCGGGGCTCGCGGCGAAGCTGTAGATCATGTCGTTGTGAGCCCGGACGGTACGCTCGCTGGGCTCGGCGACACCGGCCAGGAAGCTCCACTCCCAGCCGCGCTGTTCCTCGGGGGCGGCGGCCAGGCGTGTGCGGAGCTGGAGGAACTCGTGCGTGCGCAGGGCGCCGAATCCGCCGGCCATGTTGGCGATGTAGGCCTGCCGGCGGGCGGCGTCGCGCTCGGCGATGGCGTGCAGCTCGGCGGTGGAACGCCGCTTCGCCTCGAGCGCGGTCCGGTAGGCGAAGAGGCCAACGAGGATGCAGGCGGTGATCAGGACGACCACGACGGCGGCGGCTGCGCCGACCAGCACGAGGTGCCGGCGGACGAAGAGGCGGAGCTGGTGGAGGGCGGACGGGGGGCGGGCCTCGATCGTCTGGTGGCGGAGGTAACGGCGGACATCCGCGGCGAGCGCGCCGGCGCTGATATAGCGGCGGGCGGGGTCGCGGTCCATGGCGGTGGTCACGATCGCGTCGAGGTCGCCCCCGGCCTCGGGCGCGACCGCGCCGAGTCGCGCCGGGGCGCCCTGGGTGATGATGCGCACGGCCTCGGGGATCGGGGTCTTCGCGAAGTCGTAGGGCGGTCGTCCGGCGACGAGGGTGTAGAGGATCACGCCCAGGGAGTAGACATCGGCGCGGACGTCGATCGCCTCGGCGCCGGCGCACTGTTCGGGGCTCATGGAGTTGAGCGTGCCGATCAGCTGCCCGAGGTCGGCCCGCCGGGTGATGCCGCCGGCCTCGGGATCGGCCGAGCGGGCGACGCCGAAGTCGATGACGCGGGCGCGGCCGGCGGGGTCCACGAGGATGTTGCCGGGCTTGAGGTCGCGGTGGATGACGCCGTGCATGTGCCCGTGCTGCACGCCGTCGCACACGTCGGAGAACAGGGCGAGGCGGTCGCGCAGGGGGCGCGCCGCGGCGTACTCGGTGACGGTGCGGGCGTTCTCGATGAACTCCATCGCGAAGTAGGGGACGGGGTGGCCGTGCCCGTCGTCGCAGGTGCCGGCCTCGAAGATCTGGGCGATGCCGGGGTGCTGGAGGCGGGCGAGGATCTCGGTCTCGTAGCGGAAGCGTCGGATGGCGGAGGTGTGGACGAGGGCGCGGCTCATCACCTTGAGGGCGACGCGCCGGCGCGGCTGCTCCTGGATCGCCTCGAAGACGGTCGCCATGCCGCCGAGGCCGACGACGCGGACGATCTGGTACCCCCGGACGGTGACGGTGGCGGGCGCGGCACGCCGGTCGCCCCCCCCCAGCGCCGGGGCCTCGAGGAAGCCCGCGGAGGTGTCGAGCGCGGCGACCAGGGTGCGCACGCGCTCGTAGAGCGCGGGGTCGCCCGCGCACGCCTCGTCCACGAACGCCGCGCGGCGCAGCGGGTCGAGCTCCACCGCGCGGACGAACACGGCGTGCGACCGTCTGGCCAGGTCGTCAGGCATCGCCCTGCCCCGCTCCCGACCCCCCCGGCCCCAGGCGGCAGAAAAGCCACGTGCGCGCAGCCTGCCAGTCGCGGTCCACGGTGCGGCGGCCGATTTTGAGCAGCTCCGCGACCTCCTCGACCGAGCACCCGCCGAAGAACCGGAGCTCGACGATCTTCGCCTGCTGCTCGTCAAGCTCCGACAGCTCCTCGAGAGCCTCGTCGAGCGCCAGGAGGTCCACGCCGCGCGCGGGCGCCGCGACGTCGTGATCGTCCACGCGGAGTCGAGCGCCGCCGCCGCCGCGCTTCTCGGCGAGCCGTTCGCGGGCGTGATCGATGAGGATGCGGCGGATGACTCGCGAGGCAACGGAGAAGAAGTGGAGGCGATCGTTCCAGTCCGTGGTGCGCTGGTCCACGAGCTTGAGGTAGGCCTCGTGGACCAGGGCGGTCGGCTGGAGGGTGTGGTCCGCCCGCTCACCGCGGAGGTGCGACACGGCGAGACGCCGCATGTCGTCGTAGATGGCGGCCAGGAGCGCGTCGAGGTCGCGCCGTTCCCCGGACGCCGCGGTCCGCAGCAGCCGCGTGATATCCGCCCCGGATTCGCTCATGACCCGCCTCGCCTCGGAGCAACCGGCGGTCGCGAGGCTCGCGGATTGTACAGGTTGCCCGCGCGCGCGCCGCCACCCGGGGAAAGCCCCCGGGCGGCGCGGCGTGTCGTGGCAGCGTGGGACCATCGGGTGGCGGCCTACGGGCAGCCTTGCACGAACTTCGTCTGGAAGCATCCGAAATCGGCGACAGTCTGCACGCCGTCCCCGTTGCAGTCGGCGTACGGCGACCCGCCGACGAACTTGGTCTGGAAGCACCCGAAGTCGGCCACCGACAAGGCACCGTCGCCCGTGCAGTCGGGGTAGCACCCGGAGTCGGCCCCGGCGACAAAGACGCCGCCCGTGAATCCCGGATCGCCCGCGACGAACGACGTGATGAACGCCCCCGAACGGGAAAAGACGCGCACCTGGGGCGGGCCGCCGGGCCCCGTCCCCGCGATGATCTCGGGAATGCCGTCACCGTCCACATCGGCCGACGCCACCCGGACCCCGCCGATGAATGACGGCCCGAACGCGGAGAACGAAGCGAGCATGGCGCCGGTCTGCCCGTCGAACACCTTGACGTGTCCTCCGGGGGCGCCCGCCCCGGCGCCCACGATGATGTCGTCGAACCCACCACTGCTCGATCGCGCTCCGGCCACAGACGTTCCGCCGATGAAGCCCGCGAACGCGAAGAAGGACCTGATCTCCGCGCCGGTTGAGCCGGAGAAGACCTTGACATGTCCGTTGGCGTCGGCGCCCACGATGATGTCGTCGAACCCGTCACCATTCACGTCTCCGGACCCGACGAAGACCCCGCCCGTGAAGCCCGGGAATGCGAAGAACGACTGCAGCTCCGTGCCGGTAGCCCCCGAGAACACCTTGACGTGGGTGGAGCCCGTCGCTGTGCCGGTGATCACCTCCGCGCGCCCGTCGTTGTTCACGTCGCCGGCTGCCACATGCACCCCCCCGGTGTACGACGGGCCGTAGGTATTGGAGTTGGTCAGCAACAGGGTGCCCGGGCCGACATGGGCGAGGCCGGAGTAGACCCTGACTTCCGCGGGGCCCCCGGGTCCAAGGCCCGTCACGGTGTCCTGCAACCCGTCGCCGTTCACGTCGCCCACGGCCACCCGAATCCCGCCGGTGAAGTTCGGCGCGGCGGGATACACCAGCGCCAGGGGCGGATCCGGGTTGAACGGGTCGTACACACGCACCACCGGGGGCCCCCCCTCGCCGAGCCCGACCACGATCTGACCCTGGACGCCGGCCGACACGAACGCGGCGGCCGCGGCCCCCGCGCACACGCTGATCCGTTGCATGATTCTGCTCCCGTGGCCGGACGCGCCGGCCTGCACGACGCCTCATGGCGCCGTGTGAGTGACGCGGAAACCGCCCGCGATATGCGCCACATGGCTGGCGTCTGAGGGCGGAGACGGCGCGCGCGACCGCCCGGAGGGAAAGCCCCCCGGGCGGACACACGTGTTGGACGACGCGACAAGGGCTACGGGCAACCGATGACGTACTTCCCCTGGAAGCACCCGAAGTCCGCCACGGTCAGAACCCCGTCGCCGTTGCACTCGGCGTAGGGCGATCCGCCCACGAACTTGGTCTGGAAGCACCCGAAGTCCGCCACGGTCAGCGCCTTGTCGCCGTTGCAGTCCGGGTAGCAGCTATCGATGCTGTCCAGCCGCAGCACGACGGCGTGCGGCTCATACCGGACGCTCCACTCGTAGCTCGTCAGCCCGACGACCGTCACCGGGTCGTTCGCAAACGCGCCCGTCACGTCCCCCACCGCCAGCAGGATCGTGAACTCGTCGCCGACTTGCGGCGTGAACAGCGCCCCGCCCGGCAATACCGGGTGGAACTCGACCTCCAGCGTCCCCGCGACCGCCGCGTCGCCCGCCGTGACCATCAGCTGGTCGTACGTCACGCCGGGCTCGTAGCCGCGCAGCGACACCTCCCAGGTGCTGCCGGGCTCCGCGCGATACCGGTCCGCCCTTGTAAACGCCGAGACCCGCAGCGTCCCCTGGTTCACCAGCCCGACGTCCCGCAGGTCCACATCGACCAGCAGCGGGCTGCTCGCGATCCACAGCTCCCCGTCGCCCGTGAACGCGGCGGCGCCGGTGATCAGCCCGCCCGCGTCCAGCCGCAGCACGTCGTCGGGGTCGGGGATCGTGATCGTCCCGTCGAACGCGTGCAGGTAGCCGTCGAACGCCACATGCCCGCTGACGTTGAGGTCTCCCAGCAGCTCGAACGTGTCTCCACCGCGGTACCGCGTCGAGAACACCGACGGATGCCCGATCAGGTTCATCACGCCGGCCATCTCGAACCGCTCGTTGATGCCCGCCACATTCATCTCCAGGCAGCCCAGCGAACCGTTGGCGACCGTGATCGTCCCGTTGAACGCTCCGCCCCCGTCCGTCTGAAGTGAATCGACGGACACCGTCAGATCGTTCCAGATCGTCCAGGCCGTGTCGCCGTCCCCGTCCATGTCGAAGACCTCGGCGTCGATGACGGTCGGGCCCAGCACCATCGCGTTCCCCATCTGGCGGGCGACGCCCGCGATCTCAACCGAGCCGTTCCACGTCGTCGAGCCATTGAAGTCCACCGTCCCGTCGGCCGCCGCCGCGCTGAGCGTGCTGAACGACCCGCCGCGCATCGTGGTCGGGGCGTCGAAGTCGAGCGCCCCGTTGAGGAACACCTGGTACTCGCCGCCCCACACCGTCGTCGCGCCGTCGAACTCCACGCGGGACCCCGCGCCCACGATGACGCTCGTCGAGTCCTCGAGTTCGGCCTCCGCCAGCACCCGCAGGTGCCCCTGCGCACCGCCCACCAGCATCGTGCCGCCGAACATCATCTCCGACCCCGCGATCTGCGACGCCGCCGCGGGATTGTTCTGTCCGATCACATTGATCAGGCCGGTGTCCACGCCCCAGCCGTCGTCGATGTCCATCGTGAGCAGCGCGCCGGGGACCATGGTGACGATCCCGCTGAACGGATCGAGCAGCGCGCTCGCCCTCACCTCCAGCACGCTGAACGGGATGTTGAGCCGCAGCTGCCCGTCCCCGGACGTCCCGTCGAGGTTGACGGTCTGCCAGGGCTCGAAGTACCCGGACTGCAGCACGAGCCCGCCGTTGTTGCCCGGGTCGATGTACCCGTCGTTGGCGAACAGGTCGCCGACCACCATCTTGCCGCGGCCGAGGATCGTGCCCTGCGACCATCCGTCGTAGCCGAACATCACCTCGACGTTGTCGCGCAGCTCAAAGAACGCACCGGCCCCGAGCCGCAGGTCGCCCTGGAAGTCCTTCTGGTTGGGCCCCGCGCCGGGGCGGGCGATGACCCGCGACCCGGCGCCGGTGATCCATGCCTCGTGGAACGAGACCAGCTCCGACCCGTTCATGTCCACCGTCATCCCGTCGCTCACCTCGAGGTGGTCATAGACGACGGTGATGATCCCCGCGCCCATGAGCACCGTGCTGTTCTGCACGCCCGCCACGTTGCCGATGAGAATCGTCGCGTCCAGGGAGGGCGGCGGGCCCAGCGGCGTCCAGTTGGCACCGTTGCCCCACCAGCCGTTGCCAGCGGTCCACGAGTAGGTCTGGCCCGCGGCGGGCGCGGCCAGCCCCGCGGCCGCGGCCAGCAAGGCCGCACTCACGATGAGCCCGGAGGGGGAGAGGGAGCGAGAACGCCTGCGTGGTGACATCGGAGTTCCTTTCGGTGTGACGGCGATGACGCCGGTCGATGTACGACGCGGAAACGGCGCGCGGACCGCGCCGCGCGGCTCTCTGCCGGCGCGCCCGGCTACGCCTTCGTTGGAAAGCGCTACCCGGCCGTAATTGATCGCGCCCATCTTCTCACGGGCACCCCAGCACGTACTTCCCCTGGTAGCACCCGAAGTCGGCCACTGTCAGCGTCCCGCTCGCGTTGCAGTCCGCGTACAGGTCGCTCAGCACGTACTTGCCCTGGAAGCAGCCGAAGTCGGCGACGGTGAGGGTGCCGCTGTTGTTACAGTCGGGGTAGCACGGCGTGCAGCCCCACCGCCCGATGTTCCGCGCCGGCACCCCGCCGGTGGTCTCGAACGTGCCGCCCACGTAGAGCGCCGGGCCGGTCCCGTCGTCGAAATCGGCGAGGGCGAACGTCCAAGGGAACGAGCCTCCGAGCCCCGCCCCGAGGGCCGTGAACGCGCTCCCGTCCCAGCGGGCGATCCCCTTCGCCGCCACACCGCCGGCGACGTTGAAGTCGCCGCCGACGTAGAGGGCCGGCCCGCCGCCGTCGTCGAACACGTGCAGCGCGTACACGAACGGGGAGGACACCCCGCCGATGCCTCCGTTCAGTCCGGACCACGATGCGCCGTTCCAGCGGGCCACGCGGTTGACCGTGACCCCCCCGGCGTTGTCGAAGTACCCGCCCGCGTAGAGCCGCGCATGGTTCGGGCCGGGGCCGTCCTCGTCGAACGAGGCCAGGGCGTACACCGTGCTGTTCATCCCGATCCCGAGGGGCGACCAGTTGAAGCCGTTCCACTTGGCGATGAAGTTGCCGGCCACAGCGAAGAAGCCGCCGCAGTAAAGCGCGGGGCCGGTTCCGTCGTCGTGCACCGCCAGGACGTGCGCCGTCTGGTTGATCCCCGCTCCGACCGACGACCACGAGGCCCCGTTCCAGCGCGCCACCTTGCCCGCGAGCATCGTGCCTCCGGTCCACACGAACTCGCCGCCGGCGTACAGGGCGGGGCCCGTCCCGTCGTCGTGCGACGCCAGGGCGTACACCCGGTCGCTCAGCCCGAGCCCGCACGCAGACCAGGCTGACCCGTCCCAACGCGCGACGTTTATCGCGGCCACGCCCCCCGCGTTGTCGAACAGCCCGCCGGCGTAGAGGACGCCCCCGTGGACCGCCAGCGCCTGCACGTAGGTGCCGGTCGTCCCGGACCCCAGAGCGGCCCAGCCCGATCCGGTCCACCGCGCGACGTGCGCCGCGCCGGAGCCGCCCGCGCTGGCGAACCATCCTCCGGCGTAAAGCGCCGGGGGGTTCGGGCCGACGCCGTCGTCATCGAACACCGCCAGCGCCTCGACGGCGTCGTTCATGCCGTAGCCGGGCACGCCGAAACCCTCCGACCAGGACGAAGGGCATTGCCCCGGCGCGCCCGCCGCACAAGCCAAGGCGATGCAGCCCGCGGTCCCGCGGCCCCGCCGACCAAGCCCCACGTTCATGTGGATCTCCCCACGGCGCGCCGTAGCAGCGGCCGCCGGCACCAGCATACCGCGCGGCGGCGCACCCGCTAGCCGCCGCTGCTCGCCGGGCTACGGGTTTGAGCAAAATGAGAAGCAGCGCGGGCAGCGCCTACGGGCAACCGAGCACGTACTTGCCTTGGAAGCACCCGAAGTCGGCGACGCTGAGGGCGCCGCTTCCGTTGCAGTCGGCGTAGAGATCGCCCAGCACGTACTTGCCCTGGAAGCAGCCGAAGTCGGCGACGCTGAGAGTGCCGCTGCCGTTGCAATCGGGATAGCACGCCGGCGGCCCACCTCCGCCGCCGAGGAACCCGCCGGCGAGCGCGAGCACGCCTCCGGTCGCGGCCCCCGCGTCAGGCTGGCCGATTGTCCCGATCAGCGTGAACCCGCCGCCGGTGCTGGTGCCCCCACCGCCGTCGAGCGAGTTCCAGGATAGATCCAGCCCCGGGCCCATCTGTGCGCGGGCGGGGGCGGCCCCCAAGGCCACGCCCGCGATGGTCGCGACGGTCAGAATCAGTTTCATGGTTTGTCCTTACCGTTGATGTTGCTCACGTCCGTTCCGGTCGCCCCCGACGCTGCGCCGACGACCGGGACCCTCGGCCGCGGCGCCGGGCCGTCCGCGTCGCGGCGCTGCTCACGGCTGCGGTCGTAATCCATGCCCTTCTCCGGCGGCTGGCCGTAGTACTCGGGGTGCTGGTATTGACCGCGCTCGGGGCCGGTTTTCTCGCGCTCAACGGGCGCGCCGTGGAGACGCATTCGCAGGTCGTTACGAACGGCCTCGACGCGCCAGGAGACCTTCCCTCCCGCAACGCCGCCGCCGATGCGGAACGAGCACAGCGGCGCGGCCTCGCCCGGCACGGCGTGCTCGCCCACCCGGAGCGCCTCCTCGCTGATCTCCTCGGCCACGTGCAGCATGGGCATCGGCGCGCCCACGGCGGTGAGCGTGTAGCGCGGGTCTTTGTTGATGCCGCCGAAGTACGCGGGCAGATCGACGACCACCCCGCCCCACTCGTCCAACGTCACTTTGCCGGAGTAGAAGTTGATGACTTCTGGTGACTCGACGGCGTAGTGCAGCAGGTATTTGTTTTCGGGATCAAACGGATGGTCGATGCGGAATGTCTTGGTGCCGCTCGCACCGAGGTCGCCATTGGCGTAGACGGCATAGCCGCTCGCTGCGGAGGCGCTATACCCCCGGACGCCATAATTGGAGCCCGAGATGGCGGCCGCCGACCCATAAACGCCGCGTCCCGTCCCGCTGTTGCTCAGGCCATAAACGCCGTAGTTGTTGCCACTGTCTGCGCTAGCCCACCCGAAGACGCCGTCCCCTGAGCCGCGGCTCCGCCCGTGTACGCCGGAGTTCAAACCTGTGCTGGCTGTGACTTCGCCATAAACACCGAATCCCGACGCGCTGTTGCTTTCGCCGAAGACGCCGTAGTTAAAACCTGTGCTGGCTGTGGCTATGCCATAAACACCGATCCCCTCCGTGCTGTCAGCCACGCCACGCACGCCGTTTGTTTCGCCGGTGGTCGCCCATGCCCTCCCAAAGACGCCGCGCCCCTCCGTGCTGGCGCTCTCGAAGCGCCCGCCGTAGGTCAGGCCGGTGCCCGAGGGTGCGTAACCGAAAACGCCGGCGGCCAGGCTGGTTGAGCTGGCGCTCAGCCCATACACGCCGTAGGTGATGCCGCTTCCGGCGAGGGCCGAACCGAAGACGCCGCGCCCGGACGTGCTGGAGTTCTCGCCGTACACGCCGTAAGTGGTTCCCGACGAAGCGCTCGCCACGCCCGCGACGCCGTTCCCGGACGTGCTGGCGCTGCGGCCGAACACGCCGAAGTTGACCCCGCTCAGGCTGGTTGTCACGCCGTAAAGGCCCGAAACGCCACTGCTTGCGGAGGTGTTCTCCCCACGAATGATGTGGGAAGCGCTCGACCCGATAAGCGTGAACGGCACGGCGGTCGTCGCGGGCTGCCACGTCCCCAGGCCCAACCCATCGCTGGTCAGCACGCGCCCCGCGACGGCGCCGGTCGGCATCGCGAACGCGCTCATCCGCCCTGTGCCCGCGACGTCAAGCGCGGCCGTGGGCGTCGTGGTCCCGATACCCACGTTGCCCGCGGTGTACACGGCCGCGCTCCCGTTGAGCGTGAATGGTGATGCGCCGGCGGGGCCCTGCGCCCCCGTGGCGCCGGTGAGGCCGATCGGGCCTTGCGGGCCCGTAGCGCCTGTGGGACCCAGCGGCCCTGTCGGCCCAACCGGGCCTTGAACTCCAGCGTTTCCTTGAGCTCCGATCGGCCCCACAAGCCCCGTTGGCCCTTGGGGACCCATCGGTCCCTGCGGGCCGGGGTTGCCGTTCAAGGCGAACTGCGCCACGGGCGCGGCAGTAATCCGCTGGCGCGGCGTGAGCGTCACGAACGCGCCCGAACCTGCCGGACTGCGGACCTCGAACTCGAGCCAGCGCGTGTCTCCTCCGAACGCGCTGGAACCGAAGTCGAGGTCCTGGGTGAAGCGCCCCTGCGTGAGCGCCACGTTGAGTCGCTCGATCGTCGAACCGATCTGCGTGCCCCCCGTCTCCGCGCCGAAGAGCTTGAACCGCAGGTCCACCGGCCCGGGCGCGGGCTGGCCCGACGTGCGGAGTTCCGCCTGGTACGTCAGGGAACTGCCGACGGGCGTCTGAGCCATACAACGCACGGCGAGCACGAAGATCACGGCGATGCGGGTGAACGTGACGAATCGGTTCATGGTCCTGGCTCCAGTTCCGGCAGGTGGTCGCCGCGCCTACCGCTCCGTGTTCGGCGCGATGTAGTCCACGCGCCTCTCGATCGGCTTTCCGTAGAACTCGGGGTGCTGGTACGTACCCTTCTCGCCCGCCGGCTTGTCCATCTCGACCGGCGCCCCGTAGTTCTGGGCGTACAGGTCGTGACGCACCGCTTCCACCCGCCACGAGACCTTGCCGCCCGGCGCGCCCCCGGCGACGCTGAACGAACAGGGGCTCCCCGACTCCATCGCCCCGGCGCTGATCTCGACCGCGACGTGCAGGAGCGGCATCGGCGCCCCGACCGCCGTGAGCTGATAGCGCGGATCGCGGTTGATCTTCGAGAAGTACGCCGGCAGGTCGATCACCGCGCTCCCCTGGCCATCGAGGGTCGCCGTCCCCGAGTAGAAGTTCAGGCACTCGGGGCTCTCCGACGAGTAATGCAGCAGGTACTTGTTCTCCGGATCGTCCGGGTGATCGATGCGGAAGGGTTTGAGGCCGCTGGCCCCGAGCGTGCCGAAGCTGAATACGCCAAAGCCCGTCACCGCGTTGTTGAATCGCCCGGTCGTGCCGTAGAAGTCGCCCAGGCCGTAGACGCCGTAGCCGCGATCTGTGGCCACCTCGCCGAAGACGCCGATGGGCAGATCGCCCGCGGCGGTGGTCGCCGAGGCATATCCGCGGACACCGTAGCCGTTGGGACTGTTGGTGCGCCCGTAGACGCCCCAGCCGTCGCCCGTCGATGCGGTCGCCCACCCGAAGACGCCGCGCCCGCTCGTGCTCGCGGACTCCCCGCGCACGCCGTAGGTGGAGCCGCTTGCGGCGGTGGCGTCGCCGAAAACGCCGCGTCCGGTGGTGCTGTTCGCCTCACCCCACAGGCCGGTGGTGATGCCCGACCCGAACGCGGAGGCAAAGACACCGCGCCCCGCGGCTCCGGTGGACTGGGCCTGGACGCCCGTGTCACCGGCGGACGAAGCGAACACGCCCGTGCCGTCGACGCTGTTCGTGAAGAAATACCCGCCGTAGTTGGCGCCGCTCGTTGCCAGGTTCGCGCCCTCGACCCCGCGCCCGCCCGTGCTGCTGGTCTGGAAGTACCCGCCGCGCGTCGTGCCCGTCGTTCCGGTGACAGCGCCGAATACCCCGTAACCGCCGGTGGAGGCGGAGGTGCCGTACACGCCGTAGTTGATGCCCGCGGTGCCCGTGGCCTCGCCGCGGACGCCGACGTTGTCGGGGTTGCTGCCGAAGACGCCGTAGCCGCTCGTGGATGAAGACGACCCGTAGACGCCGTAAGCCGTGCCCGTTGCGGCCGTGGAGGCGCCGCGCACGCCGAGAAACCCGGCGCTGATGCCGTAGACGCCGTAACCGTTCGCGCTGTCCGATTCGCCGTACACACCGTAGTTGGCGCCGGTCGTGCCGCTGGCATACCCCTTGACGCCGACGTTGTCGGTGGTAATGCCATACACGCCGTAGCCGGAGACGCTCGCCGACTCGCCGTACACCCCGTAGGTGGTGCCGGTCGCGGCGGTCACGTTTCCGTGAACGCCCGTGCCGCCCGTGGAAAACGACTGGAACCACCCGCCCTTACCCGCGCCGCTCGTCCCGGTATTGCGACCGAAGACGGCGTAGGCGCCCGCGTCCGGCGAATACGACGCCAGTCCCGGCTGCCCGGAGTTGCCGAATGCCTGAATGGCCGGACCGGTGGTGTTGGTGATGTTGAGTACGCCAGCGATCGGGTTGGCCGCGCTCCCCGTATACGGCAGCGTCACAAAGCCGGGCAGACCTTGCGAACCGGTCGCCCCTGTGGGCCCGACGGGCCCCTGCAACCCTGTCGGCCCCGTGAACCCGATCGGGCCCTGGAGGCCCGCGGCGCCGGTGAGGCCGATCGGACCCTGGGACCCTGTCGCCCCGGTCAGACCCGTCGGGCCCTGAAGACCCTGCAACCCCTGAGGTCCCGCGGGACCGGTTGCGCCCGTGGCCCCGATCAGCCCGGTCGGCCCAGGCGGACCGTCAGGCCCGATCGGGCCCTGAGGACCCGTCGCACCCTGCGGACCCGGGTTCCCCGCGAGCGCGAACGCCGCCACCGGTGCGATGGTGATCCGCTGACGCGGCGTCAGGGTGACGAACGCGCCCGCGCCGGCGGGGCTGCGCACGCCGATTTCCATCCAGCGGGCGTCCGGGCCGAACACCGCGCCGAAGTCGAGCGGCACGCTGAACCGCCCTTGACTCGGCGTGAGATTGAACACCTGGATCGTCGAGCCGATCTGCCCGCCGTTCGACTCGGCCGGGAAGAGCGCGAACTGCACGTCGATCGGCGCGGCGACCGGCACGCCCCCGGATCGCAGTTCCGCCTGGTACTGAAACGCCGTGCCGACCGGAGTCTGGGCACGGATCATCGAAGAGGCGACCCCCAACACGGCCGCGGCCAAGGCGCACCATCGCTTCATCGAAGAGTCTCCCGGTGTGTGGGTCCGGCACGGACCCACTCTCCAGGGCAGGCGATGTGGGTGCGGGGCGCGGGCGCGGATTCCCGTGACGCCCGGCGGTGCACGGGGGCGACCCGTACCGTCGGCCGCTGATCGCCGGGGACCTTGTGAGGATTCAGTTTGTGTGCGACAATGGGCCCGTAACGGGGAACGATCGACCATGACGCTCGAACAACCCGCGACGCCGGTGGCAAGGATGCTCGATGCCGTCGTGCGGGGGGATCGTTACGCGTCTGAAGAGTTGTTGCCGCACGTCTACGACGAGCTGCGCCGCCTGGCCCGGGTCCACCTGGCGAACGAGAAAGCCGGGCTGACCCTTCAGCCCACGGCCCTGGTCCACGAGGCGTACCTGCGGCTGATCGGCTCCGGCACGGGCGCGGAACCGTCGTGGGATAGCCGGGGTCATTTCTTCGCCGCGGCCGCGATGGCCATGCGACGCATCCTCGTCGAGCGGGCGCGGAAGAAAGGTCGCATCCGTCACGGAGGCGACCGGGAGCGCGTCCCGCTCACCGAGACGGTGTCGTCGTTCGAGCCGGAGGACGTGGACCTGGTCGCGCTCGACGACGCGCTGAACGCCCTGGAAGCCCACAACCAGCGCGTCGGACGCGTCGTCATGCTCCGGTACTTCGCGGGGCTGGGCATCGAGGACGTGGCGGCCGCGCTCGGGGTCGGCGTCACGACCGTGAAGGCGGAGTGGAACTACGCGCGGGCGTGGTTGCACCGGCGTCTGGCGGACGGGGCGGAGGCGTGACCAGGGCCGCGCCCATGCCCCCCACGCCGGCGCCGATCCGCCCCACCGCGATCGAGCTGCTCGACGAGGTTTCACGGCGGCCCGCCGCGGAGCGCTCGGGGTACCTCGACCAGCGCTGCGGCGGCGACCGGGCTCTGCGCGCCGAGGTCGAGTCGCTCCTCGCGCACCTGGATGCCGCGCCCGGATTCCTGCGCCAGACGCCGTTCGACGGACCGGGGTTCGCCGCCGCCGGGGGCGTTGCGGGCGCTCCGCTGCCGCCGGGGACGCGCGTGCTGCGCTACACGATTGATCGCGTGCTGGGCGAGGGCGGAATGGGCGTGGTCTACCTGGCGCGTCAGGAGCACCCCGATCGGCCCGTGGCCCTGAAGCTCATCCGCCCGATCGCGGCCACGCCCGCGATGATCCGCCGATTCGCTCGCGAGGCGCAGATGCTCGGACGGCTCCAGCACGCCGGGATCGCGCAGATCTTCGAAGCGGGGACGGCCGACGTGGGCGGCGGCGCGGCCCAGCCGTTCCTCGCCATGGAGTACGTCGAGGGTGTCCCGATCACGGAGTACGCCCGAGCGAGAGACCTGGACCGGCGTGCGCGGCTCCGACTTGTCGGCACCCTCTGCGAAGCCGTGGAGCACGCCCACCAGCGCGGGCTCATCCACCGCGACCTCAAGCCCGCGAACATTCTCGTCACCGCCACGGGCGAGCCAAAAATCCTCGACTTCGGCGTCGCCCGAGCGGTGGGCGGCGTCGCGCCCGGGGCCACCATGGCCACGGAGGTCGGTGTCCTGGTCGGCACGCTCGCGTACATGAGCCCCGAGCAGGTCGGCGGCGCGGGCACGGACTCCGCGGGGAACCCGCTCGACACGCGCTCGGATATCTACGCCCTGGGCGTGCTGATGTACGAACTACTGTGTTCACGGCTGCCGCACGACACGGCGGGGCTCGAGCTGTTCGAGGCCGCCCGGATGGTCCGCGAGCGCGAGCCGGAGCGCCCGGGCACTCTGGATCGCTCGCTGCGCGGGGACGTCGAGACCATCGTCCTGACCGCGATGGCCAAGGACCGCGACCGGCGGTACGCATCGGCGGGTGCGCTCCGCGAGGACATCGGGCGCTGCCTGGCGGGCGAACCGATCGCCGCCCGGCAGGACTCGGCGCTCTACGTGCTCCGCAAGCAGCTCCGCCGCTACCGGGTGGCGGTGGCGGCGGGCGTGCTGTTCGCGGCGCTGCTGGCGGGCTTCGGCGTGTGGGCGTCGGGGCAGGCGCGGGCGTACCGGCTGCTCGCGGGGCGCGAGGCGTCCGCCAAGCTACGCATCAGTGAGCAGGAGCGCGAGGCGGTCGAGTTGCTTCGCGTGAGCGACATCGAGCGCGGGCGCATGCTCACGCTCGGCGGCGACCTGCGCGGCGCCGAGCGGGCCCTCTGGGGTGCGTTCGCCGCGCGCCCCGGTGCCGACGACGCCACCTGGGCCCTGCGCGAGCTCTACTTCCGGTTCCCGCTTCTCCGCACGCTTTCGGCGGGCGACGGCGACCTCTTCTCGGCTCGCTTCAACCACGACGGCACGCTCCTGGCCACCGCCGGCGATCAGGGGCACGTCGACCTCTGGAACCCGGCAACCGGCGACCTGATCCGGACGCTCCGCGGCCACACGCAGCGCCTCAACTGCGTCCGCTTTAGCCCCGACGGCACGCTGCTGGGCTCGGGCGGGCTGGACTCGGTGATCCGCCTCTGGAACGTGCACGACGGGTCGCCCGCCGGCGCGCTCGAGGGGCACACGCGCTCGATGCACGAGTTTGTGTTCAGCTCCGATGGAACGCTGATCTACTCGAGCGGCCAGGACGGCACGATCAGAATGTGGGACGTCCCCACCCGGTCGCTGCTCCGCCAGCAGCAGAGCCGCGCGAACGGCTGGGCCGTCCGGCTGGACCCCGGCCGCGCCGGGAGCCCGGCGACCCGGGTGCTGCACACGGACATGGCCGGGATGGTCTACGTCCGCGACGCCCTGACGCTCGACCTGCAGCACCAGTTCCAGGCCCATCCGGGCACCACCTACTGCATCGCGTTCTCGCCCGACGGCGAGGTCCTGGCCTCCGCCGGCAGCGACGAGCAGGTCGCCCTCTGGAGCGCGTCGGACTGGAGCCTCATCCGGCGCGCGGACCTCAAGGCCGGGGGCGTCCGCGGCATGGACTTCAGCCCCGACGGGTCCATGATCGTTGCCACCGGCTGGCGCACGACCGTCGTCGTGGACGCACGAACTCTGGAACCGGCCGCGGCGGGGGTCACGCTGCCCGACTTCCGCGGCGGATGGTGCGCCCAGTTCATCCCGGACGCCCGCACGCTCGTCACGACATCCCGGGGCCCCGGCGACGCGCGCCTCTGGGCGGTCGGTCCGTACGCGGGCGCCCGGACCGTCGTGGCCCACGCGGGAACCGTGGTGGGCCTGGCCGTCAGTCCCGACGGCACTCGGCTGGCCTCGTCCGGTACGGACGGGTCGTACAAAATATGGGACGCCGCGTCCGCCGCCGAACTGAAGGCATGGACGTCACGCAGCCCCGTGCGCGCCATGGCGTTCTCTCCCGACGGCCTGTGGCTGGCCTCGGCGCACTCCAGCGGCACCGTCCGCGCCAACCCTCTGACGGACGTGGGGCGTCGAACTAACGACGGCAAGGGCCATCGCGGAAGCGTGGAAGGCCTCGCGTACCGGCCCGACGGCCGGCTCGTTTCGGGCGGCACGGACGGGACCATTCGCCTGTGGGAAGCACCGGAGGGGCAGGAACTCGCGAGTGTCGACGCCGGCTCCGCCGTTGGGGGACTGGCGGTCAGCCCGGACGGCCGGTGGATCGCCGCGAACACGACCGACCGGCTCGCCATGGTCTGGGACGGCGCGACGCTCGCGCCCGTCTCCGCCGGCTCGGAGCGGGCCGGATCGCTCGTTCGAGGAGTGATCTTCTCGCCCGACTCGGCCCGCCTGTTCATGCCCACGTCGGCCGGCCCGATCGAGGTGTGGGACCCGCGAACCGGCGCACCCCTCCAGCAGTTCAATGGGCACACGCGTATCGTGCCGGCGATCGCGTTCAACGCCGACGGAGACGTGCTCGCCGCCGCGGGACAGGACGCCCTCCTGAGCTTCTGGGACGTCCGATCGGGCCGCTGTCTTGCCTCCTTACCGACGGGCGAGACGGGCGTTCAGAATCTTGCCTGGCTTCCCGCGTCGTCCGCCGACCCAACGCCGGCGCGCCTCGTGCTGGCCTGTGATGCGGGGAGGCTCGTCTACATTGGTTTCGCCCCGCTGGACGACCGTGTCCGCGGCAACGCCCGGAGCCATGCCGACCACTCCGGCACGGACCCCGCCTCCACCGAGCGAGCCCGACGACTCCGGGAGTGGCTCGGGGCACGAGCGGAAGACTCGCCACCCTGACGGCCCCGGCGGAAGCTGTTCCCGCGGCGGGCTGGCCGATCGCGCCTGTGAGCTGAAGCCACCGCCGGTGCTGGTGCCGCCGCCCCTGTCGACTGAGTTCCAGGACGGTCCAGGTTCGGGCCGATCTGGGCCGCGACCATGGCGCGCAGCTCGGCGTACACGACTTCGAGCAGCTCGCGGGTGCGATCGGATTCGCCGCGCCCGATGGCTTCGATGATCCGCGTGACCTCGCCCCGAGCTGGCTCCGCCCCGCTCATTCGAGGCCCCCGCCCCGAGCGCCGCTGCCGCCGGGTCGGCCCTCGGCGTACCGCGCCGGACAGCGCCGGGCGGTGAAGCCGGTATGCGCGAGCTACGACACGATCGCGCCGGGCGCGATGTCCGCGGCCGGCGCGAGCAGGATGACGCGCCGCGGCGTGTTCGAATCCTTCGGCGCGTCGCTCGCCGCCAGCAACATACCCCGCGACTCCTCGCCGCGGATTACGCGCGGCGCGAGGTTGGCCACGAGGATGACCAGGCGCCCGGTCAGGTCCTCTGGCGTGTAGTGCCCGCGGATGCCGGCGCAGACCTGGCGCGTCGCTCCCGAGCCGTCGTCCACCTGAAGCCGGAACAGTCGGTCGGCGGAAGGATGGTTCTCCGCCTTCACGATCCGCGCCACGCGCAGGTCCACCTTCGCGAAGTCCTCGAACGTGATGCCCGGCTTGGGCTCGGGCGGGGCGATCGGCACGGGCACGGCGGGCGCGGGAGAGGATGCCGGCTGGTTCATGGTGTTCTCGCGTTGTGTGCTGGCGATCGGAGGCGGCGAGCACCCGGAGTCTAGGAACGACGCCAAGACCCCACGCGCCCGGCGCGTCAGGGCCGCCCGCCGTCCGCCGGGACCCACGCGCCGTCGCGCCACAACGTGCGGGTCGTGTCCACGCCGTAGGCCGCCGCGAGTTGCTCGGGGTCGGGATCGCGCAGCACGGCGCCGAAGTCCACGGCCGCCTGGGCGGCCCAGGAGCGCTGCACGCCGCGGAGGAGGATCGCCTCGAACCTCAGCTGCGCCAGCGTCTCCACGGCGGACATCAGGGGCCCCGGGTTTCCCCGGCACGTCGGGCAGAGCCGCAGCTCCGCGCCCTGCGGCCCCGGACGCGCGATCACGCGCGCGTTGTTGCACTGAGAGCAGGGCCACTCCGCGATGTTCCGTTCGAGCCGGTACAGAGGCCCGCGCCCGCCCGCCGAGCTGAGGGCCCGCTGGTAGTCGTCGAGCAGGTCGCGGACGCCGGGCTCGGCGAAGAGCTTGCGGGCCTGCAGACCATCGCCCGAGCGCGCCAGACCCAGCACGGTCGCCGCCTTGTGCGCCGTCTCTTCCGACGCCGCGGGAGACGCCGCCACCGACCAGTCCGGGCTGGCGTACCGCGGATCGACGGCGGCGGCCACGGCCCGCAGCCAGAGACGATCCTGGTCGAGTCGCTTGAGTGCGGCCAATCCGAGGCAACTGCTGGCCGCCAAGCCCGCCGTTTCAGGCTTGCGGCGCGACAGTTCATACGCGAGTGTGTAGAGCGTCTCGGCGAGGGCGACCGCGGCGGGGTCCGACGGAGTGTCCGCCAGTTCCTCGGCGAGCCGGAAGTAATCCTCGGGATGATCGGGCGCGAGCTTCTCGAGCCGGGTCCCCACCCACTTCGGCGGCGCCGCGGGCGCCGGCTCCGGCTGGGGCGCGGTCGATCGCGCCGCCCCCCAGCCGGCGAGCAGACTCAGGGCCATCACGGCGACGGCGAACGGTCTCATGCGGCGGGCTCCGGTCGGCGAACGACCCACAGCTGGATCATGGCGCGTTCCGCGGCGTTGATCTGGGCGAAGATGTGGCGGGCCGCGCGTCGGCGCTCCGCGAGCTCGGCGAGGATCGCCTCGACACGATCGGCCCGGGCCGGGTGCTCGGCCGCGATCACGTGCGCCATGACCTCCGCGGCGCCGAGCTGCTCGGCCGCGAACATCTGGATCAATCCGCGCGCCACGCCCGCCCGTCCCGCGTGCCGGCGGTCGAGCACGTCAAGCCCCGGCGTCGCGGCGGACCGCGGCATCGGGGGCAGGCGACCGGCCGCTTCGCGCCAGCGCGTCCGCACCGCCGCGGCCGACCCGTGCGCCGCGGGTTGCGTGGCGGTATTCCGCTCGGTGTCGGTGAGCGGCGTCTCCGCGCCCAGTTCGCGGTAGGCGCTCGCGAGCACCCGCGAGAGGCGATCCGTGGCCCCGTGCTCACCCTCGGCGGCCTGCAGTTCGAGGAGCCGATCCACGAGCGCCCGGCGCGCCGCCGCCGGCCACGACGGATCGCGGACCATCGGGAGGCGGCGCTGCGCGACCTGGGCCACGAGCTCGCCCGCGTACAGAACGCGGGGGGCCCGGGGCAGGGTTTCCAGGGTCGCGTTGACGACGGACGGGTTGTCCGCGTGGTATCGGAGCAGCTCCGCGGCCCGGGCGCGGACCTCGTTCGGTGAGCCGGTGAACGCCTCGGCGGCGAGCACTTCGGCGTCCACAGGCCCGAGCCCGGCGCCGCGGGCCGCGAGACGCCCGAGCATTTCGAGGCGGATGGGCACATTCTTGCGCGCGGCCAGGTAGCGTTCGCCCCAGGCGCCGTCGCCGAAGTCACCGGGGGCCGTCGGGGAAGGCACGGCGGCGGCGGCGTCCGCGTCACCGGCCGGGTCATTCAGGATCGCCTTCGCCGCATCGTGGTCCGCGCGCCACAGGCGCCACGCGGCGGCATTCAGTCGTGCGAGGATCGCCGCGCACGCCAGGTCCTCCGTCGCCGACGCCGCGAGGGCGGATCGCTCCAGAAACGCGTCGGCCGCGGAGGACCACTCGTCGGCGAGAGCGCCGCGGTCCACGTCCAGCGTGATGGACCACGCCGCGGCGAACCGGTCGCGCAGGTCGGCGCGTACACCCTGCGCTGCCGCCGCGGAGAGCACCATGGTCAGGTCAACGCCCTCGGCCCCCGACCGCGTGGCCAGCGCGGACGTCACGGCGTTGAGGTCCGCCGGGGTCACGCGGCGGTCGTCGAACCAGCGCAGGAGCCAGCGGCGCGACTCGTCGCCCGGGCGCCAGGCCAGGCGGATCACCAGGGAGTTCACGACGTCGAGCACGCCGCGATCGGCGTTGGGCTCCGCGGCGTGGAGCAGGACGGCTTCCAGCCCGCCCAGGATGATCCGATCGCGGGCCGGGCGGTCGGGTCCGACGGCGTCGGCCGCGTCGGCCCAGAGAGCCCATGGCTCGGGCGTGACGGAGACTCCCGCGGCGCCGAGCATCACCCGCGGCAATAGAGCGAGCGCTGCGCCGGCGCCGGATTCGAAGCCGCGCTCGACCACGGGGCGGGCGTGCCCGGCCGCCTCGACCACGCGGCGCTCCACGTCGTCGCGCACCGCGGCGGACAGATCGCGTTCGCGCGTGAGGCGGACCAGCATCCCCACGGACCAGACGGACGGCCAGACGCGGGCGGCATCGGCGGCGGGGCTGCGTTCGACGGGCGCACTGAGCGCCCCGGCACCCGCGCCGATCGCGGCGACCGCCCGCTTCGAGATCGACGGGTCGTCACCGGCTCGATACAGGAACTCGACGATCGCATCGTGCGCCGCGATCAGCCGATCGGGCGCGGCCCGAGGCCAGTCCGCCGCGAGGCCGGCCACGGCCTTTTCGAACCGTTCCGCGGCCTCGATCGGATCGACGGCGACCGCCTCCGCGCACGCGGCGAGGTCGCGCAGGGCGGCGTCGAGTTCCCCGCCGATCGGCGCGGACGGCACGGCTGGACGCTCGCGCCGCGCCGGGAGCGGATCGGCGTTGGCCACGTCGGTCGGCGACACCAGCGGAGTCGTTCGCGTGGACAAAGGAGCCGGCGACGAAGCGCCCACGGGCGCGGGGGGCCCGGGCTTCGCGGGCGCGGTCAGCACGCGGACCAGGAGCGCGATCAGCAGTGCGAACACCAGGATGCCGACGCCGCCGAAGATCAGGGCGTTCCGGATCAACGCCCGCGCGGGATCGATCTGTTCAGGGAACGGCTCTCGATCATCCGGCGTGCGGACCTCTGAGACGTCGCGGCGCACCGCGACCGACGCGAGCCCCCGCGGTCGCGGTCGCGGGTTGGGGGTCGTTGGTTGCGCGCCGTTCGCCGGCCCGGCGCTGCGCGCCCTGCGCCGCACGGCCAGGCCGCGGAGAACCGCCGCGACCCGGTCCGAACCCAGCCCGCGCGCGTGCGCGAGGGCGACAAGCCGCTGGAGCGATCGACGGTTCCACCCGCCGAAGAGCCCGAGCGTGAGAATGGCGTCGTGCTCCAGCAGCCGCTCTTCCGGCGCGCGCCGACCCGACTCCGCGGAAGGCGCGGACGGCGGAGGGTCAGACGATATGGGGCGACGGCTCCAACGCGCCACCAGATGCCGACGCACGGCGGGGTCGAGGAGCTGCGCCGCCCCCGCGTGCAGCGCCAGGCGCACCTCGTCGGCCTCGGGCGTGTCGCACTCGACGTGCGCGTTGACGCGCTCGAGCCGACGGTCGAGCGCCCCGAGGATGCTCTCATCGTCGCACGCCGACGGGGAGATTCCGAGGAGGGCGAACGGGCCGCCGGCGGCCTCGTCGCTCCCCAGGAAGCGCTCGATCGGCGAGCGCCGGACGCCCGTCGCCGTGCTGCGCGGCGTGCCGCTCATCCGCCCCCTCCCCCGCGATCGAGCGGGCGCCCGGCGGCGGGTTGCGGTTGGGCGCCGGACGGAATCTGCGTGTCGAGGGCGCGCAGCCGCGGGCCCCAGGGTTCGGGTCCGAACTCCGGGTGGAGCGCCTTGTGCTGGTTGATCGCCTCCCGGGCGCGGGGCGGGTCGGTCTCGGCCAGCAGGCGGAGCGAGTGGAACCTCGCCTCGAACCACCCGGGCGTGTCGGCACGGAGGCCGATGAGAAGCCGCCGCCACGCGTCGAGCGCCGCGGCGCTCTCCCCGGCGGACTCGCTGGCCCGCGCGAAGCGTCGCAGCACCGGCGCGCTGGGCGTGCCGGCCTCGATGAGCACTCGGTCCAGGCGCAGGGCAAGGTCGCGCATCGACTCGTCGCGCTCGCGCTCCCACAGCAGGTCCGCGGCCCCGGCCACCGTGTTGTGCAGCGACGCGACCGACGCGTCCGCGAGCGCCTCGACGCCCGCGCCGAACTGCGCGATGACCCTCAGACCGTGGCGCACGACCTCGCGGGCGGCGTCGGCGTCCTCCGGCGCGGCGTTGAACGCGGTCAGGGCGCGACGGTACATGAGGCGCGACGCGGCGTCGGCCCACCGCCCCCCGATGGCCGTCAGTTCGTCCAGACGCAGGTTTGCCCCGGCGGCGTCGCTCTTCGCCAGCGCGATCTGAAGCCGGCGGTACGCGATCTCGTCCGCGGCATCGGCCATGGTCATCCCGGTGTACGCGGCCGTCGAGTCGAGCTGCTCCAGCGCCTTGGCCGCGCGGTCCAGGTCGGGGGCGCTCATCCCCAGCACCGCATCGAGCGTCTGGCGCACCCAGACGACGACGCGCTTCGCGGCCTCGCGTGATACCGCATCGTTGCCCGATTCGATAGCCTCGCGCTCGGACGCGATGACTTCCTCGACCACGCCGGCGAAGCGGAGCGCCGCGAAGTCGCGGGCCGTACCGCGTGACCGGCGGTAGATGCGGTACAGTAGCTCGGCGGCGTGCCGGCGCGCGGCCGCGTACACCGGCGAGCCGCGGTCCAGCGCCAGCAGCACCTCCACGGCCTCGTCTTCGGTGAGTAATCCGCCGGAAGCCTGGCGCAGGAGCAATCGGGCCGCACGCTCCGTTGTCGGGAACGACCGCACGAACAGCGTGGCCAAGCGGTCGCGGCGGGGCTTGAGCGAAGGCCGGTTCCCCTCGACCGCGCGGTCCAGCGCCACCACGGCGAGCCACAGTGCCTCCTCGGCCTGGGTCGGGTCCGCGGCGACCGCGTGCACGGACTCGAATCGGTCCGCGGCCCGCTCCAGGTCGTTCGCGTAGTACAAAGACAGCCCGAGGAGCAGGCCGGCGTTCGCCCGTTCGGCGGCGAACCGCGCCGCGTCCGCGCCGCCGAGCGCGATGTCGAGCGACGCGGCGGCCTGGCGGTACTGGTTCGCAACCGCGTCCGCGGAAGTCGGCTCGTCGGCGCTCCCGTCGGTTGCGGCGTGGTCGGCTTTCGCCTTCTCGTAGGCCTGGAGCCCGCGGACGTAGTTCACGATGAAGCCTTCGCCGGCGAGCGTACCGGTCCCGTAGCGGGAGACCAGGTCGAGGACGTGGCGGACCTCGCCCTGCTCGATCAGGTCGGCGACGGCGCGTTCCGCGAGCCGCTGGACGATCTCGACCGCGAGCCGCGCGACGCCGTCCTGTCCGAGGGCTTCGAGCGTGACGACGGCCAGAAGCCGCACCTCGCCCACGGGCATGGACGGGCGGCCCGCCGCGGGTTCGCGGGCGCGGAGCTGACGGACGAGCGTCTCCAGGTCCGCCCAGCGCTTGGCCCGCGCGAGCACGACCAACCGGCGGGAGGTCACCTGCTCCTGCACGGCCGCCGAGACCTCGTCCCCTTCGGCGACGGCATCGAGCCAGCGGATCGCCGTCTCGTGGTTGCCGCGGAGGGACTCGCACAGCGCCGACCCGATCGCGGCCCGGGCCACGTGCTCGTAGCGCAGCAGCGTCGCGGGGAGTCGCTCGGGGCTCGCCTCGCGTCCCCCCGATGCGTTGAGGAGCCAGCCGAACTGCGTGAGCGCCTCGCCCAGACCCTGTGGACGGTCGGCCAGCATCGCGAGGTAGTAGTTGGACCACCCGGCGTAGTACATCGAGAGCGAGCGGAGTCGGCGGGCGTCCGCCAGGGCCGCCCGGAGCCCGGCGGTGTCCTCCTCGCGCCCGGCGGCCTCGCGCCGCTCCAGGGTGTCGACGCGCCGATGAACCTTCGCGGCGATCTCCTGGAACGCCGCGGCGGCCGCACGGAGGTCGCGCTCCGCGTCGGCCAGCTCCTCGGGAGTCGTGAGCCGCAGGCGGTGCCGCTCGGCTGCCTCCTCGGCGCGGAGGTACGTCACCTTCGTCAGGTTGATCCGCAGGTCGAACGAGTCGGCCTCGGGGACGGCGCGGAGCAGGTCCTCGCTGCGGGTGCGCCACGCCTCGCGGTCATCGCCGGTCGTCGCCCGCTCGAACATCTCGACGTACAGCCGGCCGAGGCGGTCGGCGATCGCCTGCCGGGCGAGGCCGTCCGATTGCCGGAGGCGATCGAGCAGATAGACGGCGAGCAGGTTGCTCAGACCGCGATCGATCAGGTACCGCTCGATCTCGCCGGCCTCGGGCGCGCCGAGGTCTCCCGTGGTGTCCTGGGCGGCGGTGCGCGACGGCGCGAAGAGCGCGGCCGCGATCGTCAACGCGAGCATCGCGGTCCGGGGCGCACGCCGGGGCCGAATCTCACTTGCCCGCGACATAACTCACCCTGGTGAACCCCGCGTCCTTGCACGCCTGGACGGCGGCCGCGGCCGCGGCCACGGGCGCCTCGCCGCTCACCTTGATCACGACGCCCGGCTCCTTGGGCAGTTCCTTGAGCACGACGGTGAGCGACGCGCGGTCGGCGAACGACCGTCCTCCGAGGCGGAACCTCACGGTTCCTTCCGGCGCGTCCACGAGCACGGTCTGCGGCAGGAGGTCCGCGGCCCTGGCGTCGGCGGATTTCTCCGCGCGCAGCGCCGTCGCCAGGTCCGCCTCGGGCGGCGCCAGCGTTCCCGCGAGCATGAAGTACAGCAGGATGAACAGGATCACGTCGATCAGCGCGATCAGCGGGAGCCGGATCGCGGCGGGGTCCAGGCGCGGGCGGGTGCGTGTGAGCCTCATGGCGGCGTGCCCCCCCCCGCGGGCCTCTTCCCCGAGGGCGCCGTCGCCAGCTTCCAGGTACGGACGCCCTGGCGGGCCAGCGTCTCGGCGAGCCGGTTGAGGTGAACGGCGGCGCACGCCTGGTCGGCGCGGATGATGACCTCCACGCCGCCGTCCTCACCCGTGACCGGTGCCGCCCCGATCACCGACGCGAGGTCCGCGGTCTCCACCGGGCGGCCCACGGCGAAGAGCCGCCCCTGCGCGTCGAGGTCGAGGAAGACCGCGTGGGTCGAGGGCTGGTCCTGACCCTCGCCCGGTTCGTCAGGGAGGTTGACGGGGCGCAGCTGCGTCCGCGCGAACTGCGACGTCATCATGAAGAAGACAATGAGCAGCAACAGGACGTCGATCATCGGCGTCAGGTCGAAGGTGGCCTCTCTGGGCCGCTCGGTGCGTCCGAGGGTCATGACACCTGCACCCCGCGGGCGCCCTCGGCCACGGCGCGAGGAAGGACCGCGCCGCCGGCGGGGCGCGCGGCGCGCGCTCCGGCCGGGCGCTCGCCTCCGGACGCCTGCTCGATGTGGCCGGCCAGCTCCTCGATGATGATCGACGCCTCGGCCGTGAGCCCGTCGATGCGCCGACGGAAGAGCGCGAACGCGACCGTGCAGGGGATCGCCACGACCAGCCCCTCGGCGGTGTTCACCAGCGCCATAGCCATGAACCGCGCCAGCGCCTGCGATCGCGCGGCGCCCTCGATCTGCGCGATGCTGTCGAACGCGCCGATCATTCCGATGACGGTGCCGAGCAACCCGAGCATCGGGCCCACCGCCGCGAGGATGCCGAGCCCGTCGGTCAACCGGTGCAGCCGATCGACCTCGGCCTGCCCGGATTCCTCGATGGCCGAGCGGAACTCGAGGAACCCGAAGGGGGATTTGGCGCACCGCGCCAGGGCCGAACCGAGGACTCCCGTGATGAAGCCGCGGTGCGCCGGGTCGGCGCACAGCGCCGCGGCCCCGGGCGTGTCGTTGTCGCGCAGCAGCCGGTCGAGCCGGTGGACAACCTCGGGCGGGGCGAGCCGCGACATCCGCAGCACGATGACGTTGCGGATCATCAGCCCCAGCCCGACGAACGACAGCAGGATCAGGATGTAGCTGATCAGCCCGCCGGACTGGATGTAGGTCAGCATCGTCTGCCGCGGCGCGTCGGTGGGGGCGGCCGGGTCGGTCTGGGCCAGGAACGCGAACGCCAGGTCGAGCATCGTCATCGTGGTTCTCACTTCGGGGTCGGCCCGCCGGGTTGCCCGGCGGAGGGATCGGTCACAGGACGCGCCCGCATCGGGGCCCACTCCAGCACGGGGTGCTCGGGGTACTGCGACAGCAGTTCCGCGCGCAGCGAGGCCGCCCCCGCCGCATCCCCCGTTTCGGCCAGCGCCGCGGAAGCTTCCGCGAGCGCGACCCCGCCCAGGTACGGGTGGCCCTGCCGGCACCGGACCTGAACGAGCAACAGTTCGACGATGCCGAGCTGCTTCTGTTCCAGCTCCGGCTCGCGGATCAACGATCGCCCCACCGCGGCGCGGCACCAGGCCTCGACCCAAGGTGGAGCGGGCGAGACGCTCTCCGGGCCGGCGCCGGGCTTCGGGAGGCGCTGCTGCAGCGTTGTCCGGGCCGCGTGGCGCTGCGCGGCGTCGCCCACGCGCGACTGAACAACCAGACGGACCAGCTGCACACCCGCGTCCGTCGAGTCGATCTGCGGGAGAGACACATCCTGGCCCGCCTCGAAGTTCGCGGCGACGGCATACAGCGCCGCGAGCATCATGGGCTTCGTCGCCGGCGCGGCCTCGGAACTTCCGGGCCAGCGCGACGTGCCCAACACCTGGGATGCCCCGGGGCCGACCCAGATGGGCGGGATCGCGGGGACCAGGCCCGTTGCAGGATCGATCACGGGGGCGAGCCCGGCCTCGGAGGCCCAGTCGGGATGGAATGCCGGCGCGCCGGGCGCCCCCGCGGCCGCGAGTGTCGCGAGCCACGCCTCGATCGCGGCGACGTGGGCGCCGCGCCCCAGCCGGCAACGCAGCAGCCCTTCCGCCACCAGCGCCGCGGTCGGCCCGCGTTTTCCCGCGTGCGTCTGGAACAGCTTCTCGAGGAGCGGCTCGGCCGCGGGCGCGTCGCCGCGCTCCAGGCGTGTCCGCGCCCGCCACGCCATGTCGGACTGATCGCGGTACGCGTCGAACTCCGCGGCGCGGGGACCGAGAATGCCGCGCACGCGATCCCAGCCGATCACCACGGGTGTCGCCGGGCCCCCTGCCGCGGGCTCCGTGGGGCCGATGGTGACGCCCTGTTCATCCACGCCGACGATTGGGCCCGGCGGTGCGGCCTCCTCGCCGCGCAGCTCGGCCTGGGCGGAGCCCGTGTGCGCGATGAACGCGTGCGCGAGAACGGCCACCGCGCACGCTCGCGCGATCACTTGATCCCTCCCGGCCCGGGGACGTGCGTGTAGGTTCCGCCGGAATCCTCGGCGATCTTGCGCATCACCGCTTCACCCTCCTTGCTGACAAAGGTGATGCAGTGGATGGGAACGCGGTCCTCGGCGTTGAGCCGCAGGATGTCCAGGGCCATCGCGGGGTCGAACTGCCCGTCGGTCATGAAGTAGATCGCGTCCGGGCGCGGGCGCATCGAGAACACCACCTGGAAGGCGGGCAGCGGGACCGTGGAGCCGTCGGCGCCGAGCGTCGCGATCGCGCGACGCCCGCGGAGCCGGCCCGCGTCAGACGCCTCGACCCACTCCTTGCGATTCTCCAGCGGGTAGGCGTTGTCGGAGAACGCGACGACCAGGTACTTGGCGTTCTCCAGCAGCGCGTCAATCGAGCGCGACAGTTCGCGCTTGAGCGTCTCGATCTTGCCGTCGTAGCCCATGGACCCCGAGACGTCGACGATGTAGGCGAAGCGGGTCCCGCGCGCCTCGGCGCCAAAGAAGCTGGCCGCCCCGCCGCCGGACCCACCCAGGCCGAGCCCCGGCGCCCCCGAGATATCCCCTGCGCCGCCGATCCCCGCCCCGGAGCCGATCCCGCCTGCGATGTCCGGCATCGTGCCCAGGTCCGACAGCCCGCCGATCGCGGGGTCGAGCGTTTCGAGGCCCGGCTCGAGCGATGAGGGGAGCTCGGGCACGGCCGGTGCGTCCGCCTCGATCGACCCGCCCGCCATCGCGGCCAGTTCGCTCTCGGAAATGACGGCAACCTCGACGGGTCCGCGGCTGCCGCCTTCGCCGCTCCCGCCGGCCTGGGCCGAGCCGACCGCGATCAGAGCCGCGAGCAGGAGAACGACCAGGTGAACGAACAGCGAGATCGCCAAGGCGAACATCGTGGCCGGCGGTGCGGCGCGGACGAAGCGCTGCGCCGGCGTCTCAGGGATCACCATCCCGTCGGCGTCGCGCAGCGGGCGAACGCCCAAGAGCCGGTCCAGCCACGAGGACGCAGGCCCGGGATCGCCGGGTTCGTCGCCGGGTTGGTCGCGCTGGGGCATCATGGGATCGTATCGGCTCGGCGTCCCCCCATGCCGCAGCCCGCGGCGGGAGCCCCGTGGTTCCGCGGCCGGGCGCGGGGTTGCCGACTCGCTCGCGGCTTCTCGCGGGCGCCGGGTGGGGGCGCTTCCGTGACGGCGCATCCTACCCGAGCCGGTACGCAAGCCCGGGGGTCGTGGTTTTGATACCGTGGGGCATGGGCCGGGTTGCGGGTTCCTTGACGGTCCCGCCGGGGTCCGCTTGAATAGCCGCCAAACGCCGTGCCGGAGCGCAGGATGCCGACGCCCGTGAGTGAACCCGTCAAGCCGCCCAAGCCCGCCGGCAAGCCTTCGCCCGCGAGGGCGGGCGGAGCCCCCCGGTTCAAGCGCGTCCTGCTCAAGCTCAGCGGGGAGTCGTTCTGCAAGCCGGGCGGATTCGGCATCGACCCGCACGAACTGGAAGTGATCGCGTCCGAGGTCCGCGGGGCGGCCCAGACCGGGACGCAACTGGCCGTGGTGGTCGGGGGCGGGAACATCATCCGCGGGGCGAAGCTGGCCGAGGCCGGGCACATCCACCAGGCGACAGCCGACTACATGGGGATGCTCGGGACGGTCATCAACGCTCTCGCGCTGAAGGAGAAGCTCGTGACGCTCGACACACCCTCGCGGGTGATGTCGGCCCTCGAGGTCCGTTCGGTCGCGGAGCCGTTCATCCGGGGGCGGGCGCTGCGCCACCTGGAGAAGGGGCGCGTGGTGATCCTGGCGGCGGGGACGGGCAACCCGTTCTTCTCGACCGACACGTGCGCCGCGCTCCGCGCCACCGAGCTCGAGTGCGAGATCCTCGTCAAGGCGACCAAGGTGGATGGGGTGTACACGGCCGACCCGAAGAAGGACCCCTCGGCCACGCGCTTCGACCGGCTGACCTTCGCCGAGGCGATCCGGCGCGGGCTGAAGGTGATGGACATGACCGCCCTGACGATGTGCCAGGAGCGGAACATCCCCGTGCTCGTCTTCGACTTCAAGAAGCCCGGCAACATCCGGCGCGTCATCGAGGGCGCGGACCTCGGGACACTGCTGACTAACGAGTGAACGCCCCCTCAACGCCTACACCCCCCGGCCAAGGACGCCTCCATGACCGATCCCGACACCATCCTGCTGGAAGCCGAGGAAGCGATGGAGAAGGCCGTCGAGTACCTCAAGAGCGAGGTCCGCGGCATCCGCACGGGGCGAGCCTCGCCCGCGATGGTGGAGTTCGTGAAGGTGGACTATTACGGCACGCCCACCGACCTCAAGACCCTGGCGGCGATCTCCATCCCCGAGCCCACGCAGATCCTCATCAAGCCGTTCGACGCCGGATCGATCGGCGATATCAAGAAGGGCATCGAGGCCGCCGGACTCGGGCTGAACCCGAACGTGGAGGGCGGCAAGCAGATCCGGCTCAACGTCCCGCCGCTCTCGGGCGACCGCCGCCAGCAACTGGCGGGCAAGGTGCGCAAGATGGGCGAGGAGCAGAAGGTCGCCATCCGCAACGTCCGCCGCGACGGCAACAAGCACGCCGAGGGGCTCAAGAGCCAGCCGGGCAAGCACGTCTCGGAGGACGAGATCGAGCGGCTCAAGACCGAGGTCCAGGAGCTGCTCAAGAAGTACGAGGCGGAGATCGACAAGCGGGTCGAGGAAAAGGTGAAGGAGATCGAGCAGGTGTAGCCGGACTGCCCGGGCGGTTCCGGCCATCTGCACCATTGCCGATCTGGCCTTCTGACGCTGTTAGTCGTACCCAAGGCTCTCCAGGTCCCCCTCGTCCAGCCCGAAGTGGTGCCCCAGCTCGTGCAGGAGCGTGATCCGCACCTGCTCGTAGACCTCGTCCTCCGCGCCCGGCCCCTCCCAGCCCCCCGCGAGCCCGACGATCCCCCGGCGGAACAGGTGAACGACCGTCGGCAGGTCCGCCGACTGCTCCACGCTGCGCTCTGTGATCGCGGTGCCGGTGTGGAGCCCGCAGAGCTCGTCGAGTGCGGCCGCGTCGCCCGGATCGATGCCCAGTTCCTTGAGCATGTCCGGCGTCGGCTGGGCCATCACGACAACGGGGACTTCGTCGACCAGCCGCCGCAGGTGCGGCGGCAACGCGTCGATCGCGTCTTTCACCAGGGCGTCGAAACGCTCGTCATCCCGCGCCGGCATCCGCGGTCCCCTCGTTCGGCGCGTCCCCCGCCGGGGCCGGGCGATCGCCCGCCGGCCCGCGCCCAACCTCGTCGCCGAAGACCTGCGTGAACGACGGCGCGGGCTCGAGCACGACGGGCGCGATACGGCAGGCATCCATCACCACGCCCGCGAGCCCCAGGGTCAGCAACATCGACGACACGGCGATCAGCACCGTTCCCGTGGTGACCGCGTACACCGCCGCGGCCGGGTCCATCGCGATCGAAGCCCAGTGCAGCGCGTCGCCGACCATCCCCACACCCACCACCACCGCCATGGCGAGCATGGTCTGCCGGTCGACACGCCCCTCGCGGAGCAGAAGCGATCGGGCCGCGAGGAGCCGGGCGTTGGGGCGGAGGCCGGCGACGATCACCAGCATCAGGGCTCCCGCGGCGAGGCGCAGCTTCACACGCTCCGGGTCCGCGTGGTCGCGCTGCAGGAACGGCGCGGCGGCCACCGCGTCGTACACGCCGTGGATCATCCCGTGGACCCACGCGAGCCCCGCGTACGCCGCGCACCCGACGATCGCCGCGATAACCTGCCGGCGGGGCAAGCCCGAGTGGGGCCGGATGAAGACGATCGCTCCGAGGCCCGACACGCCGATGCCCGCGACCGAGGCGATCACGAGGCGGCGCGTCGTGCCGATGGACAGGTCCAGCCCCGCGAGGTCATCCAGGCGAAGAATCCACGTGAGCGCCGCCGCGACGAGCGCCCCGAACGCCCACGCGAGCAGCCCCAGCGCCGTGATACCCCGCCGAGGGATCGGGCGGAGCAGGCTCGCATAGGGATCCACCGCGGCCAGGATCGTCGCCCGCACCGGCGTCCCGCACTCGGGGCACTTTGTCACTACCGAGAGCCCGCGGAGGTTGTACCGGCAGCGCACGCAGGGAAGGTCTCCCGCGAGGCTGCGTGTGAGCCGCCCCCCCCCGGAACCGCGTGGGTCGGCCTGGGCCGGCATGATGCCGGTAGCGTAGCCGGATCGCCGGCCCGCCCGCGCCGGGAATCCGCGGCGCGGCGCTATACTCCGCGTCCTCCCCACCCCGACCACCCCTCCCACCCACCGCCCTCCCCCCGCGCCATGACCGACGCGATCCGCCGACTGCGTGACAACATCTCGAGGGTCTTCCTCGGGAATCCCGCCGCGGTGGACCGCGTGATCTGCTGCCTGCTGGCCCGCGGGCACATCCTCATCGAAGACGTCCCCGGCGTGGGCAAGACCGTCCTCGCCACCGCCCTGGCCCGCAGCATCGAGTGCACCTTCAGCCGCGTGCAGCTCACGCCCGACATGCTGCCCAGCGACGTGCTCGGAGTGAGCATCTACGACCGCGGCACCGGCGAGTTCACCTTCAAGCGCGGGCCGATCTTCGCCAACATCATCCTCGCGGACGAGATCAACCGCACCACGCCGCGCACGCAGACGGCGCTGCTCGAGGCGATGAACGAGGCGACCGTCTCGATCGACGGGCGGGTTCACCACCTCGATCCGCCGTTCATGGTCGTCGGCACGCAGAACCCCTACGAGTTCGAGGGGACCTACCCGCTCCCGGAAAACCAGCTCGACCGGTTCCTGATGCGCACGCGCCTGGGCTACCCGAGCCCCGAGGACGAGGCCCGCGTTCTTGACCTGCGCCCGGCCAACCACGCGCTCCCAAGACTCGAGGCCGTCCTGCACAAGGACGACGTCATCAAGCTCCAGCAGCGGGTGGACGAGGCGCGGATCGACCGATCGCTGCTGGACTACATCATCGCGCTGGCGAACGCCACGCGCCGGCACGACGAGCTGCAGGTCGGGCTGTCGCCGCGCGGGTCGCTGGCGCTGGCCCAGGCGGCGCGGGCCACCGCCGTGCTCGACGCGCGGGACTACGTCATCCCCGAGGACGTCACGCGGAACATCCTCCCCGTGTGTACGCACCGCATCGTGGCCCGGGCCTACGAGCGCGACGGCGACGCGGCGGCGGCCGAACGGGTTCTCAAGACGATCGTGCAGTCGATCGAAAGCCCGGCCTAACCCATGGCCCGACTCATCCGCAACGACCAGACCGGCCCGTACAAGATCGAGCCTGCGGCCTTCCCCAAGGACGGCAAGTCGATCTTCATCTGCGCCTGCGGGCTGAGCCAGAGGCTCCCGATCTGCGACGGCTCGCACAAAGGATGCCGCGACGAGGAGCCGGGGAGGCTGTACGTCTACGAGGGCGGCACGCGGCGCGTGGTCGATGCGACGGGGGTGGAACCGGCAGCCGGTTCCGCGGCTCCACGCGTCGATCCACCCGCAATCCCGCCAGCCAGCCCTCCGGCGTGAGCCGACCGGTGAGTCACCGTCCGCTACGGACCGAAGAGCGCGGCCGCCAGCAACCTGTGGAAATGATGAACGCCCTGCTCGCGCGTCGGCGAGTACCGCCCGCGCGTATAAAGCCGCGAGCGCACGCCGCGTTGCACGGCCTCGACCACCGCCTCGTCCTCGCGTTCGACGCGGTCGAGGCCCGCCCCCGCCCCCGCGTCGAGCTTCGAGGCGTCCCCCACGTACGCGAGGAACGACACGCGCGTGCGATCGACGCCCAGCGGGCGCACCACGTTGATCGACAGGCCCCACGGGTAGAAGTTGAACATCGTGTTAGGGAAGAGCCACCAGTAGTACGCCCCGACCCGTTTCCCGGCGTCGGGAGACGCCGGCGGCAGGTCGAACACCACCTCCCCGGGCCTGGCGATCCCCAGTTGCAGGTTGCACGCGTCAAAGAGCTCGGTCGTGTACGCCCCGTAGTCGATCGCCTCGTTCAGCGACGCGTGGACGAACGGGATGTGGAACCCTTCGAGGTAGTTCTCGACGTACAGCGCCCAGTTGCACCGCACGAGGTAGTCGCGCGAGCGTGAGGCGTCGAAGCGGAACTGATCGAGCGGCAGCCATGCCAGGCGCTCGCGCATCGGCGCGATCTGCTCGTTGAGCGGCGCGCCCGGGGAGGGGGCGAGCGACGCGAAGAAGAGCGGCCCCCACCGCTCGAAGGCCACCTTCGTCAGATTGTCCTTCTCCGAAGGGAATCCGACGGCTCTTTCAAACTCCGGCATGTGGCGGAATGTCCCGTCGAGGTCGAACCGCCGCCCGTGGTAGCGGCACACCAGCGACTTCTCCACGCCGCCGTGCTCGCACAGGATCGTTCCGCGGTGCGTGCAGACGTTGGACACGCAGTGGACGCGGTCCGCGCGGTCGCGCGTCAGCAGGATCGGCTCGTCGAGGCACCCTTCGAGCAGGGTGACGGGCGCGACCTGCCCGGGCACCTTCACCGCGTCGGCGTCGGCGATGAACTGCCAGGAGCGCCGGAAGATGCGCTCGCGAGCGAGCTCGTACACGTCGGGGTCGCAGTACGCACGCCCGGGCAGGGTCTCGGCGCGGGTGATGTCGGGATCGACGGTGAACGGATCGGCGGGCATGGCGGGAGTTTACAGGAGTTGACGCGACCGCCCCGATAGATGGTGATCGGCACGAACATCGGGCGGACACCCGACGCGGCCCCGCGGAGCGACGTAGCATGACCCACCGGAGCACGGTTCGGCACGCGGCCCGCCCTTCTTCGGGCGGCATCCTCACACATCGAGCCTCTCACGCGCGGCCGCACGCCACGCCGAACCGTCGCATGCGCACCCACGAAGCCCCGTTCGACACGGCCGAGCACCTTGCCTCCGAGCCGCCCGCACCGCCGGGCACGTACGCCCAGAAATTCTGGAGCCTGTTGTGCGTCGTGGTGCCCCTGGCCGGGCTCGCCGCCGCGATCGTCCTGCTCTGGGGCACCGGCGTCGAATGGGTCCATCTGATCCTGATGCTCGCGGGGTACGTCGTCAGCGGCATCGGCATCACGGTCGGCTACCACCGCCTCTTCACGCACAAATCGTTCAGCGCCGGGCGGGTCGTCACCGCGATCTTCGCCCTCCTGGGCTCGATGGCGACGCAGGGCCCGATCCTGTGGTGGGCCGCGACGCACCGCAGCCACCACCAGCACTCCGACCGCCACGACGACCCGCACTCGCCGAACACGCACAGACACGGGCTGCGGGCGCTCCTCTACGGCTTCTGCCACGCGCACATCGGCTGGCTCTTCGCATCGCCGCCGCCCGACCAGTCGCGGTACGTGCCGGACCTGGAGGCCGACGCGATGGTGCGCTGGTTCAGCCGGCTCTTCCCGGTGTGGGTGCTCCTCGGGCTGCTGATCCCCGGCGCGATCGCCGGAGCCGTGACGGGCACATGGCTCGGCGCGCTCCTGGGTCTGATCTGGGGCGGGCTGGTGCGGATCTTCATCGTTCACCACATCACGTGGAGCATCAACTCCATCTGCCACCTCTGGGGGACGCGCCCCTACCACACGCGCGACCACAGCCGCAACAACCCCGTCTTCGGCGTGATCGGCCTCGGCGAAGGATGGCATAACAACCACCACGCGTTCCCGGCGTCGGCTCGCCACGGGCTGCGGTGGTGGCAGTTCGACCTGGGGTACGAGGTCATCCGCGTGCTGGCGTGGCTGCGGCTGGTGCACGACGTGCGGGTGCCGAGCGAGGCCCGAATGGCCGAGAAGCGGAGTCGTGCGGGGACCGAACTCGTTCCCGCCGCCGATCTCGGCGCGTAAACCTGACCGGCGCGGCCGTCACGCCCCGCGACCGCCGTACTTCGCGAAGACCGACATCACCCGGCCGACGAGCGCCTCGGTCGGCGGGGTGAACCCCGTCGTGTAGTCGCCCGCAATCGCCGGGCGGCCCGCCTCGCGGAAGAACTTCTCCAACCCCGCGGGCGTCACCAGCACGAGAAACTTCACCCGCCCCGGCCCGGGGTTCCAGAACCGGTGCGGCACCCCGCGCGGCCCGAAGGCGTACCCGCCCGGGCCCAGCTCCAGTTCCTTGTCCGCGACCTGCACCCGCAGGCGGCCCTCGATGACGTAGAACGCCTCGTCCTCGCGGGTGTGGACGTGCAGCGGCGGGCCGGACTCCGGTCCCGGCGGCGCCACCACCTCGATGAGCGCGAACTGGCCGCCCGTATCGGCGCCCGTCGCCAGGAGGGTGCCGTGGTCGGCGATGATCCAGTAGGCCTCGCGGGCGGCGGCGGTGCGTGCGCTCATGGGGTGACTCCTGTCGCGGCGCGGCGGTTCGATCCCGCCCACGCCCGCGTAGAATACCCGCACGATTCGTGCGAATGGAGCCCGCCATGCCCTTCTACACCCGCCTGGGCCAGATGCCCCGCAAGCGCCACACCCAGTTCCGCCGCCCGGACGGCGCGCTCTACAGCGAGGAGCTCTTCGGCACCGAGGGCTTTACGGGGCCGACGAGCACGATGTACCACATCCACCCGCCGACGCAGGTCTACGGGTGGAAGAAGGAGTACTCCACCGCCGTCGAGTACGTCGAGACGGAAGTCATGCGGATGCGGCACCTGAAGACCGGCGGGGGGGCGCTGCCGCCGCGCGGGGACTTCGTCAGCGGGCGCGTCGTGCTCTTCGGCAACGCCGACTGCGAGATGGCCGTCTGCAACCCGGCCGAGCAGATGAAGTACCACTTCAAGAACGGGCAGGGGGACGAGTGCATCTTCGTCCACTTCGGCTCGGGCGTCTGCCACACGATGATGGGCACGCTGCGGTTCGGGCCCAAGGACTACCTCGTCATCCCCAAGGGCGTGATCTACACCGTCATCTGGGACAAACGCCAGGACACGGTGAAGCTCAACGCCGACGGCAAGCCGGCGGACGGCGGCCCCGCCTTCGACGCGATGCCGTTCGGCAAGTTCCTCCTCATCGAAACCGTCAACGGCTCGCACATCGGCCCGCCGCCGCGCTACGTCTCCAGGCAGACCAGCCAGTACCTCGAGCACGCCCCGTACTGCGAGCGCGACCTCAAGACCCCCGAGCTCCCGCTGACGTGGGACGCCAAGGGCGCGGGGGGGCATGAGGTCCGCATCAAGGCCCGCAACCTCGTCCATTCCTACATCTACCACTACCACCCGCTGGACGTGGTCGGCTGGGACGGCTGCTACTACCCGTTCATCTTCAACATCGACGACTTCAGCCCGATCACCGGCAAGCTGCACATGCCGCCGCCGATCCACCAGACGTTCGAGGCCCACAACTTCGTCATCTGCTCCTTCTGCCCGCGTATGCTCGACTGGCACCCGCAGGCGATCAAGGTCCCGTACAACCACTCCAACCTCGACAGCGACGAGGTCCTCTACTACGTGGAGGGCAACTTCGGCAGCCGCAAGGGGATCGAGGTCGGCTCCATCACCGCGCACCCGCAGGGCATCCCGCACGGCCCGCACCCGGGCACCATCGAAGCCTCGCTCGACGCCAAGTTCACCGGCGAGCTGGCGGTGATGTGCGACACGTTCCGGCCGCTCTTCCCGACCAAGGCGGCGCTGGGTCTGGACGACCCGAACTATCCGGCGTCGTGGCAGGGGGAGCACTTCCCCGGCCTCAAGGACGGCCGGATCAAGATCGAGACGCCGGGGACCAACGGGCAGGTGCTGCACGGCCCGGACGGGAAGCCGCTGGCCTCCCCCACGGCCAACGTCTGGGCGCCGTGATCCCCTACCCCTGCTTGTGGCACCGGCGTCCCGCCGGTGTTCTACCTCTTCTACAGGTCCGGGCTCGATCCCGGCAGGTACGCAGAGTTCGCGGAGATCACGCAGAGTTCGCGGAGGAAGGCATTTTTAACACAGAGGGCCACAGAGATCGGATGAGGGGAACGGGTAACGCGAAGGTCCGAAGAGCGCGAAGGGGACGGAACCCGGAGCGCGAGCGACGGGGTGATGCGGCCCGATTCACGCCGGGGACCGCCGCACGCGGTCAACCAATACAATCACTCCGCCGCCGGGCCGCCCCCCCACCCGGAGCGGGCGAGCATGAGCCGTTCGGCTCGTCCCTGACCTGATCGAGCCCCGCGCAGGTGCGGCACGGCGGACGGGAGTCGCGTTCGTTCCCACACAATCCGCCGCCGCAGGAATGCGGACCGGACTGGAGTCAGGTCCTATCGTCGCCGCCGGACAGCCGCGCCGAGTGCAGCCACCGCCACGCCGAGGCATGACGCTGGTGCCGGTACCACTTGGAATGAGATTTCCGTGTCGCGTACGTCCCAAACGTCGAACACGGGCACCCACTGACCCAGCTGCGCTGTGAGCCCGACCTTGTGGGGAGAAACGACCGTATCCACAAGCGTCCGAAACTCGACCGATCGCGGCGAGTAGTCTGTCGGCGTCCATACCCCCGACCACAGCGGAATCGGGTCGCGCTGATCGCAGGGGAACCAGAACACGCAGATTTGGGCCGCGACGACCCTCTTGACCGACCCATTGGGCTGGGGCGTGCCGACCATGGACAGCATGTTCAACGACGGCGTGACCGAAAGCTCCGACCACCGACCCGAGTGTCCGTTCATGACCGACACCACGTCGAACACGGCGTCGCTGAACCCGTTGAGGGTTGCCGGTTGCCCGCTTCCGCCGTTCGTGTTCCACACCGCCGTCGAGCCGATGCTGCTGATGCCGTCGTCCATCAAGTCCGCATAGGCGCTCAGCAACGCCGCCTCGCCGGGCTCGATGATCCCGTTGTGGTTTCCGGTGTCGTCCACGGAAAGCACGAACCGAGTGATCTCGCCGGGCTGGGCTACGGCCGCCGCCGGCCAGATGAGGGCGGCGGCGGCGACGCGGGCGTTCATGGTCGATCCTCCGGAGCGTGGGGAGCGAATCGTAGAGGATACCACGGGTCAGCGCGGGCGAAAGGGACTCCCGCACGCGGTCAGCCAATACAATCACTCCGCCGCCGTGCCGCCCCCCCAGCCGGAGCGGGCGAGCCTGAGCCGCTCGGCCTCGCCTGGGGGGGGCGACCCGATCGAGCCCCGCGCAGCTGCGGCACGGCGGACGGGAGTCGCGTTCGTTCCCACACAATCCGCCGCTACTGGAATGCGGACCGGACTGAAGTCAGGTCCTACCGTCGCCGCCGGACAGCCGCGCCGAGTGCGGCCACCGCCACGCCGAGGCATGACGCGGGTGCCGGTACCACTTGGAACGAGATTTCCGTGTCGCGTACGTCCCAGGTATCGTCGACGGGAAGCCAGTTGCTCGGGAACGCGACCGCGAGGCTGACAATGTGTGGATGGACAATGGTGTCCACAAGCGTTCGAAAGGAGATGCTGCGCGGCGCGTAATCCAACGGCGTCCAGAGCGCGCTCCAGAGGGGGAGGGGGTCGCGCGGGTCGTGCGGCGTGAACCACGTAGCCCACTGCACCGCCACGATGCCCGACACACCGCCGTCGTGCTGCGGCTCGCCGGTCAGGTTGAGCATGTTCAGCGCGGGGTTCACGCGGAGTTGGGACCAGGCGCCTGTTGAGCCGTTGGCGAGAGCGACGATATCGAACAACGCCTGATTGAATCCGTACAATGTTCCGATCTGTCCGCTGCCACCGTTCGTATTCCACACCGCTGTTGTCCCGACGCTGTTCAGCCCATCGTCCTTCATATCGGCCTGAACACTGATCAACGCGGACTCCCCCGGTTCGATGATCCCGTTGTGGTTTCCGGTGTCGTCCACGGAAAGCACGAACCGAGTGATCTCGCCGGGCTGGCCCACCGCCGCCGCCGGCCAAACGGCGGCCACGACGACACAGCTGATGCATGAGTTTGTCATCACGGCGCTCCTTCGCCCGCACGAGAATCGGATTGCTCCTGCCGAGTCCGCCTAGGGCACGCCATCGACATAACCGAGGAAAGCGTGAAGATCGCGATGATCCACAACACCGTCGTTGTTCAGGTCGGCGCTCGAATCCCGCGCTTGCCACCGCGTCAGATAGGCGGCTGCATCCCGCTCGTCAATCCTGCCCTCACCCGTGAAATCGAGGCTGCAAGGGGTGACGTATTTCTGCAGCCACGTTTGCCAGGCCCGCTGCGGAGTCAGCGTGCTGGGAGCCATGAGCGCATGGGTCCAGAACACGCCAAGGCCATCGGGGTCGGTGCCGCTGTAGAGCCTATCCCGAAACCGTTGTCGAGCTGGCGCGTATGACTCTGCACGATGCTGAGACTC
>JBJXFE010000059.1:0-13750 GCA_046153875.1 Phycisphaerales bacterium
GCAAGTGAAACGGTCGGATGCCTTGCTGTCCTGCTCGTTCTGCAACCGGTTGCTCTATTGGGAAGGGGAGCCGGTTACCGAAGCCTCCGCTGCTACCAGCGTCAGGCAGCGTCCGGAGTATGAAGAAGGCGAATCCATCTAGCAGATCAAGAGCTAACTCTCCTCAGCCTTACCCAGCACAGATTTCGTCGTTTTAAAGTGCAGCTTGGCCACATTCTCCAGCATGGCTTCGCCGTGCTTCTTCACGACCATCCGCGCCGCCAACTCGACGTGGGTGGCGCCTTTGGGCAGCGTCGTGCCGATTTCGTCTGAGAGTCGCTTCAGCCGCAACAAAAACTCCGCGCGGGCCAGAATCGAAGCCGCAGCCACGGCCAGATCGGCTTCCGCTTTCGTGCGTTGCACGAGTTGAATTTTCTTGCCCTTCTCCAGCAGGGCGTTCAGGACGAAGCGTTCGTCGCCGAACTGATCGGCAATGGCGAGAGGGCAGTCCACCTGTTCGAGCAGGTTTTCGAGCGCCCGCGCATGGCCCCAGGCCAGGAGGCGATTCAGGTTTCTGAATTTGGGATAGAGTTCGTTGTATTTTTGCGGGTTGATGGTCACGATGCTGTGCTTGCAGACTTGCCGCAGATCTCTGGCGATTTCGAGCACGCGCCCGTCGGAGATTTTCTTGCTGTCCCGGACCTCCATGAGCCGGAGTTCCGGTTCAATTTCCGGTGTGACATGTGCGGCGGCAATGACCAGCGGGCCGAAATAATCGCCTTTGCCGGACTCGTCGATTCCTATGCGATTGGCGGCAGCCGTCACGCGTGCTCCTGTGGCGGCGAGACTGTAACAAACGATATGAAGGCGGTCAATTCGCCCGCCTTCGCGAAGGCGGATTCGCTTGCCTGTGTGTCAGATGGCCGTTATACTGACTCTGCGCGGTGGAGATGGCTGGATGATCGCTGGCCGCAAGGCTGGAGGAAAGTCCGGACTCCTAGGGCAGGGCGCTGGGTAACACCCAGGCGGAGCGATCCGACACAAGCGCAACAGAGAACAGACCGCCGATGGCCGCCGAAAGGCGGATCAGGCAAGGGTGAAACGGTGGGGTAAGAGCCCACCGCCCGATCGGTGACGATCGGGGCACGGCAAACCCCGCCGCGTGCAAGGTCGAACAGCCCCGGTGAACGGGCCGCAAGGTCCGTTCAACACTCGGTCCGGGTGGAACGGGGCGGGTAGACCGCTGGGTCCGGGTGGCCCGCAAGGGATCGCCCGGCCCGAGCCCGTCGGCAACGGCGGGTCGAGAGAAATGGCCGCCGCGGGCCCTTGAGCCCCCGTCAAAGCAGGGGCCCGGCACAGAACTCGGCTTACCGGCCGCACCGAACCGCGACGCGGGCCCCTGGGAAACCGGGGGCCCGCGGCCGTTTTGTGCCGCCCCATGATCGTGCGCGTCAGGTCCGACCGACCACGCACACAATGAAGCTCGGCCCGAGCTCGCCCGGGTCGGTGATCGGCGCGACGTACGCCCGCCCATCCGTGTCCACGGCGTCGGGCATCTTTCCGTAGACGGCGGTGGACGTGAAGCCCGCCTCGGTCAGCGCGTCGCGCAGCTCGGGGACCGACCAGAGCCGCCAGTCGTAGACGAACGCGTCGTGCAGCGCGAGCTCGATGGAGCCGGCCCGATCCACCCGGAAGTGCATCGCGTTCACCACGCGCCCCGTCGCGGGGTCGGCGGTGCGCTGCTCCCACGTGTAGCGCGTGCGGCAAGGCCCCGGGCCTGGGTTCATCCGATGTACCGCGCCGACCGTGAACGCCGATTCACCTCCGTAGGTGTCGCAGATGAACACGCCGCCGGGACGCAGCCGGGCGCGGCAGCGGCGCAGGTACCCGACCAGCCGCGGGCGGTCGTGGATCTCGCCGATCGAGAAGTTGCCCACGAAAACGATGTCCGCGGCGTCCCGCTTCGGGTTGGTGGCGGTGAACACGTCGCCCCGGATGACGCGCACGCGCGCGTGCCCGCGGGCGCGGGCGAGCGGCTCCGGGTCGTGGTCCACCGCGATCGCCCGACCGCCCTTGACCCGCGTGACCCAGGCGCGGGACATGGCGGCCGTACCACAGAAGTCCTCGGCGAAGATCACCGGCTCGCGGCCGTGGATCGCCCTGAGGAACGGCACGACGTGCGTGGTGGACTGGACGCAGAGTTCGTAGAGCGTGTGCCGATCAACGGGCGCGACGGCGGCCGATCGCGCAGGCTGTACTGCCCGTTGAGCCCGTCTCGATGCAGTTCTCTTCACGATGCCACGTCGCCACTCCGCCACGTCCTGTCCCGTCACGCCATCCTGATCCACTTGATGAGCGTGCGGAAGTTCGGAGGCTTGCCGTACATGAGCAGCCCGACGCGGAAGACCTTGGCGGCCGCCCAGACCGCGGCGTAGACCGCGACCAGGCCCAGCGCGATCGACAGCAGCACCTGCCACGTCGGCGGGGGCTCCGTGGACGTGACCCGCAGCATCATCACGAACGGGCTCATGGGCGGGAGCATGCTCAGGATGATCGCCAGCCACGAGTTCGGGTCGCGCGAGATGGGGAACCACAGCATGTACGGGATAATGATTGCCATCATCACCGGCGTCTGCAGCGACTGCGCCTCGCGCATGTCGTTGACGGCCGAGCCCACGGCCGCCAGCGTCGCCGCCACGAGGAAGTACGCGATGAGGAAGAAAACGAAGAGGTAGACGATCGTCACCGGCTCGACGAGGTAGAACACGCTGAACGCGGCCATGGCCCCCAGCCCCAGCCCGCTGTAGACAAACAGCAGGACCATGCCGACCAGCATCTGGCCGACGATCTTGCCCGTCATGAGCTGCTTGGATGACACGGCGCTCAGCAGCACCTCGACGACGCGGTTCGACTTCTCCTCGACGGTCGTCGTCACCAGGTACTGCCCCCCGACCATCACCGACGTGATGAGCAGCACCATGAACGCGATGGGGAGCATCTGCATCAGGCCTTCGGTGGACTTGCGCGAGCCGCCCTCCGTGACCTCCTCGGTGTCCGCTTCCTTGACGGAGTTGAGCGCCGCCAGGCGGACGGGGTCCTCCCCCTGGGCGTGGATGCGCGTGCGGCGGATCGCGTCGCGGACCGCCCAGCGGACGTCGTTGACCACCCGGTTGTCGAGCTTGGGGCGTATGAAGAGCTGGAACCCGCCGTAAGCCTCGGCCTCGGGCGCGGTCTCGATCGCGTCCGCATCAATGACGACGATCACCTGCCGCCCGCCGTCGCGGACCTTGCCGACGAGCAGGGGTTTCTGCGCCTCCTTGAGCACAGCCTCGTGATCGCTCCCGGCGGCGAGCTCTTCGACGGTGAGCTTGGGCGACTGCGGGAGCGCCGCGTCGGTCATCGCCATCCCGCGGTCCACCTCGCCCGAGCCGGCCCCCATGGACTCGGCCATCTCGGCGGTGAAGCGGCGGACCTGCTCGCGTTGCTCGTTCATCCGCTCGGCGATCTTTTCCGGCGTGAGGTTGGCCCGCACGGCCTCGAGCACGCGCCCGCTGCGGTCCATGATCGCGATGGTCCCCTCGACGGGCGGGGGCTTGGCCATCATGGCCAGGATGATGACCAGCGGGATGATCGCCGTCAGAATCAGCGGCACGACGACCGCGCCGATGATGAACCCCTTGGTCATCGCGGTGGAGCTGAACTCGCGCCACGCGATCGAGAGAATGCGGTTCATGCCCGGGCCTCCTCGAGCGGGGCGTCGCCCTCGCGGAGAGCGGCGCGCAACGCGCTCACGTCCTTGGCGCCCCCGTCGGCGTCGGCCGCCGATCTCACCGGCCCGCTCTGCACGATCTGGATGAACACGTCCTCGAGCGTCGGGCGGCGCAGCTCGATCCGCGCCACCGACACCGCGCCGACAATGCCCCGCATCACCGGGGCGGGGTCGGTGCCCGCGCCGATCGACACTTCATACGTCGTGCCCGTCTTCGCGACGCCCAGCACGCCGGGGATCGCCGTGATCGCCGCCGCGTCGGTCTCCCCGTTCATCGGCTCGAACGCCACGGTGTGCGGGTCATACCGCGCCTTGATTGTCGCCACCGTGTCGTCGAGCACCTTGCGCCCGTTGTGGATCATCACGATCCGGTCGCACAGCTGCTCGGCGTGCAGCATGATGTGCGTCGAGAAGATCAGGGTCCGCCCGGCGGTGTGCTGCTCCATGATCAGGTCGCGGAGCACCCGCATGTTCACCGGGTCGAGCCCGCTGAACGGCTCATCAAGAATGATCAGGTCCGGCTCGTGGATCAGCGCGGCACAGATCTGCACCTTCTGCTGCATCCCCTTGGAAAGCTCCTCGCACCGCTTGCGGTAGCAGTCGGCCAGGCCCACGCGCTCCAGCCACCCCTTGACCTTCTCCGTCAGGCCGTGCCCGCTCACGCCCTTGAGACGCGCCATGAGCTTGAGGAACGCCCCCACCCGCATCTTGCGGTAGAGCCCGCGCTCCTCGGGGAGGTACCCGATGCGGTCCTTGCTTTCCAGCGCCGACTTGCGGCCCAGCACGCTGATCTCGCCGCGGTCCGGGAAGAGGATCGACATCACCATGCGGATCGTGGTCGTTTTCCCCGCCCCGTTGGGCCCGATGAGCCCGTAGAGACTGCCCTCAGGGATGACCAGATCGAAATTGTTGACCGCGACCTTCGGCCCGAAGGTCTTGGTGACGCCGTGGATGCGGATCGCGTCGGGCATGAGGGGTGGATGATAGGGAGCCGCATGCGCGGCGGGTCGATGTCGGCTTGAGCCGGCGACAGAGCATTGGGTTCAAGGCCGCGCGGCTTTCGCGCTCGGTCGCCGCTGGGCGTCTTCCCGCTATCCTCAACCCCATGTCCGCGCCGCCCGCCATCCCGGAGGCCCTGGCTCGAAAGCTCGACGAGCTCGACGGCCAGCTCACCGCGCTCGACGCGAAGCTGAATGAACCGGCTGTGCTGGCGGATCACCGGGCCGTGCGAGACGTCTCCATCCAGAAGTCGGCGATCGCGCCGGTGGTGGAGGACTACCGGCGGTACAAGCTCCTGACCAAAGAGGCGGCCGCGCTCGCGTCGGCGCTGCGGGCTGAGGAGGACGCGGAGCTGGCGCAGATGGCCCGCGAGGAAATCCCGCGTCTGCACGCCGAGGCCGCGACGCTGCTGGAGCAAGTCAAGTCCAAGCTGGTCACGAGCGACGACCGGAGGATCGGATCGGTGATGCTCGAGGTCCGCGCCGGGACGGGCGGGGACGAGGCGGCGCTGTGGGCGCGCGACCTGCTGGAGATGTACCAGCGCCGCGCGACGCGCCAAGGCTGGACCGTCGAGACACTCGACCTCACGGCCGAGAGCGACGCCGGCGGCATCCGCAGCGCGACCGTGAACCTCCGCGGCGACGGGGTGTGGTCGGAGCTCTCGTTCGAGGCGGGCGTCCACAGCGTCAAGCGAGTGCCCGCGACGGAGACCCAGGGTCGCGTGCACACCAGCACCGCCACCGTCGCGGTACTGCCCGAGCCGACCGACGTGCAGGTGAAAATCGACTGGGCCAACGAGGTCGAGGAGTTCGCCACGCGGGCGCAGGGGCCTGGCGGGCAGAACGTCAACAAGGTCGAGACGGCCTGGCAGATCCACCACAAGCCCAGCGGCATCATCATCAAGATGATGGAGGCCAAGAGCCAGCAGCAGAACCGCGACCGGGCGCGCCGGCTGCTGATCGCCCGGCTCTACGAGACGGAGCGGCAGAAGCAGCACGCGGAGCGCGTGGCCGCGCGGCGCGGGCAGATCGGGGCGGGGGATCGCTCCGAGAAAATCCGCACGTACCGGTACAAAGAGGGGATCGTCGCGGACGAGCGGCTGCCGGGCGAGTACCAGCTCCGCGACCTGTTGACGGGAGACATGGACAAGCTGGTGAAGGACCTGCTGGAGCGGGAAACAGCGAAGCGGCTGGCGGAGCTGTGAGATTCGAGTGCGTTCGCTGCGTGTGATCGTTATGCTGCGGTGGCCATGCGGAACCGAATCCTCGCGGCTGTCGTGACGCTCGTCGCGGCCGGTTCATCGCGGTCACAGGACATCCCCGTCGCGGCGGCACCTCAGGAGCGGCTGACGTCGCCCGACGGCAAGCTGACGCTGGTTGCCGATTACACCGACCAGTCGTGGACGCTGCTCGAAGGCGATCCGCCGCGCGTGCGATGGCGAAGGGACTACACGGGACAGGACTCGAATCCGGAGCCCATGCCCAAGCACGCCCGTTTGAACGTTGACGGCTGGATCGTGGCGAGCGTCTGGCCTCATGCCACGGTGATTGTGGAACCCTCCCGCGGTCGCACCGTCATGAAGTTCCGGGTTCTGGAGCAGCTCTCGCGGCAGGACTACCGACGTTACGTTGACGACCAAGTCATGGATGCCCCGCCGCAATGGGGAGAGGCGCACGCTCTGCGCGGGTTCTTTAGGGCTATGGATGAGCCGTTCTATACCGTCCGGACGTGGTGGGGTCGGCGGTTCATCATCGACCTGAACGGCGCGCGGTTTGTGCCCGACGAAGGCCCCGTGCACGATGCGTGCGTCGCCGCCGAGCGGGATCGCGTGATGGCGGACCTGCGGGCCGCGGTCCACGAGGGTCCACCTGTCCTGGTCGGTGAGCGCTCCACATGGCCCGCGTACTTCCGGGTGCGCCGCGCTGCGCACATGGCCGGGTTGTTCGAACTTCGCGAGGCGCTTCCGCTCCTGCGCGCGTTGGAGCGGTGGGAGTACATCGACAGCACGGGCGGAAGGGGTGGCGGACCGCCGTACGTCGGGCGCCTCAATGCCGCGCGCCAGTTTGTGCAGTTGTCGATTCGTCGCCTGGGTGAGACCCCGGAAGCGCTCCCCGTCTACCGCTTCCCGCGCGAAGAACCGGCGGCCGCCGAAGGCGGGTTGCCAGCCGTTCTGGCCAGTGCTTCTCGTGAGCGTGCGAGGTCGGCACCCGAGATTCGACCGGGGATGACGGGGGCGCGGGTCGTCGGCCTGATCGGCACGCCGGACGCGATGTACTTCAACCGAAAGCACCGGCGCGACGATTGGGAGTACGACTTCGACGCCGAGGATCCATTCTCGCTGCGCATCGCGTGGGACGGCGAGACGGTGGCGGAGGTCGAGGTCATCCGCCCGGCGCGCTGGAAGCAGGGGCTCGCTCGCGACGAGCAGCTCCTCGGTCACGGGCGCTGAGAGCGGGCCCGATCTTCGACACATGGGCTCCAGCTGCGCTTGAGAATCAGTCTTTCCGTCGCGCGCAACACGAGCCGAAGGACTCGCAGATCGGGTGGTCGGCGCACCCCGTGCCGCGGGCGGTGCAGGCCGCGCGCCCGTGGGCGATGAACTGGTGTGAGAGCGTACACCAGCGATCACGGGGGAACAGGGCCATCAGGCGGCGCTCGATCTGGGGGACCTTCGCCGCCTCGTCCGCGAGCGCGAAGCGGCGGGAGAGCCGTTCGATGTGCGTGTCCACGACGAAGCCGTCGTTGATGCCGAAGGCGTTGCCCAGAACGACGTTAGCGGTCTTGCGGGCGACGCCCTGGAGGGTCAGCAGCTCGCTCATGGTCCGTGGCACGCGGCCGCCGAATCGCTCGACCACGTCCTTCATCGCGAGGTGGACCGACTTCGCCTTGTTGCGGAAGAAGCCGAGCGAGCGGATGAACGGCTCGATCTCGCCCGGTGTGGCCCGGGCGTAGTCGGCGGGCGTGGGGAACCGCGCGAAGAGGGCGGGGGTGGCCTTATTGACCCCGACGTCGGTCGTCTGCGCGGAGAGGATCGTCGCGATCAGCAGCTCGTGGTCCGTGGTATAGCGCAGCGCGCACTTCGCTCCGGGGTAGTGCTCGGCGAGAGCGCGGGCGAGCCGCGCGGCACGGCGTTTCTCGGCGGGCGTGATCCGGGGCAAATCAAACGGGATGCGCGCGAGCGCGGGATCGGACTTCGCGGGCGATCGGGCAGCGCCGTTCGTCTTCGCCGGTCCGGCGCGGCGCTTGGCGGATGAGGGCGGTCGACCGCGAGCCGGCATCAGAATCGACCCCCGGCCGAGAGCGGGGGACGCGAAGCGAGAAGCGGCTCTTCGATCCGTTCGCGTTCGGGGCCGCCGGCTGCCTCCGGCTGTTCCCGCGCCAGGCCCGTGGCCGACCACGCCGCGAGCACGAACGAAGCGACCACCAGCAGCGCGTCCACGGCGAGCAGGTTGCGGGCCAGCGGGTGCTTCGCATCGAACGCGGCCTTGAAGGTCGCGGCGGCAGAGTTGTCCCCGCCTTTCGCCGCGGTCCAGTACGCCGCGAGGTTCCGGTTCATGTCGGGCGCGAGCATGATGAACTGGTAGCTGAGCACCCCCACGATGATGACGATGAGGCCGGCGCGGCACGCGGTCGCGAGGCTCCGCGCGGGCAGTCCGAAGAGCAGGATCGACAGCCCGAGCGTGACGCCCGCGATCAGCGCGCCCGCGAACTGGACCGCGTCGCAGACGAAAAACAGCGTCGCGGCGACCCGGCCCGCGGCCAGGGACCAGTGCTCGCCCGTGAACGCCGCGTACTCCGGCAGCCGCGGGTCGAGGGCCTTGATGGTGGGGAAGAGCACGGCCGCGGCGACGCCCGTCATCACCAGCACGCCCAGCCACAGCCCGAGCGTGACGAGGTGGATGCTCTCGCAGACGCGTCGGCCGCGGTTCATGCGGGATGGTACGCGCGTGACGTCCGCCGTCCGCGCTACCGTTCGGCGTGATGCTCCCGCCGCTCAGCGTGTCGCTCGCGGGCCTTGACCGCGAGGCGGACCGGCCGTGGTCCGCCGGCGCGCGCGCGGCCATCGAGTGGGCCGCGGAGCTTGGGTTCCGGCGTGTGCAGCTGGACGCGACCGCGCCCGGAGTTCGCCCGCGCGAACTGGACCGATCGGGGCGGCGCGACCTGGCGGCGCTCCTCCGAAGACTGGGGCTCTCACTGTCGGGGATCGACCTGCTGATCCCGTCGGCGGACTTCGCCGACCCGGCGCGCGGCGAACTCGCGATGAGCGCCACGCTCGGGGCGATCGAGATGGCCGCGGAGATGGCTACGCTCGCCGGTCAGGCGGGCGGCGGGCGGGTAAGCATTGTGCTGCCGGCGAACGCGCGGGAAGAGACGCTCGCGGCCGTCAGGGATCAGGCGTCGGCGTGCGGCGTGCTCGTTGCCGACCTGGCACTGCCCCCGCGCGAGACCAGCCATGAAGGGGACCCCATCGGCGTCGGGCTCGATCCGGCGGCGCTCCTGCTGTCCGGGGCCGACCCCGCGGCCGCGGCGTCGCGCGGGGGGCGGCGGATCGTCGCAGCGCGCCTGACGGACGCGGACGCCGCCGCGCGTGTCGCGCCGGGTTCGCGCGGGGGGCGGCTCGATCGGCTGGCGTACGTCGCGGCGCTGGAGGCCGCGGGATACCGCGGGCCGCTCGTGCTCGACCTGCGTGGCTTGAAAGATCAGGACCGAGCCGCGCGGGACGTGATCGGGTCCTGGGGCGATGCGACCGCGTAACCGACAGCTTCAGGCCGACAGCGCTGCCAGTGTCTTCTCGTCCACGTCGAAGTTGGCGTGGACCTTCTGCACGTCGTCGAGGTCCTCCAGCGCGTCCACGAGTTCCAGCAGCTTCTTCGCGTCGCCGCCCGAGGCGGGCACGCGGGTGGAAGGAATCATCGTGATCTCGCCCGACGCGACCGGGATCTTCGCGGACTCCAGAGCCTTCTTCACGTTGAGGAACGTGACGGGCGTCGTGGCGACGGTCCACACCGAGTCATCGCCCTCGCCCTCGGGGCCTTCGACGTCCTCGGCGCCCGCGGCGATCGCGGCCTCCATGACGCGCTCCTCGGGCACGCTCGCGGGCACGCGGATCAGCCCGCGCGACTGAAACAGAAATCCGACGCACCCGCTCGCCCCGAGATTACCGCCCGCCTCAGAGAACGCCAGGCGCACGTCGCCCGCGGTCCGGGTGCGGTTGTCGGTGAGGGCGTCGATAATGAACGCGGCGCCGCCGGGGCCGTAGCCCTCGTAGCGGACGTTCTCGTAGTTCTCGCCGCCCGTCGCACCCGCGCCCTTCTTGGCGAGGCGCTCGATGGTGTCGCGCGGCATGTTGTAGTACCGCGCCTCGTCGATCGCGTAGCGCAGGATGATATTGCTGTCCGGGTCGCCGCCCCCCTGGCGCGCCGCCGCCATGATCGCGCGCGAGCACTTGCTCCACATCTTGCCGCGTTTTTTGTCCACGGCCGCCTTGCGGTGCTTGATGTTGTGCCACTTGGAGTGACCGGCCACGGCGTCAATCCCCGTCACCGGCGGGCGCGGGCCCGGCGAGGCGCGGCGCGACCTGCGGCTCAGCCCCGCGGTCCATCGCTTCAATCTTGGATCGCGCGCCCGCCCGCACCTGCGTCAGCTCGCGCCGCAGCGGCGAATCCGGCGGCGACTGCCGCACCTGCCGGTCGCGCAGCCGCTCCGCGGCGAGCCGCTCGGCCTCGGTCCACGCCCTGCGTGCCTCGTCGCGACGGCCGACGATCCAGAGCGCGTCGCCGAAGTGGTCCTGGATGGTCTGGTTCTGGCGGCCGCGGTCGGTCCGCGTGGCGCGCTCGAGCAGTTCGACCGCGCCCTGCTTGACGGTCCGCCCCGAGCCCGCCTCCGCGACGCTTTCGAGCACCCCGTTCTTGTACCGAAGCCACGCGAGCGAGTCGAGGATGCTCGCGTCGTCGGGTGCTTCTTCGTGCGCGATCTGGAGGAGATGCTCCGCCCGGACCAGGTCCCCGCCGGACTCGACCAGGTGGTACCCCAGGTTGTTGCACGCGAGCGGGTGGCGAGGGTCGTACTCCAGGGCGAGCTCATAGAGCGCGATGGACTCGGGCTGGCGGGCGAACGACGCGAAGGCGACGCCCAGCTCGTAGGCGATCGCGGCCCGCGGATCGCGGGGGTCGGGGGTTTCGCCTGGCGCCGGCGTCAGCAGCCGATCGGCGACCTCGCGCATCCGCCCCGCCTGGACGGCCCGGTCGATCGCTCGGCGGGCGTCGTCGGGCGTGCCCGATTCGGGCACCATGCGGATCCACGCGACGAGCACGTCGATGCCGGGTTCCTTGTCGGCGGCCTTCTCGATGACGCGGATCGCGTCGGCGGGGCGGCGGGCCTCGATCAGCAACTGGCAGACGCGCAGGAACGGGGCCGCCCCGATCGACGGGAAATCGCGGGCTGCGTCCTCGGCGGCCGCGATCAGCCGCGGCGCGTCAACACCCTCCATCCCCGTGAGCAATGAGAGACGCTGGTCGTGCAGTTCCGGCGAGAGCATGACGCTCCGCCGTGCGAGCTCGTCGAGCATGCGCACCGCGGGCTCGCGCGCCGCGGCGCGACCGGCGATCGCACGCCCCGCGACCGCCCCGGCGGCGGCCCGGAGGCGCCGAGCCTCCTCCGCCGTGACGCCGGTGCCCGGCGGCGCGAGCCGCGCGACCGCCTCGGCGGCGTCGGCGTCGCGCTCCTTGCGGGCACAGAACTCGGCCCACTCGATCGCCTCGTCAATGGAGCACGGCGTTCGCCCCAGCCGCGCCTCGGCAAGGTCGTCGGCCTCGTTCGCCCGCCCGCGCTCCCGCACCAGCACTTCGAGCACGCGCGACACCTCGGCCCGCGGGCGCGTCGCCAGCCGATCGCGCAGAGTCTTCTCGGCCTCGTCCGCGCGCCCGGACGATGCGAGCACCCGCGCGTGAGCCGCGGCCAGAGCGTCCGACCACGGGCGCCGTTGCACCCGCTCGTGCAGCCATTTCGCTGCCGCGACCAGCGACGGATCGTCCGGCCCCTTCGCACGGCGCACCCAGACGCCCGAGAGCATCTCCAGCACGGCCGGGTCGGTCGGGTCTGTGTCGGCCAGGCGGCGCAGCTCGCGCTCGGCAGGATCGAAGAACGATCGGCGGGAGAACTCCTGGGCGCGGATGAACGACGCCAGCCGGCTGTCGGGGTTGTTCGCACGCAGGTCGCGCAGCAGCAGCCCCAGCTTGTCGGTGTCGGACAACGGGCCCGACGGGCCGTAGAGCGCGGTCAGCAGCAGGTACGTCCGGTCGTCGTGGGGATCGATCGCCAGCGCGGCGCGGAGACGTTTCTCGGCTTCGTCGGGCTGTCCGGAGCGGTCCGCGGCTTCGGCGGCGAGCAGCAGGTCTTCGAGTCTCGCCGCCGGAGTGTCGGCGCCGCCTTCGAGCAACGGGCGCATGGCCTCGAGCGTCGCCCGGGCCCGCCGCAGAGCCCAGAGCATCTGAGCGCGGGCCCGGGCTTGGTCGCGTCCCTTCGCGGCATCGATCACCGCCAGGATCGCTTCGGCGTCGTCCCAACGTCCCTGGGCGGCGGCGAGCCTCGCCTCGGCAACCCGGGTCTCCAACAGTCCGCCACGCCACCCGTCGGGCTTCTCGGCGACGACCCTCGCGTCCTCGAGCCGGCCGAGGCGGGAGTGAAGGTAGATCGCGAGGAGCTTCGCGCCGTCATCGGTGGATTGAGCCAGCGCCGACGCGACGCGGTCGGCGTCGTCGCGGACGCGCGCGATCGCGTCGGCGTAGCGATCCGCGAAGCCCGGCGAGGCCGCCGCCAGGTGCGCGCCCTCCCCGGCGGGGTCGCCCGTCGCGCCGAGCAGCAGCGCCGCCGCGGCCGCGTCGCCCGGGTGGCGCCGCAGGTGAGCGCGCAGAACCCCGGTGGACTCGGGCCCGCCGAGCACCGCGGCCCGGGCCCGCACGAGGGAGCGGGCCGCGGCCGGGGGCGCGTTGGTCGGGAGCGTTTCGGCGTACGCGCTCAACGCCCGGGCAAGCTCCCGCGCCGTGGCCCGGTCCGACCCGAGGCTCGACAGCAGCGCGAGGTTGTCCCGCGAGACGAACCCGCGGGCGGCGGCGATGCGGTCGAGCACGAACAGGGCCGCCGCGGCGGGCTTTCCCGCGCGGCTCGCCGCGAAGAACACGCGCGGGGCCAGGTCGGGGTCTTCGAGCGTCGGCAGGTCCGCGGCGCGCTCGTACGCGCCGAGCGCCCGGTCGTAGCGCCCGAGTTTCAGGTCCGCGTCGCCGATGTCGCGCCACAGCTCGCCCTGCCGCCGGTACACCATCGCGAGTTCCTGCGCATACCGCGTCGGCGAGGGCACGCGACCGGGCAGCTCCAGGGATTCCGCGAGTGTGGTGCGCCCCGCCTCGAGGTACCCGGCACGCAGCAGCGAACGCCCGAGCCCGACGCCGATCACCAGCGGCAGCGCGGGGTCTTCGGCGGCGGGGTTCTTCGTCGCGGCCAGGGCGTACCACTCCGCGGCCCGGGCCGGTTCGGCGCGCTCCTCGGAAAGACGCGCGAGGAACTCCAGGGCTCGCGCTTCGGCGAGCCCGCGCTCGACCGCCGCCTGGAAGCTGACGGCGGCCTCGCCCTGCGCCCCGACGGCGGCCTGCGCCTCTCCGAGCTCGCGCCAAGGCTCGGGGGCGGCGTCGTCGAGGGCCGTGGCGGCGCGGAGATCGGCCGCCGCGCCGCGGGCGTCGCCCGTGAGGAGCTTTTCGCGCCCCGCGACGTACCGCCTCAGGGCCGCGAGCCGTTGCTCGGGCGAAGCGGCCGCACGGTCGATCGGCGGGCGCGAAGCGGACGCGAGGAGCGCCCGGCGCACCGCGTCCGGCGCGAGCGTGGCTCGCGCGGCGTCGGGGGCGTCCGCGGGGATCGGGCGGGCCAGTGCGGCGTCGAGCCCCGCGGGGGGCGGCGTGTTCGCGTCCGCGGCGGCGGCACGGGCGGCGGCGCGGCGGAGTGTGTCATACG
>JBJXFE010000072.1:0-8189 GCA_046153875.1 Phycisphaerales bacterium
AGATCAACCTCGCGGACGCCGCGCTGTTCGCGCAGCTCCTCCCCGCGGGCGACCCGCGGGCCGACATCAACCGCGATCAGCTCGTGAACGCCGCCGACGCGACGGAGTTCCAGGCCCGGTTCGCCGCCGGGGGGCCGTGACCGCGCCTGCGTCATGTTGGGCGATCGCGCCGCGGCCGCGCTACCACGCCCCGTCGAGGATCTTCCGCACCGCGTGGGCCACGCCGTCCTCGGCGTTGGATCGCGTGTGGCGTTTCGCGGCCGCCTTGACGCGCGCCACCGCGTTGTCCATGGCGATCCCCAGCCCCGCGCCCGCGATCATCGGCAGGTCGTTGATCTGGTCGCCGATCGCCGCGATGCGGGCCGGCTCGATGCCCTCGCGGTCGGCCAGCCAGCGGATCGCCGACCACTTGCTGGCCGCGGCGCTGAAGACCTCGAGGATGTGGAGCGTCTGCCCGTCGGGCAGGCGCTTGGCGTGGTCCGGGGCGACGACCGCGGGGAAGTGGTGCATCGACGCCGAATCGCCGAACGCCCCGAGCATGTCCGCCTCGATCGAGCGCATCGCCCCGGAGAGCCCGCAGACGCCCAGGCGCACGGTGTGCTCCGGGTGCTCGTCCTGCGTGACGTGGTGGACGTACCGCACGGTCACGCCCATCTGCTCGAACCACCACGCGGTGACGGGGTCGAGCGGGTGCTCCTCCTCGCCGACGACCATGAGGTAGTCGTAGCCGGTCGCGGCCGGGTCCTTGAGCACCATCACGGGGTGCCCGTGCGACAGGAGCCGGTTGGTCGCCCGCGCCACCAGCGCCGGGTCGAGCGTGAAGCGGTGGAGCGTCGAGCGGTTCACCGGGCAGGCGGTCATCGACCCGCCCGCGACGACGACCGGGTCGCGCTGGTCCACCCGCTTGAGAATGGGGTCGCACTCGACCAGCCCGCGCCCCGTGCAGATGGCGACGCGCACGCCCGCGGCCCGGGCCTCGGCGATCGACGCCGCGTTGGGCGCGCTCACCGACCCGTCGGGCCCGAGCAGCGTCCCGTCGAGGTCCACGGCAATCAGGTCGTAGTGTCGGGGCACGGGCAAGCGTACACGGGCGGGGTGCGCCGGGCCCCGCGTCACTCCCCCGTGTCGTACACGAACCGGCACCTGGAGGGGTCGGCGCCGTGCTCATCGACGATCAGCACCGTGTTCTCCGTGTCCGGCGTCACCCACGGGCGCGGGATGAAGTACCGCGCCTGCGGCGGGATTCCCTTGCCCGTCCCCGTGCCGACGAAGTATCGCGCCACGTGCCGTCCGTTGATCGAGAGCTGCCCCTTGGTCAGCCCGCCCGCCTCGAAGAACAGCGGCGCGTCCGTGTCGGCGGGCGTGAAGCTCGCCTTCCACCACGCCGGCGCGTGCCCTCGCCGCACCCCGGGCTTCTTGAAGTGCGACGCCGTTGGCGGCTCCCAGCGCGCGAACGCCCACTCGCCTTTCTCCGTCAGGTTCTCGACGCCCTCGAGGAACTCGACGCTCTCCGCGAAGCCCTTGAGCAGCGCCGCCGGGTTCGCCGTCTCGCCGCCAGGCCCGGCGGGCTCCTGGAGCAGCGCCACCTGGATCGTGTTGTTCCCGCGCGAAAGCTGCTCGGGGTCGAGCAGCACGCGGTCGGCCGACCCGCGCTCCAGGAACCGCACGGCCTTTTCGTTCACCATCAGCAAGCCCCGGGCGACGAACCGCTCGAACGAAACCAGGATCGGCGTCTTGTGCTTGTGCCGGATCGTCCACGTCACGCGGTCGGGGTGCGTCGCGTCCCCCGCGTGGACCTCCCACAGCGGCGTGCGGAACGACAGCGGATCGACCGGCTCGCCCGTGGCCAGCGCGGGCCGACCCGCGCGGATCGGCTTGACGGCCCACGCGTGCCCGACCAGCCCGCGCGGCTCGCCCAGGCTCGCCCCCTCGCTCAGCCGACCGAGGTTCTCCGCGAGCACCACCAGCGTCTGCGGGCGGCGTTTGAGCGTCACGGTCAGGTCGCGCGTCGCTCCCGGGCCCAACCCCGCCACGCCCGCCTCGTCGCCGTCGAGGAACACGTGCAGCCGATCCCCGCTCCCCGGGAACGCCAGCACGGTCCGCCCGGCCGACGGCGGCTTGAACTTCACGCGGTACCAGCCGAGACCGTACGGCGCACCGAGGGCGGCCAGCTCCGCGGGACCGGGCACCGACGCGAACCGCGCGCTCGACCCGTCGGCGTAGTCCTGCGTGCCGGCCGTCGTCCAGTGCGACAGGTTCACCCGCGACGGGGCGTGCTTCGCCCACGCCGCCGAGGGGGCCGGCGACGCCGACACTTCGCTCACCTTGCCGTCCGCCCCGATCCGCGTCGCGTGTCGCGAGTGCGGGAGGGCCAGGGGCTTGCCGTTGGCATCCAGCCCCGACACGCCGAGGTAGACCGCGTCGGAGGAGTCGAAGATCGTGTCGATCTGCTCTTCGTTGGCGAGCACCACCACCACGCCTTCGTGCTCGATGATCGTCGGCGCCTTGCCCGTCGGCACCACGGCCTGCAGCGGCGCCCCGCCGATCGACAGGTGCGCCTCGGCCCCCGCGGGCCCGAAGCACACGAAGACCCGCCCCACCAGCGTGAACGCGCTGAGGTTGCAGTAGTCCAAGGTCGTCCGCCCGCCGAGCGACGCCCCGAAGAGGCACCACGCCGCGGCCTGCACACTCGACGCGGGCACGGGCACCGGCAGCGTCGCCCCGTTCGCCAGCAGCAGCCGGGCGGTGTCCCCAGCGCCATTCCCCGCGCCCGCGAACACGAACGCCACGCCGCCTTGTGAACCCGACGCGTGGACGATGCAGGTCCCCGATGCGCCGTCCGACGTCGGGGCGGCCGCGATCGGCTGGAACGACGGATCGAGGTTCGCCAGCACCCGCCCGAAGCGCGATGCGAAGGTCGCGATGCGGCGCACCGCGTGAAAGAGCGGCCCGCGACGACCGGTTTCGCCCAGCGGCGCATGATGGTCGTGCGACGCCGCCGCGAACCCCGCCGGGCCGTCGAGCGTCCGCCCGCCCCAGAACGCGAAGTTCGTCCCGCCGTGGAACGGGCTGATCGCGAACTGCCCGCCCCCGGCCAGCACCTGCGCCAGCCGGTGCTGGACCGCGCGCGGGTCCGGTGCGGCGGAGTCATCCGCGCCCCAGATCGCCGGCGCGCCGACGCGCATCTCCACCAACCGCGGCTGACCGGGACGCACGATCGCGAGCTGCCGCACCGTCGAGAGCATGTCCCCCGAGCCCGACCACCCGTCGATCTCGCCCTCGATCCCCTGCCAGAGATTGTGCGCGTTGATGATCGGGACGGAGAACCCGGCCTCGCGGAGGTAGCGGTTCAGCTCGCCCAGGTACGCGAGGGCCGCCTTGTCGTCCCCGCACGTCCACGCCGACTCGTTCTGCACCAGCACGACCGGCCCGCCCTTGGGGCTCGTCGCCTGAAGGTCGCGCACCTGGTCGGCGACCTTCGTGAGGTACCGCGAGCACGCCTCAAGAAACGGCCCGCTCGCACGGCGCGGCACGTGCCCCGCCGCGAGCAGCCACGCGGGCAGGCCCCCGGCGTCCGCGTGCTCGCCGACGTACGGCCCCGGCTTGAGGACGCAGTGCATCCCGAGCTGACCGATGAGCTCGACGAAGTGCCGCAGGTCGTTGTCGCCCTTGAAGTCGAAGGTGCCGGGTCGCTGTTCGTGGCGGTGCCAGAACACCGGCGCGACGATCGTGTTCAGCCCCGCGGAGCGGGCGGCCAGCAGCCGGTCGCGCCAGAGCTCGCGCGGGATGCGCGCGTAATGCACCGCGCCCGCGACCAGCCACAAACGCCGGCCGTCAAGCATGAAACTCCGCCCGTCATACGTGAGCGCGGGCATTCGGCGGGCCGCTCCCTGTCGATCGCCGTCGCTCCCGAAGCCCTAGCAAAACCCCCACGGCCGGGCGGGACGGGCGATGGTCCACTGTCGCGATTCGTCCCAAGACGAATGAACCGCAAGGATAGGAAGCACCCCATGGACCCTCAACGAACCACCACGGTTTGATAGACTTTCGGCCCACTTCCTGCATTGGAGCCCCGCTTGAACACCGCACGAAACACTCCGGCTTGGCGTTCGACGGCTTTGGTCGGCGCAGCTGCTGCGCTCGCCGTTGGGTTAGTTAGTATATTGTGTGGGTGCAACCGGGGCATGGCCGGGCTTGATGCCCGAACGGACCGGCTCCTTGAAGAGCGCTCTCACGCCGTCGGCGGCGGCGCTGTTGCCCCGACCGTGGATGCCCAGGGGCGAAACGTGGAGCCCGCGGCCGACCGTCGTGCCACGACCGCCAAGAGGCTCTCGACGACCAACCCGGACGCGCAGGCGTTGAACTACCCGAAGCGCGAAGTCCCGACCGACCCGGGCGAGGAAATGCGCGAGCTCTCCGAACGCCTCGACGCCTATGCGAAATCCGCGGAAGAGCCCGCGGCCGGGCAGGAAGTTCTCCACCTCGACGTGCGCGGGGCCTGGCGCTTCTCGCAGAAGTCCGGGCGCGAGTTCCTCTCCGCCGAGGAGGACTACATCCTCTCGGCCGTGCGGCTTCTCATCGAGCGGCACCAGTGGTCGCCGCGGCTCTTCAACGACACGAGCGTGACGCTCTCGGGCGCGGGCGACGACGGGCGCTTCGAGACCGCCGTGCGCGTCCTCAACGAGCTGCGCGTCACGCAGCGTCTGCCCTACGGCGGCGAGGCGGCCGCCCGCTGGGTCTGGGACGCGACCGAGCAGCTGCGCGAGCAGGCGGGTGGCGAGTATCGGCAGGCCTCGCGGCTCGTGCTCGACGCCGACATCCCGCTCCTCCGCGGCGCCGGGCTCGTGGCGCAGGAGGGGCTCATCCAGGCCGAACGCGACTTGGTCTACCGCGCCCGCGCCTTCGAGGACTTCCGCCGCCGCTACCTCGTGGACGTGGCCCGCGACTACTTCGAGCTCGTCCAGGCCCAGGCGGAGATCACCAACCAGCTCCAGCAGGTGGACAGCCTCAAGCTGACCGAGCGGGCCGAGACCGCCCGCTACGACGCCGGGCGGATCGCCCTCTTCCGCAAGAACATCGCCACCAACGACGTGCTGCAGGCCGAGGCGCGGCTCGCATCGCTGCGCGAGTCGTACATCCTGCGGCTCGACCGCTTCAAGATCCGCGTGGGCATGCCCACGGACCGGGCCGTCGCCATCGCGCCCATCGACTTCGAGATCCCCGTGCCGGCCGCGGAACTGGGGGACGCCACCCGGGCCGCGCTCTCGTACCGCCTCGACCTCCAGACGCGGCGCGACGAGCTGGACGACGCGCACCGGGGCGTCGCCAACGCCCGCAACGACGTCCTGCCCGACCTGGACCTCTCGGCTGGCGTCAGCGTCCCCACCGATCCCGACGAGTTCGCGGGCGGCCTGAAGTTCAGCCCCAAGAACCTCGACTACTCCGCCGGCGTGACGTTCGGTCTGCCGCTGGACCGCGAGGCCGAGCGGCTCAGGGTGCGCCAGGCCGTCATTGGCCTGCGCCGCGCCGAGCGCGACTACGAGGAGTTCCGCGACGGGATCGTCGTGGGAGTGCGCCAGGCCGTGCGCCAGGTGGAGCTCTCGCGGTTCCAGTACCGCCTGGCCGAGGAGCGGGTGAAGATCAACGAGCAGCGCGTCCGCGAGGTCGAGCTGAAGAAGGACGAGGTGGACACGCAGACCACGATCGACGCGCAGAACGCCCGGCTCGAATCCCAGAACGCCCGCGACCGGGCCAAGACGGACCTGCGCAACGCCGTGCTCGACTACCTCGTGCAGTCCGGCCAGTTGCGGGTCGCGCGCGACGGGACCTTTGAGCCGCTGCCCGGGATGGAAGCCAGGCCCGTCCCGCCCGGGGACGTGCTCCCGCCGCCGTGACGTTCATCCGCGGCGAGCGTTCACGCCTCGCGCTGCGGCCTGCCCGGCTCGGTCCACTCCAGGTGGAAGAACTTGCCCCGCGGCCCGTCTACGCGCTCGTAGGTGTGCGAGCCGAAGTAGTCGCGCTGGGACTGGAGCAGGTTCGCCGGCAGCGAGGCCGCGCGGAACGAGTCGTAGTACGCCAGGGCCGACGAGAACGCCGGCACGGGTACGCCGCGCAGCGCGGCCTCGGCCACCACGGCCCGCCAGCTCGCCTGGCTCTGGCGGATGACGCCCGCGAAGTACATGTCGAGCAGCAGGTTGGTCAGGTCCGGCTGGCGGTGGTACGCCTCGGTGATCTTCTGGAGGAACCGGGCGCGGATGATGCACCCGCCGCGGAAGATCGACGCGATCTCGCCCAGCCGCAGGGCCCACTTTTTTTCCTTGTCCGCCGCGGCCATCAGCGCGAAGCCCTGGGCGTACGCGCAGATCTTTGAGCAGTAGAGCGCGTCGCGCACCTTCGCCACCCAATCCTGGGCCGACAGCTTCGCCGTCGCCCCCCCCGCCCCCGCCTCGGGGCCCTTGAGGACTTTCGACGCGGCGACCCTCTCCTCCTTCATCGCGCTGATCGTGCGGGCGAAGACCGCCTCGCCGAGCGTGGCCGCGGGCACGCCCAGATCGAGGGCGGACTCGGTGGTCCACTTGCCGGTGCCCTTCTGCCCGGCCGCGTCGAGGATCACGTCCACGAACGGCGCCCCCGTCACCGGGTCCTTCTGCCGCAGGATGTCGGCGGTGATCTCGATGAGGAACGAGTCGAGGTCGCCCGCGTTCCACTCGGCGAAGACCTTCGCCATCGCGCCGGCGTCCATCCCCAGCACGTCGCGCATGAAGTGGTACGCCTCGCCGATGAGCTGCATGTCGGCGTACTCGATGCCGTTGTGGACCATCTTGACGAAGTGCCCCGAGCCGCCGGGCCCGATGAAGGCTGTGCAGGGCACACCGCCGGTGACGGGTCGCCCGGCCTGAGCCCCGTCGATCGGCTTGCCGGTCTGGGCGTCGACCTTCGCGGCGATCGCGGTCCACACCGGCTTGACCAGTTCCCACGCCTCGGGCGTGCCGCCGGGCATGAGCGACGGGCCGAAGCGGGCTCCGACTTCGCCGCCGGAGACGCCCGAGCCGAGGAAGATGATGCCCTTGTCGAGCAGGTCGGCCTCGCGCCGCTCGGTGTCGGTCCACAGGGCGTTGCCGCCGTCGATGATGCAGTCGCCCGGCTCGAGCAGGGGGGTGAGGGAGTTCACGACGGCGTCGGTCGGCCCGCCGGCCTTGATGAGGAGCACGATGCGGCGGGGCTTTTTGATCGCCGCGACGAAGTCCTTGAGCTCCGCTGCGGGGACCAGTCCGCCGCCGCGCCCCCAGACCTGGCCGGATCCGAAGACCTTGGGCGGGTTGTCGGCGAAGAACTTCTCGGTGACGGCGACGGTGCGGTTGTAGACCGCGACCTTGAACCCGTGGTCGGCCATGTTCAGGGCCAGGTTCTGGCCCATGACGGCGAGGCCGACGAGTCCGACGTCCGCGCTTCCGGCTTCGGGGGCGATCATGGGGGCATGGTACGACGGCGCGGGCCCGGGTGCGGGTCTCGCTGGTGCTTGCGGAGTGCGTGCCCGACGCCGGCGGGTGAACTTCGGGCGCGGAGCGATGCATCCACAGAGGACACAGAGGCCACAGAGGTGGGGCCGGGAAAACAGGGCCGCGGAGCGGGCTACGAGGAATCCGCGGTGACGACGTCGGCGACGGCCCAGATGTTGCGGCCGTCGGGGCAGCGTTGGAGGACGACGTGGATGAGGGCCTGGAGCGGACCGGCCGGCCGGGTGAGAGTCACGGCGTGGACGGCGCAGTCGAGGATGTCCTGGGGGAGGGTGAAGCCGGAGGTGACCTCGGCGGGGCCGATGCGCTGCGCGACGGCGCGGAGCCAGGGCTCGAGATCGGGGCCGAGTTCGTGCTTGCGGTGAACGGCGGTGTGTGCTGCGGCTTCGTGGAGACCGGCCTCAGAGCCGGCGGTGATGGTTCCCGCGGCGCGGATGAAGTCGGCGACGGTTTCGGGAAGGCCGGGGATGGAGGAGGCGAGGGGGGAGCGGGGAAGGGACTCAGGGACGGGATCAGAAGGAAGAGACGGAGAGACGGAGAGACGAAGAGACGAAGAGGCGGAGCCGGTTGGTGCGCTGGTGGGTGCGGGAGCGGCGGGGTGGGTGGTGGATTGCGCTGTAGAACGCGAAGACAAGCCCCGAGAAGAAGGAGCCCCCTCAGTCAGCGATCGGC
>JBJXFE010000001.1:0-2741 GCA_046153875.1 Phycisphaerales bacterium
ATACGTTCTCAGATGGGGGGGGTGAACGACAGCTCCGAGAGCGAGCCTGCGACGGTTCACCGGCCGGATACGAGAAGAGGCCGTCTTGCCGCACTCGCTGGCAAAGGCCGCGCGCCGATCACGGCGCTGCGCGCCTGCGGAACATGCGGGAATCCTCGGGGTTTTCCGGGGTTTGTCCCCTGACTCTTAATCAGAGGGTTTCAGGTTCGAGTCCTGAGCGGGGCATTTTTTGCGCGCCTGTGCCGGGCCGTGACAGGCCGGGCCGGGACGCGACAAACTCCGGGGTTCTTGGGGGGTTCACGCGGGGTTGAACCGTGAGCGCGCGGGGTCAGCGCAGCGCCGTTGGCACGCCGGGGCACGGCGGGTGACGGCGGTGCGCGCCGATCAGTGCGCTGCGCGCTGTCGGGCGGAAGCGGTGGGGGAGAGGGGGGGCGAATCAGCCGTGAGTGCCGGTGGCCCGAGCCGCCGAGGCTGGGCGGGGCGCGAACGCCTGCTCCAGGGCCGCCCGCTCGTCGGCGAGCGTGAGGTGGGCGTAGACGTTCAGCGTCAGCTTCGGGTCCGAGTGCCTTGCCAACGTCTGCGCGGCCCGGATCGGCATCGCCGACCGCACGAGCCGCGTCACGAACTGGTGCCGGAACGAGTGAAAATCGATCACGCCCAATTCGTTCTCGGGGGCGAGGCCCGCCGCGACGAGATCAGGGACGAGCACCCGCAGGCGAGGCATGTCCGGCAGCGGCCAGAGTCGTTCGGCGTCGGGATCCGTGTCGTACGTGTACGAGATCCGGAACCCCAGCCCGTTGTAGCGGTACGCGGCCACCACCGCCTGGTTGTCGGTCCGCTTCGCCTGCCGCACCCGCCCGAAGGCGTCGTAGACGTACTCGTAGTCCTTGCCGTCGTCGGTCAGGTTCCCGTTCGCGTCGTACGTCAGCGTGTAGTTGTCGCTCCCGTTGTCGTCGGTGTCCCGCCCCGTCAGCTCGTTGGCCACGTTGTGCGTGCGGTCCTCGTCGAGCTCGCCCGCGTCGGTGAAGTCGGCGTCGCCGTTGAGGTTGAGGCGGTAGCGCTCCCAGTTGCCGGTCTGGGTGAGCATGGCGTTGGGCGTGGCGTCGCGCCACTGCTCGTCGCGGGTCTGGTTGTCGATGACCGAGCCAGTCCAGTTCCCCTCCTGGGCCCGGAAGAGCCGGTTCAGGTCGTCGATGGAGTAGCCCGCGTCGAAGAGCCCGTTGCCGGCGCCGAGCAGGCCTGTCGTGTGCACGTTGTCCACGACCCGCGTGATGTTGGAGTTGCGGTCGTAGGCGATGTCCAGGTCCACGAAGTCGCGGTCCGTAGCCAGGTCCTTGGTCCAGCGGCTGGAGGTGACCCGGTTGAACACGTCCAGGTCGGGGTAGACGCCGGTCGTCGTGTACCGCTTCCACATCACGTCCGGCTCGTTGAGGGTCGTCCCCACCAGCGACGCCACAGCCCGCGGGTGCGAGCTGAACATGATGACGATCGAGGACCCCGTCGAGTACGACCTGGGAGGGGCGGGCGCGGGCCTCGCCGCCAGCCAGACGCAGGTGGACCCGAAGAAGAACGTGCCCGCCCCGCTACGTTCCGCCGATAGAAGCGCTACCGGCCCAACACTCAGACGCTGCCTTTGGCTCCCGCCGGCGGCGGGGCGTCCCCGAGGCCGCACACGGCCCGGAGCGCGCGGGCGAAGCGGCCGATCGTTGTCGGGCACGCCAGCAGTTGAACGTAACGCCCGCCCTGAGCGTCGGGCGGCAGGCCCACGGTGCCCGTCGGCGACACCACGACGGCCGGAAGGAGCCGCCCGATCTCGGCCTCGCGCGCCCGCAACTGCGCGGCGGCGGCTTCGGCTTCGTGCGGGTTGTGCACGTACACGACGGCCGCCGTCGGCGACTCGGGGGAGCGCCCCCACAACCGGGCGGCGAGGCGATCGAAGGGGTCGAGCCCCGGCGCACCGCTGATGCTGAGCGCCGGGCCCGCGCCGCGCAGCCGCTGCTGCACCTGCTGCTCGAACGACTCGGCGACGCCTTCGCTGCCCCGCGCCATGAGCACCATCCGCATCTCGGCGGTCTCCGGCGGCACCTGCTCGCACAGTTCGTCCGCCAGCGCCGGGTCCACCTGGAGGCCCCGCAGGTGCTCGCGGGTCGGGTAGATCACCTCGTTCCCGCTGCTCCCGATCAGCAGGGCGTGGGCCATTCGGTTGGCCAGACCCAGGATGGCGACGGACTCCATCATGCTCGGGACCGTCTGCCGGGCTTCCCCCATCGTGAGGTGGTGGAACGCGATCGGGTTGATCAGCTCCGGGGGGAACTTCCAGGAGCGCAGGACGCGGTCGGTGAGCTCGGCGTGGTTGACCATCAGCAGGCGGGACTCGACGAGTTCCAGCGGCAGCTCGAGCCGCTCGGCCGCCTGGAGCACCGCCCCGTACTGGTCCGCGAGGACCTCGGTCAGCAGCATCCGCCCGATGTCGTGGAGGAGCCCCGCCGTGAACATCGCGTCGCCCGCCTCGGCGCCCGCCCCGGCCCGGCGCGCCAGCCGGGACGCGATGAGCCCGACCGCGATGGAGTGCTCCCAGAACCAGTCGGCCCGGATGCGGCCGCACCGGAGCCCGGCGAACCGGTCCACGATCTCCAGGTTGAGCACGGTTTCGCGGATCTGCGCCAGGCCGATCCGGCTCACCGCCTTGTGGACCGAATCAACACTGGAACCCCCGCTGTAGGCGGTCGAGTTCGCCAGGC
>JBJXFE010000003.1:0-8150 GCA_046153875.1 Phycisphaerales bacterium
CCGCCGAGTAGACGCGCGTGATCTCGATCGCCTCGTCGGCCAGGAGCGGCGGCAATACGCCGGGCAGCGCCTTGGCCATCATGGTCTTGCCGGTCCCGGCAGGCCCCAACATGAGGGGGTTGTGCGCACTGCACGGTCGCGGAAGGCCCCGTTCGCGGCCTCCCCGTTCGCCCCGTTGGTCCCGTGCGGGCCTACGGCGGCGTCCGCCGCGTCCTCGGCCGGGAGCGCGAGCTGGAACGCGACGTTCGTGATCGCCCACCGTGGCCCTCCCGTCGCCGCGAACGAACCGCCCGACCCGCGCCGCTGCCTGGACCCGGTCGGCTCCGCCGCGAGGTCCACCCGCCGGACGATGGTGCGGAGGATACCGCGCCGCTGGTCGGCGGTGGGGGCGCTGTTCACGGGCCGCCAGCCCCAGCCCGCGGACCCGCGCCAGGACGCGCTCGACGATCGCGCCGCTCCCGCCGTAGAGCCGCTCGCACCCCGAGGCGTCGAGCAGCAGGCCGTCCGGCTCGTCGAGCGCGACGACCGGGGTGAACCGCGTCGCCCAGGCCGCCAGGCGGCGCAGGGCCCGCCCGGTGCGGGCGGCGTCGTAGGGCTCGGCGTGGACGCCGCCGGGCAGCAGCGCCCGCGCGTGCGAGAGCGTCAGCCCCGGCGCGACCCCCGCGCGGGCCGCCGCGGCGCAGCACGCCGCGACCACCTCGCGCCCGCGATCGACGACGCTCAGCACGACCGCGCGGGGGGGCGGATCAACCGGCAGCCGCCGACGCGCCACGTCCGCGGCGAACCTCGGGAGCCAGAGCGATACCGCCGTCATCCGTTCTCTCCAACGCCCATTCCTCACCCCCCGCCCCCGCCCGCGCGCCCTTGCAGCGGACCAGGCGCACGCGCCACCGTTCCGACGCCCCCGCCGAGGGCCGCACCGCCCACCGCGTCGCCGCCGCCGACAGGCTCGACAGGTCGCGCGCCGGTCGGGCGATCAGCCCGAGCGACCCCCCGGCCTCGGCCGCCAGTTGCAGCCGGCGCGTGCCCACCAGGTCGAACGACGAGCCGTCGGCGACGACGACGAGCCCCGGCGTCCGCAGCGCCAGGTCGATCGCCCACAGCCGCGCGGGCTCGTCCGGCGGGTCGATCAGCAGGGACCGCGGCAGCCCCGCCGCGAGCGTCCGCCCGTAGGGCCAGACCCGCCGCCCGATCCACACCGTCCACGCGCGGGGCCGCGCCGCGAGCACGGAGAGATGAAGGAGGATCAGCAGCGGCGGGGACCAGCGCCACCAGCGGTCCGCGTGCGCGTCCGAGACCCACTCGTGGACCGCGCCGCGCCGCAACCCGCCGCCCGGCAGGACGCGGTCGATCTCGATCCAGCCCGTCTGCGCCACGGCCGAACGGTCGCACGCCGCCGCGGCCGCACCGCGTGCGAGGACCGCGTCGATCCGCTCGGCCAGATCACGCAGCGCGACGGCCCTGCTCCGGTTCGCCCGTTCCGCACCGGCCATGTTGATAGGATACAGTACGGTGCAAACAAAAGCAATACATTGAGACGGGAGTCATGCCGGATCGAGCAGCGACGGGTCGTCGTTCTTCGGGCTGTTCACCCGCGTGCCGATCGGGTACGCCTCGAACTCCTCCGGCTCGTTGGGCCGGATCAACGCCGAGAGGGAAGAGGGGTCCGCGCCGGGGTCGAGCCAGCGGTCGTAGTCCCCGGGGTCCACGATCACCGGCATGCGGTCGTGGAGCTTCGCCATGAGCGCGTTGGGCGTCGTGGTGATGATCGTGAACGACTCGACGGGCTCCGCGCCCTTCGTCCACCGCTCCCACAACCCCGCCAGCGCGAACGGCTCGCGGTCGGCGCGCCCGATCCAGAACGGCCGCTTCGCCTTCTGATCCTCGACGGCCTTCCACTCGTAGAACCCGCTGACCGGGATCAGGCAGCGCCTCGCCCTGAACGCGGACCGGAACGACGGCTTCTCCGCGACCGTCTCTCCCCGGGCGTTGATCAGCCTGCTCCCGATCGACGGGTCGTCGGCCCACGACGGGACGAGGCCCCAGCGGAGCAGCGCGCCCGTTCGCGCGCCGCCGGCGGATTGCCGGACGGCCGGCGCGAACTGCGTGGGCGCGACGTTGAAGCGCGGGAGCAGCTCGTCCTCGGGCAGCCCCGTCAGCCGCATCAGCCGCTGGAGCTGCTTCCACGTGAACAGGCAGGTGTAGCGGCCGCACATGACGTCAAGCCTACGCGGCGCGCGGGCGCCCGCACCGATGGCCCCGCAGCTACGCCTTCGGCGGAAAGCGATACCGGGCGGTAATTGATCGCGCCCATCTTCTCACGGGCACCCGAGGACGTACTTGCCCTGGAAACAGCCGAAATCGGCGACGGAGAGATTGCCGCTGGCGTTACAGTCAGCGTACAGGTCGCCGCCCGAGTACTTCGATTGGAAGCACGTGAAGTCGGCGACGCCCAGCGCACCGGACGCATCGCAATCCGGGTAGCACCTCTCGCATGTGGCCCACTTCGCGATGTAGCTCGACGGCTCTCCGCCGGCGGTCGAGATCGTGCCGCCGATGAAGAGCGCCGGGCCCGAAGTGTCGCGGAACTCCGCCATGTCGTAGATGTAGGAATAACTCAGCCCCGTGCCCAGCGCGCTCCAGCCGTTCTTGTCCCATCGCGCGATGCCGTTGACCTCAAGCCCGTTGGGCCCGCCGGCGCGGAAGAACGGACCGGCGAAGTAGAGCCCCGGTCCCGTGCCGTCGTCGAAAACGCGAACGGGCCCGACGGCGTTGAGGTAGCCGCCCGGCGACCAGAGCCCCCCGCCCAGTTCGGACCACGCCGCGCCATCGAACCGCGCCGCGCGCGAGGCGGGCACGCCGCCCGCGATGCTGAATGATCCGCCGGCGAAGAGCGCCGGGCCGCTGCCGTCATCGAAGGGCACGAAGTTCCCGCTCACGTGATCGAACCCGGGCACGGGAACCCAGCGCGAGCCGTCCCACTTAGCGTGGTACTGCACGCTGACACCGCCGATGGCGGACATGAACCCGATCGCGTAGAGCCGGTGCTCGAACGGACCGTCGACGTCTCGCAGGCCGAACCCGCCGGATCCCGTGACGGGCGCGACCACGCGCCAACTGGTCCCGTCCCATCGAACCAGATCGGAGTTGCTCGTGGCCGGGTCGAGCGCGCAGCCGTAGAGGCGGGCGCCCCGGCCATCGTCGAAGCGGGCGACCTCAAGGATGAAGGGCTGTCCGTTCAGGGACTCGCTGAACATGGTCCATGCTCGCCCGTCCCATCGGGCGACGCCCCACGCATACGGAGCGGCGGTGATGTTCACGAAGAACCCGACGGCGAGCAGCACCGGCCCGGCGCCATCGTCGTGAACGACGAGCTGGCGGACATCCGTCATGGGCTCGCCTGGCTCGGGGGCGACGCTGTTCAGCCCGCCGACGGCGGACCAACGTCCGCGGCTCCAGCGGGCGATTCCTTCAACCGTGTGCTCGTCGGCTGCCAGGAACATGAACCCTGATGCGTACAGCGCCGGTCCCGAGCCGTCATCGAACACCTCGAGCTGCGAGATGTCCTCTGCCAGCAGGCCCAGGCCCAGTCGCTCCCATTGATCGCCGTCGAACGTCGTGACGTAGCGCGCGGCCTTAGAGCCCGCCATCCGGAAATCACCCCCGACGATGAGGCGCGGCCCGTCTCCCAGGTCCGCCGTGAGCAGCGCGCGAACCATGTTCCACATGCTCCCGGGCAGATCCTCCCAGCTCGTGCCGTTCCAGCGCGTAATGAACCGCATTGGCGCGCCTGCGCCGGCGGTCACAAAGTCGCCGCCGACGTAGAGCTTGGCCCCGCCCCCATCGTCGAACACCGCCATCGCCCGGGGCAGCTCGGAGTACCCCCATGGAACCCCCGGCCCCAGCCCCGGCCCCATTGCGGACCACGTTGCACCGTCCCACTTCGCGACGCGGTACGCGGGCTGACCGCCGGCGGTCTGGAAGGTCCCGCCTACGTAGAGGGCCGGACCGCCCGCGTCGGTCATCGACGCCATGGTGTCCACGGTGGCGCTGTTGCCCACACCCACTCCCAGCCCCGTCCAGTTCGCGCCATCCCACGCGGCCACCTGATGGCTGGTCACATCCCCGGCTTTCTTGAAATAGCCGCCGACGTAGAGCAGCGCTTTGGCCGGACCCTTCCCGTCCGGGTCGTGCACGCACAGGGAGAGACCGTACCCGGGGAAGGCCGAGCCGGGCACAATCAGGCCCTTGCCCAGCGCGGACCAGGACACCCCATCCCAGCGTGCCACTCCAAGGGCGGGCGCGCCGCCGGCGGTGGTAAACTTTCCCGCTGCGTACAGTGCCGCGCTGGTGCCATCGTCGTACACGCACAGGGCGTGCACGAACTGGTTCACTCCGGCTCCGATGCCCGTCCATGCCGTGCCGTTCCAGCGCGCGAGCCAAGGGGGAGCGCTCGAGGGTTGGGGTGCGTTCCCGCCGCCCGCGTAGAGCGCTGGCCCCGACCCATCATCGAACACAGCGAGCGCGTGGACCGGCCAATCGAGTCCACCGCCGAAGGGGAGCCAGCGATCACCGTCCCATCGCGCAACGTGGTTCGCGGGCAGGCCACCTGCGAAACTAAAATCTCCCCCGGCCACGAGCTGAACGCGCGCGTCGGCGCGCATGGTTGTGAGCGCCCGGACAGCTCCGCTCAGAGCGGATAAGGGAAACTCGTCCGACCAGTGTGGTGGACAGACCTGCGCAAGCGCCGACCCGCCGACGACCGGCAGCCACGAGAACAGCAATGCGTACCGCCGCATGGCCGACTCCCAGATCCTTCCCCCTCCACTTCCTCCATCAGGGACCGGACGCCCACGCAAGCGCCTACGGCGGTGATGGGAACTGATACCGGTTCGTGAAGAAATCTTGGCCCGTCGTTCCGTAGGCGGAAGTACCCGTCAACCAGGCGTTGGAAAGATCGCTGACCATTCGCGCCGGAGCATCATAGGCGTTGCCCGGACCGATCATAGCGATCGGAAAACCCTGCTCGCTCCCCGGGGCAAAATTGGTCCCGTCATTCCTGAATCGAATTGTGGAAAAATCGTAAGTGTTTCCGATTGTGCCAGAGTGAAAACTGCGGCCGGCAACATAGATCGCCCGCTGAGAAGCGACGATGTCAACTGGCTCGTCGTGTAGATTCTGAGGTCCGTTGTATCGATGTGTCACGTAGTTCGGTATGTCATTCCCGGTGTACCGGTTGTAGCGCACGGTAGTATAATCGAATCCAGAATTAACACCCGTCGAGTATCCCGTCACATAGACACTATTGTTCGCAACCACATCGACAGCCATGGCTGTTGCAAAGTCGCCCGCATCTGCCGTTCCGTTGTACAACCGCGCACCGTTTGGATGTCCGGTCCACGCGAGACTTCCATCGACGTGATAGTAGCACACCGTTGCATAGTCCGGATTCTCGGGCGCGCTCATAGCGGAGGCGCCGCCGCCCGGGCCAAAGCCGCCTCCTCCGCCGTACCCGCGATGTGACCAGCCCGTGATGAGCACCTGGTCGCCGGTGTGCAGCATTCTTGCCGCGACGTCGTTGCCATTGACTGGCGCATTGTTGTAGCGCCGAACCCCTACGCCCTGACCGACGTCGGCCCATTGCGGGTCAAACGTGCCGTCCAAGCGGTAGCGCAACGTCACGAAGTCATTGGCGGTGGACGAGTTCCACGAGGTGCCTGTGACCGTGATCTGCGCCCCTCCTCCTTGGGCGTTGAAGAACTGGACGGCGTGCACGCCGACAGGGATGTCCCCACCCGGGCCCTCCAACCGCCGCGGCCACCCGGGAAGCAGGGCTCCGGTCGAGGCGTTGTACACTAGAGTGACGTAATCCGACGTGCCGGTTGATCCCACCGATCGCCCGCATACGACCACGATGCCTGTCTCCGGCGACCCACTGCTTGCGAAGTGGATAGCTGTCGGGACGTCGTCACCGATTCCCGGTCCATCGTAGACAGGTGGGGTCGTCCAGACCAAGTTGAGATCGGCGTCGTACTTGATCAGGGTCATGTCCAAGCCTTCGTTCGGCGCACCGGGACGGTGTCCCGCGACGTAGACCGAAACGTTGCCCGGTGTATCGTCGATGGCCATTGCAGTTGCAGCGAAACGCCCGTCCTCCGTCTCTGTGGACGGCCATAGGACCGGGCCAATGTGCGGCGCGATGACTTCCGGATATGGCGGGTTGTTGTGGTATGCGTTGTAACGCATCGTCATGAAGCGTGTGCGCTGTAACCCGATGGTCACGTAGCCCGTGACGTAGAGTTTTTGGGAAGTGTTGCTGAGAGATGCAGCGACTCCACGATCATCGCCTGTCGGCCAAGTACCGGTCACGGGGCTTCGCCAAACTTCCGTGACGTTCTGCCGAGCTTGAACTGTCTCCCCGGCGGCCCAGATGGCAATCAGGACGACTGCCAGCAAACGGGCATTGTCACGGACGCGACCAACCATGGCGGACGCGATGTTGCTGCGATTCACGGCGTGCTCCTGGTTCCCGAACCCCTAGCTCACGCACCGAAGGATACTCAAGGGCGGCGCGAGCCGAGATTCAGCTCGCCGCATCTTCTCCAACTTACCCCACTTCAACGAGATGTCAAGAGGGACTGTAAAGAGGTTAGGCGAAGACGAGGCGCTCGACGGTTGCGGGCGGGGCAGCAGTCATGGCGTCGTCGCCAGGGCGAACGGAGCTGCCACCAGCACGGCGCGGCTGCGGATTCCTGGGTGCGCCCCTTACCGATAGCGAGGCCGGCTTGATCCAGACGCCTGTGGTTTGGGGGATGACCGGTTAGCACCGGACATGAATGTCCGGAATGGGATGGGCTTCGATCGTGCTCCAACGGCTACGTTCCGCCGATAGAAGCGCTACCGGGCGGGCAGCAAACCGGCCCCCGTCACCCGCGCCGCAGGTTGGCGAACGGCAGCGCCCCGTACTCCGCCGCGAACTCGTCCAGGAGACTCCGCTCGGCGTCGCGCGCGTTCGCAGCGGGCGTGGCGGTCCAGCACACGGAGGCGCTTTCGACTCCGGCCAGCTGCCACATGAAACGGCCGCCCCAATGGCGAGCGGGAGCGCCGCCGCCGAACGCGAGCAACTCCGCCAAGCGCCCCCGCAGCGTTCCGCGTCGGCCGCCGCCGCCCGACTGCCCGATGTAGAGGACGATCGCGCCAAGCACCCACTTGGCGCGTAGCCGCTCGACGGCGACCGTCGGGTCGCGCCCTTTCCATCGCCCGCCGGCGCTCGCGGCCAAGAAGCGCGGCGGCCGGTGCGGCGACCTCACCACGGCGTACACGCCCGGCGATTCGGGGACGGACCCGAGCCCGCCCGACCGGAGCACGTGGATGGGGGTGAAGCCGGCGAAGCCGGCGCGGGCTAGCGCCGCGGGCGACCCGAATGAGGCGGTCATGCGGCGAGTTTACGGCGCGGTCGCTAGGCGCGCGTTAGGCGATCTCCCCCGCTAGGCGCGCGTTAGCCCAACGGAACGAGCGGTTGCCCACATTCCGCTGGGAATCGCGGGATTCCCCGCGAGCGGCCTTGCACTCCGCGCCAGGTCATGGCTTCATGTGCTGCACGCGGGGCGGAACCCCGCGAAGGAGAACGGGGCGATGGCGAACGGGGAGAACAACGGGGCGGTCGGGAACGCGGTGGCCTTCCTCCCGGGCGGGACGCGGGTGATCAGCCTGCTCGACGGGGAGGACGGGCACGTGATGAACCCGTTCGACAACGCGGGGATCGAGTACGAGGTCATGACCGAGTACGGGATCGAGCGGTGGATGCGGGCGGACTTCATCACGTTCGCCGAGGCGGAGGTCGAGGAGTGACGCGGCGCGGACCGCGAACGAGCGGGCGGTGAACGGCTGAACCAAGGGAGCACGACCATGAAGGTGATCGGGATCGAGTTCCGGACGAGCCACGCGGCGGCGGATTGGGCCGAGGACAACGGCGGCGCGGTGCTCACCCTGCCCGGCGGCCGCTGCGTCGCGGTCAGCGGCCGCGACAGCGAGCGGATCGAGGCGGCCGGCGGGCCCGCCGCGGTGCGGGCGGGGCGCCGGCCCCGGCACTGGGGGCGGACCATCCTCACCGTCGGAGCCAAGCCATGACGACGCACATCGACGCCCGC
>JBJXFE010000013.1:0-129711 GCA_046153875.1 Phycisphaerales bacterium
ACATCCCGCTGGGTTCGTACCCGCAGACGCAGTCCCCGTGGGGCCTGCTGGACATGACGGGCATGACGGCGGAGCACACCGAGTTCTACTGGCCGATCGAAGGCCCCGTGGACCGGGGGAGCAAGGGCGCGGATGCCAGTTCGTCTCCGGAGCTGTTCGACCGGATTTACAGATTTCAGTTCCTTCGGCCGTCTACTCCGTTCCCTGGTCTCGGTCTGCGGGTAGCCGCGGCTATTCCCAGTCCAGTTTCCGTCACTGTCGTCATCATGATCTTGGCGTTCCGCTCAACCGCGAGAAGGAGAAGAGCATGTTGAATCACGTGAGCAAAGTCGTTCTGACCGGCGCACTGACGGTCTCAGTCTGCGCGGGGCTGGCACGGGCGGCGAATGAGATTCACGTCGAGGATTGGCGATGCGCCACTGGTTGCGGCACCCACTCGTGTACCACATCTCTTCACTCGACGACGAACCACAACAGCGGCGCGAACATCTCGATCGTGATCACGGAGTGCACGCGTCGGATCAACATCTATGCCGACAGCACGTCCTTCGATATCGGCCAGGTGACGATCACGCACACAGGAAGTCTGCCTCCCCAAGGCGTAGAGCTCTTCATCGGGCAGGGCACCTTTCCCTATGAGATGGGTCAGTCGTCTGCGGCGGCTCGCGACCTCGGCGGAATCAGTATATCGAACGCGAGCCTGCGGCAGAGGATATGGCTTGCCGGGCACATCGCGGGAGATCAGGGGATAGTCACGGTGGGCAAGGTGTATCGCTGGGACGTTGCCGGAGTGATGAACGGCGGTATCAGTGCCGAGTTGTCGCCGGATGCTGAGAACTTGTTCCATGTTTACGCAGGCTCGACCGCGAGCGTCGGGATTACCGCCCACTCCGGCACCATCACTCTCGTCGACATCGGGGGCAACTCGGCCGCACACGTGGGCGCTCTGGAGGAGGGCGTCGTTTCGGTGATGGTGGGCGGCAACTTCACCGGGGCCATCGACGCAGGGACTTTCATCACCAGTGTCATCGTCACGGGCAACATCGGAACCGACGGGGCGGCCGTGCAGATCGCGACGCATGACTCGGGAGGGTCCATCGGGGTCATCGAAGCCGCGAACATCAACGCGAACATTACGGCGGGAGGAGTGAACGCGACGGGCGACATCGAGCAGGTCCGCACCACGTCCGCGACGTTTTTCAAGGGGTTCGTCAAGGCGACAGACTTGCTGGGGACGGGCGAGGAACCCGCGCTCGACATAGCGGGCGACGTGACAGCCACGCTTACGGTCCATGGATCCGTCGAAGCGCCGATCAACATCGGCGGGGACCTGGACAGCAACCTCACCGTCGAAGGGTCGGTGAACGCGCCGATCGACATCGCTGGAGACTTGGACGCGAACCTGACCGTTGGGGAATCGGTGAACGCGCCGATCGACATCGGCGACTATCTCCAATCCGGCAACACGATCAAGATCTACCTCTCGCTCGACGGCGATGCCTCAATCACGATCGGCGAAGCGGCCGGGCTCGAAGGCCAGATCATCATCAACGCGGACGGATTCGACCAGGGTTCGTGGGACGGGGACGTGAGGGTGGGCGCAGTCACCCTCGCGCCGACCGCGTACGTGCAACTCCCTTCGGACCTCGGCGGCGGCGCCGTCGGGTTCGCGGGGTTCAACTTCCACGCTTGGGCGTGCTCCCCGCAGCACGAGGAGGTGCTGTCAAGCCCGCCGTCGTCGGTGGTGGTGGACCACTACGGGCCCGTGTAATGGGTGGAGTGCTCACCAACGGCTTGCCCGCCCCTGAAGGTCGAGCACCGCAACGCGGGTTCCGAGGATACTTGGATGAATCAGACGGATGATCTCGTTTTCGTGATCGAGAATACATATCCGTTCCGGCGCGTCACGATCACGCCGAAGTCGGGCCAGTCGTTCCTGAGCGACAAGGAGTACCGGGTCCAGCCGCAGTACGTCAGCGGCGGCAGCGGCATGACGCGCCTCAAGAGCAAGTACGACAGCAACACCGTCGGCGTCGTGGTGTACGACTACCGGTTCACCATCATTTCTGGCTCGTTCGCGCCTTGAAAATCCGTTCGCGGTGCGCCGTGCATCGGTGGGCAGGCCGCCCGATCATTGGTGCCGCGATCGGCTCGGTCGGACCCTCCAACGATCTTCATCGCGCGCTAAACCTGCCCGGCGGCGTTGCCGATGCAGAGAACCACCGTCGGCAGGGGAGAGAGGGTCAACCTCCCGTTCAAGGAGATTCTCATGCCGGTATTGCCCCCCCTCGTCCGCGAGCAGATCGAGTGGCTCGAAGCCCACCTCCCCATCTGGGCCGCCAACTCCTCCGCCATCGGCCTCTCGTCGCTCCAGGTCACGGGGTTAACCACGCTCACCACCGCGGCACGCACCGCCTATGACAACGCGCAGGCCGCCCGCATCTCCTCCAAGAACTCCACCACAGCCCTGAAGATCGCCCACGCCGCCATGCGCAACTCCGCGGGCGACATGATCAACAGCATCAAGTCGTTTGCGCAGGCCTCCAACAACCCCAACGTCTACACCATCGCCGAGGTCCCCCCGCCCGCCGCGCCCAAGCCCGCCCCCGCGCCCGCGACCCCCGTCAACGTCACCGTCTCGCTCCGCAACGACGGGACCATCAACGTCGCGTGGGACGCGACCCAGCCCGCCCCGGGGGCCGAGCAGTTCTTCACCGTCAGCCGCCGCCTGAACGGGGGCGGGGCGTTCTTCGGCGTCGGGAACACCGGTGAGAAGGCGTTCGAGGACGCGACCGTCCCCGCCGGAACCCTCTCCGCCACCTACCAGGTCACCGCCCGACGCCGCAGCCAGTCCAGCGAACCCAGCGAACCCGTCTCCATCCTCCTGGGCGTCCCCGGCGAGGGCGCCGGAGACAGCGAAGCGGGCGGCCAGGGCCTGCAACTGGCGGCGTAACGAGCGACACGACAACCCGGTCTGCGTACACAGCGCCCATGCCCCAAGAGGCATGGGCGTTTTCATTGCGCCGCCGGATCGAGGACGGGCGTGTTACGCCTTCCACTCGCCCGCGTAGGCGGTGTTGAACCCGGGGGTGTCGCGGGAGGCGAGCTCCCAAAGCCGCTTGGCGATCTGCCGCAGGTGCAGGGCGTCGTGGGCCGCCCACGACGCGAGCAGGTCGCCGGCGCGAATGGGGCCGAACTTCGGGTGGTGATACGCCAGCGACCAATCCGTGCCGGCGGGGAGGGTCCGCAGCCACACCACGGATCGGCGACGCTCATCGACGAAGCGGGCCACCGACGCGGCGATGTCCTGTTCGTTGTAGCGGCGGTCGCGGGCCCAGCCTTCGGGGTCGATCGGGGGCCAGTCGCCCGACGCGCCGTCGACGACGAACTTCAACCGGGTGCGGAAGTCGTGAACTTCCTCGTCGCCGAGGTGGCAGACGACTTCGAGGATCGACCATGCACCCGAAGGTGGTTTCCACCCGGCGTCGGCTTCGGGCAAGCCGGAGGCGACGCCCTGGATGAGGGCCGGAAACCGATCAAGCCGCTCGATCAGGGCCGGGGCGTTCACGGCGCGGAGCCTTCCTGCACCACCGAGGGGCGATCCCAGAAGATGTAGTCGGTGTCCACCGGCTCGCCGCCGAGGTCCTTGACGAGCAGGGCGATCTGGCCGCGGTGGTACCAGGCGTGCCCGAAGACCTGCGTGAGCAAGTCCAGGAGGCGCCAGCGGTAGCGCCGCCCGTCGCCGCCGACGCAGGTGAAGTCGGAGGCGATGTCCGCGTCGGTCAGGCCCCCGAGGTAGGACGTCCATCGCTGCTCGACCGCCCCGACCGCCGCCGGGAGGTCCGCGAAGGTCGTCGCGGGGAACCAACTCTCGGGTCGATCCGACGCGGCGCCCAGCCGGTGCAGCCACATGTGCCTGGCCGCGACCAGGTGGGCCATCTTGCCCACGGCTCGCGCGAAGTGAGGGGATGAGCGCGAGGCGAGCGGAACAGAATCGAGCATCCGCAGGGCCTTGGTGTTGCAGTCGCGCTCGTAGGCGTACCACGTCCGGAAGCGTTCGGCGAACGAGAGCGGCTCAGGCTGCGGCATGGGACTCACCATGGACCAAGGCTCGAACGCGCTCCGGCGGGCACGCTCAGTGCCCCCCGGTCCGCATCACGTCCAGGCTTTCGGGGAACGGGTAGCTCGGGAAGACGCCGACGTGCCCGAGCCGCCACATGCTCGGGGCGGCGTAGACATCCCCGCGGAAGCCCGCGTGGTACATCGTCTTGAGCACGCTCTCGAAGCTGGGCTCCACCCCCCCGGCGCCGCCCGTACCACCCGAGCCCCCTGGTCTGTCCGACTCGACGAGCCGGTTGGCACGCGCGTTGAGGAACGAGACGCTGGCCACGGGTTGCCGGTCACGGCGGTCGCGGAGCATCTTGGCGACGGTCGTGAACCCGCGGCCCAGGTCGTCGAGCGTGAAGTGGTCCTTCCCCTTCGGGCGGAGCAGCCCGAGGATGAGCAGGCTGTCGAGGTCGTACTTGAGCACGTAGGGCTCGCGGTCGTGGGCCGCGTGGACGGCCACGGAGTCCTGGAAGATCTTCGCGAAGCTCGTCACGCTGCGCGCGGACCACTGGCTGGCCTGCACGAGCTCGACGAGCTGCGCGATGATGCCGTGGCTGTTGTCCTCGTCGTTCACGCCGCACACGACGGTGCGGTAGCGGCCGTCGAGCAGGTCGCGGAGCAGGTCCTGCCCCCAGAGGATGCGCAGTCGCTCGTCGGCGCGGACCTTTCCGCCGGCGCCGGGCAACAGGCTGATGCGGTCGGGGGCGAGTTCGGTGGAGACAAGGCGGTCGGCGTCGCCATCGTAGAGGCGGACCCCGCCTTCGGCTGATCCCGCGCGCGTCCGTGGCGTCGTGGTCATGGTATTGAACCCTCCGAGATCGGGCGCGGCCGCTCAGGAGGAGCGGGCGCCCACGTGATCTTACGGGGTCCGGTGGGCCGGCGGCGGCGTGGATGTCGGCGGGAAGCCGGGGGAACGGAACTCCACAGTGCCGTCGGGCGTGCGTTCGATGAGGAGGGCCTCGACGCCCGGAAAGTCGGCGAGCGTTTCCACGGTGCGTTCCCGCCCCAGCACGCACAGCGCTGTGGCCAGGGCGTCGGCTGTCGCGCCGTCGGGCGCGATCACGGTCGCCTGGATGCGCCGCGTCAGGCCCAGGCCGGTGCCCGGGTCGAGGATGTGGGAGTAGCGGACACCGTCGATCTCGATGAACTGCTCCGTGTCGCCGGAGGTCGAGATGCAGGTGTTGGCGAGGGTGAGAGCGCGACCGGCGCCGTCGATGGCGATGCGCCAGCCGGTTGTGCCCGGCGGGGCGTCCCCCAGCGCGATGTCGCCGCCGAGCGCGACCATGGCGCAAGGCACATGGAACGCGTCCATCACGGCACGCGCCGCGTGCGCGCCGCGGCCCTTGCCGATCCCGCCCAGGTCCAGCTTCATCCCGGGGATCGCCAGGGCGACGGTCTGGGCTTCGGAGTCGATCGCGACGTGCCGCCAGCCGGTGCGGGCACGCGCCGAATCGAGAGCCGAGGGGTCCGTCGGCTGGAGCGTCCGGCGGGCCTCGCGCCACAGTGCCGTCAGCGGTCCGAGCGTCGGGTCGAACGCTCCGTCGGTCGCCAGAGCGATCGCGCGGGCCGATCCCAGCACGAGCCGCAAGTCCGGGCTTACGGAGATCGGTCCCGATCCCGCGCGAGCGCACAGCCGCATCAGTTCGCTGTCCGGGCGGTAGTCGGACATGACCTGCTCGAGCTCGTCCAGGCGGTGGAACGCGAGCGCGATCGCACGATCCGCCTCCGCCGCGTCGCGGGCGTACACCACGACGCGGGCCTGTACGCCCATCGACAAGCGTGTAGACTCGAACCGAGTCGGCCCGGCGGCACAGCCCGTGCACGCGGCGACGAGGGCGAGCATGGCCAGCGCGATCAATCGACAGCCAACGTTTCGCACCCCGTGGTATAGCCGCCCGATCGCGGGCGGGCTCGGCGCGGCGGTGCTCGCGGTCGCGTTGGCGGCGGGGTGCGCGGGCGACGGGGCGCCGCAACCCATCCCGGACGCGACGGCGAACGTCACGGCGTTGCAACCCTTCGAGCAGGCGATCGAAGGCACGCCGTTGAAGTTCACGATGGTTCCCGTGCCCGCGAGCCGCACGGCGATCCAGGGTGCGGACGGGACTCTGCACTGGTCCGACGTCGGCCCGCTATGGATCGGCGCGACCGAGATCACCTGGGAGCTGTACGACCTCTACGTCTTCGGGCTCGACCAGGGCGAGGTGCTGCCCGCGGGCACGGACGCCGTCACGCGTCCGAGCAAGCCGTACATCCCGCCGGATCGCGGCTTCGGGCACGCGGGCTACCCCGCGATGTCGATGTCGTACGCCGGAGCGGAGGGCTTCTGCCGCTGGCTCTCGGCCAAAACCGGGCGGAAGTATCGCCTGCCGTCCGAGGCGGAGTGGGAACACGCCGCCCGAGCGGGCGAGTCCGACGCCGCGCGCGAAACTCTCGATGCGCGGGCGTGGCATGAGGGGAATGCCGCGGGCAAGACGCACCCGGTCGGTGCGAAATCGGCCAACGCGTGGGGCGTCCATGACATGCAGGGCAACGTGGCCGAGTGGGTGGCGGGCGTGGATGGCAAGCCGGTGACGAGGGGCGGCTCGTACCGCGGTGCCGTGGAGACGCTGCGCCTCGATGCCCGCGTGCGGCCGAGCCCGGCGTGGAACGCGAGCGACCCGCAGATCCCCAAGAGCAAGTGGTGGCTGGCGGATGGGCCGTTCGTGGGCTTCCGGGTGGTGTGTGAGAAAGGCAACTAGCTGCGGGCGGCGGGGTGACGGCATCCAGGTGTTGATCGCGGGAGATTCGTCATGGCGACGCGGCGTGAGTTCATGAAGTCCTCGGTGGCGGCGGCGGCGGCGGTGTCGCTGCCGGACCTGATCGCCCGTGGCGCGCACGCCCGCGGGTCCGACGCGCTGCGCATCGGCGTCATCGGTTGCGGCGGGCGCGGCACGGGCGCCACCGTGCAGGCCCTCCGCGCCGACAAAGGGGCCGTGCTGGTTGCCATGGGCGACGTCTTCGCCGACCGGCTCGAATCCTGCCTGGCGAACGTCACGAGCGAGATGGGCGACGAGGCGGAGCAGCGCGTCCGCGTGCCGGAGGATCGCCGGTTCGTCGGGTTCGACTCTCACCTGGGTGTGATCAACAGCGAAGCGGAGGTCGTGCTGATCACCGGGTACCCGGCGTTCCGCCCTGCGCACCTCGCGGCGGCGGTGGCCGCGGGCAAGCACGTCTTCGCGGAGAAACCGCTGGCCGTCGATGCCCCCGGCGTTCGTTCGGTGCTGGAGTCCGCGGCGGCGGCGAAGGCGCGGAACACGGCGCTGCTCGTGGGCTTCTGCTGGCGGTACAACGACGGGATGCGCGGGACGTTCGAACGGGTTCATGGCGGCGCGATCGGGCGCGTCCAGACCGTCCACACGACGTACCACACCGGCACGCTCGGCAAGCGCCCCCGCAAGCCCGAGTGGACCGACCTCGAGTTCCAGATGCGCAACTGGTGGCATTTCGCCTGGATCAGCGGCGACCACGTTGTCGAGCAGGCGGTCCACAGCATCGATCGGCTGGCTTGGGCGATGGGCGACGAACCGCCCGCGCGGGTGACGTGCCTGGGTGGGCGCGCGGCCCGCAGCGGCCCCGAGCACGGCGATGTCTACGACCACTTCGCGGGGGTGTACGAGTATGCCGACGGGCGGCGGGCCTTCCACACCACGCGGCAGATCGACCAGTGCCCGCACGACAACACCGACTACATCTACGGCACGGCCGGTTCCTGCACGGTCAACGGATGGGCGCCGACGTATTCCTGCCGCGACCTGAACGGCGCCGCGACGTGGAACTACACGGGCCGTGCCGATCGCGACATGTATCAGACCGAGCACGACGAGCTGTTCGCGTCGATCCGGTCCGGGGCGCCGATCAACGACGGCGAACGCGGCGCCCGCAGCACGTTGACGGCGATCATGGCTCGTATGGCCGCGTATACCGGGGCCACGGTCGAATGGACGCAGGCGATGGGGTCCACGGAATCGCTGGTACCTGATATTCTGGAGTTCGGCCCCAGGCCGATGCCCCGGGTGCCGGTACCGGGCGTGACGAAGTTCGGGTGAGCGGGCGAGCGACAAGGATTCATCGGGCACGCCGCGCCGGGCCGCGGCGCCGGAGTTGGAAGGGAAACCCATGACGACACGACGCGAGTTCATCAAGTCGGCGGCCGCGGCCGCCGCGGCGGTCGGCGTTCCGGGGCTCGTCGCGCGTGGCGCTCATGCGCACGGGGCCGAGCGGTTGCGCGTCGGGCTCATCGGGTGCGGGGGACGCGGCACGGGCGCGGCGGCGGACGCCCTGAGCGCGTCGCCCTACGCCGAAGTCACCGCGATGGCCGACGTCTTCGCGGATCGACTTTCGGGGAGCCTGGCGGGGCTGCGCGGCCTTGACCCCACGCTGGCCGACCGCGTGAAGGTGAGCGAGGACCGCTGCTTTGTCGGCTTCGACGCGTACAGGGACCTGCTGGCCCTGCGCGACGTGGACCTGGTGATCCTCGCGACTCCGCCGCACTTCCGCCCGATGCACTTCGAGGCGGCGATCGCCGCCGGCAAGCACGTGTTCATGGAGAAGCCCGTGGCGGTGGACGGGCCGGGTATCCGCCGGGTGCTGGCCTCGGGTGTGATCGCGGATGAAAAGCGGCTGTGCGTGGTTGCCGGCACGCAGCGCCGGCACGAGCGGTGCTACCTTGAGACGCTCGCGCGGCTGGGGGACGGGGCGATCGGGCGGATCGTCACCGCGCGGTGCTACTGGAATCAGGGCGGTCTGTGGAAACACGATCGCCAGCCGCAGTGGACCGACATGGAGTGGCAGCTGCGCAACTGGCTGTACTTCGCGTGGCTCTCGGGCGACCACATCGTCGAGCAGCACGTGCACAATCTCGACGTGTGCAACTGGGCGATCGGCGCCCATCCCCTGCGGTGCATGGGCATGGGCGGGCGGCAGGTCCGCACCGACCCGGCCTACGGGCACGTCTTCGACCACTTCGCCATCGAGTACGAGTACCCCGGCGGCGTCACGATGACCAGCATGTGCCGGCAGATCGCCGGGTGCGCCGACCGCGTCGAAGAGGTCATCACAGGGACGAATGGGGCGAGCGTGACGAGTTCGGGGCGGGCCGCGATCTCGGGGGCCCATGCGTGGACGTTCCAGGGCGAGAACCCGACGCCCTACGTCCGCGAGCACGCGGACCTGGCGTCGGCGATCTCTTCCGGCACGCGGCTCAACGAGGCGCGGAATGTCGCCGAGGCGACGCTGACGGCGATCATGGGCCGCATGAGCGCCTACACGGGCAAGGAAGTTACGTGGGAGCAGGCGCTGAACAGCGCCGAGGACCTGTCGCCGGGCGCCTACGGGTTCGGGCCGCTGTCCGTGCCGCCGGTGGCGGTGCCGGGTCGGACGCCGCTGGCGTGAGGAGATGGACGATGACCACGCGACGCGAGTTCCTGGCGACAACGGGGGTGGCGGCGTTGGCCTCGGGTTCAATCGGCGCCGCGGTCGCGGCCCAACCAACCGGGGCGGAGCGCGGGTTCACGCTCAAGTACGCGCCGCACTTCGGCATGTTCGGCGCCCACGCCGGGCCCGACCCGGTCGAGCAACTCAAGTTCATGGCTGGCCAGGGGTTCACCGCCCTTGAGGACAACGGCATGACCGGGCGACCGGTCGACGAGCAGGAACGCATCGCGAGGGAGATGTCGCGCCTGAACATGACGATGGGGGTGTTCGTGGCCAGCCCGGACACGTCGTGGGGTCCGAACTACGTGACGGGCAAGGCGGAGGGACGTGACAAGTTCCTGGCCGACTGCCGCGCCGCGGTCGAGGTGGCGAAACGCGTCAACGCACGATGGATGACCGTCGTCCCCGGCACGCTCGAGCCGCGCCTGGAGATGGATTACCAGACGGCCAACGTCATCGACGCGCTGCGTCGCGCGGCCGAGATCTTCGAGCCGCACGGGCTCGTGATGGTGCTCGAGCCTCTCAACCCCTGGCGGGACCACCCGGGGATGTTCCTGACCAAGATCCCGCAGGCGTACATGATCTGCAAGGCCGTGAAGAGCCCGGCTTGCAAGATTCTCTTCGACATCTACCACCAGCAGATCACCGAGGGGAACCTGATCCCCAACATGGACCGGGCGTGGGACGAGGTCGCGTACCTGCAGATCGGGGACAACCCGGGGCGGAACGAGCCGACCACGGGCGAGATCAACTACGCGAACGTCTTCCGGCATGTTCGCGCCAAGGGGTTCACCGGCGTGCTCGGCATGGAGCACGGCAACAGCAAGGGCGGAACCGACGGCGAACGGGCCGTGATCGACGCGTACCGCGCGTGCGACCCTAGGTGACCCGGCGGAGGTACCCGCCGGGGTTGAACGTCAGCAGAAGTTTTTCACGCGCGCGGTCGATTTCGAAGCAATCATTCTCACGCAGGAACTCCTGCACGGCCTCGAAGGCGCCGGCCCCGTCTTCGCTGCGGTCGGGGGCGTGGTCGGTGTGCACCGGGTGCCCGTTGATGTTCGTGTCCTCCACGATCAGGTGGCAGCCCGGCGCGACGAGCGGTGACCAGAGCCGAAGCTCGGCCAGGACGTGCTCGCGCGAGTGGATCGAATCGAGCACGACCACAGCGCGCTCGCGGGGCGCGATCCGCGCACGGACGGTTTCCACCATCGACGGCTCGATCGAGGAACCCGTGATGTAGCTCACGCGCGGGTGGGCCCGACGCCCGGGCAGTTCCCGGGTGTCGATCGTGACGACGCGCCCGTGCCCCATCGCGTCGCAGACGGACGCCAGGAAGAGCGCGCTGCCGCCGTGGGCGGTGCCGGTCTCGACGATCACGTCCGGCCTCGACTCGTGCAGGATCTCCTGGTAGACCCAGAGGTCGAGCGGGCACTTGTACGCGGGCACGCCGAGCCACGACACCCGCTCCCAGAGGCGCGCGTGGTAGAACGCCTCGTGGAACTTGTCCGCGCGATCGCGCCGTTCGGCGTCGGTGAACTCCGGCATGTTCGGAGGCGGCGGGGTGGGCACGGCGTTCAGACTTTCTTACGGCGGCGCAGGGGGCGCGTGACGATCCGGTAGATGGGCGAGGCGTGCAGGCCCTCGACGAACCTGTACGTGCGGCTCGCCCGCAGCCGCTCCAGCCGCGCCTCGGCCGTCTCGAACTCGACCGGGCGGTCCCAATCCGGGCCCCAGCGCCGGCGCGCGTACAACGCGAAGACGGGTGTGCGTTTGATGGCGTTCACGACGCGCCAGGCGCGCGACCCCTCGAGCAGCTCGAGCTCGCGTTTGGCCTCGATGATCCCCATCGTGGGGCGGGCGGGCGCGGGGATCTTCGCGGCGGCCTCGGCGTTGTAGCGGTGCAGCAGCCCCCGACGCCGGTTGAGCCGCAGGAAGCCCTGGGGCCAGTTGGTCCACTCGACGACGCGGACGAACTCGCGCCAGCCTTTCTCGGAACGGCGGGCGCGCCACGCCAGACCCCACGGCAGCCGCCCGTGCTTGCGGACGACGCCGCCCTCACCGAACATCTCGTCGTGGGCGAGCGAGAAGAACGCCCGCGCGAGCACCCGTGGCGGATTCCGCACCAGGCCGCTGAGCCGCCCGAGCGCGGCCGGGCGGAGTTCATCGGACCACACCGCGTGCCGTCGGCACCACGCGGCGACCAGGGGCGCCGCCGCCAGCACCCCCTCCTGGAGGTGGCGGATGTAGCGCTCGTGGACGGCGTTCTCGTCCTCGTGGTCGCAGCGCAGCACGTCGATGGCCCCGTCGGGGCGCCGCGTGTAACCACGGATGCTCCCGCGTCCCGAGTTGCAGACCATCTCCAGCGGAGCCACGAACCGCAGCAGCGCCGCCACGTCGGCCGGATCGCGCCGCGGGTCGGGGCCGAACGCGGTCTTCGTCGTGTTCGCGGGCTGGTCGTTGAGCAGCGGCTGGAGCCCGAGGTAGATGCCGTGGAGGCGCGTGCCGGGGAGCAGGTAGGCGAGGTTGTCCTGGATCGTGCCCCGCCACCCGATGTCCACGATGACGCGCGGCACACCGTCGTCCGTCAACCCGCGCGACGCGAAATGGGCGAGCGCGTCGGCCCGGCGTGTCCGCTGACGGCGCTCCAGCAGCCGCAGAAAGTGGCGGTCGCTCAGCAGCTCCCGCACGCGAGCGTCCTTCCACGGGTACCGGATGCGGTCGCGGGGATCGATCCCGTGCCGGGCCAGGAACGGCTCGGCGGCGACGGGTCCGACGTTGAACGTCCGCAGCAGCTGGGCCATCGATTGCGATGAGTAGAGGTTCCACACGCGCATCAGTTCGGCCGGTGTGAACGCGCGGAGCGACGGGAAGAACGTGGCGATGCGGCTCACTTCCACCAGCTCGGCGCGGGGGAACGGCACGCCGGCGAGTTGCGTCGGGGCGATCGCCTCGTGGACCCGCTTGAAGAACTCGCCCTCGCGGGTGAAGTAATGGACGGTGGTGGCCCGGACGCGGGCCGCCTCCTCGGCCGCGAGCATCGCCAGACCCACAAAGACCGGAGCGAGTCCGAGCCCGATCTCGAACAGCCGACGGGCGTCGCCGGCCAGTCCGGTCGGCACGTGGCACGCGGCCCGGACTTCATGGTCCAACGGCCCCAGGTCCACGCCGCAGCCCGGGCCGCGGCGGGTGAACCGGTCGTGATGCGCGGCGGCGGTGGGGTCTTCGACGGGGTTCCTGAAGTGAACCGCGTCGATCCCGAGGGCGCGCGCCGGGCGGACGTCCGCGTCGGGGCTGTTGCCGACGTGCCGGTGCCGGTCGGGCGCGATGCCTGTCCGTTCGTGCAGGTGCGCGTACAAGCGGCCGGATTGCTTGTTGAGCATGTGGTCGCACGACGAAATCACGTGGTCGAATCGCAGTTCGGGCGCGCGGTCGGCGAGCAGTCGCCGGAGCATCGGTGAGGGCATGTAGAAATCGGAGAGGGCGGCGATCGTGCCGCCGCCCGCCTGCCGCACCATCGCGGCGCCGCGAGCGTCCGGGTACGTCACGTGGAGCTCCTGGGCCAACTCACGTCGGGCCAGGTCCGCGGCCAGCGCGGGCAGTCCACGCCACGTCTCGGGCATCGCCAGCACCCAGGACGCCCATTTCCGGAGCACTTCGTGGATCTCGTACTCCGGGTCGAGGCCCTGCGCCTGACGCCACTCGGCGATCTGCCTCTCGGCCGCGACGCGAGCCCTGAACAGGTGCCACGGCGTCGCGTTGGGGTCCTTGAGCAGGTCGCGGAAGCGCACCCAGACGTGCCACGCGGTGTGGAGCTTCACCTCGTCCGGGTGGCACCGGCGACGCAGCAACGTATCCCAGACGTCGAAGGTGTGCAGGGCCGTCATGGCGCGGTGCGCTCCGGGGCGCGCGCGCCCGGCCCACGCCCGCCGCGGCGGGCGTATACGCGGTAGACGCCCGTGCGCTTCATCGAGTGGATCAGCCGGTACAGACGGCTGCGCGTGATGCGGTCCAGCCGCTGCCGGGGGTCCTCGCTCGGGTCGGGCAGGTCCCAGCCCGCGCCGAAGCGGGCCTGGGCGTAGGCGCGGTAGAACACCGAGCGTCGGATGGACTGCACCAGGCGCCAGGCGCGCGATCGTTCGATGCTCGCGACCTCGGCGCGCGCCAGCGCCGTGGCGTGGTCGTCGTCGCACGCCGCGCACTCGTCCGCCAGGGTCCGGCCGTCGGCGGGCGAGGGCGACGGGCGATGGCCGTCGCGGCGGGCCGGGGCATCGTACAACGGCGCGATCGACACCGCCCTCGACGCCCAGTGGTCCGTCGTGCCCGCGAGGATGTCCTCCACGGCGGCCGAGAACTCGGCGTACCCGCGCTCCAGGCCCCGGTCCGCCATGAACCGCGTGCCGGCGCGGGCCATCGCCTCGGCCCGCTCCCGGCGGTCCAGCACCTCGATCACCGCCGCGGCGATCGATTCCGGCGTCTGTTCCGCCAGCAGGATTGCGTCGGGCGGCATGTCGTACAGGTTGTTCTCGCGGTGGACGTCCACGACGGGCAGCCCGGCGGCCATCATCTCGAAGGGGATGCGCGACGGGTTGCTCGAGCTGATGCACAGCCCGACGCCGCAGCGGTTGTAGAGCGCGTTGCACTCCTCCACGCCGAGCAGCCCCAGGTCGCGGAACATCGGGCGGGATGGGCCGTCGCGCGAGCCGTAGAGGTACACGGTCACCCCCGGGCGCCGCCGCTTGACGATCTCCAGGGCCATCAGGCCCAGCCGCGGGCAGCGCCGCGGCTTCTCGGGCTGATGGATGAAGCACACCGCGCGTTCGCGCGGGACGCCGGGCACACGTCGGTAGACGGCGCGGTCGGCGCCGAACTCGAACCACGTGGCGCGCCCGCCGAACTCGCCCGTCAGCTTCCGCGTCAGCCAGCGCCCGATCGTTACAGCGGTCAGGCCCAGGCGGTAGGAGTTCTCGGCCAGAAGGAACCCGTCGCCCATGGGGTTGAAGTACGCCTCGAAATCCTGGACGAAGTAGGCCTTGCGCACCCCCGGCGGCAGGGCCGCCACGATCGGGGCGGTCCACCACGCCGTCGCGAACGCCAGGTCGTAGCCGGCGCGCAGCCCGAAGCCCGCGTACACGGCGGGTCGGTCATAACCGAAGAGTCGGCGCACCTCGTCGCGGACGGCCTCATCGGCGGCCGCGGGGTCCGTGCCCGGCGCCGGCCTGTGGTCCACGTAGAGGTCGCAGGCGTGCCCCCGGGCCGTGAGGGCCTCGGCGTTCTGCACGATCGTGCGAAGACCTCCCGAACCCTCGATCATCCCGGGGGCGAACCAGGCGATGCGGGCCGGCCCGGTGTGGGGCGCCATGGAGGTCGCGGGGATCATCCGAGCGCGCTCCCGTGGGCGGACCCATTCGCCGAGCCCGCGGGGGCGCGATTCGCCGGCATAATGACGGGCGAGGGCAGCGGGGCTCGCTCGGCCAGGCGGCGCGCGGCCCGGCGTCCGACCCGCGTTTCCATCAGGGCCGCAAGCTGGGTGCGCTGGGCGGCGATGATGTCCTCGACGTGCTCGGAGCGGACGGAGAGCAGCTCCACGTCGGTCTCGAGCCGTTCCAAGCGCGCCTTGAGTTCATCGTTCACGGCCTGCTGCTCCTTGAGGCGCCGCTGCAGCGCCGCCGCCTCCGCCTTGCGGCGTTCGTGCAGCGCGTTCACGCGGTCCATGTGGCCCGACAGTTGCTCGTGTTTCTGTTGCGCGGCGTCCCGTTCGTGTTCGGTGTCGCGGAGTCGCTGTTCGCGGTCTGCCGCAGCGCGGCGGAGGTCCTGGAGCTTGTCGTAGCGCTCGCGCGCCATCGACTCCGCCGCGGCGAGCCGCTGATCCGACGCGGACAGTCGCTCGACCAGCGCATCGCGGTCCGCCGCGAGGGCCCGCGCGGCTTCGAGCCCTCGGCGCAGGTCGGCGGTCCACGCCTCGCGTTCACCGACCACCTGCTTCTGGCGTTCGACCAGCTCCTGCTTGCGCTCGTGCGCCGCCTGGAGTTCGTCGGCCAGCCGCGCGATCCGCTCGTCGCGCTCGCGCATCATCCGTTTCTGGCTCTGGACGGCTTCGCCCCGTTCCTCCATCATCGCGGTCAGGTCGCGGACCTCGATCCGGGCGAGCCGGTGCTCAGCCCGGTGCGTGTAGAGCATGATCCTTTCGTCGAGCCGCTGCGCGCGCAGCCCCGCGAGCCGCTCCGACCCCTTGGGGAAGAGCACGCCCAGCCCCCAGGAATGCTCGAAGGCAAAGGAAGGATGCCGCGCGGCGATCTCCTTCCAGAAGCTGGCCGAGCCGTACCCGGTGGACGGCGCGGTGTCGTGGAAGAGCACGACGCCCTCGGGGGCGAGCTTGGGGAGCCACGCCGCGTAGTCGCACCGGCACGCCTCGTGCGTGTGCAGCCCGTCGATGTGCAGGATGTCCACCGACTCGTCCTCGACCCGCGGCAGCGCGTCGTTGAAGTACCCCTCGTGCAGCACGATGTCCTGCGTCGGGAAGTAGCGGTCGATGACCGTGCGTACGGCGGCGAGCACCTCACCGCCGTACGCCCCGGCGTGCTCGTCCCCCTTGAAAGTGTCCACGCCGATCAGCCGGGTCGGCAGCTTCTCGTCCTTGATCGCCTGCGCGAACGCGAAGAACGACGTGCCCCAGTGGACGCCCAGCTCCACGATCCGTCCCGGGCGCACCCATCGCACCAGGTCGTAGGCGAAGTTGCGGTGCCCCGACCACGGGTACACCGGATTCAGCGGCACCACCGCGTCGGCCTGGAACTCGGGGTCCGAGATGGTCCATTCAGGCCGGCTCAACGGGCGTGACCTCCAGGCCGCGGACCGGGTTATTGAAGACTCCGTGGACCGGGCGCGAGGGGCTGATCGCGCGGATCGCGACGGCGTTCTGTGCCCACGACAGCACGTCGTGGTGCAGGGCGTCGGTGCCGCGACCCACGCCGAACGTGGCGGTGTAGTCGCCGGGCTGGAGCTCCGGCCACCGGTACTCCAGGCGCACCACGTACCGCCCGGGCGACGGGAGCGTCACGAGCCCATCCTCCAGGCTCACCGTGTTGTCGCCGCAGATGGGGGTGCCGAGCCGATCGTTGACCATGACGCCGAAGATGAGCGCGTCCAGCGGTTCGCGGGCGTGAACCATGTAGAAGCACAAGTACGAGTCCCCGGGCTTCAGGACGCCGACGGCCCGCCCGCTCGGGTCCGTGAGCGCGACGCGCTCGAGCGTGATTGGGCCGGTCGAGTGGGGGTCCCTGAGTTCGACCCAATCGATCTCGGCGGGTGCTTGCACGCCCGGGCTGTTGGGGCCGGTCAGCGTGCCCTGCAACGGCGATGGGCTCGACGCCCCGAAGTGCTGCCGGTGGACGAGGCCCGTGTAGAACGCGATCGCCTCGCGCGGCTGGCCCTCGAAGACCATGCGTCCGTGGTCCAGCACGATCACGCGCTCGCAGAGGCTCGCGACGGCGCGCAGGTCGTGCGACACCACGATCCGTGTGGTGTCCCGGAGTCGGTCGGCCATGAACCGGTGGCACTTCTGCTGGAAGAAAACGTCCCCGACGGCGAGGGCTTCGTCGATGACGAGGACCTCGGGCCGGACGTGGGCCGATACGGCGAAGGCGAGCCGGACGTACATGCCGCTGGAATAGGTCTTGACCGGCTGGTCCACAAAGTCGCCGATGTCGGCGAACGCGACGATGTCGGGGAAGTGTGTGTCGATCTCGGCGCGCGACAGGCCCCGCAGGGCCCCGGCGATGTAGACGTTCTCCCGTCCCGTGAACTCCTTGTTGAAGCCCGCGCCGAGTTCCAGCAGGGCGGCCACCTTGCCCCGGACGGTCACGCGGCCCTCCGTCGGTGCCAGCGTTCCGGCCAGAACCTGCAGCAGTGTTGACTTGCCCGACCCGTTGCGCCCGATGATCCCCAGGGCTTCGCCCGGGCGGAGTGTCAGTGAGACGCCGCGCAGAGCCCAGAACTCGCGGTGGAGCCGCCGACCGCGCAGGACCGCTTGCTTGAACCGGTCGATGGGCCGGTCGTAGACGTGGTAGCACTTGCCCAGGCCCGCGACCTCGATCACGGGCTCGGGGTGAACGCCCGCGGCGCGCTGCGCCGCCGTGCGTGCGGGCGTCGCGCCGGCCGGCGCCGGCGGCCTGTCAATCATCCTCGGGCTCAGGGCGGTCATGGGGCTCCGCGTGGGCGGCAGGGCTCGCCGAGCGGGGGGCGAGCGCGAACCTAGTATAGTCTTCCTCTCCTGCCGCCCGGCTCGATCCGACCCATGACGACGGTCGTCTACACAGACCAGCCCGAGCCGTTCGGGGTCCACCTGAGTCCGCGGCGGATGATCGGCGGCCTCTGGGCGCACCGCGGGCTCATCGTTCAGTTCGCCCGGCGCGAAGTCGCGTCGCGGTACCGCGGGCACACACTCGGCCCGCTGTGGACGGTGCTCCAGCCGCTGGCGCTCCTGGGCATCTTCACGTTCCTGTTCGCGGTCGTGTTTCGGTCGCGGTGGCGAACGGACGGGAGCATCGGTGAGGTCGCGCTCCAGATCTTCGCCGGGCTCATCGTGTTCGGGCTCTTCCGCGAGATGGCGGCGCGCGCGCCGGGGCTCGTGGTCGGGCACGCCAACTACGTCAAGCGCGTGGTCTTCCCCCTGCAGACCCTGCCCCTCATCGACCTGCTCGTCGCGCTCTTCACGTTCGCCGTGAGCCTGGGCGTGTGGCTCGTGGGCTGGGTTCTCATCGAGCGAGCCGCGCCGCACCCGACGATCCTGCTCGTGCCGCTGCTGATGGTGCCGGTGTGCCTGTCGGCCCTGGCGGTGAGCTGGACGCTCGCGGCGCTGGGCGTGTTCGTCCGCGACATCGCCAACATCACCGACCTGGCGCTGACCGTGCTGTTCTTCCTGACGCCGGTCTTCTACAGCGCGGACAGAGTTCCGCCGCCCTACGACGTGCTCGTGACCATCAACCCGATCGCGCACGCGATCGGCGCGGCACGCTGGGCGATGCTCGGCGGGCCGCCGCCCGATTGGGCGTGGTGGGCGGGGTACACGGTCGTGTCCGCCCTGCTGGCGGTCGGCGGGTACGCCGTCTTCATGAAGTCGCGCCGCGCGTTCGCGGACGTGCTCTGACGCGCGGGTGGCACCCTACGCGGGATCGATCTCGAGCCAGCGGAAGTGGATGCCCACCGGACGCTGGTCCGGGTTCTTCGGGTCAAGGTCCGACGGGCGGGTGGTCCGTTCAACCTCGAACCGCAGGCGGGTGAACCCCGCGTTTCGCACCAGGACGGAGCGCGGGATGACGCCCGAAAAAATGCCCTGCCCCAGGTCGCCGTACTTGAGTTGGCTGAACGTGAGCGGCACCGGCTCCCCGTTCACCGACAGACGCAGGGTCGGGCGCAGGTCCGCCACCCACACCCCCGCATTGAACACGATCCGCAGGTCCCGCCCCGCGGCGAGCGCCAGGTCCATCGTGGCGTGCGGCGACGGGCCGGTCCACCGCGTCACGGGGCCCTCGGCCCGCGCCGACCGCACGTGCCACCCCTCGCCCAGGATGGCCTTGTCGAACCCGAATCGCACGCGCGACACGCGCTCCCGCGCCGCCCACGCCTCCGCGTAGCGGCGTTCGACCGCACCCGTGTCCAGCCCCTTGACCCGTTCGTCGAACCGCGCGGCGGCACGGTCGTACAGGGCGCGATCCAGCGCCGTGATCCGGTGGAGTTGCTCCCCAGCCCGCTCCGTCAGGTCGCCCTCGTCACGTTGCGTGCGTCGCGGGTTCAGCCTCGGCGGGGCGGACCGGGGTGGCCAGCCGAGCGTGTGGGCCGTGAGGCGCAGCGTCTCGTCGAACCGCTCCTGGATGCCGACGACGGCGAAGCGGTCCGCGCGATCGATCGCTCGATCCACGAGGCGCGGGTCCGAGTACTTGACCATCAGCGCGTCGTGGTCGCGGTCGCGCAGCTCCGAATGGTCCCAGTAGTCTTCCTGCACGCGGTCGAGGGCGAGGTGCCGCACCTGGAAGTTCGCCAGCTCGCTCATCCCGATCGGGCTGGTCACGTACTGCTCGAAGGTCCAGTCGCGGACGATCTCGTGGAGCCAGTCGCCCGGTGTGTTTCGCTGGTGATAGAAGTGGGAGAGCGACCGTGCCACGGGGTCGCGCAGCACCGTGACGATCGTGGGTTCGGCACGCAGCATCCCCGGCAGAAACCACCCGTGGTGCCCGGAGATGAGGCGGTAGCCGTCGAGCTCGCTGGGCGGGCGTGGGAGCAGCTCTTCGACGACCAGGTGCGGGCAGATCAGGTCCGCGTCGAAGTGGTCCTCGAGATACGTGCGGTAGCTCGTCCCGGCCGTCTTGGGAATGTGCAGAAAATACAGTGTCCCGCCGGGCTCTAGAACGGGGCCGCAGGCCGGTGGCTGCGACGCGGCGCCGCGCGCCGGCGTCGGGGGCGCCACTTCGATCGGCGATGAACGGGACACCGTCGGCACTCAGCGGAGCTCCACGGTCGTTTCGATCGTCCTGGCCTTCTGCGCCTCGTAGCGGAGGGTGAGCCGATCTCCCTCCTGACCCGACACGAAGTAGCGGTGGATCACGGAGCCGCGCCCCGGCACGCCGCCATCCACCTGCACCCGCCCCGGCTCGAATCGGACGAAATCTCCGGCCTGCCGATCGAGGAATGACCCCACGCGCCCGGAAGCCGAGACGGACGCCCCGGAGCCCTCGGCGGGCGCGCAAGTCAGCAGGTCGTTGCGCCCGATACCCTTCTGCCGCGCCAGGGCGCTGCGCGTCGGCATGGCCTTGGCGTTCCGGACCGACGCCGTTACCGTCCACGCGCCCTCGCCGGTCTTCGCCACGTCCACGCGATCGAAGGAGAGCACCGGCATCTGGTCGGCGTGGAACATCGTGAACGCGAAGTTGCGGTGGCACTCCTCCTCGAGCATGAACGTCGGGGTGTTGCGGCTCGACCACTTGTTCTGCCCGCCGATCAGAACCTTGCCCCAGCGGGGGTGGTCGTACGCCGTGTAGTCCTTGAAGGTCTGCCCGAACATCAGGCGTTCGCGGAAGAGCTTCATCATGGCCTCATCCGGATCGGTGTGGGTGCGCTGAAAGATCATCCCCGGGTTCATCATCTCGTTGGTGAAGCTGAAGACGCCCAGGGTCTCGCCCGTCCAGTTCACCATGCCGCCGTGGACCGTGTAGAGGTCGCGGTGGATGACCATCATGCGGTAGTACGGCAGGAGTTGCTCTCCCGCCCGCTGGATCTCGTCGTACACAGCGACGTCCTGCCCGGGGAACAGGTTCTCGCGGAACGCCGCGCCGGGCCCGCGGAGGACCATGCCCCCCGAGTTGTGGTAGGACTGGACGCCGCCGATGTTCGGATGATTGAGGATGAACATCCCGGTGCCGAAGGTCTCGGGGTGGGCGAAGGGGTACGGCCCCGCGCCGAACTGGACGTACTCGGGCAGCCACCCGCCCGGGTAGCTGCGGTTCATGTCGTAGCCGCCGGGCCCGTCCTCGTTGATCTGCCCGTCGTCGTCGTTGTCGATTCCTTCGGACCCGACGAGGCTCCAGTCGCCTTTTTCGTCCGGCGGCACGCGCGTGAAGACGCGGGGATCAAAGCGGTCGCGGATCCACGCGCCGCCGGCTTCCGCTTTCCACATCTGCGTGATGCTGCCGTCGCCGTCGAGGTCCTCGGGCGGGTCCTCGTCGATCAGCCCGTCGCGGTCGCTGTCCACGGGCGCCTGGTTGGAGCGCGACGAGCTGGAGTTGTTGACCTCGTTGAACCAGTACTCTCGCCCGTCCGGGTTGACCGAGACGCACAGGTAGAACGCGTAGTCCTTGAGCAGCTTGTCCACGCCCTCGACTTTGCCGGCGCCCTTGGTGAGGTACCACAGGGAATAGAGCACGACTTCCGCGGCCTGGATTTCGTTGCCGTGGACGTTGCCCTCGATGTACATCGCGGGCTTGGTCGAGTGCGCCCCGGTCGCGGGGTTGTTCACGATGGCGATCCACATATCGCGGCCCTGCCCGCTCGTGCCCACGCGGCGCAGCTCGCAAACTTCCGGGTAGGCGGCCGCGATCGCCTTCATGTGCCCCTCGAGCTCGGCGTAGGTGTAGTAACGGTTGAACGCGATCGGCACCTTGCTCGGCACGTCGCCCTGGGCGAGCGCGACCCGAGCCGCCACGAGGCACACGATGCCGGCGAGGAACAGTCTCGTCATTGTCATCGCGCGGCCTCCTGCAGCGTGACCTTGAATGCCTGTTCGCGCCCGAGCGAGGACGTGAACTTCACCTCGACGGTCGAGCCGGCGTCGCCCGTGACGACCCACTGGTGCTCGGCCGAGCCGCCCGAGCCGGGGATAGCCCAGAAACGCCCGGTTTTCGCGCCCGAGACGATCCGCGTCATCGGCACGTCGATGGTCACGAGGCTGGGCGGCGAGCGGCGTGCTTTCACGCCGATCGCGGGCATCGAAGGAAGGAAACCCGAGTTGGTCGCGCGGGCCGTGATCCGCCAGAGGGAGGGGCCGACCCGCTCCACGACGGGCGGCTCCATCGACACGCTCGGGAGCTTGGCGATGAGGGCCGCCACAACCTTGGTCTGCTCGTCGGCGAGTCGCGCGTGTTCCTCGGGCGGCGGGTTGAGCTTGAAGCCCGGGACGAACCCGCCGATCTCGATCTTGCCGAGTTGCGGGTGATCGAGGGGCTTCCACTCGATGAACCCGGCCTTGTCGCGTTTCTCGTCGCTGTACTTGATCCACTTGGCATCGTCGGGGTCGCCCGGCTTCGCGTCGATGGCGGGCGTCGGGCTTGCGCCGCCACCGGGCCCGCCCAAGCGCCGTCCGCCGCCGCCCGGTCCTCCACCTCCTGGACCACCACCTCCGGGTTGACCGGCCCGACCCGCGCCGCCCGCGCCACCCGGTGGGCCGCCACCGCCGGGCTGCCCCCCGCGTTCACGCGGGCGCTCGGCGGGTGGTTCGCCCCCACCCGGCTCCTTCTTCTCGTCGTCCGGCTTGGCGTCGTCTTTCTTGGGCTCCTCGGACTTCACAAGGTCGGGACGGACCCATACAGGCGTGGCGAACGTCCACACGCCGTGATGCGCGTACGACCAACCCTGGAGCGACCCCGCGTTGTCGACGGTCGGCGCGCCGGTCATCTTGGTGATGTCCTTGAAGGCCTTGGACACCTCGTCGTAGAACGGCTTGTCGCCCTCTTCAATCCCCGTCGGCACGCGCCCGGAGTCATCAAAGCGCGCGGCCTGCGGTACGTTGACCAGCGTGTCGTGCGGGCCCAGGACCAGCACAGCCGCGATGGCCTGGTGATCCGTCATGCCCTTCACGAAGGCGAGCATCTCGGGCTCGGAGAGCGGGTACGCGCCGATCCCGTCTCCCCATTCCTTCCAGCGGTAGGGCGCATTGAGGTCGAACTCGACGCCGCCGCCCGCCGATCCGCCCGGCCCGTCCTCGTTGAATCGTCCGTCACCGTCGTTGTCGATCCCCTCGATGAACACCGCGTACTTCGGCGACTCGCCCTTGGCGGCGTCGGGGGTCTTCATGAGCCGCTTGTCGGCCGGATCGTCGCACAAGGTCGCGGGCCAGGGTGATCCGGCCGCGGGATCGACGACCCGCATCATCGTGATCGCGCCGTCGCCGTTGAGGTCTTCGGCGGGGTCTTCGTTCACCCGCCCGTCACGGTCGGCATCGCTCGGCCGCGGCGTGCGCGGGAAATCGGTCTTCGGGCGGCCCGCCTCGGCGTGCCAAGCGAACCCGTCGGGGTTGAGCATGGGGATCACCACGACGCTCACGCCCCGCAGGGCGTCCGCGTGCTGATCGGCGAGCCGCTCCGCGACGCCCAGGGCCGTCTCGACGCCGACAGCGTGCATCGGGTTCGCCCCCGCGACGATGACCAGCATGGGCCGCTGATCGGCGGGGATCGATCCCTCGGCCGGGGCGCTGCGATCCGTCAGCCGCACGATGTGGACCGCGCGGCCCTGGCGGCTCATCCCGATTGAGGCGACCTCGACGAGGGTCGGGTGCTTCGCCGCGAGAGCATCCAGCCTCAGTTTGATCTCGGGCTGGGCGGCGCACGCCACCCCGAACATCATCATCCCGCCGACGCCCGCACAGACCATGGCTCGATGCATGAGTCTCCCCGTAACCGCCGGGACGCGGCCCGGAGGGACCATTACGATAACAGGTCCAGGATGGGTGTTCCGGCAACCCGCAGGGGTTTCGTTCCGGTCAGCGACCCATGGTCGGAAGCTCAGCCACCTGCCATTCCAAACGCACGTTGGGGGAGAGCTGGGCGACGACGGCGCGGAGCGCGTCGAGGTCGGCCTTCTTCAGGACCCCCTGGATGAGCACGTGGCTGCTGACCCGTCCCTCGCTGGTCAGCACCGGCACGGCGGCCACCTTGCCCTCGAACCGCGGATCACCGCGAACCTTCTGCGCGAACTCTCTGGCGAAGTCGTTGGGGCCGCGGATCACCGGCATGACCCGCTCGATGGGTTCGCCGTCGGCCTTCGGCTTCTCAACAGCGTGGGACGGCTGTCCGCCGATCAGCAGGCTGACGACCAGCACGACAACCGCAAGGACCAGCAGGCTCGCCGCGATGATGAGGTGCCGTCGGCCCGCGGGCGACTTGCGGTACAGGTCCCACTCGAACTTGAGCTTTTCGATGTCCTTGGCGGCCACAGCGCAAGTGTACCGCCCGCCGCGGCGGGCGTTGCCGTGGTGCGGGCGGTCCTACGGCGGCGGGCTCGGCGTCCGCCACCCCTGCGCGATGGGGTAACGCCGCCCGGTGCCGAACGCGACGGTCGTGACCTTCGGTCCCGTGGCGAGCTGCTTGCGCTTGTACTCCGACAGCCGGATCAGCCGCACCACGCGCGACACCGTGGCCCCGTCGATGCCGGTCTCGCGCGTGATCCGTGCCGGCGACTCGTGCCGCTCCACGTGCCGCTCGATGATCGCGTCGAGCACGTCGTACGGTGGCAGGGAGTCCTGGTCCGTCTGGTTCGGTCGCAGCTCGGCGCTGGGGGGCTTGGCGATCGACCGCTCGGGGATCGGCGATGGGTCGCCGGCCCAGGCTCCGCACGTCGCCGCGGTCGCGTTGATCCAGCGCGCCAGCGCGTACACCTGCATCTTGGACACGTCGCAGAGCACCGCGTACCCGCCGTTCATGTCGCCGTAGAGCGTGCAGTAACCGACCGCCAGCTCGCTCTTGTTCCCGGTCGTGAGCACGAGCGCCCCGGTGCGGTTCGACAGAGCCATCAGCAGCGTGCCGCGCACGCGCGACTGGAGGTTCTCCTCCGTCAGGTCGGGGAGCACCGCGCCCAGAGGTCTGGACCCCTTGGATTCGAGATGAGGATTAATCACTTTCCTGAACCCGTCGAGCGGGGGCGCGATCGGGACGCTGTCGCATCGGATGCCGAGCCGCCGCGCCAGCTCGAAGGCATCCTCTCGCGAATGGTCCGACGAGTACGGCCCCGGCATGGCGACGCCCAGGACGTTCTCGCGTCCCAGCGCCGCGACGGCGATCGCGGCCGTCACCGCCGAGTCGATCCCGCCGGAGAGCCCGATGATTACGGCGGTGTGCCCGGTCTTGCGGACGTAGTCGCGCGTGCCCGTCACCAGCGCCTTGAACAGCAGTTCCTCGTTGCCCGCCGACAGCAGCGGGTCCGGCGCGGACGGGCTGCTCGTGCCGCCCGTGTCGAGGACAATCAATCCTTCCTCGAAGCCCGGCGCCGCGGCGGCGAGCGTCCCGTCCGGCGCGAACAGAGCCGAGTGCCCGTCGAAGACGAGGTCGTCGTTTCCGCCGACCTGGTTCACCGACGCGACGCACAGGCCGTGCGTGGTCGCGTGACGCTTGAGGATGTCGCGATGCCGGCGACCCTTCCCCAGGACGAATGGGCTCGCTGACGGCACGACGAGCACTTCCGCCCCCGACGCGGCCAGAAGGGCGACCGGGTCCGGCCGATCCCGGTACCGAGCGCTGAACCCCGCGTCTTCACCCTTCCAGAGGTCCTCGCAGATCGCGAGGCCGACCTTGGCGCGGTCACGGCCGACCTCAATGACGACCGCCCGATCACCGGGCGTGAAGTACCGATCCTCGTCGAATACGTCATAGGTCGGGAGAAGCCGCTTGTCGTAGCGATCGACGTAGCGGCCATCGCGGTACACCAGCAGGGAGTTGGCGATGGGACCGTCGAACTTCCCGTCCTGCACCGGCAGCGGCGTGCCGAAGACGACACAGATCCCCGCCGTCGCGGACTCGCCCAGCCGCTGCGCCTCGCGGACACACGCCCCGACGAACCCTTCCTCCAGCAGCAAGTCCTTGGGCGGGTAACCGCAGAGGCACAGTTCCGGCAGCGCGACAAGGTCGGCGCCGGCCTCCCTCGCCTTGCCGATCCAATGCGCGATACGCTGCGCGTTGCCCGCCAGGTCGCCGACGGTCGGATTGATCTGGGCCAGCGCGAGCCGCATGAAGTACCGAATGATACGGGGCGCGGCCGGGAGCATCGCATGACGTTGGTTTCCGCTCCGATGTGCCGATGGTGGGGGCTCGGATTCGCGCTGTGCGCGACGGCCACCCACGCTCAGGAGCCGGGCGAGAAGGTGCTCCTCGCACCGAAGTTTGTTCCCGGGCAGTCGTCGCGGTACACCGTCGAGGCCGAGTTTACGCGCCGACGCGCGCCGCGCGAGGACGCGCCGGGCACGATCGTGACGCAGGCGTTCGACATCCGCGCGGAGACCCGCACCGTGGACCGCGAGGGGATCGCGGTCGTCCGTGTGACGTTCGATCGGCTCCGGGTCCGCGTTGAGCGTCGAGGCGGCGCGGCGGACGCGGGTGATCCCGCGGCGGGCCCGACGCCGACCACGTGGGAATGGAACCGTGCCGCCGGCGAGCCCGTGAGCGAGGGACCGCCGGTGGCGGGCATGGCCCAGGCCAACGCCGCCCTCGCCGACGCGGTCCTTGAGGTCCGTGTTGCGCCCGACGGCGCGCTGCGGGGTATCGCGGGGCTGGAGCGGGCCTACGAAGCGCTGGTCGCGCGCGGGCGGGACGCCGAGCCGATCCCGATTCTCGGAGCGCTCTCGCCCGGCGCCGCTGAATCGTTCCTCGAAGGGTTCTGGTGCCTGGTGCCCGGCGACGGGTCGCCGCCGGTGGTCGCGATCGGCGAATCGTGGGAGGTAGCCCGTTCGACTCCATTCCCGGGTGGGTACGAGGCCGAGTCCACGGCGGTCTACACGCTCGAGCGAGTGCGGACGAGTGTCGCCGAGATCTCCGGCCAGGTCCGGTACGCCCTGCGCTCCCCCAGGATCGAGCCCGACCCCGCCGATCCCATGCCGCGGATCGTCGAACAGTCCGCGCGTGCGGCGGTGACGTGGGACGGCGCGGCGGGCCGGCTGGTCCGGCGCCGCGTGGAACGCTCGCTCGCGTGGTCCACGACGCTGGCGCTGCGCGAGCCGTTGGAGGTCCGCGATTACACGACGACACGGGTGACGATCACGCTGATGCCCGAGGCGCCGTAGGCACAGCGACCGCGCGTGCCGCGGCTCAACGCTCCGCTGAGTCGTGCTCCGGGGAGCACCGCAGTGCGCTCAGGGCGGAGCACCGCGACCCGTGGCACCCCCGATACGCTTGAAGAGCCGATCCGGCCGGAGCCACGCCAGGCCGGCCGCGGCCCCCGTCAGGTTGACGATCGCCTCGGCGGCGCCGACGAGCAGGGCGACGGCCGCAAACTGTTCGCTGTCCTTGAACGCCAGGGCCGCCGCCAAGCCGGTCGCGCCCCCTTCGCGGAAACCCAGCATCCCCGTCGGGCTGACCACGCCGATCAGGAAGAACGTGACCGCGACGATCACCGCCTGCTCCACGGGCAGCGCCTGCCCGAGGATGCTGGCGGCCAGCACGAAGCGGGCCGCCTGAACGCCCGCGTCGGTGAGGCGCAGGGCGACGGTCCCCGCGACCACGCCCGGCGATGAGAGGATCGTGAAGCCTTCGTGCAGGTGGAGCCATGACCGCGACCGCAAAACGCGCTGGGCGACCCGCAGTCGCAGGGGGTCCAGGATCGCGTGGATCCGCTCGATCCCGCGCTCCCCGCGGAAGAACCGGGCGACGATCATCATCGCGGACGCGAGGAGGATCACGCCGCCGCCCGCGGCCGCGATCCAGGGCGCGTCGATCGTCGGGCGCCAGAGGCTCGCCAAGGTGGGCGGCGCGAGCGCGACGAGCAGCACCGCGGCCACCGCGGCGAACCAGGCCCCGATCACCGCGACCGGGACGCCGTCACGCCGGTTGTGGATGACGACCCGTGCCACCGCGCTGGGCTTGAACGGCAGGTACGCCAGGAACGTGGCCAGCGCGTTCACCGCGACGACGTCGGACACGCGCAGCCGGCGCACCGGGCGGATCGTCGCCCAGAAGATCAGGCCGTTGAGGACGATGGACGCCGCGGTGAGCCCCAGCATCCCCAGGATCGACCACGCCGGCGCTCCCGTGAGTCTGGAGAACTGCGCTTGGTTCGACGGCTGGAGCGCGACGCGGACGCACCACCCGAGCATCGTCAAACCGAGCAGGAAACCGGCGACCTGGACGGCGATGCGGACGCGGGCACGCGCGGACGAAGGACCGGGGTTGGGCGGAGTGGGGGGGGGCGGCGTGTCGCTCAAGGCGCGACTCCGGCACGGTCCGTGTTCAGATCGATCAGCAGGCGGCCCTCGCGGGGCCACTCGCGCCGCACGCGCACCGTGCGGAGCCACGACGCCACCGCCTCGGGTGTGAGCGTGGGGTCGAGGTACCGGCTGTGCCGGAGGCGGTCGAGCTGCGGGAGATTCACAAGCACCAGGTCGATCCCCATCTTCCGCAGTTGACCCGTCCACGCCGACGGGTCGCCCGGGGCCGCGCGGATCGCCTCCGCCATCGGCGAGCGGTCCCACGTCGTGGCATAGATCATCGGCACGGCCAGGTACAGAGGTGTGGAATCGCCGAACAGATAGATGCGGCGGGGCGCGGGCGCGGACAGGTTAAGCAGGACCTCGGGGGTCGGATCGGTCAGGCGTTCGGCCTCGTCCAGGCTGGCGAAGATCGTGCCTGTCAGAGCGCCCGGTCCGACCGTCAGGAGCGCGTTGGGTCGCCCGTCGCGCTCGCCGACAAACGCGCGAATTGACGACGCCAGCGGGACGAAGGCGGCCACGGCGCCCAGCACAATCCCGACGGGACGCCGCGCGGGATGGCTTCCAACGGGGCCACGCAGCGCGTCCGCCGCGAGCCCGATCAGAATGCACCCCGGGAGCATCAGCGGAATCAAGAACCGAGACTGAAGGTGGGAGGCGAACAGCCACGCCAGGAGTTGCGTCAGCAGCCCGATCGAAAGCAGCAACGCGATCCGGCGCGTCAGGGGCCGAGCCAGCGCCACGCACGAGGCCGCCAACGCCGCCGGGAAGAAGATGCTCCATTGCGGGTGGAGCATCCCGCGGTGCCGCGGACCGGCCGGATCGGCGGGGTCCACGAGGAACAGCAGTCGGAGACGGTCGAGAATCGGCTCATCCGCGAGCGTCGCGGCCGCGAACCGTGCGGCCTGCTCCGACGACCAATGGGCTGTACCGAAGGTCGAGGTGAGGTACGGGAAGACAGGGTTCGAGCCGTGCAGTGTGTTGCGGATGAGCCAGGGCGCGATGGCGATCAAGCCGGTGGCCGCGCCGGCTACGACAAGCCTCGGCCAGTGCCTTCTCGGGGCGAGCCCGAGCAGCAGCACGCCGACCGGCGGCGCGACGAAGAGCAGGGCCGTCGCCTTGCACCCGCAGGCGACCCCGACGAGCAGGCCGGCGATCGCGCCGCGACGGGCGGGGGAGAGGCCGCGGTCCATCGCGGCGAGCATCGCGGCCGCACCGAGGGCCGTAACGCCCATCTCGTTGTACGCGAGCGAACCGACGACGATGATCCAGGGTGTGAGCAGGAAGAGCACGCCCGCGATCGCCCCGGGCGTACGCGACGGGCCGTCCGTCGGTCGCGACGGCGCGCCCGCGGACCCTGTCAAGGTGGGGGTGGGGCTCGCGGTCGCGGTTGACGCGGCCCGGAGCGCGGCGTGGACGCATCGCGCGATTAACCACGCGGAGATCACCGCGAGCCACGCGTGCAGGAACTGGCAGGACAGCAGCCGGATACCGTCGCCCGCGACGAGCCCGATCGGCCCCGGCCCGTTCGTCGGAGCGCCCGTCATCGCGCCCAGGTGCATGAACGCGCTCTCGACGTACCCCGGCAGATACGAGTAGACGTTGTGCTCGAGCGGCACGATGCGTCCGACGGCGAGCCACTCCTGGGGCAGTTGCAGGTGGTACGAGAGCGCGTCGAACCCTCCGAACTCGCTGCGCCACAGCCATCCCGGCGGTTGGCACGCGGCGGCCGCGAGCAGCGCGACCCCCGGCAGCGCCAGGAGCGCGATCGCCGGCGGGGACGCGTTCCACGGCTCCGCCTTGCGTCGGATCCGCAGCGATTGGCTCACGGCGAGCGCGACACCGACGGCCACCACCAGCGTCGCCACGATCCGTCCGCGCTCACCCCCGAGAAGCCCGAGGCATCCGAGCGCGTGGCTCACGGAGAGCAGCAGCGCGAGCCCGAGCCCGACTTGCAGTGCGGCGCGGTCGCCGCTCCCGCGCATGACCGGAGCGAGCAACCCGCCGAGCCCGATGCCCGCGACCACGTACAGAGCGGCGGGCAGGCCGGCGCGGACGAGAGTGTCGATCACGGCGGCGACCGCGGTCGCCGGCGGCGCCGGCCCGCCGATCGACGCGAACCCGACGGTGAGCGCGAGGGTGACCGCGGCGATCGCCGCCAGGACGATCGCGCCGCGCCGATTCCCTATGGCTTGCCCCACGCCCGCCATGAGCCCAGTCTACCGCATCGTGCGCGTACCATCACGGCGTGCCGACGGCGCCGACAGACGCTCCGGACGGGTTGCTCGACATCGTCGAGCCCCTGTGCGCCGTTTTTCGTCGGGCGCTCAAGGGCGAAGGGCTGAAGTACACGACGGAGCGGGCCCAGGTGCTCGACGCGATCCTGCGGCTCGACGGGGTGTTCGAGGCCGAGGAGCTGCGCGCAACGCTCAGGCGTTCGGCGTTCCGGGTCTCCAAGGCGACGATGTACCGCACGCTCCGGTTGCTGCAGGACGCGGGGATTCTCCAGCGGGTGCTCGTCGCCGACGACCAGACCCACTACCAGCTCGTGTACGGCCGCCGGCCCAACGACCTGCTCATCCGGATGGACACGCGGAGGATCGAGTCGATCGACGCGCCCGAGCTGGTGGCGCTGCGCGACCGGCTGTGCCGCGAGCGCGGGCTGGAAGCACGCGGGCACCGCTTTCATGTCTACGCGGCCGCCGCCAAGGTCATGGCGCCGCCGCGTCCACGATCCCGACGCGGGTGATCCCGGCTCGGGTGCAGGAATCGTGAACCCGTACCACGTCACGGTACGGCACGGCGTCGTCCGGCGCGATGAGGATGAGGACACCGCTCGGTCCCGCGTCGCGGCCCAGGAGCCCGAGCTGGGCCTCCAGGTGGTCCAGTGACATCGCCGCGCCCAGGCCGTCCGCGATCGTGCGTCCCGCGGCATCGCGCGAGAGCCGCACGTCGAACCGCGCGGGAGGGAGCGCGAACGGGTCATCGAGCGTCGCCACGGCACCCGCGCCGACCGACGGCAGCGCCGTGCGGAGGAACCACTCCGGGCCGATGAGCGCGGTCGCGGCCATGTAGAAGATCAGGATGACCATGACGACGTCCACCATGGGCGTCATGTTGGGCCCGAAGCGCAACTCCCACCGATCCAGGGCGCCGCGGCGTCGCAGTGTCCCGCGGGTCATGGCGCGTGCTCCGCGGCCAGGCGCAGGCTGGGCACTCCGGCGGCCCGGCACGCTTCCAGCACGGGCCGCACCGCGCCGTAGGCCAGCTCGCGCGAGGCCCGTACCTGTACGACCGTTGCCGGCTTCTCCGCGAGCCGGGCCCGCACGAGGAGGCCGAGCTGCTCGGCGCCGATCTGTTCGTTGTCCACGATCACACGCGCGCCCCGGTCGGTGTCCGCGAGGATGTTCACCACCAGCACGTCCTGGGCCGGGCGGGAGGACCCGGTGGAGGTTTCGGGCAGGCGAAGCTGCGCCCGCTGGTCGGCCGCCATCTTCCCGACGATCAGGAAGAAGATGATCATGCACATCACCACGTCGATCAGCGGCGTGACGTTGACGTCGCCGAACGGCCGCGCGGTGTAGAGGAGTCGGCGACGCATGGAAGTGGGGCCGGTGAGGGGTTACGCGCGCGCGGGCACCGGCGGTCGTTCCGGGCGTGCGGTCGGGGTCTTCGGCGCTTCGTCGGCTTCGGCGAGGCGCTCCACAAACTCTGAGCTGACGGACATCGCCCGGTTGCACAGCCGATCGATCGTGGTGCGATAGAACCCGAACACCAGCAGGCAGGGCGCCGCGAGGCACAGCCCCAGCAGTGTGTGGAAGAGCGCCTTGGAGATGCCCAGAGACAGGTCGGCGGGCTTCGCGTTCCCGCCCGTCACCCCGAGCTCGGTGAACGCCAGGATCATGCCCCAGACGGTGCCGGCGAGCCCGACCAGCGGGCCCAGGTTTCCGATCACGTTCAGCGGCTCGATCCGCCGGAACCACCCCGCACACTGCTCGGTGGCGGCCAGCTCCGCGGCCTCGCGCATGGCGGCACGCCCGCGATCCGGCTCGTCGGGCTTGTGGTGAGGCAGGGCCGCGCGGAGCACCGCGGAGAGGAACGAAGCGTCCCTGCGGACAAAGTCGCGCAGCTCACCCAGCCGGCCCGTGGTCACCAGCCCGCGGATCCCCTCGACCGAACGGGCGGGCAGGATGTTCGCCTCGCGGATGTCCATGACGCAGCGCGTGATATACGCGACGGCCGCCAGCGAGCCCGCGATCAGCAGGACGCTGAAGAAATCGAACGACTGGACGAACATGTCCCAGAGGGACTGCGTCGGCGCGGCGGGGGCTCCCTGCGCGAACGCGGGGGCGGCGAGCGCGACGGCGCTGAGGATGGCGAGCGTCCTTGCAGGCATCGGGATCATCCTAACCCATCGCGGTCGTCGGCGTTGCGGATCGATACTGGTCAGGGAATGCGGACGGCCGTTATCCGCGGCGTCGTGGGGCTCAGTCATTATCGTCCGGACCGGGCTCGCGGCTGATCGCATATGAGCCGCTGAACCAGCGATGGAGGTCGGCCCAGCGGGCCTTGTCGTTCGCGAACGGCCAGGTCGGGCTCTCCGCGGGCACCGAATGTCCCGTGATCGGGCACACCGTGGGTTGACGGCGGAGGAGTCCGGGCAACCCGGGTCGGGTGGTCCATGAATCCGGGAGGGCGAACCAGAGCTCGCGTGTGTTCTCGTCCACCGGGTCGATGCGGATGTGGGCCGGGCCGCGACCGTCGGCGGGTGACCCGAGACTCGAGAGCAGCCCCGGGGGCAGACGCTCGGCCCACTCCGCGACGACAACGGGCCGTACGCTCGGTGTCGCGCCGCCACCCCCGGCATCGCGCCCGCTCCATACACGATCGAACCCCAGGGTCTCGGCGTCGTCGCCGATCAGGCGGTACGCGTCGATGTGGACGAGGTCGGGCCCGCTGGCGTTATCCGTGCCCGCCGTGCCGCGAGCCCGCTCGTACAGGTGCATGATGACGAACGTCGGGCTGCACACGCCGGCAGCGTCCAAGGCCATGCCGACCGCGATGGCGCGGACCAGGCCGGTCTTGCCCGCGCCGAGCGGTCCGTCGAGCAGCACGACGTCGCCCGGGGCGAGCATCGCGCCCAGGTCCCGGCCGATCACGGCGGTCTCGGCCTCGCTCCGGGATACGCGGACAAACTCGATCGGCATTGCCGGATTGTTCGCACGCGGACGTGGGCGGACGTGGCCGCCGTCGTGCTCAGCGGGCGTGGTCCCAGCCAAGCCCGGTCGCGTCGATCTCGCGCCCGTTCTCGATGATGACGCATCCCGTGCCCGCGACGACCCGGCCGATGCGGGTGCAGAACGGCGGGACCGGCGGCCCGGTCGGCGCTGCTGCGAACAGCAGTTCGTAGTCCTCGCCGTCCGAGGAGGCCCTGAGCCAGTGCATCGCCCCGGGTGCGCGCGGGATCGCCGCCGCGTCGATCTCGATCCGCACCCCCGACGCGACGGCGAGTCGGCCCGCGTCGATCCCGAGCCCGTCGGAGACATCCATCATCGCGTGGAGGCCCGCGCCGAGAGTATCGCAGAGCGTCCGGGCCTCCGCGAGGCGCGGCTCGAAGGTCAGGTGCCGCCCGAGCCCCGTTGCCGCGTCAAGCGATCCGCCGAGCGGGCCGGTGACATAGACCCCGTCGCCCGCCCGTGCGGTCGAGCGCAGGACCGGGCCGCGTGCGGCGTGCGGCGTGCCGATCACCGTCACGGAGAGAACGAGCCCGCCCGACGCCGTCACTTCGTCTTTCCGTCTCTCCGACCCTTCGGTTCTCCCCCAGCTCGCGATGTCTCCACCAACCAGCGGGCATTGCCAGTGCCGCGCCCACCGCGCCATGTGGTCGAAGAGTTCGTCGGCCCACGGACAAGGGTTCGGGAGCGTCGCTGCCGCGAGCGCGCAGAGGGGCGTTCCGCCCATCGCGGCGATATCGGAGGCGGCCCGGGCGATCGCCTTCCGTGCGATGAGTTCAACGGGCGTCGCGGGGAATGGGCGGAAGTGTCGACCCTCGACGAGCTGGTCAACCTTGAGCAACAGTGAGCTGCCGGCCGGCGACGCGATCACCGCACAGTCGTCGCCAGGTCCGACGTGAAGGTGCGGGTAGGCCGCGGATAACCCCGACGATCGAGCGAAGATGTGGCGGAGCAGATCCTGTTCACGCACGCCGGAGGATAGGAATCGCCGTGCCGCAAGGCCTCAGCCGTACCTGCGCGCCAGCGGTTCGTGACGGAAGCACGAGACGAGGTGGTCGTTGACCATCCCCACGGCCTGCATGTACGCGTAGCAGATCGTCGAGCCGACGAAGCGGAAGCCTCGGTCCGCCAGGTCCGCCGACATCGCGTCCGATTCGCGGGTGGTGGCGGGGACGGAACTCCGCGAACGGCGGCGGTTGACCATCGGCGCGCCGTCCACGAACCGCCAGATGTACGCGTCGAACGAGCCGAACTGGTCCTGCACGATGAGAAACCGCTTGGCGTTCTCGATCGCGGCCTGAATCTTGAGCCGGTTGCGGACGATGCCGGGGTCGGCGAGCAGCTTCGCGACCTTCGCGGGCGTGTAGCGGGCGATTCTCTCGGCGTCGAAACGGTCGAAGACCTTGCGGTAGCGCTCGCGCTTCTGAAGGATCGTGTCCCACGACAGCCCGGCCTGGGCGCCTTCGAGGATCAGGAACTCGAAGAGCAGCCGGTCGTCATGGACCGGCACGCCCCATTCCTCGTCGTGATACGCGACCGCGAGGTCGTTCCTGGCCCAGGGGCAGCGGGTCAGCACTCGCGCGGGCATGGCGGGAGCGTATGCCCGGCGCGCCCGCGGCTCACCGCGCGCGGTTCCAGGGCATAACGGAGAGCATCGCGCCCATGCCGCACCTGCCGCTCAGCCCCGCGAACAGCAGCCCAGCGCCGAAAAACGCCGGCACGCCGATGAACCAGGGCGATACCCAGTGCGTGAGCGCGGCGCCCGCGAGCACACACCCGCCCGCAACGATCTGAACCTGCCGCATGATGCTGATGCGGTTCACGGAGCGATCGATCTCCGTCGGGAGCCCCGCGGCGCGCCAGGCCTCGATCCCGCCCGCGAGGCTGTAGACCTCGCCCGCCGCACCGGTCACACGACCCGCCGCGTCCAGCGATCGCCCGCCGGAGCGGCAGTGCAGGATCAGTTTGCGACCCGGGGCTGGTTGAATCGCGGCCGGGTCGAACCTCGACAGCGGAACCAGCCGTGCTCCGGTGATGCGCTCACGCCGGTGCTCGTCCGGCTCGCGCACGTCCACCACTTCCGCCTCGCCGGCCTCGAGCCAGCGGCGGGCGGTCTGGACATCGATCTCGCGGACCCGTTGGGGCATGGGCGGCTCCGTTGGAAGCCGTCACTCTATGACGGAGCCCGGTTCGAGTTGGTGGCCCGGCGGCACAGAAGCAGCGCGAACCCGAGGGTGCCCCGGCCCCAGCGCAGGTACGCGTCGCGCCAGCCGCGGCTGCGCGCGAGCATGGCCGGCGCGTCGGGATCGTCCGCGTGCGCTGCCGTCCAGGCTTCGATGCCGCGTGCGTGGGCCCACTCGTACTCGTCCCATTCGCGCGGCGAGGCGGTCAGCACGAGATGCGGGTGAAGGCCCGCCGCAAGCGCCGCGTCGCAGAGCCCTGCGAGCGGAGTGAACTCGTGCGACTCGATGCCTGTGGCCGCGAGGTACTCCGCCGCGGGCGGTTGCTCCCAGAAACCCTCGCCGATGAGAGCCCAGCCGCCGGGCCGCACGACGCGTCGAAGCGCGGCCAGCGTCTGGTGCAGACCGCCCAGCGCGTGGATGCTGCCGATGCAGGCCGCGGCGGGATAGTGGCCGTCCGGGACCCGGGCGATGAACGCGCCCGCGTCCTCTTCATGAACGCGAACGGAGCCCGTGCCGCGGATGTCCGCGACCCTCCGTCGCGTTTCCGCGGCCATGAGCGGCGCGCGCTCGATCGCGTCGCAGTTCACGCCTCGTGCCGCGAGCCGCGTACAGAGAGTTGCCTTGCCCGCGCCGATGTCAACGAACGCGTCGCCGGCCTTGAGGTCCGTCAGCGCGAGGACGCGACCAAACGCCTCCGGCGTGAATGGGTTTGCGAAGTCCAGCGTTGCGTGGGCGGCGAAGGTGTAGGTGTCGCGGTTCATCGCGGGCTGACGGTAGACGCATGTACACCGCCGCACTCGGGGCATGGCGATCCCGGCGGCAGGCCGTTCAGGTCGTATGCACATTGAGGGCAGCGGCCTTGCCGCCGCCGGACAATCCGGACGGCGGTCATCGGCCCATACAGCAGAGTGGACCACACGATGGAGTAGAGGCCGGCGTTTGCACCAGCGCCGGCCCAGATCGGCCGTAGTGGCAGGGCCACACAGCGATACCCACCGTTCGGCCAGAGTTGATGGTGGTAACCGCTTGCGGCGGTGCCAGTGAAGTTCACCGCACCGCGCGCCGACCAGTACGGCGCTTGGGAGCCGTCAGATCGTGTTCGGTCGCTCTCGCGTCGTTCGCACCAGCAGCACACAAATGGCCAGCCCCAAGACTCAATCAACACCTTCTCCCCAGCGCCAAGCCGAGAGTCGTTCATTACAGCGTTGAGCCATTCCTCGATCGTGCCGCTGGCCCACCGCTCGCGCGTTGCGTTGGGGCTCTGCGAGATCCTCGAATCACCCGAGAATGACGATCCGCGGCCACCGGTCCAGAGTGAGATCGTGACTCCACCGAAGCCTTGATAACGGTCGACGTACGCCCCGGCTCGCGTACTGGCTTCGAATGAAGGCACAGGACTTGCCCATTCGGATATGTGGCGGAACGAATCGGTATTCGAGGACCAAGCGAGCACCCACGCGACGCCGACTGCGGTACCGATCCCGAGCGTGAGCGAGATCAATATGCCGCGGATCATCGTGCAACGCCTTCACGAGGGGTGCCACACTCGGGGCATGGCGAGCCCGGCGACAGGCCTTGGAGGTCGTAGGCGCAGAGCGGGCACAGGCCGCGCCGGCGGCGGAGGACGCGGCGGGTGATGCCGGGGGCGACGAGCAGGAGCGACCAGAGGGAGGCGTAGAAGGCAGTGTTCAGGAGAAGGCCGGACCAGCGAGGGCGGAACGGGACGACGCGCCCCCAGTTTGGACCACCCATGCTCCAGCCCGGAAGGGCGGCACCCCCCAGCAAAACGGTTGGATTCTGAGTGCCGGTGCGGATTTCACACGAGAAAGCGAGACTCGGCCAGCCTCGCGCCATGACAATGCGGTCTTCTCCCGCGCCGTCTGGCGGCCACGGTGTTCCATGGAGCCAAGGCAATGCGTGCGCCTTGGCCCATTCAGGCATGAGCGCTTCTGGATCTCCGCCGACTTCCCCGTGAGGCGGAGCTGCTGTGCTCCAGTAGACACGCGTGCCGACGGCTCTTACCACGCATGAAGCCAGCTGCCCGGTTCCTTCGCCGGCTTCGGGACGCCGGGCTCGACGAGCGGCCTCAACCCAGTTTGATCCATCGGTGGGATCCGCCACGAGGACGAGCCCCCAGGCGATGGCCACGGTGGTCGCCAGACCCGCCAGCAATCGGACGCCCAGCGACCAAACCCAATAGCGCCAATGCCTCATGCGCTTCACCATACGCGGACAAGTTGGGCCCACGGTGTTGGTTCTGGATGGGTGCGGGTATCAAGGGTGCCCGCACTCCGGGCACGGCGTGCTCGGTGGCAGACCCGTCAGGTCGTAGCCGCACGCGGGGCAGCCGCCGGGTTGCCCGCGGAGCAGGTGCCGCGCCGCGCTGAAGCCGCACAACAGGGTGAACCACGCTGCCGCATACACGCCGGTGTTCACGGTGAAACCGAGCGGGTCGGGCAGCAGGGGGACCGAGCCCGTCGCAGGGTCGCGGAGCAACAACCCGGTGTACGCGCTCGCGGGCCGGATCTGTAGCGACCACGACCAGGTCAGCGCGGCATCGGTACTGCGGGCGCAGGAAACCGATCGCAGGCAGAGCATGGGCCAGCCCGCGGCCCGCGCGCCCCAGGTCACGATCTGATCGTCCGGGCCGCCTGATACGGGTGGCATCCATCGGGCCCACTCCAGCACGAACGGGTCCCGCTGCGCCGCGGGAAACGAGTCGAGCGCCGCCCGGATCGCGGGCATGTCGGTGCGCGTCATGTGCCACGTCTCGGGACCGGCGTCCATGCCCGCCAGCGAGGCCCACTTCATGCCCCATTCACCCGGCGTCCGCGTGCCGACCGAGAACTGGGTCCAGCGCACGCCGGGTCGCGCCTCCTGCTCGAAACAGAGACGGTGATACGGTGACGGAATGATTTCGACCGCTGGCGATGCGATCCCCGTGCCCATGCTTCCAGAGTCCGCCGGCGCGGACCACAACGCCAGCGTCCAGGCCACCGCGATGGTGGTCAGGATGCCGAGTAGAACACTGATCGCGAAGCGTCGGAGCACGCGCGCAGTCTATCGGATGGCAGGATCAGGGCGCGAGGGTCACACCCGGGCGGGCTCCCGCGTGAACAGCTCCGCGAACTTCCGCGCCGTCCGCGTCTTCCAGTTCCCCCTATGGAACGCGTCGCTCGCCAGCAGCGGGAAGAGGGCCGTCAGCTCGCCGAAGACCATCTGCTCGTGGACCACGTCCACCTTGCCCCACGAGCACGCCTCGCGCAGCGTGCTGCCCGAGAGCGCCCCGTCGCGCGAGTCCGCGACCGTGAGCTGGATCGCGTACTTGTGCATCGCCACCGCGTCCTCGGCCCGCAGGTCCGACCCGCCCTTGCCCGTCTTGCGCTCCGCGAGCAGCTCGGCGGCGACGACGATGTCCTGCGCGAAGTTCTTCGGCACACCCCCGCCGAGCATGAGCAGGCCTGTGTCCCCGCCCCGCTCGGCCGTGGCGAGCTTGATGTCCGTCAGTTCGCGGAAGTCCGCGCCGGAGTCGAACGCGACGTACTCGTCCGGGCCCTTGCCGGCCTCGATCGCCTCGACCTGGTGCAGCACGATGCCGAAGCCCGCGGAGCAGTCGCTGAACGCGGGGCAGAAGATCGGGACGCGCTTCTGGTGCGCCGTCTTGACGATCGAAAGATTCTTCGGGTGGTGCTCGACGAGGTACGCGCCCATCGCGTCGATGAACGCGCGGCTCGAATACGCCCCCGGGTCGAACCCGTCGAAGACTTCCTTGGTCGTGTCGTCGCAGTCGCGCAGGTCCTCCTCGTCGATGTACGTGTCGTAGATGCGGTCGATCATCAGCTCGCGGAGCGTCTGGTCATCCACCGGCGGGGCCTCGGGGCTGCCCGGCGCGATGTAGTGCTTGAAGCCCAGGCCCTCGAAGAAGTCCTGGTCCACGATGTTCGCGCCGGTGGACACGATCGCGTCCACCATGTTGTTCTCCAGCAGCGTGATGATCGCCCGCTTGAGCCCCGCGGAGATCACCGAGCCCGCCAGCGTCAGGATCACCGCGCACCCGGTGTCGGAGAGCATCAGCGAATAGATGTCCGCGGCCTGAGCCAGTGTGCGGCTGGTGTACGCCATGTGCCGGTAGCTGTCGATGATCGGGCGGGCGTCGAACGCGGTGATGTCCACGTGGCGCACGGGGCGCGAGAGCAGTTCCTCGCGCGTCCAGCGCTTGGCGCCGGGCTTGACGCCCGCCTCGCGGGCCGGGGCCGATGGAGTCTTGGTGGGTTTCGCCTCGAGCTGCCGCGCGGATGGCGTGGACTTGCGGGCACCCGAGGACGGGCGGGACGCGGGAACATGACGCTTGGGCTTGGCGGCCATGGGTCGGCTCCGATCGGCCGTCCCCCCGCAGGCCGGATCCATGCGTTCGCCCCTGGGGTGACGAGGCTGCTGAACGCACAGAGTCTAGCCGGTCATCCGCGGTTCGGTTCGCCGGCGCGACCGGATCGCGCTTGTCGAGCGCGTTCGCACCAACCGAACAGCAGAGCGAGACCGACGGCTGCCAACCCATGCTGCAGCATGTGAGTTCCGGGTGCGGCGTTGAGCCGCGGCCATGCGTTGGGAAGTTGCGCCATGCCCAGCCAGACCGAAGCGGCCAGGATCGTGTGAAGCAGGCAAAGCGTGAATGCCACTCCCACCATCAGTTTGGCGGCGTTCCATCGATCGCATTCGGCGGTCAGGACTCGGAGCATCTACAGATTCCCGCGCTTCTCCTGCTCCATCTCCAGGGCCTCGAAGAGCGCCTTGAAGTTCCCCTTGCCGAACGACTGGCTTCCGCGTCGGCAGATGATCTCGAAGAACAGCGTCGGCCGGTCCTGCAGCGGCTTGGTGAAGAGTTGCAGCAGGTACCCCTCGTCGTCGGCGTCCACGAGGATGCCCAGGTCGCGGACGCGCTGGTGGTCTTCCTTCACGCCGGCCTTGCCGTGCGTCGCGAGCGTGGACTCGATGCGCTTCCAGACGCTCTCGTAGTACGCCTCGGGGATGGCGAGGAAGTCCACCCCGCGCCGGCGCAGCTCGGCGATGCTCGCCAGTTCGTCGTCGGTGCGCAGCGCCAGGTGCTGTACGCCGGGCACGTTCGCGTGCCAGTCGAGGTACTCCTGCACCTGCGACTTCTTCTTGCCGTGGGCCGGTTCGTTGATGGGGATCTTGATCAGGTTGTTGCCCGACGCCATCACCTTGGACATCAGCGCGGAGAAGTCGGTCGAGATGTCCTTGTCGTCGAAGTGCTTGAACATGCTGAACTCGAGCACGTTCTCGTACCAGGCGACCCAGTGGTTCATTCTGCCGAGCCCGACGTTGCCGACGAGGTGGTCGACAAACTTGAGCCCGCATGGGTGCTGCGCGTTGTGGGTGTTGACGGCCTGCGGCCCGACCGGTTTGAACCCGGGCTGGAACACGCCGCCTTTCTTGACGGTGGTCAGCTCGTAGCTGCCGCGGCGCGAGACGAAGGTGTGGACGACCCGCCCGAAGGTCTTGACCCCGGCGCGGGTGATCGAGCCCGAGCCGTCGGAGATCGTCCGCGGCTCGTGCGCGACCTCGGCGCCGTTCTTGACGGCCCGCTCGAAAGCCTTCTCGGCGTCGAAGACCGTGAACGCGATGTCCTTGACCCCGTCGCCGAACTGCCGGACTTCATCGCACGCCGGATGCTCGGGGACCAGACCCGTGGTCAGGACGAACCGGATGTTGCCCTGCGTGAGGTAGAAACTTGCCTCGTCGCGCGAGCCCGTCGTCAGGTCGCTCACCTGGCTGACGTTGAAGCCGAACAGGTACGCATAGAACTGTGCCGCTTGGCGTGCGTTGCCGACGTAGAACCGGACGTGGTCCACGTCGATGAGTTGGAGCGGGTCGGTCTGGAGGCCCGAAGGGGCGTTCGGCAGGGTGGCGGCAGTTGTCATGGCAGCCCTCCGTGTTGGCGAGAACGATTCAATCATAGGGTACAGCGACGGCAGGGTTCCGTTCGCACCCTCGGGGGTTTCTCGCCCGCTGCACCACGGATCGCCGATCTGCGAGAGAGTCTATAATGGCGACCTGACCCGCGTCGTTCGGCTCTCGCCGGGTCATTCTTGGATCGCCGACGCGGGTTCGCGGAGTTCGACCGCGTCGGAACGGGGACCGCACGAATGGACGATCGAGTCCCTCGGCTGAGGATCGGACCGTACCTGTTTGTTCGATCGATCGAGCCCGGTCGGTCGGCGGATCGCTGGCTGGCCGTTCACGAGCGGGATGACACGACGTTCGTGGTGCATCGCTTCCGCGTGCCGCGTGACCGTGTGGAGCAGCGCCGGTTCGTCGGAGCGGTCGAGGCCCTCTCCGAACTGAATCACCCGCACGTCCTGCCCATCGTTCAATCCTCGCTGGGGTCGGCCTGGGCCGGCAATGCCTGGGTGGTGACGCCGTACACGGGAAACGCCGACGGCCTGGTCACGCTCGAGCGCCTTGCTCGGGACAAGGGCGGGCGCGTTCCTCCCAATGAGGTCGAGCGTGCCGCCGTTCAGTTGCTCGAGGCCGTTGAGCACTGCCACGCCCTGGGCCACGCCCACGGCTCGATCCAGGCCGACGAGGTCTTGGTGGACCCGCGTGGCAGCCTGAGCATCGAGCTGTACGGGCTGGGTCGGCTGATCTCCGGCGGCACGCCCTCCGCGGCCGGACGCGAAGTGCGCGTCGATGAGGTCCGTTCGATTATCTCACTGGCGTACCGATTGCTGACGGGCCTTACGGCTGACGAACCGAGGATCCCCGCTGCCCGCCTCGTCCCGAAGCTTGCCCGCGGGTTCGAGGAGTGGCTCGAGCGCGGTCTGGACCCCGTGCATGGCTACTCCACGGCGGCGGAAGCCTTGGCGGCGCTCGGCGGTGTCGAGCTCGCCGGCGATGCGCCGGGCATCAGCCCCGTCCGCGTGGTCATCGGTCGCGTGCGGCAAGCCCTCGGTTCCATCTAAAGACCGCCACCTCGGCGACCGTTATCTCGGCGGCCCGCCGGCATCCACGCGCGGCATACCCAGCCGCCGCCGCAGCTGCGCGAACCGCTCGGCCTCGTCCGGGGCCATGCGGTCCAGATACCGGGACTCGATCGCGTCCGCGATCGCCTTGGCGTGGGGGCGTCCCAGCGCCTGGGTCAATCCGTCGAGCCACGCCGCCGGCGGCGCATCGATCTCCGCGGCTTCGTCCACACGTCCGAGGATGAGTAGCGCGACGACGCGGAGAGGGCGGGCGGCGACCAGGGCCGTGCCTAGGTCGTAGGAGATCGCGTCGAGCGCGAGCAGCGTGCCCTCCGCGTCGCCCAGTTCCAGCCGCGTCCGTCCGAGCAGCGTCAGGCCAGCGGCGAGGGATTCGGGCGTGGCGTCGCCGGGCGGGAACGCGTCGGCGAGTCGTGCCAGCATCGCCTCGCGCAGGCGCGGGTCGCGCGTGACCGCCGCGGCTTCGGTCAGTTCGGCCGTCGAAAGGATAGAGGCCAGGCGGAGGGCCGCGGCCCGCCGGGAGTCGGGAGTGCCCCCGGGCAGTCGCGTCAGCGTCTCGAGGCCCGCCGCGGTCGGACGGTGAGCCGCGACGGAACGCGAGACCGTCTCGAACAGATCGGCGTCGGCCGACCCGATCAGCCGGTCGAGATACGCCGGGTCGTCGGCCAGGGCCTCCGCGGCCGCGGTGCGCACCGGGCCCGGGGCGGCGCTGAGCAACGAGGCCACGCGCTCGCGATCCGCGTCATTCCCGATGAGCACGAGCAGGCGACACTCGCCGGGGGTCAGTTCCGCCGACGGGATCGCCCGCAGCACGGAGGCCGCCGATTCGCGGTCGGCCGGCTCATGCAGCAGGCGCGATCGGGCGAGCGCCGTGAGGGCCTGCACCGCCGCCACACGCGATTCCGCGCCGTTCCGCAACCACCGCAGGCCCGGCTCGCGGACGGTTTCCGAGGGCCAACGTGCCGCGGCGAGCAGCAGGGGGCCAGCCGCCTCGTCGGATTCCTCCGCGTGCAACGCCCGGCCCACGGCCTCGACCGCGCCGGGCGGATCGAGTTGGCGCAGGAGCAGGGCCGCGCGCGCTCGCACCGCCGGCGACGGGTCCGACAGCAGGCGGACCACAGCGGACTGCAGCGCCGGTTCGGCCGCCCGCCCGGACGAGATTTCACGCGAGAGGATGTCGAACCCGAGCGCCCGCAACTCGTCACGGGGGTCTTCAAGCAGCGCGCCCAGCAACCTGGACTGGTCGGCCGGATTGGGCGGCGTCGCGCCCGCCAGGTAGAGCCGACGCGAGGCGTCCACCAGCCGGTTCAGGGCGTCACGCCGGTCGGCCGTGAGTCGATCGGCCCGCGCCGCCAGCCCCGCGGCGACGTGTTGGCGCCACGCGGGCTCATCCAGCTCCCGAACCGAGTTGAACCACCGCGACCACCGATCGTGCCGGTCGCCAAACTCGTCGTGCCCGGTGAGCCGGGCCAGGGCGCGGAATGCGGCCGATCGTTCCGCGGCGGGTCGGTCGAGCCCCGCCCTGGCGAGCAGGATCGCGGCGGCGTCCCGGGTGCGGAACGAGCCGAGCGCCTCGACCACGGCGGGCGAAATGTCCGGGCCTGCCTGATCCAGGCACTCGTGGAGAGCCGCGAGCAGGTCAGGTGCCGGCTCGGTCGTGCGGGCGACGGCTCGGATGAGCGCTGCACGGGTTGGGGCGCGATCGGGATCGGATCCACGCAGCTCCACCCGGACGGCCCCGATCGTGGTCGGGTCGGTCGATGTGACCAGCTTCGTGGCGGCGGCATCGCGGGTCGAAGCGGGGAGCTGGGCATCCGCGACCTGACGCAGCAACTCCGGCGCGTCGTCGGTCGTCACCGCCGGCTGATCGAGCGATGGTGAGCGGGGCAGCGCGCCGGCCTCAACCGCCGCTAGTCGCACGGTCGGCTCGGCGGGCATCCGTGGTGCGTCGCCAGCCGTTTGTGGCATGGTCGGCCCCGCCCCCGCGCCGTGCAGCGCGGGGCGCCGAGCGCACGCGCCCGGGCCCAGGAGGACGATCAGAGCGGCCCACGCCGCGGCGGGCGGCGGGTGGGTCCGACCGGCCTTCGGGTTGTCGCCTTTCCCGGGCACGCCGCGGTGTACTCCTGTTCAGGGCGATGGTCCGCGGTCGCGCGGGGTGTCCAGAGTCCGCCGCGATCGGTACGATGATCCTAACCGGTCGGGTTCGTGGATGCCGCGCCCCGGCGCGGTTAGACTGACTCGGCTGCGGTTGTTTCGTCGGCTGGTCTGCGAGCGGATCATGAGCGAGTGGTTCGAGGCCGAGCAGCACGTTGAGAAGGCCCACGAGCTGTACGAGGCCGGGCGCTGGGCCGAGGCCGAGTCGCACCTGCGCGAGGCTCTGTCGCTCAACCCCGACCACGCCGAGTGGCAGTTCAACCTCGGGCTGACGCTGGAGGCCTCGGGCCGACACGCCGACGCGGCCGATGCGTTCCGCCGGTCGTTCGAGCTGACGCCCGGCGAGGGGACCGCGGCTCTCGCGGTCGGCGTCAATGCGCTGCGCGCGGGGCAGACCGAGCGGGCGATCGAGTGGTTCGAGCGCGCGGAGAGGGCCGATCCGTCCCGGATTGACTCCTTTGTTCACCGGATCGACGCGTACGCCCGGCTCGGGCGCCACGATCAGGCCGAAGTCATGTTCTACATGGCGCAGCAGCTCGACGCCGGCCACGCCGAGGCGTTCGTGACGCTGGCCGACTCGCTGCTGGACCGCGGGCTGCACGACCGGGCGGTGTGGTGCCTGCGCGAAGCGGCGCGGCTCGCGCCGGACATGGCGGGCGTCCACGGGCGGCTCGCCGAGGCGTACGCGGCGGCGGGACGGCACGAGCGGGCCCGCCAGCTCTACCTGCGCGAGCTGCGCAACGATCCCGGCGATATCGACACGCTCCTCGACCTGGCCGACCTGCTGATGGAGATGAACCGTTTCGGCGAGGCCGCGGAGAAGCTCCGGCGGGTGCTCGAGCTTGAACCCGATCACGCCGGGGCGCACTTCGGCCTGGGCGGAGCGGCGGAGCGCCAGCGGCTCTGGGGCGAGGCCGCCGAGCACTTCGACGTGGTGCTGCGGCTCGACGGGGAGTTCCCGGGCGTGCGCCGGCGGCTGGCCGCGCTCAAGCTGCAGGACGGTTCGGCGGGTGCGCGAGCGGAGGCGGCGTCGCTCCTCCGCCGCGACCTGGAGCTCTGGGCGCGCGAGCCGGAGTCGTTCGACGCCGATGTGCTGAGCGACCTGGGATCGCTGCTCCTGGACGCGGGCCTGGTCGCCGAGGCGGCGGAGGTCCTGCGTCGCGTCGTCGCGGAGCGCCCCGAGAGCGCGACGGCCCACCACCTGCTCAGTGTCGCGCTCTTCCGGAGCGGACGGGCGGTCGACGGCGCCGCCGCCGCGCGCCGGGCGCTCAAGCACGACCGCCGGTCGATCCCCGCGATGCACAACCTGGCCCTGGCGGCGATCGAGCAGCGCCGCTGGCGGCGCGCCCGGTATTGGACCGCCCGCGCGCGGCGCATCGATCCGGACGACCCCGCGCTGCGACGCCTCGCGCTGGCGATCCGGTTCAACACGTTCGCCCGGGCGGCCCGCTGGGCGCTGTCCATGGTGGTACGCCGCCGATTGCACTGGGTCGCGAGGTAGGCCTGCACCGCCCGAGCCCGGGGCGACGACACGGCCCACCTCAGGGTCGCGGCGCCAGAGCGGCGCCCTCGGCCAGTTGATCAAGCCATCCCGTGATTAGGCGCTGATCGATGGGCGCGGGCTTGCGCTCCCGCAGCGACGCGAGCGCCACCGATGCCCGTGCGTCGCGAGTCCGGGCCAACGCACCGCCCGCCGCGGTCCAGACGTTCCGTTCGCGGTCCCACAGCAGCGTTTCGAGCGCGCTGTAGGCGGCCTCGGGGTCGTGATGAGCGAGCCGGGCGATCGCGCCCACCGCCGTCGCGCGGGTGTCGTTGAGCACGCCCGGCGCGGAGAGCCGAACCACCGACGGCAAGCCCTCGGGCCGATCCAGGTCGGCCAGGGCGTCGATCGCGGCCCGGCGCACACGGTCGTGCTGCGAGTCCGTCCCGGCCGCCGCGACCAGCAGCGGCAGGTGATCGATGGACTTGATCCTGCCCAGACCGCGCACGGCGGCGGCGCGGACGAGTTCGCCCTTGTCCTCCGCCTCGCGGGCCAGGAACGGTCGGGCTTTGAGGAGAACGGTGGGGAAGGGCTCCGACCTCGACGCGGCCTCGGCAACCGCGTTGATCGCCGCTTCGCGGACGCGCGGATCGCGGACGTGCGCTGCGGCCAGATCGTCCACCCACGTCGCGCCCGGTCTGCGGCTCAGCGCCTCGATCGCGGCGCGCCGCAGCGACGAGTGCTGGCGGTCATCGTCGAACACCGCCCAGAGCGCGAGGGAGGCTTCGGCGGAGCGGTCGTTCGCGAGGGCGCGAGCGCCCTGCACCCGGGCGGCCAGCGTCGGACCGTGGAGCAACTGCTCGGTCAGCCACCGTGCCGGCTGCGACAGCGAGATCTCCGCGAGCACGGCGATCTCGGGATCGACCGCGACGAACGACGGCTCGGACGGCAGCACGAACACGCCAGAGACGTCGCGCGTGTCCATGTCGAGGAACACGCGCTCCATCGTGCTCCCGCAGCGAGCCCAGATCGGCAGCCGAAACGCGAAGGCGGGGTTGTCGCCGTCGATGACCTGCGTCTGCCGCACGGCAACGGTGAGTTGCCGCGTCGCGGCCTCCCACGAGGACGTGGCGTCCAGTCGCGGGATGCCCGGGCGCTCGCACCACTGCGTGAAGTACCGTTCGAGGTTCTCGCCCGTCGCGTCCTCGAACGTGCGGCGCACGTCGCCCGTTTCGACCGCGTTGAACTTGAATCGGTCCACGTAAGCACCCAACGCACGAAAGAACGCCTCATCGCCGACGCGCACCCGCAACATGTGCAGCACGGCCGCGCCCTTCGGGTACGGGTCCGCGTCGCGCCCGAAGACGTCGTCCGGGTGGCTGTAGACCTTGCTGACCATGCCGGGCACGTGCGGGGCCGTGCCACGGTCGCGCTTCACCACATCGTCGACGTTCGAGAGCATCCGTGCCTGATATCCCTCGAAGCCGCCGCGGCTCTCCTCCCACAGGGCCTCGGCGTACGTGGCGAACCCCTCGTTGAGCCAGATATGCTCCCACGACCGGCACGTCAGCAGGTCGCTGAACCACTGATGGGCGAGTTCATGCGAGATCAGCCCGTCGAGATCGGAATCGGCCGCCCCTTCGGGCGAGAGCACCGCGGTGTCGAAGAGCGTCGTGGCGGAAGTGTTCTCCATCCCCGCCGCGGCGAAGTTCCAGACCAGGACCTGGGCATAGCGATCCCACGGGTACGGTTCATCGAAGAGACGCTCGAACAGCGCCACCATGCGCAGCGTGCGGGCGTAGGTTCGTTCCACGTCGCGCCCGCGCCCGGGCGGCACGTACACCGGCATCGGTAGCTTCCGCGACCCCACGTCCACCACATCGAACTTGCCGACGACGAGGCTGACCAGGTAGTTGACGTGCGGCGTGTCCTGGAGCCAGTGGAAGCGACGCCGCGGGCTTGCCGACGGGGCGGCGATCACCGCGCCGCCGCGGGTCGTGAGGAGCTCCGACTCGGGGCCTTCACTGACGAGCCGCCCGTTGGAGCTGACGATGTACCCCTCCGGCACGGTGGCGACCAGCTCGGTCGTGAGGCGCGCGTTGGGGAAGTCGTGGCACGGAAACCAGTAGCTGCTGTCGATCGACTCTCCCTGGGTATGGACCTGCGCCGCCCGCCCCGGCCACGCGGGGGACTCGGGCGTCCAGATGAGCCCGAGCGGAGGATCGTTCACGGTGTACGTCGTGACGAGATCGCGCGGGACGCCGACCTCCAGCGGCGGGGTGAACGAAACGGTGAGCCGCTCGCCGTCGTGGTCGAACGCCGTCGTGACGGCGGGCTCGCCCGACACGCGGACCGACGCGATGTCCATCAGCTTGGCGTCGAGCGTCAACCGCTCGAGCGTGTACGCGATCGGTGCGAACGTGAGCGTCTGCACAGCGTCCAGCCGCGCCACGTTCATGTCGGCGATGCTCACGTCCAGCCGCATGTGGTGGTACCGGACCCGCACGTCCGGCGGGAAGTTTCGCAGATCGCGCAGTGTGACGGGGTCCACGTCGGGCCGCGCCGGTGGGGGCGGGGCGTCCTGGGCCGGGGCCGAGGGCGCGAGCAGGAGCCCGCACGCCGTGATCGCTCGGACCAATGTCGGCCTGGTCCGGGTCAACATGCGCGCGACTCCATGATCCGCGCGGCCGACGCGGAGTTCGCACCGCCGGGCGGCGTGCCGATGGTCGAGAGCGGCGTGCCCACCTTGATCCACGCGCCGCTGGCCATGTCCGGGTCGGCCGCGACAGAGGCGGGCTTCGACGGCAGCACGAACGTGCCGGCACGCGACTTCGCGTCCGTCTCGAAGCGCAGCCGGCGCGCGGTGCCGTCGGCGAACGTCGCCTCGATTGAGAACCCGAGTGCGAACGCCGGGTTCTGCGCGTTGATCGTCTGGGTCTGCTCGGCCGAGACGGTCAGCGACGACGACGGCTCGTCCCACGCGTACGCCAGGCTCAGGCGCGGCGTGCCGGGGCGCCGGGTCCACTGGTCGAAGAACCGCTCCAGGCTCATCCCGGAGACGTCCTCCATGACGCGCCGGAAGTCGTCCGTTTCGACCTCCTTGAACTTGTATCGTTCGACGTACTCGCGCACACCGCGCCGGAACACCTCGTCGCCGAGCTTCATCCGCAGCAGGTGCAGCACGACCGCGCCCTTGGAGTAGACGTTGTTGGCGCGCGTAAACACCTCGTCGGGGTTGTTGTAGCGGTTGCTCGCCAGGGGCGGGAACTCCGGCGCGTACGTCCGGTTCATCACGCGCTCCGCCGCGAAGAAGCCGGCGACCGTGCGCTGGTAGGCGCGCCGAGCCCGCGCCGGGTCATCCCCGGCCGCGTGCTCCGCCCAGAGCGCCTCGGCGTACGACGCCCAGCCTTCGTTGAGCCACAGGTGCTCCCACGACTTGCACGTCAGCAGGTCTCCGGTCCACTGGTGGGCCGCCTCGTGTGCGATCACGTCGTCCTGCGACCCCGCCGGCTCGTAGGCCGAGTCGTGCTGCATCGTGGTGGCCGAGGTGTTCTCCATCCCCCCCGCCGCAAAGCCTCGCACGAGAAGCTGTGCGTACTTGTCCCAGGGGTACGGCTCGTCGAAGTACTCCTCGAAGAACGCGATCATCTCCGGGGTGCGGGCGTACGCGGCCCGCGCCGACGCCTCCGCCCCGATGGGTGCATACAGGTACATCGGGATCGGCCGCGAGAGCTTCACGCCCGACGTGTCCAGACCGACCAGCGAGAACTTTCCGATCACCAGCACCACCAGGTAGCTGGCGTGGGGCTTGTCCTGGAGCCAGTGCCACGTTGTCCGCCCGCCGCCGACGCGTTTCGACCCCATGAGCCGGCCGTTCGAGCAGACCTGGTACCCGTCCTCGACGGTGACGATCAGCTCGGTCGTGAGCCGCTCGTTGGGGAAGTCGTGGCAGGGGAACCACGTGCGATTGGACTCGGGCTGGCCCTGGCTGTGGATCTGCGGCGAACGATCGGTCTCGGAGGCCCCGTCCTCGTCGGGGGCTGTCCACGTCAGGCCTGCGCCCTCGTTGGAGGCAAAATTGAGCGTGTAACGAATCACGGCGTCCGACTTCGATCCCGGAGCGAGGGGCCGGGGCAGCGTGATCTTCAGCAGCCCGTCGGCGTGGGAGAACGGCGCGGGAGTGCCGCCGACGGTCACCGTCGCGATCTCCATCTGCTCCGCGTTCAGCACCAGCGTGCCACGCGCGGCGCCGATGGGGGTGACCGTGATCGTCGCCTCGCCGCGCAGCGCGGACTCGCCCATCGACGGCAGGTCGAGGACCAACTTCATGTGCAGGTGGTCGAAATGACGCGCCGGCGGATAGATGGCTCGCTCGCGCCCCGTGGCGGGGTCGACGCGCGGGTCGGCGACGCGGGTTGGGCCGGTGGCGGTCGCCCGCGGGCCCGCGGACACAGCCGCCAGCGCGATGAACACAAAGATCGTGCGGATCATGCCCAGAGGGTATCGGACCGTGTGCGGCGTTGCCGACAATGGCGACGGCCCGGTCGGGATCACGCCTCGCGGCAAGCACGATCGCGCGAACACTGATACGATCAGGGATGCCCCTCTCGCCCGGCCCGGCCCGCCCGCAGTCGCCCCGCTCGCGCTGGGGACCGGATGCTCCCGTCGCGATGAGCGTCAAGCCCCGCCCGCCGACCCCCGACGATCACCCCGAGTTCGCCGAGCCGTCCTCCGCTGAGCTGCTCAGCAGCGTCGCGGGCACGAGCACGGACACCGAGTTCTACAGCCCGATCCCCGAGGGGTACCGCAAGGGGTACCACAAGTACGTCATCGTGCTGGGCACGGTGATGTCGGGCCTCGGCAAGGGCATCTTCGCCTCAAGCGTGGCGAAGATGCTCAAGGACAAGGGCTTGGTGGTCGCCCCCATCAAGATGGAGGGCTACCTCAACATCGACTCGGGGACGCTCAACCCCTACCGGCACGGCGAGGTGTTCGTGCTCGACGACGGGACCGAGTGCGACATGGACCTGGGCACCTACGAGCGGATGCTCGACCAGGACCTGTCACGCCACAACTTCACGACGAGCGGGCAGGTCTTCAGTGAGGTCCTGGAGCGTGAGCGCCGTGGCGGCTACCTCGGGCGCGACGTCCAGTGGATCCCGCACGTCACCGGCGAGGTGAAGCGCAAGCTTCGGGAGTTGGCCGCCTACGGCGACGGCAAGCGCCAGGCCGATGCCGTGATCGTCGAGGTCGGCGGCACGGTGGGGGATTACGAGAACTCGTTCTACATCGAGGCGCTGCGCGAGCTGGCCTTCGAGGAGGGCCCCAGCTCCTGCTGCTTTGTGGCGTTGACGTACGTCATCGAGCCGCGCACCCTCGGCGAGCAGAAATCCAAGGCCGCGCAGCTGGGGATCAAGCGGCTCATGGAGGCGGGGGTGCAACCGCACATGATCGGGTGCCGCGCGTCCCGGGTCGTCTCGGATACGGTGATGGAGAAGATCGCGATGTTCTCCAACGTGCCGCTGCGGCGCGTGTTCTCCATGCACGATCGCGAGAGCATTTACACGATCCCCGAGGAGATGCGCCAGGAAGGCCTCGATCGCGAGGTGCTGAGCATCCTCGGCCTGCACGACCGGGTGGACGTGGCGAGCGAGGACCGCGCCCGCGACCGGTGGATGGGGTTCGTGCGCAAGCTGACCGCGCCGCGGACCCGCACGATCACCCTCGGCATCACCGGCAAGTACGCCGCGCTCCGCGACGCCTACGCCTCGATCGACAAGGCCCTCGAGCACTGCGGGGCGCACCTCTCCTGCGCGATCGATCTCCGCTGGATCGACACCACGGAGATCACCGACGCCAACGTCGTCGAGCGGCTCGCCGGGCTCGACGCGGTGATCGTCCCCGGCGGCTTCGGCCTGCGCGGGATCGAGGGCAAGATCGCGTGCGTGCGCTACGCCCGTGAGCAAGGGGTGCCATACCTGGGGATCTGCCTGGGGATGCAGGTCGCGGTCATCGAGTTCGCGCGCAACGTGCTGGGCCTGGCCGGCGCGAACAGCACCGAGTTCGATCCGCGCACCGCGCACCCGGTCATCAGCGAGCTGCCCGACCAGAAGCGCATCGAGGGCCTCGGCGGGACCATGCGGCTGGGCGCCCAGGACGTGACCGTCAAGCCGGGAACCCTCGCTCACTTCCTGTACGCCGGGCGCACGCAGATCCGCGAGCGCTTCCGGCACCGCTACGAGGTGGACCCGCAGTTCATCCAGCGGCTCGAGGCGGCGGGGATGGTCTTCTCCGGGCGGCATCCGGCCCAGCCCATCATGCAGATCATGGAGTTGTCGCGCGCCGGTGAAAGCGCCACCGCAGACACGGGCGCGGACGCGGGCCCGCGCGTGATTCACCCGTATTTTATCGGCGGGCAGTTCCACCCCGAACTCACCGGGCGTCCGCTTCGTCCCCAGCCGATGTTCATGGGGCTGGTCGCGGCCGCCATCCTCCGCCGACACGGGCCGACCGATGACCCGGAGGTCCGCCGCTGGACCCGTGCCGCGGTCCCGCAGAAGCAGACGGTCTGAGCCGCTCTCCCGTTTGTGACACGTGCCACCGGCCGTGACCTGATCCTCAAGCCATGGCCACCGATCCCGACCCGCGTTCATGGAGCGACCCCGGCCCCGCCGACTTGGCGGGCGACGGGATCGCGCGGTTCGAGCCACCGGCGTCGCTGCGCGATGATCAGGCGATCCCGCCGTCCGTCGCAGTGATCGCGGCGGCGAGGCCGTTGGGCCCCGTGCCGGTCGGGTTCGGCGCGGCGCCGCGGTTCGCCCGGGCCGACGGCCGCTGGATCGTGCGGGTGCCCGCGCCGGAGGGCACGAGCTTCTACGGCACCGGCGAGGTGTGCGGGCGGCTGCGCCGCAACGGCACCAAGGTTGTCTGCTGGAACACCGACGCCTTTGAGTACGACGACACGAGGGAGAGCCTGTACCAGTCGCATCCGTGGGTGCTGGCGGTGCGCCCGGACGGCTCGTCGTTCGGCGTGATCGCGGACACGACGTTCCGCTGCGCCATCGAACTGGACGGCGCCATCACATTCACGGCCGAGGGGTTGCCGTTCGCGGTGTGGATCATCGAGCGCGACGAGCCCGGGCAGGTGGTCGCGGCTCTGGCGGACCTGACCGGGCGTCCACCCCTGCCGCCGAAGTGGGCGCTGGGGTACCACCAGTCGCGCTGGTCGTACGAGCCGGCGTCGCGCGTGCTGAAGCACGCCGACGACTTCCGCGCACACCGGATGCCGTGCGACGCGATCTGGCTCGACATCGACTACATGGACGGCTTCCGGTGCTTCACGTTCGACCGGACGAAGTTCCCCGATCCGAAGCGGCTCAACGACGAGCTGCACGCACGAGGGTTCCGCTCGGTCTGGATGATCGACTGCGGGATCAAGGCGGACCCGGAGTACGCCGTGTACGCCGCGGGCTGCGCTGGCGGGCACTTCATCGCCACGGACGCCGGCGGTGAGTACCACGGTTCCGTCTGGCCCGGGCCCAGCGCCTTCCCCGATTACACGCGCGAGGCGACGCGCCGCTGGTGGGCCGATCTCTACCGCGATTTCGCCGGCACCGGCCTCGACGGTGTGTGGAACGACATGAACGAACCCGCGGTCTTCGACAACCCCGCCAAGCATGTCCCCGAGACGCTGCGGCACCGGGCAGACGAGGCGCTCGGCGGACCGGACGCGCACGCCCGTTACCACAACGTGTACGGGATGCTCATGGCCCGGGCAACGCGCGAGGGGATCGCCCGAGCCCGCCCCGACAAACGCCCGTTCGTGCTCACCCGCGCCAACTTTCTCGGCGGGCACCGCTACGCGGCCACGTGGACCGGCGACAACAAGGCCGACTGGGATCACCTGGCGTGGTCGATCCCGATGGTCTTGAACCTCGGTCTTTCCGGGCAGCCGTTCGCAGGCCCGGACATCGGCGGGTTCTCCGGCAACGCCGACGCGCGCCTGTTCCGCCGGTGGTTCGCCTTCGGGGTGCTCCTGCCGTTCGCCCGGGTCCACTCGATCAAAGACAGCGCGGACCGCGAGCCGTGGGCGATGGGGGAGGAGGTCGCGCGGACGTGCCGCCTGGCGCTGGAGCGTCGGTACCGGCTGCTGCCGTATCTCTACACGCTGTTCCACGAGGCGTCGCGTTCGGGGCTGCCCGTGGCGCGCCCGCTGTTCTTCGCCGACCCGCGCGACCCGGCGCTGCGCGACGCGGACGACGCGTTCCTGCTGGGTGACGCCCTGATGGTGCGTGTGCGGACGAAGCCGCTCGGGGCCTGCGAGGCGCCGATGCCGCGTGGCGCGGCCGCGTGGCGGCGCGTGGAACCGGTCGGGCACGCAGGAAACTGGGCGGACTTCGACCTCGACCCCGAACTGCCGGAGCTCTACATCCGCGCCGGGTCGATCGTGCCCCTCGGGCCTGTGATGCAGTTCGCCGATGAGCGGCCGCTCGACCCGCTGACGCTGCTCGTCTGCCCGGGCCCGGACGGCCGCGCGACCGGGACGCTCTACGAGGACGCGGGGGAGGGGCGGGACTACACACAGGGCCTCTTTCGCCTCAGCACATGGCGGGCGCATTCCGAGGCGGGCCGTGTGATCGTGCGGGCCGACCCGCCGCTGGGCAGACTCCACCCGCCCGATCGCGTGGTCGAGGTGGTGGTGCTGTTGGACGGCGGAGTGGTCCGGTCCGCGACGGGACGCGCGGGGCGCGTGATCGAGGTGGTGTTCGGGCCAGGGGAGCAGGTCGCGGGTACCCGATGATTCGACACCCCGGTCATTCCGAGGCTGGGATGATCGCGGCACGGTCGCGTCCACACGAGTGATCGGGCCGCGCGCCGGGCGACGCGATCGGTCCGGGGGAAGCCGCCCCGGTGGGCGTTGCGCTTCACACGCACCACGCTCCGCGCACCGTTCCGTACACTTCGGCGCATGAGGCCGCTCGGATCGACCCTGCGACGGGCGCGAGACCGGATCCGCAACGGCATCGGTGGCGTGTTCCTGCGTGCTCGGGCCATGACCGCCGATCCGCACGATTCGCCGCCGCCAGCGTCGTCGCTGCGTCACTACCCGTGCCTGCCGGTCGAGCAACATCCCCCCGGCCATCGCTTCCCGGATTGGATGGACACCCGGGTTCCCTGGATCGGCGCGCTGGCGGAGCTCTACGCCCGGGCCATCTCCTGGCCCGCATCGATTTCTCCCCAGGCCGGGCTTCTCCTGTACGGGCTGGTCGTCAACGCGCGTCCCCGGACCATCATCGAGACCGGGACCTTCGCGGGGATCAGCACGATCTGGATGGCCGCGGCCCTGCGGAGCGTTGCCGACCGGGACAACGAGCGGAGAATCCACTGCTTCGACTACTTCGATGCCGTGCCCTGGGTTGATTCCGGCGCGCTGCGGGCCGCGGGGGCGCCGGACCAGCGGGCCATGGTGACGGCGGCCCTGGATCGGGCGGGCCTCGGCGACCTGGTCGAGCTTCACCCCGGCGACAGTTCGAAGCAGCTCGGGAAGTGCGAGGGGATGCTCTCCGGCCGCGGCGTTCAACTGGCGTTCATCGACGGTGACCACACGGAGGCGGGCGCGACACGTGACTTCCGTGCCGCCGAGCGGGTGCTGGACACCGGCGGGTACGTGGTGCTGCACGACATCTTCCCGGACCAGTGCGGGCATCGTGGGCCGCGCTACCTCATCGACCACCTGCGGGTGATCGCCCGCGGCCGGTACCAGGTCTGCGAGCTGTGCACCGCGCCGCTGAACTACGGCATGGCGGTGCTCCGACGGATCGGGTGAGCGAGCCCCAAGTCGGGTGATGGCGTGATCGAAGCGGCCCTGACCGTCGGGTGATGTCAGAGGCGGGGTTTGCCCGGGTTGTGAGCGGGTGATCCGCGGACGAAGATTGTGTTGCGACGCCCGGCGCGGGTTGACCGATCGGTGCGAGTCGCTAGCGTTGTCCGAAGGACGCTCCATCGGGCGGGGCCGGGGGGAGCGTCCTGACCGGGGCGGGAGAGAGAGCCAGGCCCGCATGTTCACACGGGGAGTCGGAGTCGCCGCTGCCGGCGTTGCTTGGGCGGCGGTGTCGCACGCGCAGCCGGTAGAGTCCGGCGGGGCGGCTTTCGTCGGGCTGGGCCCGGCGGGCGCCGCGACGAGCGCGGCCTACGGCGTTTCGCGCGACGGGACGGCGATCATCGGGAGCGTGACAGGCCCGGGGAGCGCCCACCGGGCGTGCGTCTGGGGAGCCGACGGGTCGTTTGTAGACATCGGCGTTCCCGCCGGGTTCACCGAGACCTACGGGATGGCTGTGGCGGATCAAGGAGCGGTGGCCGTGTTGTTCGGCATCGGCCCGCCGTCGGATCGGGCGCTCCTGTGGAGCCCCGCGAGCGGGGTCACGCCGCTGGTCCAGCTGCCGCTCGGGTACACCAGCGTTGGGCGGGGGATCACGCCGGACGGGCGGGTCGTGGTCGGAGACATCCAGATCGGCGACGCGCGGACGGCCATCCGGTGGAGCGCGGCGACGGGCGCGGTCGCCCTCGGAGACCTCCCCGGCGGGCTGTTTATCAGCTACGGCGTGGGCGTCTCGGCGGCGGGCGACGTGGTGGCCGGGATGGGGACGGACGCCTCTGACATCGGAAAGGCCTGCCGATGGCGCCTCGCCGACCCGGCCGGCGGAGCGGTGGTCTTGACGCAGCTGCCCGGGTTCCCTGGCGCCCCGGCGTGGGCCTACAACATCGCGCGGGCTCTCACCGCGGATGGTCGGATCGCCGTGGGGGAAGCGATGCACGCGCCCGGCGTCGTCGAGGCGTGCCTGTGGACCACCACCGACCAGATCATCGGCCTGGGAAATCTGCGACCGGGCGACGAGACCTATGCGAAGGGCGTCTCGACACGGGCGCTGGTGGTGGTGGGGGAGAGCTTTACGCCCCCGCGGTCGCTTGCGTTCTTATGGACTCCTGCGCACGGAATGCGGGACCTGAAGCGTGTACTGGAGGACGGGTACGGCCTGGACCTGAACGGCTGGGAGCTGGAGATTGCGTTCGGCGTGTCGGACGACGGACAGCGCATCGCGGGAAGCGGGTATTACCACGGGGTTCGTGAGGCATGGACGGCGACGCTCCCCGCGCCGTGCTACCCCGACTGCAACGGTGACCGCTCGCTCACGGTCGGAGACATCGGCTGCTTCCAGTCGAAGTTCGTGGCCCAGGATCCCTACGCCGATTGCAATCAGGACGGGGCGTTCACGGTCGCGGATTCCGGGTGCTTTCAGACGGAGTTCGTGGTCGGGTGCCCGTGAGCACGTCCGGTCGTCAACATGAGGGATCCCCGCCACAATCAGCCCGCGCGCTGGCTCGGGGTGCCGACACCATTCAGCGGGCACAGGCCCGGGGCCACGCCCACGGTACGCTGACGGCCCGTTCAGGCTGGCCGTGATCGGTGCTTTCCGTATCCTTCGTGCTGAAAGGCCGTCCGCGATGACCCCGTTCTTCCCCGACATTACGCGCCTGGCGAACGCCCGCACCCGCTCCATCTCCGCCGAGAACCCGACCGGGGCCAAGTCCGGCGGGGCGCAAGCGATCCCGCCGAATGCGCGGGGCAAGGGCGCGACTGATGCCCACTGCACGCAGGCCGCGAGCGAGCTCGGCAAGGGCTGGAAGGTCCGCCCGTGCCTCTTGAATCTCAAGCCCGAGGCCACCGCGGTGCTCGCCGACATCACCGGCCCCGGCGTCATCCAGCACATCTGGATCACCGTGCTCGAGTCCGTCCATCGCCTCATGGTGCTGCGGGTGTACTACGACGACCAGCCCTTCCCGAGCATCGAGACGCCGCTGGGGGATTTCTTCTGCAATGGGATCGACGGGTTGGCGCTCGTGAGCGCGATGCCGATCGTCGTGAACCCCAAGGGTGGGATGAACTGCTACTGGCCGATGCCGTTCCGCAAACGGATTCGTATCGAGGTGACGAACGACGGTCCCAAGCCCGTCGAGCACGTGTTCTACCAGGTGACCTACGGGCTCCAGGACGTCCCCGACGACGCGGCCTACCTGCACGCGTCGTGGCGGCGGTCGATGACGACCCGTGAGCACCCGGAGCACACGATTCTCGACCTGGAAAGCGCTCCAGCGGACCGGGTGCGGGGGAGGCGCAAGTTGTCACGCTCACCGTCCCATCGCCTCGCCGTCTCACCGTCTCCAGCCGCGGGCGGCCACTACGTCGGCACGTACCTCGTGTGGTCCCAGCTCTCGAACGGGTGGTGGGGCGAGGGCGAGGTGAAGTTCTTCATCGATGGCGACCCCCCCGACGCTCCGACGATCTGCGGCACGGGCACCGAGGACTACTTCGGCGGCGCGTGGGGGTTCGTGATGGACCACGCGAAGTCGCTCGCGCCGCGCACGTTCTCGACGAACTTCCTGGGCTACCCGCAGGCCTGCTGCGAGCCCTCGCCGGACTCGAAGCAGCTCATGCAGCCCCGCGTGCCGCAACACGGGCTTTATCGCTTCCACATTCCCGACCCGATCCGCTTCAGCCGCGACCTGCGCGTGACGGTGCAGGCGCTGGGGTGGTGGCCGCAGACCGGGAAGTACCAGCCGCTGACGGATGACATCGCGTCGGTGGCGTACTGGTATCAGTCTCCGCCGACGCGGGCGGCGGCGCTGCCGCCGGTGAATGGGCGGTTGCCGCGCTGATCGTGGCGCCGTCAGATGAACAGGTCGATGAAGCGCCCGATCGCGCCCGGGATGAGCAGGATGCGAGCGATCGGCCCGCGGTGTTCCGGCGGCAGCAGCGGCTCGACGGGCGAGACGTCGCCGATCTTCGGGCCGCGGATCGCGGACGCGACTTCATCCTCACGCTCATCGCGTGAGTGATCGATCAGCCAGCCTTCATCCACGGCCAGGCCCGGGCGCTGCGCCCGCTTCTCGATGCACGCCAGGTCGCGGCTGAGTTCCGGTGGTCCGGGTCGCGGCGCTTCGGCGTTGCGACGGGAGAGATGGTCGCTGAAGGAGAGGGGGTCGTCGGCGCACACTTCGCGGATTGGGCGGGGCAGCGAGCCGGCCGCGAGGCGGATGGGGGCCGCCGCGGGCGCGGGCAACGGAACATAATCCGCGAGCACAGGTCTGTACGGACCAAAGGCCATCGGCGGAACACCATGAGAACGTCGTGCCGCACCGGGCTGCGACGGCACGGGTCCCGTAACATCGCCCCGGGCGGACTCGAGAGGGCGGGGAAGCCTGCTGGGAGGCCGCACGCGTGGGCCGTCTGTGCGGGGGCGTTGAACCCGCACCACGCGCGGCGTGGACCGTAGGAACCGCGCCGCAGGGCCGCGGGGCATCGACGTGCCGCGCGGATGTGGAGGTCGGGCGTGCTTCGGACGGCGGATTTGCACTATGACCTGCCGCCGGACTTGATCGCCACCGCGCCCGCGGAGCCGCGCGACAGCGCGCGGATGCTGGTGGTCGGCCGCGGCGATGCCGGGCGGATCGACTTCCGTCGCGTGCGCGACCTGCCCGAACTCCTCCGATCCGGCGACTGCCTCGTCTTCAATACGTCGCGTGTGCTGCCCGCCCGTCTCATCGGAAAGAAGCTGGACACGGGGGGTGTGGTCGAGGGGCTGTATCTGTGCGACGCCGCGGGGGCGCCGGGTGCGAACGAAGTGCGCTGGGTCGCGCTCCTGGACGGCAAACGTCTGCGTTACGGCACGCGGGTCGCGTTCGCCGATCGCCGTGGTCGCGCGATGGTGCGAGCAACCCTGATCGCACGGTCGGACGACGAACCTGGGGCGTGGATCGTCGCCGTCGAGCCGGAGGTCGGCCTCGGACGGCCCTCGACGGCGGACATTCTCGATCGGGTCGGTGTCACTCCGTTGCCGCCGTACATCCTGCGTGCGCGCCGACTCGCGGGGATCGAGGGCGACGACGCGACCGATCGCGTTCGGTACCAGGCCGTGTACGCCGACGCCGCGGGCTCCGTCGCGGCTCCGACCGCCGGGCTGCACTTCACGCCCGAACTGCTCGGCTCCCTCGCGGCCGCCGGTGTGGCGCGCGCGGACGTGACGCTCCACGTCGGCGTAGGCACGTTCCGCCCCGTCTCCACCGAGATTGTGGAGGAGCATCCGATACACTCCGAATGGTGCTCCATGTCCGCGGCGGCCGCGGACGCGATCCGGCGGACGCGCGAACGCGGCGGGCGAGTGATCTGCGTCGGCACCACGGCGTGCCGCACGGTCGAGTCGTACGCGGCGCTCGCCGAGCGCGGCGAGCCCACCCCGGCTTCGCTTTCCACCCGATTGCTCATCACGCCCGGGTACGACTGGCGCTGGACGGATGGATTGCTCACGAACTTTCATCTGCCGCGCTCCACGCTCATGGCACTGGTGGCCGCTCTCCTCCACGGCGGCGTCACGCGGCTCAGGACGATCTACGCCGTGGCCGCCGCGCAACGTTGCCGGTTCTACAGCTTCGGCGACGCGATGCTCGTGCTGCCGTGAGCCGTCCCGGGAGCGCTCTCGGAGCGTGGTACAATGCGACGATGCCACTGCTGCGGCGCAGCCCGGTCTCGCGGCTTGACGAGCGCATGTGCCTCGGATGCGGGTACCGCGGCCCGGAACTCCAGGGGCCCCGCGGCCTGACCGAAGTCTGGTGCCCGGAATGCGGTGAGGACCTCTATTCCCGCCCGCCCCGGAGCTACAGCGAACTCGAAGGGTTTGCTGAAGCCGAAGAGCCGTTGTGGGGCGACGACATGCTGCTGCCCGAATCGCCGATCGCGCCGGTGACGTTCCTGCGGCGCGTTTTCGCGCGCGCGGTGTGCGCACTGTCCCGCTGGTTCTGACCCCGGCCGGGCCGGGCCGAGGTGTGGGCGCGTGCGGATCCGCGCGCGGCGCACACCCGCGGCTTCCGGTTCTACGGGCGCGTTTTCGGACGATCGGCGATCCAGCGCAAAGCCCGGTCCCGGGCGGGCCGATGCTTGAGGGCGCGCGCCCCCGGGGCGCGGGCACGGAGGCCCAGATGGCATCGGGATCGCCGACAGGTCGCACGCCGGCGTCGCCGCCGATGACCGCTCCGCCCCCGCCAAGGCCCGCGTCCGATCGCGGCCCGTGGGACGACGACAGCCCGGCCCCCAAGGCCGCCCCGCGCGGCAAGGCCCGCCCGCCCGCCGCCCGGTTCGACGCCGAGCTCGACCTGACCGAACTGGATGACCGGGAGCGACCCGGGCCGACCTGGTCCGGCAAGGGGCGCGAGCTGAGCCGGTCGCACATGATCCTGCGCTCGCGGCGGATGAGCTACGTCGGCCGCCAGATGCTCATCGCCATCCATCTTATCGACGACCAGCCGGTCCCACTCTTCGGCCGCGTCTTCCTGTGCGAGTACGACGGCGACGGGCAGTACAAGATCGGCCTTGATCTGTTCCCGGTTCCGGAGCGGCCCGAAATCCGCGACTGGGTGCTGGCGCGGCGGCAGTGATGCCGGGCGCAGGAAGTCGCTCGCGATCCGAGGCGCGGACTTGACCGCGAGCCCCAGGGCGGCCAGCCTTCTCCCGCCATGATCGTCGTCACCGATGCCGCGGGGATCGAGCGTGCGGCTCTGGCGCTTTCCGGCGCGGAGGCCCTCGGCGGCGTGCTCGTGCCGACGATGGGGGCGCTGCACGACGGCCACGCGGCGCTCATCCACCGGGCGGCGGAACTGGCCGGGCGCGACGAGCGTGGCGCCGGCTGCGTGGTGAGCATCTTCGTCAACCCCGCGCAGTTCAACGACCCCGCCGACTACGAGCGGTACCCGCGGACGCTCGACGCGGACCTGAGGCTCTGTGAGGCGGCGGGCGCATCCGTCGTCTTCGCGCCCCCCGCCTCGGTCGTGTATCCGCCGGGGATGGTCGTCGAGCAGCCGCTCCTGCCCGGCGTCGCGACGACCCCGGGACTGGAGGACGCCCACCGACCGGGGCACTTCGCCGGGGTGTGCCGCGTGGTGCTCAGGCTGTTCCGCCTCCTGCGCCCGGACGCCGCGGTGTTCGGCGAGAAGGACTGGCAGCAGTTGCAGGTCGTCTCGGCGATGACCGAGTCGCTCGCCCTGCCGATCCGCATCGAGCCGCACGCGACCATCCGCGAGGCGGACGGTCTGGCCCTGAGCAGCCGCAACCGGTTCCTGTCGGCGGACGAGCGGCGGCGCGCGGTGGCCCTCGCCCGCGCGCTGTGCGAAGCGGCCGCGGCACGCGAGCCCGCGGACGCCGAAGATCGGATGCGCCGCGTGCTCACGCGCGCGGGAGTGGAGGCCGAGTACGCCGCCGTGCGCGACGCGGCCACGCTGGACGCTCCGCAGGCTGCCCGCCGGGCGTGCCGGGCCCTCATCGCCGTCCGGCTTGGGGGGACGCGCCTGATCGACAACGCGCCCTGGGTTCCCGCGTAATCGCGTTATCGGAGCCGGCGCCGTTCACCGCAACGCATGATCGCCGCCCCGGTCTCAAGCGGGTGCGCGGACCTTCCGATGCCGCTATGTTCGGTGGCCGAGTCAGGTCCGGGGGCGTTCCATGGCGCAGCAGGCCGGTGAGTCTCAGAAGCCCGCTCCGGGGGCGAAATCCGGCGCGCAGGCTCCGGGTGGTGCGACACCCGGCGCCGCCAAGGGCGGCGCGGCGACGAGCGCGGCCACGCGCCGCGAGCATCAGCGACTCGACTTCGAGCGCCAGGTCAAGGTCTCCGAGATCGACGACGCGGGCAACCCCGGCCCGGAGTGGCTCTGCCGGGCGGTGGACATCAGCCGCGGCGGGATCGGGTTGCGCTCACGCCGGATGGTCCACGAGGGGCGCAAGCTCTTCATCCGCGTCCCCGCGGGTCCGGGCGGGAAGGAGAAGCTGCTCTTCGGCGCGGTCAAGCAGTCGCGCTACCAGGAGGGCGAGGGGTTCGTGATCGGCGTGAAGTTCGAGGAAACCCCCAAGACATGGGCGATCACCAAGTGGCTCACGACGCACGGGGTGAGCGCTCCCGTGGCGGGGGCCAAGCCGCAGGCCGCCTGAGCTCCTGCCCATCGACGCCCGGGCTTCCGCTCGAAACTCGGAGTCCGTTCGATCGCCTCCCCGCGTGGCGTACCCGGTCGAACTCGGCTAGCGTGTACCCGGCGTTTCGACGCCGACCCACCCCCTGCGGAGGCCCATCTGTTGCTGCGCACGCCGCTCTATCAGTACCACGTCGATCACGGCGCCAAGATGGTCGATTTCGCCGGGTGGGAGATGCCCCTGTTCTACACGGGCGTGCAGGAGGAGCACCAGCAGGTGCGCACCAGCGGGGGCGTCTTTGACGTCTCGCACATGGGGCGGGTGAAAGTGTCCGGGCGGCACGCCCGCCGGCTGCTGGAGCGGCTCTGCACCCGGCGCATCCACGACATGGAGACCGGGCAATGCCGCTACGCGCTCGTGTGCAACGAGCACGGCGGCGTGCGCGACGACGTGATCGTCTACCGCATGGACGAGGACGAGTTCATCGTGGTCGTCAACGCGTCCAACCGCGAGAAGCTGCTGCCGCACTTCGAGCGCGTGCGGGCCGAGGGCTCGCTCGTGGCGGCGATCGACGACCAGACGACGAAGACCGCGATGATCGCCTTCCAGGGCCCGAAGGTCATGCCGCTGATCGCGCGCATCAGCACCGAGGTGCCCACGCTCAAACGGTACCGCTTCACGGTCAAGAACCTGATCGTGATGAAGCTGATCGTGAGCCGCACCGGCTACACCGGCGAGGACGGCGTTGAAGCGATCCTGCCCGCGGGGGCGGTGACGATGGCCATGGGATTGCTGCTCAAGGACTCCAAGACCCAGGGGGCCGAGGCGATGAAACCGGCCGGCCTGGGCGCCCGCGACACCCTCCGCACCGAGGCCGGCATGCCGCTCTATGGGCACGAGCTGGGCGAGGAGATCAACGCCCTCGAGTGCGGCATCGACTTCGCCATCGCGCTCGACAAGGACCAGGGCGAGCGAGGGGAGAAGTTCATCGGGATGGACGCCCTGAAGAAGACCGCGGCCGAGGGCGGTCCGAAGCGCCGGCTCATCGGCATCGGCGTCGAGGGGAAGCGGTCGGCGCGCCCGGGCATGGCGATCACGTCGGGCGGACGCGTCGCGGGCGTTGTCACCAGCGCGTGCCCGAGCCCGACGCTGGGCCGATGCATCGCCATGGGATTCCTCGATGCCGACCGCGTTGAGCCCGGTGCGGCTGTGCAGATCGACACCGGCCGAGGGATGCTCGACGGGCGGATCGAGAAGCTGCCGTTCTACAAGGCGGCCAAGGCGTAGCGAGCCCGGACGCGATGGGGAAGCTGCGCGCGCCGGCACCGTTAGGGACCAACTCAGCGGCGACGGGCGAGGAACGCGCGGAAGGCGCGCAGCGTCTCGGGTCCGGCGTGGTGCTCGAGCCCCTCGGCGTCGGTGCGTGCCGCCGCCTCGGGCACGCCCAGGGCGCGCAGGAATTCGTAGACGACGCGGTGCCGCCGGCGGGCCCGCTCGGCCGTACGCCGGCCGGGGTCGGTCAGGAAGATCGATCGGTACGGGCGACTGGTGACCAGCCCCGACTTCTGGAGCCGCGTGAGCGTGCGGATCACGGTGACGTGCGTGACGCCGAGCCGGCGGGCCAGGTCCACGACGCGGGCCTCGCCCTGCTGGTCGATGAGCTCGGCGATGGCCTCGGCGTAATCCTCGGCTGTTTCATGCTCGTGGGCGCGCCGGGTGAGCCGGTGGTGCGTCGCTTCGGGAACGGCGGGGGCGGCCCGGGCGGCGCGCGCGGGGGGTTTCGGGGCCGGGGGCATCGGGAACGCTACGCGGGCGGGCCCGGCGCGACCAGCTTGACCCGAGGTGTAGCATATGCTACATTTCGCAAGCATGGATACACGCACGCTTCACGCCGTGCTCCTTCCGGTGACCGTGTGCTCCCTGCTCGGCGCCGCGGGCGCCGCGGGCCAGGGGCCGCCCACGAGCGGGGACAACCCCGCGGACGCCCTCCCGGACCGCCCCTCGGACAAGCACGGGTACACCCTGCTCGACCCCACGCCGCGGGCGTTGATGCGGGGGCTGAGCACCGACCGCCCCGACGCCACCGAGAGCCCCTTCAGCGTGGACGCCGGGCACGTGCAGATCGAGATGAGCTTCCTGGAGTACGTGCGCGAAGGCGACGGCCCGCGCACCGACACCCTCGCTTTCGCCCCGCTTAACCTCAAGCTCGGACTCCTGAACAACACGGACCTGCAACTCGTGTTCACGCCGTGGACCGACGAGGACACCCGGGGAGGCGCGCGGGTGACGGGCGTCGGCGACACGGTGGTGCGCCTGAAGATGAACCTGTGGGGCAACGACCCCGCGGACGACTCGCCCGGGCGGACGGCCTTCGCGTTCATGCCCTTCATGTCGTTCCCGACGGGCGACGACGCCCTGAGCAGCGGACGGATCGAGGGCGGGTTGATCTTCCCGTTCGCGGCGGAGTTGCCCGGAGGGTTCGGTCTGGGGCTGATGGCCGAGGTTGACTTTGTGTACGACTCGGACGCGGCGGCGTACCAGACCGACTTCGTCCACACGGCCGTGGTGGGCCGCGACCTGACCGAGGCGCTCGGCGTGTTCGTTGAGTACTTCGGCGCCGAGAACCTGAGCACCAGCGACGGGTACCGGGCGTCGCTCAACGCCGGCGTCACGTACGCGATCGGGGTCGACATCCAGCTCGACGCGGGCGTCCGCTTCGGCCTGACGCGGGCCGCGGAGGACTTCACGGTGTTCGCGGGGATGTCATGCCGATACTGACGGGCGGCGAGCGATGTAGTCGAGGATACAATCCCCACGGGCAAGGAAGGGTGGCCATGAGCCTGATGAAGATCGTCGCGGTGCTGGTGGCCGTGGTCGCCGCGGTCGGAGCGGTTTTTCTCCTGTCGGAGCCCGCGGCCCCGCGGACCGGCCCCCTGCGCGTCGCGGCAACGACCGGGATGATCGCGGACACCGCCCGGGTGATCGGCGGCGCGCGGGCCGGCGTGACGGGGCTCATGGGCCAGGGCGTGGACCCGCACCTGTACAAGGCCTCGCCCACCGACGTCCGCGTGCTCACGCAGGCCGACCTGATCCTCTACAACGGCCTGCACCTCGAAGGGCGCATGGCGGACCTGTTCGTCCGGTTGGCGCGCCGCCAACCGACCGTGCAGGTCACGGAAACGATCCCGGAGGAGTTGCTCCGCCAGCCGCCGGAGTTCGCCGGGCACTTCGACCCGCACGTGTGGTTCGACGTGTCGCTGTGGATGAAGACGGCCGAGCGCGTCCGTGACGCGCTGACCGAGGTCGATCCCGAGGGCGGGGCCGAGTATGCCGCGAACGCCGACAAGCACCTCGCCGAGATGGCCGCGCTGCACGAATGGTGCAAGACCGAGCTCGCCCGCGTGCCGGCGGAGAAGCGGGTGCTGGTGACGGCCCACGACGCCTTCGGGTACTTCGGGCGGGCCTACGGGCTCGAGGTGCTGGGCATCCAGGGGATCAGCACCGACAGCGAACCCTCCATCCAGGACATCAACCGGCTTGTGGACCTGCTGGTCACGCGGAAGGTCGGGGCGGTGTTCGTCGAGTCGAGCGTCCCGCCGAAGACGATCGAGGCGCTCGTCGAGGGCGCGCGGTCGCGCGGGCACACCGTCGTCATCGGCGGCGAGCTCTTCAGCGACGCGATGGGGCGCGACGGCACGCCCGAAGGCACGTATATCGGCATGGTGCGCCACAACGTGACGACCATCGTCCGGGCGCTCCTGGGCGAGCAGAACGCCGGCGACGCCGGCGCGGAGACGCCCTGACATGACCATCGCTCCCGCGGCCGGGACCGTTGTGCGCAACGCGGCAGCCTCCGCGCGGGCCGCGCCGCCGCAGGTCGCCGTCGAAGTCCATGACGCCACCGTCGCCTACCACCGCAAGCCCGTGCTCTGGGACGTGGACCTGCTCATCCCCGCCCGCCGGCTGGTGGCGATCGTCGGCCCCAACGGCGCCGGCAAGTCCACTCTGCTCAAGGCGATCCTCGGGCTCGTGCCGCTGGCCAGCGGGCGGGTAGAGATCTTCGGCGACACGCTCTCCCGCGCCCGTGGGCGGATCGGTTACGTCCCGCAGCGCGAAACCGTGGACTGGGACTTCCCCGTCGACGCGCTGGATGTGGTGCTGATGGGCCGTTACGGGCGGCTCGGCTGGGCGCGGCGCCCCGGGCGCGAGGACCGGCGGGTCGCGACCGAAGCTCTCGACAAAGTGGGCATGGGCGCGTTCGCCGATCGCCAGATCAGCCAGCTCTCGGGCGGGCAGCAGCAGCGGGTCTTCCTCGCCCGGGCCCTGGCCCAGGACGCGGAGCTCTACTTCATGGACGAACCCTTCGCGGGCGTGGATGCCGCAACAGAGTCGGCCATCGTCGAGGTGCTGCGGTCGCTCCGGGCCGACGGGCGCACGGTCGTGGCCGTCCACCACGACCTGCAGACCGTTCCCCTGTACTTCGACCACGTGGTCCTGCTGAACATGCGTCTGGTGGCCGCGGGGCCGACGGCGGAGGTTTTCACACCGGAGAACCTCCAGAAGACTTACGGCGGGCGTCTGACGCTGCTCGACGAGGCGGCGGAAGCGATGCGCCGGGCAGGCGGCTGAGCCACCATGGACCACGCAGCGCCGGCGGTGTGGGATGAGCTGTGGCGGCTTCTGTCGCTGCGGGATGCGAACACGCGCGTCGTGCTCGCCGGGACGGGCCTGCTCGGGCTGGCGTCGGGCGTGATCGGTACGTTCGCGGTGCTGCGCCGGCGGGCGCTCGTGGGCGACGCGGTCGCGCACGCCGCCCTCCCGGGCATCTGCCTGGCCTACTTCACCGTCGGCACGCGGAGCTTCACCGCGTTCCTCGTCGGCGCGTTGATCTCGGGGGTCTTCGCGGCCGCGTCCATCGCGTTCGTCCGCGCGTTCACCCGCGTCAAGGAGGACGCCGCGATCGGGATCGTGATCGGGTCCTTCTTCGGGCTCGGCCTGGTGCTCTCCAAGATCATCCAGGATCAGCCGACCGGGAACGCGGCCGGCCTGGGCCGTTTCCTGCTCGGTTCGGCGGCGGCCATGGTGCGGGCCGACGCGTGGCGAATCGCGGGCGTGGCGGGAGCGATCGTCGTCTGCGTCGCGCTGCTCTACAAGGAGTTCAAGGTCCTCTGCTTCGACACCCCGTTCGCCGCCAGCACGGGGCTGCCGACCGCCGGCCTTGACCTGCTCCTCATGGCGTTGATCTGCATCTGCACGGTCGTGGGGCTCCCCGCGGTGGGCGTCGTGCTCATGGTGGCCCTGCTCATCATCCCGGGCGTGACGGCACGTTTCTGGACCGACCGGCTCGGGTCGATGCTGCTCATCGCCGGCGCGGTCGGCCTGGGGTCGGGCGTCGTCGGCACGGCCCTGTCCGACGTCATGCCCACGCTCGAGTCGATGCCGACGCGCGGGTGGCCGACGGGGGCGATGATCGTGCTCACCGCGGGCGCGTGCTTCGTCGTCTCGTTGCTGGCGGCCCCGCGCCGGGGCGTGCTGGCGGGTTTCTTCCGGCGCTGGGGCGTGCGCCGGCGCGTCGCCGATCAGCACCTGCTCCGCGCCGTCTATGAGTCGCTCGAACCCGACGGCAACCTGCGCCGCGCGTGGCGCATCGAGAGCCTGACGACGGGGCGGCGGCCGGGGCGGATTGCGGGCGGCTCGCTGCGCCGAGCGCAGCGGCGGCGGTGGCTGGAGCGCACGCCCGACGGCTACGCGCTCACCCAGGCCGGCGCGGACCAGGCCGCCCGGCAGGTGCGCACGCACCGCCTCTGGGAGCTCTTCCTCATCGATCAGGCGTCGATCGCGCCGGACCACGTGGACCGAGACGCGGACCAGCTCGAGCATGTGCTGCCCGCCGACGTGCTGGCGCGCATCGAGGGCGAACTCGAACGTCAGGGGCGGCTCCCGAAGCCTGTTCCTCCCTCGCCCCACCCGATCGCGGGCGCCGAGAGGAGCCCCGCAAGATGACCGCCGCCTGCCTGGCCCAATCCATCATGGGCTTCACGGCCACCGAGTGGTGGACGATGGCGGTGGCCGTCTGCTGCTCCGTCGCCTGCGGCGTGATCGGGTGCTTCCTCGTGCTGCGCCGCCTGTCGCTTCTGGGCGACGCGATCTCGCACGCGATCCTGCCCGGGATCGCGGTCGCGTTCATGGTCACCGACAGCCGCGCCCCGCTGCCCATGCTCGCCGGGGCGCTGGCCGTGGGCCTGTTAACCGCCGTGCTCTCCTCCGGGCTGCACCGCTGGGGGCGTGTGCCCGAGGACGCGGCGATGGGTGTCGTCTTCGCCACGCTCTTTGCGATCGGCGTCATGCTCATCGCGATGGTCGCTCACGAGGTCGACTTGGACCCCGGGTGCGTCCTGTACGGCAATCTGGAACTGGCCGGGGCGGACCTGGCGCCCATCGGCGGCGTCGAGGTTCCGCGCGCGCTGCTCACGCTCGGGCCCGTGCTCCTGCTGAACGTCGCGGTGGTGGCGGTGTTCTTCAAGGAACTCAAGATCGTCTCGTTCGACCCCGCCCTGGCCGCAACGATGGGGATCAGCGTGGCGCTCGTCCATTACACCCTGATGACGCTGGTCGCCGCGACGTGTGTCGCGTCGTTCGAGGCCGTCGGGTCCGTGCTGGTCATTGCCATGCTGGTCGCGCCCGGCGCGACGGCGCACCTGCTGACGGACCGGCTTTCGCGGATGCTCTGGATCGCCGCGGCCGTCGCCGCGTCGGCCGGGGTCATCGGTTACATCCTGGCGGCGCAGCTCTCGACGTATGTCGCGGGCATGGTCGGGGCCGTCGCGGGCGGCGAGTTTTTTCTCGCGGCACTCTTCGCGCCGCGTCACGGGTTCGTCAGCAAGGTCGTCCACCGCGTGGCGCTGGCGCTGCGAATCGACCGCGAGGATGTTCTCGGGATGCTCTACCGCTGGCACGAGCGCGCCCGCGAGACCCCGAAGGCCAGACCGCTGGCCGCCGCGGACGTCGTGGCCGGGGTCGCGGGCGGGTGGGTCACGCGGACGGCCGTCTGGTCGCTGCGCCGATCCGGGGCGGTGGCGTCGTCCGACGAGTCGGGCCTCACGCTGACCGAGGCGGGGATCACGGAGGCACGCGGGATCATCCGCTCCCACCGCCTCTGGGAGACCTACCTCGCCAAGCACCTCGGCCTGCCGCCCGATCACCTCCACCAGCCTTCGCACCGCGCCGAGCACTTCATCTCTCCCGAGATGCAGGAAGCCCTCGACCGCGAGGCCGACCGCGCCCGCGACCCGCACGGCCGCGAAATCCCCCCGGCGACCCGCTGACGGCCGCGTCCGTCCCGGGCGTCCCGGATAGAGTGTCCCCGGCGTGGCGGCGGGGTCGATCATGCTCCGCGAAGAAGGGGGCAGGTGATGGTCCGACGAATCGTGCGGCGCTGGGCGTGGTGTGCGGCGTGCGTCCTGGCGGTGACGCCCGGTGCGTTCGCGCAGGGCGGCGCGGGCGCGCCCGCCCGGTACCCGGACTTCCGCCAGGTCGTCCAGGACGCGAAGCAGAAGGTGTTCCCCGCCGTCGTCTACATCAAGTGCATCCGCGAGAGCACCGAAGGCGGCAAGAAGGAGTCGCAGGAAGTCTCGGGCAGCGGCGTCATCATCTCGCCCGGCGGCGAGGTGCTGACGAACTGGCACGTGGTGGACAAAGCCACGAGCGTCCGGTGCCTGCTGTCCGATGGACGCCGCGCCAACGCCAAGGTGCTGGGCACCGACAAGGACACGGACCTGGGCCTGCTCCAGCTCGCGTTCGACGAGACCCCGGGCGCCCTGCCGCACGCCGTCATCGGCGACTCCACGGTGCTGCGCGAGGGCGACTTCGTGATGGCGATGGGCGCGCCGTGGGGCCTTAACCGCTCCGTCTCCATCGGCATCGTCTCCTGCACCACCCGGTTTCTCGACCAGATCAGCGAGTACAGCCTCTGGATCCAGACCGACGCGGCCATCAACCCGGGCAACTCCGGCGGGCCGCTCATCAACACCGACGGCCAGATCGTCGGGATCAACGCCCGCGGCATGTCCGGGGCGGCCGACGGGATGGCGTTCGCGATCCCGTCCGACACCGTCAACGTGCTGGTGCCGCAACTCCGCGCGTACGGACGGGTGAACTGGTCGTGGTTCGGGCTGCAGCTCCAGCCGCTCAAGGATTTCAACCGCGACATGTACTTCGAGGGTGACTCCGGCGTGATCGTGGCCGAGACCGACCCGGACAGCCCGGCCCGGCGCGCGGGCATTCAGGCCAAGGACCGGATTGTCCGCGTGGACGGGCAGGCGATCACCGCGTCGACGGCCGAGGACCTGCCGGCCGTGCGTCGCAGGTTGGGACTCCTGCCGCAGGACCGCGAGAGCGCATTCGAGATCATCCGGGGCGATCAGACGATGACGTTCTCGATCGCACCGCGTGAAAAGGGGAAGGTCGAGGGCGATGAACGAGCCCTCGAACGCTTCGACTTTACCGTCAAGACGATCAACCAGTTCGACAACCCGGACCTGTTCTTCCACCGGCAGTCGGGTGTGTTTGTCTATGGGGTGAAGTACCCCGGCAACGCGGCCAACGCGGGGCTCGGGCGCAACGACATCATCCTGAAGATCGACGGGCGTGACGTGAAGACGCTCGACGACGTCCAGACGCTGCACACCGCCCTGGTCGAGAAGGTGGCGGTGAAGAGCAGGGTGGTCATCATGGTGCTCCGCGGGGGGCTGATGAGGCAGATCGTGCTGGACTTTGCACGCGACTACTCAAGGGAGTAAGTCGGGCCCGGATCGTCAAGGAGTTTCCATGAAGCGACTGGCACTCGTTGCAACGCTGATGGCGGCGTTGGCCGCCCCCGTCCCCGCACAGATCGGCGAAAAGAACGACGCGCCGACGCCCGAGAGGCTCGGCGCGATCGCCGATCGAGCCGCGCCCTCGATCGTGCTCGTTGAGTACGTGCCGCAGTACGACAAGGGCGAGTCGCCGGGCTCGGGCCGCTGGCGGGCCTGGGCCGCGTACCCCGGTGGTTCGTCGCAGGCCGCGGGATCGCCCGACGACTGGGAAGACTGGTCGGAGCTGATCCGAGACGAGCGCCCCGGTGTGAAAGTCGGCTTCCTCATCGCGCCGGACGCGGTCTACACCGCGGACCCGATGATCCATCCACGGTTCATCAAGTCGATCTCGGTGCGGTTCAACGACCGGTCCACTCCGGCCCGTGTCGCGGCGTTCCCGGTGGACGGCGGCGGGTACATCCTGCGGCTCAACGCCCCGCTCCCGGGCGCGGTGCCACTCAAGTTCGAGCCGCAGCGGGCGGGCCCGTACTTCGGTGTTTCCGCCGATCGTCGAGACGGCGCGTGGACCACCCGCGTCTCGCCTCTGCGGTCCGACGCTTCGGTCGCCGAGGACGGTCGGCGCTACGTCCCCGGCACGCCGCACATCCTCGTCGTGGATGAGCAGGGCAACCCGGTCACCATCGCCGCGCGCGGGGCGCGACCGATCGACGGATCATGGAAACGCCCACCGGACCAATGGCGCACGGTGAGCGCCGCCGACATGGACGCCGCTCTGGCCCGTCTGGAGAAGACCGCCGCGGGCTCGGTCGTCCGCGTGCTCCTCGAGTTCCGCAGCCCGCGCACGAGCGGGGGCGAAGGCGGCATGGGGTACGAACGCTACCGGGGCGGGCCCGAAGAGCCGGTTGCGACGGAGTGGAACGGTGTCGGCGTGCTCGTGAATGACACCACGCTGCTCGTGCTCGCGCCCCTCAAGCCCAAGGTCACCGCGCGGCTCGAGAAGATCACCGCGTTCCTGCCCGACGGGCGCGGGGCGAAGGCGGCGTTCGCCGGCTCGCTCAGGGAATGGGGCGGCCTGCTGGCCACGCTCGACGCCCCGGCCGCCGGTGCGGTCACGCTGGACGCCAGTCCCGCGGCATCGCTCCGCGAACAGCTGCTGCTCAAGGCCGAGGTCGCGGTGCGCGGCGAGACCCGCACCGCGTACTTTTCCCGCGACCGGATCGACAGCTTCTATCCCGGGTTCCGCGGGCGGCTCTTCCCGGAGGTCTCTCCTTCGCGCGACGAGGCGAGCGGCCCGTACGACACCGGGGGCGGGTCGATGAACTTCCTCTTCACGCGGGAGGGCACGCTGGCAGCGCTGCCGATCAAGCGCCGCGAGAAGGTCACTGTGGCCGAGCGCTGGGACTCGGGCCAGCTGCTGATGACGCCGCCCGCGCTCCTCGCCGAAATTCTCCGCGAGCCCGGCGCCCACTTCGATCCCGACAATGTTCCGCTCAGCGAAGAGGAAGAAAACCGCCTGGCGTGGCTCGGCGTTGAGCTCCAGGCCATGGACGCCGAACTCGCCCGGGCCAACAGCGTCGTGGACCAGACGAACGGCGGGGAAAGCGGGGGCATCGTCAGCTACGTTTACCCCGGCTCCCCCGCGGCCGAAGCCGGGCTCCAGATGGGCGACATCGTGCTTCGACTCCATATCGAGGGGCACCCGCGCCCGCTGGAGGTCCAGCTCGAGCCGTCGTGGGGCGGCGGGATGCTCGACCAGTTCTGGTCCATGCTCGACCAGGTTCCCGACGAGTACTTCGACCGGATGCCCGCGCCGTGGGGATCGGCCGAGAACACGCTCAACACGGCGCTGACCGAGGTCGGCTTCGGCACGCCGTTCACCGCCGAGGTGTTCCGCGACGGCGCGATCGTGACCGCGGCGTTCAAGGTCACGCAGGGCCCGCCGCACTACGAGGCCGCTCAACGGTTCAAGTCCGAGGCCGCGGGCGTCACCGTGCGCGACCTGACCTACGAGGCACGACGGTACTTCCAGCTCGGCGAGAAGGACCCCGGGGTCATCGTCTCGAAGATCGAACGCGGGGGGAAGGCGGCCGTCGGAGGGCTCAAGCCCTTCGAGATCGTCACCGCCGTCAATGACCAGCCCGTGACCAGTGCCACCGAGTTCGAGAAGGCGATCGCGCCCGGCGGCGAGTTGAAGCTCGACGTCAAGCGGATGACGAAGGGCCGCGTCGTCAAGATCAAGGTCGATGCGGCGGGCAAGTGAACGATGCCGGGCCCCCGATGAAGGCCGGGGTTCCGGGTCGGGCTCGCCGCGCGGTCGGGATCAGAAGCGGAGAGGGAGGGATTCGAACCCTCGATACAACTTTTGGGTCGTATAACGGTTTAGCAAACCGTCGCCTTCAGCCACTCGGCCACCTCTCCGGGAGCATCCGCGCGGCACGGGCCGCAGCGGTGCGACGATCGTAGCGACGACCGCGGCGCGGGTCCAAAGACCTTCGGGCCGCCCGGTCAGGCCGGGCCGTACCGCAGCGTCCGTTCCACGCGGTTGCCGGGGCCGATGACCAGAACACGCGCCCCGTGCCTGCGGTACTCCTCGTCCGTCATCAGGGCATAGTGCATGATGATCAGGGGGTCGTCGGACTCGACGAGGTGCGCGGCCGCGCCGTTGATCTCGATGACCCGTGATCCCGGCTCACCGCGGATGACGTACGTCTCGAAACGTTCGCCGTTGCGGCAGTTGGCGATCTCGACCGCGTCGTTGGCGCGCATCCCGCACGCCTCGAGCATGTCCGCGTCGATCGTGACCGAGCCGACGTAGTCGGGGCGGCGGGCGGTCACGCGGGCCATGTGAAGCTTGCTGTGCAAGACCTTGCGGAGCATGGACCATGATAGGAGTGCGCGCCGCCGCTACGCCGCGCTCTCCCCGCCGTCCGTGCCCCGGGCCAGCAGGTCGGAGTACCCGAGGGAGATCGGCTCTCCGAGCACCGGCGCGAGGGCCTCGCGCAGGGCCGCGATCGCCGCGTGGCACTTGGCCGCGGAGTGGTCGCCGGAGACCAGCGCCTCGAACTCCACGAAATCGCCCAGCCCCTCGACCGAGTCCAGGTGGATGCGGACGTTCCCCGCGATGAACAGCTCCCGACGCTTCTTCACGACGACCCAGACGGGCAGCGGGTGGCGCCCGAAACGCGTCTCGGCCTCGCGCTCCGAGTAGATCGTGAAGCGGCTCATCCGCGGGCGTGCCGCGTCCGCCCGTTCGTAGAAGATGAACTCGGTCGGCTCGCCGGGGCACTCGCGCTTCTTCAGCCGGCCCCGCGGCAGCCGGGAGTATGTGTCCGTCTGGTCGAGCACGCCGATGAATGTCGCGCCGTACGACACGCAGATCGCGCGGGCCAGGCCCGGGTCGCGGCACTCGAGCTTGACTTCGAGGTTCTGCATGGGCCGTTACCAACCGGCAATCAACCGTGCCTGCGGTGAGCCCGGACGCGGAGCGGCGGAGATGACGGTACGTCACCGCGCGCCGGCAGAGACGAGCTCCTTCAGCAGGCGTGCTTCGTCCCAGACTTCGATGCCCAACGCGCGGGCCTTGTCGAGCTTGGACCCCGCTTCGTCCCCCGCGATGACCACGCTTGTCTTGCCGGAGACCGACCCGCTGACCTTCGCGCCGAGTTTCTCCAGGACAGCCTTGAGGCCCTCGCGCTCGAAGTGCTCGAGCGTACCGGTGAGCACCACGGTCTTGCCGACGAACGGGCCCGAATCGGGCGCGCCGGCGCGCCCAGGCTCGACGTAGTCGAGCGAGGCCACGATCACGCCGACGGCCCTCAAGTCCGCGAGTGTCTTGCGCGCCGCCTTGCTGTGCAGGTACTCGTGCACCACTGGCGCGGTGTCCTTGCCCAGCCCCGTCTCCTGCCCGCCCGGCTGTTCGGGGTTCACGCCCAGGCGCTTGGCCTCGTCCTGCGTGAGCCTCGCGTTGGGCATGAGCTCACGGACTGACGCCGCAAGGAGGGTGTCCAGGTCCTTGAAGCGCCGGGCGAGCAGCTTGCCCGTGGTGTCGCCCACGTGCCGGATCCCCATCGCCGCCAGCAACTTCGCCAGCCCACGGCTCTTGGCGGCCTCGATCCCCGCGAGCAGGTTGTCCACTTTTTTCTCGCCCATGCGGTCGATCGAGACGAGCGAGTCGCGGTGCTCGTACAGCCGGAAGATGTCGGCGAAGGTGTTGAGGGGAATCGGGCCGACCTCCGGAGGCACGCCGGCCTCCGCACGCGCCGGATCGTCGCTGGGCAGCACCGTCGCCCTGACCTGATCCACCGTTTTTTCGCCCAGCCCCTCGATGTCCATCTGCCGGCGGCCCGCGAACCAGATCAGCTTCTCGCGCACCTGCGCCGGACACTCGGGGTTGACACACTCGCGCTCGGTCTCCAGTTCCGGTTTGTCCACAGCGTCCGGGGGCTCGACCTCTACAGGTCCGCCGCACTCCGGGCAGCGCTCCGGCGGCACGACCTTCTTCGCGTTCAACGGGCGTTCGCCGCGCACCACGCCGAGCACGTACGGAATGATCTCCCCGGCCTTCTCGATCTCGATCGTGTCGCCGATCCGCACGTCCATCTGCCGGATGCGGCCGTAGTTGTGCAGCGTCGCGTGCTTGACGGTCGTGCCGCCTACCACCACCCCCTCCATGACGGCCCGGGGCGTGATGCGACCCGACTTCCCCACCTGATGGTCCACGCGGATCAGCTTCGTCGTCTTCCGCTCCGCCGGGTATTTGTACGCGAGCACCCAGCGCGGGCTCTTGGACGTGAGCCCCAGCCGTTGCTGCTGCTCGAACGAGTCCACGCGGACGACCATGCCGTCGGTCGCGTACCCGAGTTTCGCCCGGCGCTGTCCGAAGTCGGCGATCGCGGCGAGCACCTGGTCGATCGAGTCGCACGCCACCAGATGCGGGCTGACCGGGAACCCCAGTGCCTTGAGCTTGCCCATGAACTCCGAGTGCGACCGGGCGAAGGCGTCGTCGCTGATCCGCCCCTTCCCGTACGCCACGAATCCCAGTCGGCGCGACGCGGTGATCCGCGGGTCGAGCTGCTTGAGCGTCCCGGCGCACGAGTTTCGCGGGTTGGCGTGCAGCTCTTCGCCCCGCGCGGCCCGCTCGGCGTTGGTCCGCTCGAACTCCTTGAGCGGCATGTAGACCTCGCCGCGGACTTCGAGCACGTCCGGTGCAGCGGGTTTGCCGGCCGCGGGGTCGAGCGTGAGCGGGATCGCCCGGATCGCGCGCGCGTTGCTCGTGATGTCGTCGCCCTTGGTGCCGTCGCCCCGCGTCACGGCCCGCGCGAGCCGCCCCTTCTCATACGTCAGCGAGAGCGCGACGCCGTCGACCTTCGGGTCGCAGACGATCCGCACCTTCGACCCGCCCGCCGACGCGAACAGCCCGCCGCCGTCGAGCCCCAGCCCCTTGAGCACCCGCGCGTGCCACTCGCGCACCGACGCTTCGTCGTACGCGTTGTCGATCGACAGCATCGGCACCGCGTGGGGGACAGTCGTGAAGCCGTCCACCGGCTCGCCGCCGACGCGGTGGGTCGGGCTGTCGGGATCGTCCAGCCCTGGGTGCGTGCGCTCCAGCGCTGCCAGCTCCGCCAGGAGCTTGTCGAACTCGGGGTCGGACATGATGGGTGCGGCGTCAACGTAGTACGCGCGGTTGGCGCGCGTCAGAAGCTCGCGGATCTCGGCGACGCGGGCCTTGGCGCTGCGGTCGGGGGGGGCCACGGCGGGATCGTACCTTCCCGTTGCCGCGCGAGGTGTACGCTACCGGCCCGGCGCACTCTGCCGGTCGGAGTGCTCAACATGCCCACGGCGGTGGTGCTCGGCGCAGGAATGGTCGGGTCGGTGATGGCCGTCGATCTCGCCCGCGATCCCGGGTGGAGGGTGACGGTCGCGGACGGGCGGGCCACGGCGCTCCAGGCCGCGAGCGACCGGGCCCGGGCCGCGGGGGTCGCGCTGGGCACGATGAACGCGGACCTGTCGTCGGCGGCGGAGCTTCGCCGCGCGATCGAGCCTGCGGACATCGTCCTGGGCGCGCTCTCCAGCGCGATCGGGTTCGTCACGCTCCAGCGCGTCATCGAGGCCGGGAAGAACTACAGCGACATCGCCTTCATGCCCGAGGACGCGACGGACCTGGACGCCCTGGCGAAGTCCCGCGGCGTCACAGCCGTGGTGGACTGCGGCGTGGCCCCCGGCATGAGCAACATGATCGCCGGACATGAGGTGGCGAAGCTGGCCGAGGCGACCAGCATCGCGATCTACGTCGGCGGCCTGCCGCGCGAACGCCGACTGCCGTTCCAGTACAAGGCCGGGTTCGCGCCCGGGGACGTGATCGAGGAGTACACGCGGCCCACGCGCCTGGTCGAGCACGGGCGGGTGGTCGTGCGCGAGCCGCTGACCGAGCCCGAGATGCTCGACTTCGCCGGGCTGGGAACGCTGGAGGCGGTGAACACCGACGGGCTGCGGTCCCTCGTGAAGTCGCTCAAGGTGCCGTTCATGAAGGAGAAGACGCTGCGCTACCCGGGCCACTACGACCTGATGCGGGCGTTCAAGGAAACGGGGCTCTTTGGCACGGACCCCATCGAGGTCCGCGGCGTGCGGGTCGCGCCGCGCGACGTGATCGCGGCGCTGATGTTCCCGAAGTGGACGTACGAGCCGGGCGAAGAGGACTTGACGGTGATGCGGATCGTGGTCGAGGGGCGCCCGAGTGGGGAGAATGGGGGGGGGCATCCGGCGCCGTGTCGCGTGACATGGGACCTGGTGGACTTCTACGACCGCGAGTGGGGCGGAGGCGTCGCTCGCGGCGGCGGGGCCACCAGCATGGCGCGGACGACCGCGCTGCCCGCGACGGCCGTGGCGCGGCGGATCGCGTCGGGCGCGTTGAAGGAGCCGGGCGTGATCCCCCCCGAGCTGCTCGGCCGCCGCGCGGGGTTCCTCGACTCGATCGTGGCGGAGCTGGCGGGCAAGGCGATCCGCTACACCCGCTCGACCTGACGATCCTGGCGTGCGGCCGCCCGCAGCGTCCGGATGAGGCGCAGCGGGGGCCGATCCCGGTCCCCTGTTCCCTCGCCTCGGGCCCTACCCTTCCCACCACGCGGAACTCACGGAGAGCCCCCGAATGAAACGGCTGACCTTCCTCGGCAGTGTCGCGGTACTCGCGGTTTCCTCCGCCGTCACCGCCCAGACGGTCCAATACCCGCCCACAAGCAAGGGCGCAGTGACCGATGACTACCACGGCACGACGGTCGCCGACCCCTACCGCTGGCTCGAGGAACTCGATTCCGCACCCACCCGCGATTGGATCGAGGCGCAGAACAAGGTGACGTTCGAGTTCCTTGCCGCGATCCCGCAACGCGACCCCATCAAGGCGCGCCTCACCGAGTTGTGGAACTTTGAGCGGTTCGGCCTGCCCTACAAGGAAGGCGGCAAGTACTTTTACTCCTACAACAGCGGGCTCCAGAACCAGAACATCCTCTACGTCGCCGACACGCTCGCGGCCGCGCCCCGAGTGCTGATCGACCCCAACGCCCTCAGCGCCGACGCGACGGTGTCGCTCGCGGGAACCTCCGTCAGCCCGGACGGCAGGCACATCGCCTGGGCCACCTCCGACGGCGGGACCGACTGGAAGACGTGGAAGTTCCGGCTCATCGAGACCGGCGCGGACCTGCCGGACACGCTCAAGCACATCAAGTTCACCGACATGTCCTGGGCCCGCGACGGCACCGGCGTGTACTACAGCCGCTACCCCGTCGGGGCGGACGGCAAGGCCGACGACAAGCAGCGCGTCATGGTGTACCACCACGTCCTGGGCACGTCGCAGGACGATGACATGATGATCTACGAGCTGCCCGCCAAGCCGACCCGCAGCCCGTACGCGACCGCCACCGAGGACGGCCGCTACCTCGTCGTCACCATCAGCGAAGGCCTGACCGCGAACGACGTCTCGGTGATCGACCTGGCCGACCCGACGAGGGCGGCCAAGCCGATCCTCGACCAGTGGAATGCGCTCTACGGGTACATCGGGAACAACGGCACGACGTTCTACTTCGAGACGACCAGGGACGCGCCGAAATCGCGGGTCATCGCGATCGACGTGAACAACCCCGTTCCTTCGGCCTGGCGCGTCGTGGTGCCCGAGGCCGCCGAGCCGCTCCAGTCCGCGTCGTACGTCGGGCGGCGCGTGCTCGCCCACTATCTCAAGGACGTGAAGTCGGTCGTCAAGGTGTACGACGAGGCGGGCGCCTTCATGCGCGACGCCGCGCTCCCGGGCATCGGCTCCGCCGGCGGCTTCGGCGGGCACGCCGACGACCCGGAGACGTTCTTCACCTTCACCGGCTTCACCACGCCCCCCGAGAGCTACCGCTACAACGTCGTGACCGGCGAGAGGACCCTGTTCAAGCGCCCCAGCGTCCCCGGCCTCGATCCGAGCGCGTACGAGACCAAACAGGTCTTCTACGCGAGCAAGGACGGCACGAGCGTCCCCATGTTCATCACGAACAAGAGGGGGATCACCCTCGACGGCTCCAACCCCACGCTCCTCTACGGCTACGGCGGGTTCAACGTCTCGATCACGCCGGGGTACAGCACGTCCCGCCTCGTGTGGATGGAGATGGGCGGCGTCGTCGCCGTGCCCAACATCCGCGGCGGGGGCGAATACGGCAAGGCCTGGCACGAGGCGGGCACGAAGCTCACCAAGCAGACCGTGTTCGACGACTTCATCGGCGCGGCCGAGTGGCTCATCGCCAACAAGTACACCAGCGCGAAGAAGCTGGCGATCCAGGGCGGCAGCAACGGCGGACTCCTCGTCGGCGCGTGCATGACCCAGCGGCCCGAGCTCTTCGGCGCCGCCCTGCCCGCCGTGGGCGTGCTCGACATGCTCCGCTACCACACGCCGAGCATGAACGCCCGCAACTGGTCCACGGACTACGGCCTCTCGGAGGACCCGGCCGAGTTCAAGGCCCAGTACGCCTACTCGCCCCTCCACCGGGTCAAGGCGGGCACGTGCTACCCGGCGACGCTGGTGACGACCGGCGACCACGACGATCGCGTGGTGCCGTGGCACAGCTTCAAGTTCGCGGCGACCCTGCAGGCCGTTCAGCCGTGCGCCAACCCCACCCTGATCCGCGTCGAAACCCGGGCCGGGCACGGCGCAGGGAAGCCGACATGGATGGTCATCGAGGAAGTCGCCGACCAGTGGGCGTTCCTCGTCAAGACCCTGGGCATGAGCCCCGAACTGGCGCCGGCGGGCGAGGCGAAGTCGTCCACCGTCGGGCAGTGAGCCGCCATACGCCGAGCCGCGGCGAGCGAGCAAGAAACGGCCGGTCGTGGAATGAACGACCGCCGGGGCGGGGGCCCGAGCACCTCCTCCGAGCGCTCGCGCCGCACCCGATCCCGGCGGTCGGGGGATTCGTCGGCCGCTCCGCGGCGGCCGACGCGGGGTCGAAGCTACCGCGCGCACGGGAGTTCCGCAAGGGAATTCGAACCCTGAATTATCGAAGATTCAGCGAACGCCGGCCGCCGGCGGAGGCCCGTGTGGAGCGCCCGTCGAGGCCGGGTCTGCCAACAACCATGCGAGCACTTCATCCGTCCGCGAGAGGTCCGGCAGCGCGTGGTGCGCCCCGGCGCCGCGGAGAACCTCGGGCGTGAACTGCCCGGTGCCGACCCCCAGCGCCCGGCAGCCGTGGACGAGCGCGCACCGCACGTCGTGCGGCGTGTCCCCGACGATCGTGACGCGGTCGGGCTCGATCACCCGCCCGAAACGCTCGCGGTAGCGGCGCATGGCGACCGGCGGCAGGTGGTCCCGGGCCGGCGGCGCGTGCGGCGATTCGTCTCCCCAGGCCGCGACGGCGAAGCGGTCGGGATCCACCCCGCACGCCGAGAGCTTCAGACGCCCGGTCTCAGCGAAGTTGCCGGTGAGCAGCCCGAGCGTCACCCCGTCGCGCTCGGCGAGCGCGTCGAGCAGTTCGCTCACGCCCGGCAGCCGCCGCCCGATCGCCGGGGACTCCCCCAGCACCCGGGCCAGCTCCCGCCCGTACGCCGCGCGGATCGCGCGGAGGTTGTCGGGCGTCACGCCCACGCCGCTGAGCCGGAGCATCTCGTCGAGGATGAGCGGGTCGAGCCGCCCGGCGAAGTCGAGCCCGTCGGCGGTGAAGCCCGGGCCGAAGAGACCACGGCCCGCGGCGACCATCGCGCGGATGCCGGCGCCCGACGTCTTGATGAGCGTGGCGTCGATGTCGAAGAGGATGAGCATGGGGGGAGCGAGGCAGCGACACAACCGGAGATGAGGCGGGTCTGATCGTAGTCGGGAGTGCCCTCATCGCGGCGGGAACGGGCATCAGCGTGCGATGACAAACCCCGACTCGCCGTCGATCAGCGCAGCACGGTCGGTCGTTTCGCCACGGATGTGCGCGCCCATCCGGTCGCGCACGGTGGACAGAAAGCGACTAACCTCGTCGGCGATACCCTGGGCCTCGACCCGAACGCGCCCGTCCGCCTCGTTCCGCACCCAGGCCGTGACGGCGAAGCCCGCGGCAATCGCCCGCGTCCCGGCCCGGAAGCCGACGCCCTGCACCCGCCCCGAGTAGAAGACCCGTCGACGCTCCACGCACCACGATAAGCCCATCACCGGGCGCGGTCGCTCGGGCGCGGGGTCACCGACCCCGGACCAGGGCGATCTCCGCCGAGGTGGCGCGCCGCCACCCCTCGGCCCGATAAGACCCCGCACACGGGCAGTCTGGGCAGACTTTTCGCCCTGTTCCATTGATTCGCGGACGGGCGCGGCTAGTCTTTGACGTTCGGTCGGGATCGCTCGCCCACACGATCCGGGGACCCGGCCGCTTCGGCGGCCCATAGAGCCCGCGGGATCAAACCGTACTCGAGCGATCGAGCCGAGACTTCGACCCCGCGAGGACTCCGCGCGGCGCGGTGCTCTCGGGAGGGGCTTGGGGCGAACCGGCTCTTCATGATTTTTCTGGCCCACAGTTCGGCATGTTCCGCGTGTAGGTTCCGCGTAGTTTCGTCGGGGGCGGGGGTTCTCCGTCCGTGGGGACGGGCCTCGCTGATGCATCGGACGCAGCGGTAGCCCGCGGCGGCGGCGGGCAGGGGCACACGAGCGCATGGCGCGCGGACCGACCGGAGATCGCGGCGACCTCGAGCGCGTGCGCGACGCGTCGGACATCGTCCGCATCATCGGCGAGCACGTCGCCCTCAAGCCCAAGGGCCGCGAGTACGCCGGGCTCTGCCCGTTCCACGACGACCACCGCCCCTCTATGAACGTCGTGCCCGCGAAGCAGATCTTCCACTGCTTCGTCTGCGGCGCCGGCGGGGACGTCTTCAGCTTCGTCCAGAAGCACCACAAGATGGAGTTCCGCGAGGCCCTCGAGTACCTGGCCGAGCGCGCCGGGATCGAACTGAAACGACCGGACAGGGCCCGGGGTACCGGAGACGGCGGGAAGCCGGAGATCACACGGGCCGACCTGGTCCGGGCGAACGCCTCGGCCGCCGACTTCTTCCGCGCGATCCTCCGCCACACCGAGCACGGCATCGTCGGGCGTGACCTCGTTGAACGACGCGGCATCAGCCCGGAGATGGTCGAACGCTTCGGCGTCGGCCTCTCCCCCGACCGCTGGGACGGGCTGCTCATCACGGCGCAGAAGATGGGCATGGACCCCGGCGTCTTCCACGAGGCCGGGCTGCTCAAGCGCCGCGACCAGGCCGGAGGGGGGGGCGGCTACTACGACTCGTTCCGTCACCGCCTGATCTTCCCGATTCAGGACCAGATCGGGCGCGTCATCGCGTTCGGCGGGCGCAAAATCCGCGAGGAGGACGACCCGAAGTACCTCAACTCGCCCGAGACGCGCATCTTCGAAAAAGCCGGCACGCTCTACGGGCTGCACCAGGCGGCCCGGGCGATCCAGGCCGAGCGGGTCGCGGTCATCACCGAGGGGTACACCGACACGATCGCGTGCCATCAAGCGGGGATCGAGAACGTCGTGGCCACGCTGGGAACGGCCCTGACCCCGCGCCACGCCGCGGTGCTGCGACGGCTCTGCGACACGGTCGTGCTGCTGTTCGACGGCGACCTCGCGGGGCAGAAGGCCGCGGACCGGGCGGTCGAGGTGTTTATCGCCGAGGAGCTGGGCGTGCGGATCGCGACGCTCGCCGGCGTCACGGACGCGAAGGACCCGGACGAGCTGCTCAAGCGCGAGGGCGGGGCGGACCTGCTGCGCCGCGCGATCGCGTCGAGCACCGACCTGCTGCGCTACCGCTACGAGCGGGTGCGTGCTTCGCTCGGCGGGGCCTCGCCCGAGCGGATGAACCGCGTCATCGAGGACGAGATCGACCGGCTGGTATCGCTCGGCCTGAACGACCTGCGCCCACTGCGACGGCAGTTCATCGTGCGCCAGCTCGCGGCCATCGCGGGCGTGCCGGAACGCACGATCGAGCGGAGCATCCCGGGCGGACGCCCCGGCGCGCGACCGCCCGCCGCCGTGCCCGCGGACTCGCGATCACCGCGGACACGTGCCGAGGAGATGCTCGGGTGCGTGCTCTGCGACGCCTTGCTCGCCGCCGGGCTTGAGGGCGACACGGGGTCGGTGCTCGCCGCGAGCCGCTTCGGCGCGGGCCCGGCGGCCCGCGTGGCGCGGGCGCTGGAGGACGGCGCCGCCGACCTGGCGGCGGTCCTCGCCCACCTGAGCGACGACGACGAGGCCAAGGCGCTGGCGGTGGCCCTCGCGGAGCACGTCTTCGCCCTGACCGACGGCGGGAAGCGCGTCCGCGAGCACTGGGACGAGTGCGCGAGGCTCGAACGCCTCGACGCCGAGCGTGCGGCCGGTCGCGGGACGGCCGCGAGCGAAGCGGGGTCTGCGGAACGGCTGCGGCGGATGCGCGACCGCGCGGACGCGGGTGATCGAAGGATGCTGCCCGTGCCGACGCGGGCGGTATGACGGGATGACTCAAGGGGACCGGCCGCGAGGATCGCGGCCGCGGGACGACGGACGGACCGGGGACCAAAGGGTGAGGAGGAATCCGTGATCCAGGAGTTGCACCCGGCGGTGGCGGACCTGATCGAGCTGGGCCGCAAGCGCGGCTGGCTGTCGTACGAGGAGCTGAACAACACGCTCCCGGACGAGATGGTGGACCCCGAGCGGCTCGACGAGCTGCTCACGCTGATCGACCGGCTCGGGCTGGAGCTGGTGGACGAGCTGGAGTACCGCGGGCGGCTCTACCGCGAGTCGCGCAAGCCCGCCGACCCCGCCCGCAACGGCGTCGAGGGCGAGCCGGCGATGGCACGCCCGTTCCGCGCCATGAGCGTCTCCGGCGGCGAGCGCACCGACGAGTCGGCGAAGCTGACCCGCAAGCTGACGGAGACCGCGCGTCTCAAGCAGGCCGAGAAGGACGTGGCGGAGGCCCTGGCCGCGGACCCGGCGACGCTCCAGCGCGAGGTCGCCGAGGCGATCCGCGACGAGGGCGGCAAGCGCGTCGACGACCCGGTGCGGATGTACCTCTCGCAGATGGGCGGGATCCCGCTGCTCACGCGCGAGGAGGAGATCCGGCTCGCCAAGAAGATCGAGACCACGCGGATGATCTTCCGCCGCCGTTGCCTCGAGTCCGACTATGTCGTGCGCCAGGCGGTCGAGACGCTCCGGCTGGTCCACGCGGGCGAGCTGCCCTTCGACCGCACGATGCGCATCAGCACGGCCGAGACCAACGCCAAGGACAAGATCGCCAAGCGCATCCCCAGCAACCTGGGGACGATCCAGAAGCTGCTGGAGCTGAACGAGCGCGACTGGAGGATCCTCGAAGAGGCCAAGCGGGCCGCGGACGAGCCCGCGTCGGCCGAGGCCCGCGCCCGCATCGGCACGCGCCGCCGGCGCATGGCCGCCCTCACCGAGGAGCTCTCGCTCCGCACCGGGCGGATCATCCCGCTCTTCCGCAAGCTGCGGTCGATCGCCAAGAAGATGCACGACCTGTCGGCGGACCTGCGCCGCGCCGACAAGTTCCCGCAGCGCTACGAGCCCGAGGACAAGGAGGTCATGCACGACGAACTGGCCGGGCTGCGGGCGCTGGTGCTCGAGGAGTCCGACGACCTGGCCCGGCGCATCAAGGGGGTGGGCACGGTCTTCTGGGAGTACGAGCAGGCCAAGCGCGACCTCTCGGGCGGGAATCTGCGGCTGGTGGTCTCGATCGCCAAGAAGTACCGCAACCGCGGCCTCTCCTTCCTCGACATCATCCAGGAGGGGAACACGGGGCTGATGCGCGCGGTGGACAAGTACGAGTACAAGCGCGGCTACAAGTTCAGCACCTACGCCACCTGGTGGATCCGCCAGGCGATCACGCGGGCCATCGCCGACCACGCCCGCACGATCCGCATCCCGGTCCACATGATCGAGACCATGTCGCGGCTGCGGGCGATCCAGAAGGAGCACCAGCAGAAGCTGGGCGAGGAGCCCACGATCGACGAGCTCGCCGAGAAGGCGGGGATGACCGTCTCCGAGTGCCGCCGCGTGCTCAAGATCTCGCGTCACCCGGTCTCGCTCGACCGCCCGGTGGGCGAGTCCGAGGACTCGTACTTCGGCGACTTCATCGAGGACGAGCGCCAGGCCCGCCCGGCGGATTCGGCCGCGTCGGAGATGCTCAAGCAGCGCATCGAGCAGGTGCTGCGGACGCTGACCTACCGCGAGCGCGAGATCATCAAGCTGCGGTACGGCATCGGGGACGGGTACACGTACACGCTCGAGGAGGTCGGGCGGATCTTCAAGGTGACGCGCGAGCGTGTCCGCCAGGTCGAGGCCAAGGCGATCCGCAAGCTCCAGCACCCGGTGCGGGCCCGCAAGCTGCAGGGCTTCGTGGACCGGAACGTCTACAGGGAGATCCGTCCCCCGGCCGCGCCCGGGGCCGCGGCCGCGCTGGGGTCCGACCTGGAGTCCGAGCTGGGGTCCGACATGGAGGCCGGGTTGGGGTCCGAGTTGGGGGGCGAACCGGTGGCGGAGATCGAGACCGAGGGCGGGCCGATGCTGTGACGCTCGACCGCGTGTGCGGCCGGGTGGGGTGGCGGTGGCGGCGCGGGGCGGGCGGTGGAGGGGTGGGGTGCGGACAGAGCCCGAAGCGCGAGCGACGGGTCTAACTGCCGCTGATCGGCCCGGCTGATTGTTCACTGCCGATTGCTCATCGCCAGCCGCCCATTCCGCAGCGACACCGCCATCGTCCAGTTCGGCGTCGGTGGCGGCGACAACGCGCAAGCGGGCGGCCTCGCGCTCGCGGCGTAGAAGGCAGAGCGAAACCGCGAGACAGGGAAGCGGCGAACGAGCGAAGCAGCCCGCCACGGCGGGTCAACGAGACAAGGGGCCCCGGCGATCGCCGGAGCCCCTCTTTCGTGCGCCGCCTCGGGGCCTGCCCGCCCCGGGGGCGGTGGAGACCTCCGCCCCTTGATCCCTTGTTCGCTTGATCCCTCGTTCGTCCGCGCCTTGCCCCCGGGCACCCGTACCGCCCCGCCCGTGTCGGCCCTTGACACACGGGGTACAGTGAACCCGTCGGAGACTCGGATGGGGGAAACGGAGATCAACTCGGCCATGCGTTCAAACACCCACCCCGTCTCGTCCCGCGCTGCCCGCTTCGTCCTTCAACGTCCCGCCGCCTGCGGCCTCGCCGCGGCGCTGGCCGCCGCGCCCGGCGCTGCGGCCCAGTGTTCACCCGCGTGGGACACCGCCGTCGGCAACCCCGGCGCGGGCACGGGCTACGTCGGCGCGATCCTGCCGTGGGACGACGGCGTCGGCACGCCCGGCGAAGACCTCTACGCCGGCGGCTCCTTCGAGCAGATCGGCGGCCAGAACCGGCGCGCCATCGCCCGGTGGAACAAAGCCGCGAACACCTGGTCCACCCTCGGCCCGGGGATCATCCAGGAGAACACGACGTTCGTCGCCGCCCTGGCCGCGTATAACGCGGGGGGGGGGGAGCAGCTGATCGTCGGCGGGGCGTTCGGCAGCGGCGGGGGGGTGCCCGGCACCAAGAGCATGGCCCGGTGGAACGGCACGAGCTGGTCCGCCACGGGCTCGCAGTTCGTGCAGAACACCGCCGACTCGGTGTGGGCGCTGAAGGTGTGGAACGGCAAGCTCTACGTCGGCGGCGGTTTCGCCAACGTCGGCGGTGTCGTGGGCGCGAACGGCATCGCATCATGGGACGGGGTCACCTGGGCCCCGCTCGGGTCCGGCATCACCGGCACGTTCTCCCCCGTCGTATTCAAGCTCGAAGTCTTCAACGACGGCACGGGCGAGGCGCTCTACGCCGCGGGGCGTTTCGCGGGAGTCGGCGGCGTGCCCAACACGGCGCTGATCGCCAGGTGGAACGGCGCGGCGTGGTCCGTCGTCGGGCCGGGCCTCTTCCCGAGCTCGGCGCTCACCGGCGTCGAGGCCATGGCGGTGTACGACGCGGGCGGGGGGCCTGCCCTGTTCGTCGGCGGCAACCCATTCATCCCCTCGGGCCAACCCACCGCGAGCGTCGCGAGCTGGAACGGCGCCGCCTGGACCACCATCGGCCAGAACCTCGGCGGGCGCACCACCTGCCTGGCCGCCTTCGACGACGGGAGCGGCGCCGGCCCGCAGCTCTACAACGGCGGCACCGCCCAGCCCGCCATCAACTACATCGCCCGGTACGTCGGCGGCCAGTGGGTCACGGTGGACGGCGGCGTGACCGGCACCTCACTCCCCTCGTTCCCCGGCGGCGCCGGCAGCTTCCCTTCCGTCTTCTCGATGGGCGAGTGGGACGACACGCTCTACGTCGGCGGGAACTTCACGGTGATAGGGGGCCTGAACTCCAACGGCCTCGTTGCGCGGACGTCGTGCCCGTCGTGCTACGCGGACTGCAACGCCAGCGGGAACCTGACCGTCGCCGATTTCGGCTGCTTCCAGGGCAAGTACGTGCTGGGATGCCCGTAAGGAAGAAGGGACCAAGGGACGAAGGGACGCAGAGGAAGGACGACACTCGAAGCCCGGGGGCTCGATACCCCCGGGTTTATTCGTGCGCTGTCCGACGCGGGCAAGTCCGTTACCACCGGTGCATGGGCACGTCCACGTTCTGCTCGTCCGCGCACCGCTGCGCGTCCTCGTACCCCGCGTCCGCGTGGCGGAAGACTCCCATCGCCGGGTCGTTGGTCAGCACCCGCTCGAGCCTGCGCGCGGCCTCGGGCGTGCCGTCGGCCACGATCACCTGCCCGGCGTGCTGGCTGAAGCCGATGCCCACGCCCCCGCCGTGGTGGAAGCTGACCCAGGACGCGCCGCTCGCGGTGTTGACCAGCGCGTTGAGGATCGCCCAGTCGCTGATCGCGTCCGAGCCGTCCTTCATCCCCTCGGTTTCGCGGTTGGGGCTGGCGACGGAGCCGCAATCGAGGTGATCGCGCCCGATGACAATCGGGGCCTTGACGCGCCCGGTGCGGACCAGTTCATTGAACAGCAGCCCGGCCTTGGCCCGCTCGCCCAGCCCCAGCCAGCAGATGCGCGCGGGAAGGCCCTGGAAGGCGACCCGATCGCGGGCGAGCGTGAGCCAGCGGCGCAGGCCGTCGTTGTCCGGGAAGAGCTCGAGCAGGGCCGCGTCGGTTGTGAAGATGTCGCGTTCGTCGCCCGAGAGCGCCACCCAGCGGAACGGCCCGCGCCCCACGCAGAACTGGGGACGGATGTACGCGGGGACGAAGCCGGGGAAGTCGAAGGCGTTGGTGACGCCGCGGTCGAAGGCGCGCTGGCGGATGTTGTTGCCGTAGTCGAACGTGGCGGCCCCGCGCCCCCGCAGCGCCAGCATCGCGCGGACGTGCCGGGCCATGGTGTCGAGGCTGTGGGACTCGTACTCGCGCGGGTAGAGCCGTCGCATGTCCTCGGCCTCGCGCACGGTCATGCCGATGGGCACGTAGCCGTGCAGGGGCTCGTGGGCGCCGGTCTGGTCGGTGAGCACGTCGGGCGTGACGTTCCGTTCGAGGAGGCGTTCGAGGAGTTCGACGGCGTTGCAATCCACGCCGATGCTGACGGCCTTGTGCTCCAGCGCGCACCGGCAGGCGCGGTCGATCGCGTCGTCCACTCCGGTGACGATCTCATCGAGGTAGCGGTCGCGGCGGCGGCGCTCGAGCCGCGCAAAGTCCACGTCGGCGATCAGGCACGTCCCCTCGTTCATCGTGACGGCCAGCGGCTGGGCCCCGCCCATGCCGCCGCACCCCGCCGTGACGCACAGCCGCCCCGCGAGCGTGCCGCCGAAGTGCTGCCGGGCCGCCTCGGCGAACGTCTCGTACGTTCCTTGCAGGATGCCCTGGGTGCCGATGTAGATCCACGACCCGGCCGTCATCTGCCCGAACATGATCAGGCCTTTGGCGGCCAGGTCGTCGAAGTTCTGCTGGGTGGCCCAGTGGGGGACGAGGTTCGAGTTGGCGATAAGGACGCGCGGCGCGTCCTCGTGGGTCTTCACGACGCCGACGGGCTTGCCGGACTGAACGAGGAGGGTTTCGTCGGGTTCGAGCCGCTTGAGCGCCGCAACGATGGCGTCGAACGCGGGCCAGGACCGTGCCGCCTGCCCGCGCCCGCCGTAGACCACGAGTTGGGCGGGATTCTCCGCAACCTCGGGGTCGAGGTTGTTCATCAGCATGCGCATGGCGGCTTCGGCCTGCCACGTCTTGCACGTGCGGTGCGGGCCGCGCGGCGCGCGAACGGTGCGCCCTCCCGGCGTGGCTCCCGATGCAGGGCGGCTCGGCGCGCCGCGTCGATCCCGGTCCGCTCCCTGGGCCGCGCGTGAGGTTCCGCGACGACGCGCCGCGCCCGACGCCACCGTGACCATGGGTTTGCCTTTCACGTGAAGACTGTTCCCACCCTGCCCACCCACGAGACTGTTCCAGTCTATCACATCGGGACGTGTGTCTAGTGCTTGCGGCCGTTCGTGCGGACGCTCCGCACGCCCGTGGTATCGGCGCGACGGACCTCGCGCACGAGCGATCCGTCGCGGATCGCTCCCGCGAGTGCCTCGATCGCGGGGGTCAGGGGCCGATCTTCCGTCACGCGCGGCACCAGACGGCGCACGACCGCGTGGGCGGCCTCGACGCCGCGCCCCGACTTCAGCGGGCGGTGGACGTCGATCCCCTCGGCGGCGCACAGCAGCTCGATCGCGATCACACGCTCCGCCAACCGCAGGGCACGCTCGGCCTTCGCCGCCGCACGCGGGCCGAACGAGTTGTAGTCCTCCATCCCGGCGCACGTCGTGATGTTCGACACGGACGCGGGCGTGGCGAGGCCGATCATCTCGTTGACGCACGCGGCGGCGGTGTACTGCGCGATCATCAGGCCCGATTGGAGGCCCGGGCGCGCCGTAAGGAAAGGCTTGAGGTGGCTCTCGGGCTCGAAGGCGCCGGTCATCAGGTACGTGCGGCGTTCGCTGATGCCGGCGAGGTGGCAGAGGGCGATGGCGAGGTAGTCGAGCGGAAGAGCGATGGGCATGCCGTGGAAGTTGGCGCCGGAGAGGATGGCGTCGCGCGGCGATACAAACTGCATCCCGCCGTCAACGCCCCGATGCTGCTTCGAGAACACGATCGGATTGTCCGTAACCGCGCCGAGTTCGGAGTCGAGCGCGAACACCAAGCTCAGGAGAGCGGAAGAGGCCGCGCCGTGTACCGTCGGCCCGGCGCGGAGGGAATACGGGTCCTGAACTCGCGGATCGTCCTCGACGTGGCTCGTGCGAATCGTGCTTCCGGCCAGCAGCATCGAGATTTCGAAGGCCGTCGCGAAGCCGGACATGTCCTGTCGCGCTGAAGAAAGGCGTACGTCGAGGAACTCGTGGGATGCACGGCAGGCGTCGATGGACATCGCCAGCGACAGGTTCGCCGCGCGGAGCAGCACGTTCGCGTCGTTCAGAATCAACGCCGCGGACCCCGTCATGAGGTGGGTGCCGTTGATGAGCGCCAGGCCCTCTTTCGCGCCGAGCGACAGTGGGGGAATGCTCGCGCGCCGCAGCGCGGCGCCACCGGGCATCGCCCGCCCGCCGACGGTCGCGTGTCCCTCGCCGATCGCCACGAGCGCGACGCTCGCGAGCGGCGCGAGGTCTCCCGACGCGCCCACCGAACCGATCGAGGGCACAACGGGAACGACGCCGGCGTTGAGCATCCGGACGATGGTCTCGGGGACGATCGGTCGCACGCCCGAGAGCCCGCGGCAGAGTGAGGCCGCGAGGCAGAGCATCGTGGCGCGGACGGTTTCTCCGGCGAGCGGCTCGCCCGCGCCGGAGGCGTGGGAACGGACGAGGTTGCGCTGAAGCGTGGCCAGGTCTTTGTCGCCGATGCGCTGCTTGGCGAGCGAGCCGAAGCCGGTGTTGATGCCGTAGTGGGGGCGGCCATCGTTGAGGGCGCGTTCGACGACGGCGCGCGATCGCTTCATCGCGGCGACAGCGCGTGGGGCGATTGACACGGGCGCGCCCTGGCGCGCGACCGCTACGGCGTCGTCCGGAGTCAGGAAGGAGCCGTCGAGCCGGATCGCGGCGGGCTTGGTCGCTCTGGGCATGGCCCAGAGTGTTCCAGCGCCGAGCGCGTGATGCAACTCCGCGGGTCCGTCCGGCGCGGGCTCAGCCGGGGTGACCCGGCCCGCCGCCGACGGTCGCGGTCATGCCCATCGCCGCGAACACCCGGTCGCGAGTGCGCAGATACGCCGGGTCGTCCAGGTTCCGCGGGCGCGGCATGTCCACCCGGATCACCTCGCTGATGGTGCCGGGGCGGGGCGTCATCACGAGGACACGGTCGGCGAGCTGAACGGCCTCTTCGATGTCGTGGGTGACGAAGAGAATGGTCTTGCGCTCTCGCTGCCAGATGGTGGTGAGGTCGGCCCTCATTTTGAGCCGGGTGATGAAGTCGAGCGCACCGAACGGCTCGTCCATGTAGATGATCGAGGGGTTGGCGGCCAGCGCCCGCGCGATCTCCACACGCTGCTTCATCCCGCCCGAGAGTTCGCGCGGGTAGGCACGCTCGAACCCGGTGAGGCCGACCATGTCGATGTAGCGGCGGATCGCGTCGTTCCGCTCGTCGGCCTTGGCGCGTTGCAGGCCGAAGCCGATGTTCTGCGCGACCGTGAGCCACGGGAACACGCCGTTCTCCTGGAACACAAAAACGCGGCGCGAATCGGGCTTGCGGACGGGCTCGCCGTTCACCTCGATCGACCCGACCGTGACGCGGAGGAACCCCGCGATCATGTTCAGCAGCGTGGACTTTCCGCAGCCGGAGGGGCCGACGATGCACACGAACTCACCGGGAGCGACGGACAGGTCCACCGAATCGAGGACCTCGATCACCTGCCCGCGCTGCTTGCCCGGGAACGACATCGAGAGGCCGCGAACCACCACGACCGGAGCGACGCCGGCAGCGGCGGTGGGGGGGTGAGCGATGGATGGCGTCGTTGCCCGCACGTGGAACCCCCGTGTCACTCCGTCCGCCCCGCGTACCCCCAGCGCACCGCCTCGAGCTGTTCGAGGCGACGGATCAGCAGGTCGAGCACCAGACCGATGGCCCCGATCATCACCATCCCCGCCACGACCAGGTCGTAGCGCTTCCCGGCGTTGCGGGCGTCGATGATCAGGTACCCGAGGCCCGAGTTCACCGCGATCATCTCCGCGGCCACGACCACCAGCCACGCGACGCCCAGCGCGATCCGAAGACCCGTGATGATCTGTGGCAGCGTCGCCGGCAGGATCACCCTCCGGAAAAGCTGCGAACCCGAAAGCTCAAAGTTCCGGGCCGCCCGGACGTACACGGGCTGGATATTCGCCACCGCCGCGGCCGCGGCGACCGTGATCGGGAACACGCTCGCCAGGAAGATCAGGAAGATCGGCGCGCTGTCGGTCACGCCGAACCAGAGAATAGCGACGGGAATCCAGGCGATGGGGGAGATCGGGCGTAGAACCTGGATCACCGGATTGAACGCCTCAAAGGCCCAGCGGAACCACCCCATGAACAGGCCCAGCGGCACACCGACCGCGACCGCGAGGCCGAACCCCCATGTCACGCGGTAGAGCGACGCGACGATGTACTTGACGAGCAGCCCGTTCTTCTGCAGTTCGGCGATCCCGCGGACCACGTCGAGCGGAGTCGGGAAGAGCGTCGTTTCAGAGATGCGGACCGCCGCCGTCCAGGCGGTTAGCAAGAGCACGCCGACGAGCATCGGCAGGCCCAACCGTCGCAGCCATATGCGCCCCGACGAGCCCCCGGGCGTCACGGCGGCAGTTCCCACTGGTAGGCCTCGATCGTCGCACCCTCGGGCACAAAGGACGGGTCGCAGTAGTCGTCGAAGTGGACGGTCCCTTTGAGGATCCCGGCGGCCACGCCGATCTCCTCGATCTCATCAAAGTCCGGGCGGCGCACGCTCAGGTTGGTGTACTTCACCCGGTCCGGAGGCTTGCTCAGCACGAACTCAAGCAGGCGGGGGTGCTGGTTGTAGTAGTTCTTGCTGACAAACTTCGCGGCCTGCATCCGGTGGTCGATGCTCTGGTCGATCCACTTGCCGCTCCTGGCGATGCCGACGACGAGCTTCTGGACCGTCTCGCGGTCGTTGTCGATCACGTCCTGGTGGACCGCCAGCACGCACGAGATGAACTCCGGCCACACGTCCTTGGTCAAATACAGCACGCGCCCGTATCCATCCAACTCCGTCTGGGCCATGAATGGCTCGCCGGAGGTGATCGCATCGACCGCCCGGACCGACAGCGCCGCGGGCATGTCGGGCGGCGGCATCTCCACGACCTTCACCTCGGACATGGGGATGCCACGGTCGCGCAGCGCCTTGAACACCAGGAACCGCTGGTTGGAGTACCGGTTCGGCACCGCGACGGTCTTGCCGCGAAGGTCCTCGATGCGGTAGATCTTTGAATCCTTGTGGACCATCATCGCCGTCCCGTCGCGGTGGCCCAGGTAGACGATCTTGAGAGGAACCCCGTCCTCCCGCAGCTTCATCGCCAGCGGGGCCAGGATGAAGGTGGCCTTGGTGTACCCGGCCAGGAACGCTTCCTTCAGCTCCGGGAAGCCGCTGAACCGGATCGGCTCATACATCCCCTTGCCGGTCATGCTGCGGTTGATGAAGTCCGTCACCGGACAGGTCAGGTGGCACGTCACGGGGATGAACCCGATCCGGAAGCTGTTGTCCGCGAACCCGCTCTTCGTCCGGTCGAACCAGCGCAGGTTCATCCAGCCGTGCAGGACGGTGATCAGGAGGAGCCAGCACACGCCGGCGATGGCGAATCGCAGTAGCGCCCTCATGAGGTCTCCAGCGTAGCACAGCCTTACCCGCGTTCCCGGGCCGGGCGGTTCATCGGCAGGTCGAACACGATTCTGACCCCGCAGGACAACGTCCTATAAGATACGTTATGTAAAAGACGGTCAGTTTCGGCCCGCTCCGGGGCTGACGCGGCACGGAAACGGGCGAGCGCTACGGACCGAGCGCCTTCGCGAAAAACAGCGTGTGCGGGTCTTCGTCGTTGTTGTAGCGCTGGGTGGGCTGGAAGCCAAGGGATCTGTAGAGCTCGACCGCGGGTTTGAGCGTGTCCATCGTGTCCAGATGCATCGTCGCGTAGCCGATCGCGCGGGCGTCATCGAGCAGCCGCCGCGCCAGGAGTCGACCGATCCGGTTGCCGCGGAACTCGGGGCGCACATAGAGCCGCTTCATCTCGCAGATACGTCCCGCGGGTGGGCGGCCGGCGGGCTTCGGGGCACGCGGATCGGCAAAGAAATCCGCGACCTGGTGTGTGATCTCGCGCAGCGCGATGCAGCCCGCGGCGTCCGGACCCATCATCGCCAGGTAGAGGCGACCCGAGGGCGGAGCGTACTTGCCGGGCAGGTTCGCCAACTCCTGTTCGAAGCCTTGAAAGCACAAGCTGATGCCCAGGTTCTCCTCGTATTCACGGAACAGGGCACGGACGGTGTCGAGCTGTTCCGGCGTGGTCGGGGTGACAAGCGTTGGCATGACCGCGGGCATGTGCCCCCTGCTCTCGGCGTGCGGGCTCAGGCGTTGAGTGCGTCGATGCAACGGGTCACGACGGACGCCAGTGGCACCGTCTCGCCCTTGCCCTTGTCGCGGCGGGCCTTGAACTCAACGCCGCCCTCCGCGAGGGCCTTGTCGCCGATGGTCAGGCGGACCGGGACGCCGACCAGGTCCGCGTCCTTGAACTTCACGCCGGGCCGCTCGTCGCGGTCGTCGATCAGCACGTCGATGCCCGCGTCGGCCAGCGCGGCGGCGATGCGGTCGCAGGCCCCCCGCTGCTCGGGCGCATCGGGCTTCATCAGCGTGATCTGCACGTGGTACGGGGCGATGGCCGCGGGCCAGATGATGCCGTCGGCATCGTGGCTCATCTCAACGCACGCGGCCATCGTGCGGCTGACGCCGATGCCGTAGCACCCCATGATGACCGAGCGTTTCTGCTGCTTGTCGTCGAGCACGCTGAAGCCCATGGCGTCGGAGTACTTGGTGCCGAGCTTGAAGATGTGCCCGACCTCGATGCCGCGTGCGGTTTCGAGCTTCGCGCCGGGGGCGCGGGGCGATGGATCGCCGGCGAGCGCGTTGCGGATGTCGGCAACCTTTACATAACCCGGATCGTCCAGTTTCGCCCCGACCTCGCGCCGCCAGTTGAAGTGCTTGACGTGGTGGTCGGGCTTGTCCGCGCCGGTCGCCCAGAACCCGCCGAGCGAGACGTCGGGATCGACCAGGAGCATGGTCCGAGGGATCGTGTTCACGACTCTTGGACTGATGTATCCAATGACGAAGCCAGCCGATCGCGCGTCTCCTGGGTCAGCGAGAACGACCTCGCAACCGCACGCCGCCTTGACTTTCCCTTCGTTCACTTCATGGTCGCCTCGAACAACCGCGAGTACCCACTCGACTCCGGGTTCCCAGACGCCTTCGGACTCACCGTGTCGAGCCATAGCTTCTTGATGCTGGCGATTCGCCGCAGGCCCGGATTCTCGACTCAGTTGAAGGGCGCCCTGAACGACCTGTTGAGTGCGATCAACGAACCACTTGTTCACGAAGAGCACACACTTGAGCATCCGCGGGGGCTTCACACCCATGAACTTGCCGACCTCGTCGATCCCCGGCAGGTTCGGCGTGTGGACCTCGGTCAGCTCCCCCGACGGGGGCTCGGCGAACGTCCCGCGCGGGCGCTCGCCGATCTCGCACTTCTCGACGTTCGCGGCGTACCCGCTCACCGGGCACTTGAGGATGGTGTCCTCGCCGCTCTCACAGTTGACCATGAACTCGTGGCTGGCCGAGCCGCCGATGGGGCCGCTCTCGGCCTCCACGACCGTGAAGGACAGGCCGCAGCGCGTGAAGATGTTGACGTACGCGCGGTGCATCGCGTCGTAGGCCTCGTTCAAGCCCCCCGCCCCTTCCACGGCGACGTGGAACGAGTAGGCGTCCTTCATGATGAACTCGCGGCAGCGGAGCAGCCCCGCACGGGGGCGGGCCTCGTCGCGGAACTTCGTCTGGACCTGGTAGAGGTTCAGCGGGAGCTGCTTGTAGCTCGTGATGCTCGTCCGCATCAGCTCGGTGATGATCTCTTCGTGCGTGGGCGCGAGCGCGGCCTTGCGTCCGTGGCGGTCCACGAGCGCGAAGAGATTGGGCCCGTAGTCCACGTCGCGTTTCGTCCCCGCGAAGAGCTCAACCGGCTCCATCGCGGGCAGCAGCAGCTCCCCCGCGCCGGCCGCGTCCATCTCCTGGCGGACGATGGCGCTGATTTTCGTGAGCGTCCGCCAGGCGAGCGGGAGATAGTCATAGATCCCCGCCCCACCCCCACCGCCGGTCACGGGTCGGATGAACCCGCCGCGGTGGAGCCAGATGTGGCTGGGCGCTGTGGCGTCGGCGGGCGCCTCGCGGGTCGTCGGGATCAGCGTGCGCGTCCACAGGTGAACCACGCCGCGGCGGGTGTTGGAGATGACGGGCGGTTGTGGCATGGGGCGAAGTCTACGCGCCGGCGGAGAGGGCGCGGAGCGGTGTGAGGACGCAGCGAACGGAGGCGTACGCAGAGTGCGCAGAGATCTCGCAGAGGGCGCGGAGCAAGACCGGAGCAAGGGTCAGATGGGCAGACGGGCCTTCTTGTTGACAAGCTCACCGAACTTCTTGAGGTCGGCCAGGACGGACTTGATCCGCTCCTTCAGCTCCTCCTCGTCGGCGGCCGCGACGACTTGCTGAAGCTCCTCGATCGCCCGGGCGCTGGCGATGACCGAATCCACCACAGCGTGAGCCTTCTCCAGGCGCAGCGCCGCCGCATCGTTCTGGGCCTCGGCGGCGATCTGATCGACCTGCTTGGCGAGGGCGGTGAGCTTGACGGTGCGCGCGGCGATCCGCCCGACCGCGTCGGCGGCGATCTGCTCGGTCATCGCGACGACCGCCTGGAGCGCTGTGTCATCGAGCGCGGCGATCTCGGGCGTGTTGGGGAACGACCGGTCCACGAACGTGTTGAGCGCCCCCGCGATGGTCAACAGTTCCTCGTCGTCGCCCTCGTCGGAGGCGTCGCGGGCCTGTGTGAGCAGGTCGGCCAGTGTGCTCCTCCACCCTTCCACGTCGCGGATCGATCCCCAGTTGACGGCTTTCACAGGTCACGCACCTTTCTCACAAGTTCGCGGATATCGGAGACGGCGCTCAGCAGCGAGTCCACGGTCACGGCCTTCCGCTCGCGGACGGCCTGGGCAAGGCGTTTGTGGGCACCGCCCCAGCGAGCCACCGCGTCGCCGGTAGCGTCCAGCAAGGCACAGAGGGCCCGGTGTCGTTCGCGGGCTTCGGTGGTGAGCGACTGGAATCGTTCATAATCGCCGCGCGTGGAGGCGAGCTGACGATCGATCGCGTCGAGCTGTGCCTGCTGCTCGCGCGTCAGCGCTCCGAGGTCGGCGTCCGCGCTCAGGATCGAGCCCTTGAGCCCCGCAACGTTCTCATGAAACCCGATGATGTCGTTGGCCCCGGGCATCTGCCGGATCTGCGCGATCTCGTTCTGCAGCGCCGCGTCGACCGCGAGGCGCAGGTCGCGCGTGTCGGCCGCGATCGTCTCGGCAATGGTCTCGACGGCGGGCTGGGCTTCGTCGAGGGCCTGGGCGAGGCTCGTGGACGCCCGGGCCAGGGCGATCTGCCCCCAGACGCGCCCGGCAATCTCGGCGCTGACCTTCACGGAGGCCCCCGCCGCCGGGTTGATGATTCCCGCAGCGGTAGCAAGGTTCCCGAGCTTCTCGGCCAGGTTCCGCCCCGCGTTGCCGGCGTTGTGAGCGGACTCGACGATGGCGCGGAGCGCGTCAGCGTACGCGACCACCGAGGTCATCGCGGCCTTGCGGGCCTCCCACGCGGTGTCGAGGCGGGACGCGACGGCGTCGCCTTTGGTCATGCGGCGCAGCTCGTCGGAGGCCGCGCGCCCGCTGGTGCGGACGGCCTCGGAGAGTTCACCGGTGGCGACGGCGAACGGGCCGGCGTCCGGGAGGGACGTACACCCCGCGACCACAACCACCATGAGCGCCGTGAACCACCCGAGCGGACTGCACACCGACGAAAGTCTGGACATGTCGTGTCCCCCGTGCAAAGAGCGCCGGCCTGACGGTCGCACTCTACCCGTCGCGATGTCGGCCCGCCAGCGCCACGGTACGCCCGCCTGTTATCCACCGAGCCCGAAGGCCGTGTGGATGGCGCGGAGGGCCTTCTCGCCATCCTCCTTGGCGAGGATGCACGAAATCTTGATCTCGCTCGTCGTGATGTTCTGAATCCGGATATCGGCGTCCGCAATGGCCTTGAACATCCGCGCCGCGACTCCCGTGTGCGACCGCATCCCCACCCCCACCGCCGAGACCTTGCACAGCCCAACGTCCACCTTGACCGCGCCCCACGAGCCCAGTCCCCTGGCCGGCGAGGCGTCCAGGTCCGACAGGATCTTGTCGAGGACCGGTTTGATATCCGCCAGGTCGCCGTGCTCGACGGTAAAGCTGACGTTCATGGTGTCCGCGGAGACCTCGTTCTGGATGATGTCGTCCACGAGGATAGTCGACTCGGCGATGGCCGCGAAGATGCGGGACTGGACACCGGCCCGGTTCGGCAGGTTCGGGAGCATGACCCGCCCGAGGTTGGTCTTCAGGGCGACGCCCGTGACCTGCTCGTTCTCCATCTCGGGCGTCTCGGGGACGATCATGGTGCCGGGGTCGGGGAGCATGCTGTGCCTCACGTGGATGGGGACGTTGAACTTCGCTCCGAGGAGGACGGAGCGGAGGGCCATGACCTTGGCGCCCAGGGCGGCGAGCTCTATGATCGCCTCGTAGCTGATGCGCTCGATCTTGCGAGCGTCGGGGACGATCCGCGGGTCGGCGGTGTAGACGCCGTCCACGTCGGTAAAGATCTCGCACTCGCGGGCCTTGAGCGCCGCGGCCAGCGCGACGGCCGTGGTGTCCGAGCCGCCGCGGCCCAGCGTGGTGATCGAGCCGTCCGGCGCGACACCCTGGAAGCCGGCGACCACGACGACGCGGCCGTCCGCGAGGTGCTTGCGGATGACCTGCTCGTTGATCGAGCGGATCCGGGCCTTGGTGTGCGCGGAGTCTGTGTTGAAGCCGACCTGCGGGCCTGTGAGGCTGACCGCGGGCTGGCCGAGCGTTTCGAGCGCCATCGCGGTCAGCGCGATCGACACCTGCTCGCCGGTGGCCAGGAGCTGGTCCATCTCGCGTTTGGGCGGCTGAGGCGTGATCTCCTGAGCCAGTTCGATGAGGCGATCGGTGGTCTTGCCCATCGCGGAGACGACGACGATGACGTCGACCTCTCCCCCACCGCCCGCCCCACTCTTGCCGCGGCGCGTGTCGTAGGCGCGCTGGGCGCAGCGGCGGATGCGGTCGGGGTCGGCGACGGATGAGCCGCCGAACTTCTGGACGATCAGGGGGCGCATTCGGCTCAAGGGTACGCGCGGCGTGAATCGAGGACCCAGGGCTCAGGACCGGGCGTGTCGAGCGCGGGTACACTCGGCCCGGTACGACACCGCATCGGCAACGGAGTGCCCCCCATGGCCCGCAAACCCCGACCCAACGCCAAGCCCGCATCCGGCCGCCGCCCCACCGCCGCGATGCTGGAGCGCGACCGCAAGACCACGAAGTCGATCGAGCACCTCGCCGGGGACGTGGTCAAGTCCGCCCTGTCGGGCCGGGAGCCGAAGCTCGCCATCCCCACGCGGTCGCGGTCCAACACGATCTGGAACAAATCGCGCGGCATCCTGCAGATGGGCCCGGCCGAGCAGGAGCGGCAGCTGTTCAACCTCAACCAGGCCAAGCAGTTCATGCAGACCATGCTGCACGCCGGGACGATCAAGGAGCTGATCGAGGCGGGCAAGACCTCCAGCCTCCGCGGCGTGTTCTACAAGGCCAAGCACACCGTGGCGGGAACGAAGGAGAACACCTTCGACACGCAGGACGAATCGGACCCCATCCTTGAGGACCTGGAGGTCTCGCTCGCGGCGCTGCGCGAGGAGCTGCACATCTTCGCCGAGAACCGCGGGGCGATGGTCGGCAACATCACCATTGTGGACAAAGGGGACGAGATCGATTGCCGCCGCATGGGCTCGGGGGGGTACGCGGTCCCCAGCATCGTCGAGCCCGAGGTCATCCAGTTCAAGAACTGCGACGCCGACTTCGTGCTGCACGTCGAGAAGGGCACGGTGTGGAACCGCTTCAACGAAGACCGGTTCTGGGAAGGGCACAACTGCATCCTCACGCACGGGGCCGGCCAGCCGCCGCGCGGGTGCCGCCGGTTGCTCCAGCGGTTCAATCAGGAACTGAAACTCCCGATCATCTGCCTGCTCGACTGCGACCCGTGGGGGCACTACATCTACAGCGTCATCAAGCAGGGCTCGATCTCGCTGGCCTTCGAGTCTTCCCGCCTGGCCATCCCCGACGCCCGCTTTCTGGGCATCCGCGCCAAGGACTACTACGACCTCGACCTGCCCGAGGCGGTGAAGATCGAGCTCACGGACAACGACACCAAGCGCGCGAAGGAAATCGCCGAGTACCCGTGGTTCAAGGACCACCGCAAGTGGCAGGGCGAGATCGACCGCATGCTCAAGAACGGCTTCAAGATGGAGGTCGAGTCGCTGATCCTCAAGGACATCTCGTACGTGACGGAGACGTACGTGCCTGAGCGGCTGAAGGCGAAGGACTGGCTGGAATGAGGATCAAGCCGGCCCGCCCGCCTCACGTGTTGACGACCATTCTGAACTTCAGCGCGCGCGACAGGCCGTCGCGCTGCAGCATGCGCGCCCGCATCGCCCGCGCGCCGCGCGGGGTCAGCGAGTGCTCCTGCATCGCCGCCAGGGCGAGCACGTCGCCGACGGCGGACTCCAGCCAGTCCACTGATCCCAGGTAGCCGCTGGCGGCAATCGCGCCGGTCTTCCGAAGGAACCGGCGCAGCTCCGCGGGCGCCACCCGCACCGTGTCGCACGAGCCGAAGTGAATCAGCTTCCCCGCGCACGCGCCGGCGAGCTGCGTCGCCACGTCCTCAAGCCGAATCTCGCAGTCCTTCCGCCGCCAGTCGCCGATGTCCACCCACCCCGGTCGCCCGTGAACCGCCAAGTACAGGATCGGGTACCGCCCCAGCCCCGCTTGTGTCCAACGCCTCAGGTGATGGTCGAACTCGGCCCGGGTCGAGATGATGCGGTGGATGAACGGCACGCCGTGCTCGGCCCACTCGTTGAGCAACTCCAGCGCGGGCCGCACCGTCTGAGAATGAACCGCGCCGCCGTTCCACTCCACCTCGATGCAATATACCCCGCGCGCCGGGCGGCGAGGTCGGACCATGTGCTTGGGTGTCCCCGCCACGCTGGATGCTCCCCGAACACGGCGATCGGCCACGGCGCGGGCGAACGCCGGCTCGCCCGACGCGCAGCGCGATTCTACTCGGTCCTCGGATACGCCCCGCCGCCCCGGCCGTCGACACAAAAAAACAGCGCCACGGACCGCACGCGGTTCCGTGGCGCCCCACGAGCCCTGTTTGAACACACCCGGCTACTTCACCGCCGCGGCCGCGCTCCCGCTCGCGCCGACCGTCACCGCGGCGCCCGCGTTGATGATCTGCTCGGCGACCTCGCGCCGGTGGACGTCGATCTCCCTGGGGAAATCGAACGCCACGCGGACCCGATCGCCCTTGATCGACGCGATCCGAACCACCCCGATGGGGTTGCGCGGATCGCCGATCACCACTTCCTCCCCCTCGCGCCTTGTGATCACCAGCATTGTGGACCTCCAGTCCCGCCGCACGGCGGCCACCACCGGGCGGCAATCTACCAGACCGCGCTCGGGATTGAAAGGGGGAATTCGGGCGCGAAACCGATCGCCCGACGCCGATGTGTGGCATCCCGCCGGCACCGGCCCCATGCCGGGTATACCGCGTCAAACCCCGTGTCTTGCCCATCTTGCGGGGGTTCAGCCGCCGCCGACGCCGCGGCGCCATTCAAGCCACCGCTTCGATTCCCGTCACCCCCGGCACGTGGGCTCTAAGGTTCCGCTCGATGCCGGTTCGCAGGGTCATGGTGCTCGACGGGCACCCCACGCACGCCCCATGAAGGCGAATCCTCACCACGCCGCCCGGCGTGACCTCCACCAGTTCGACATCCCCTCCGTCCGACTGGACCGCCGGTCGGATCAGGTTGAGCACCTTGACGACACGCTCGGCGAGCGCGGCATCCCCACCAGCCCTGGTGGTTTTCGCTGTCGTCGTCCCGGCCCCGCTGCGCATCCCGCATGATACGCGGCTCACGCGCCCGCCACGGACGCGGAGCGCCGGCACTACACTCAGTCCGATGACCACGCGCGCCCGCCCCGACCGGATCGGACGTTCATCCCGGCTGCTCGCCGCCGTGCTCCTGGTGCTCGGCACGGTTTCCTGGAGCGCGTGCACGGCCCGCGGATCGGCGGCCGGCCGCCCGGATCCCATGTCGGAGGTCCGGAACCCGCGCGCGACCGAGAAGGCCCGCATCAGGGCGATGGACGCAGCCTGGCTGCGCGTCCAGCACCGTGAGGCCGACCGCACCGCGGTCCGCGAGGACCTCAAGACCCTCGCGTGGTCGGCGAGCTGGCCCGAACCCTTGCGCGTCCACGCGTTGAAAACCATCCTCTCCGACACCGACCCCGGCGGCGAGGAGGATTCGCGCCGACTCATCCGCCTCATGCTCCCGCGGGAGCAGCAGCTCCCCGTGATCCGCGTGCTCTGCGAGACCGCGGGGGCACGCGGGTGGGACGACGCCCTGCCCGCCATGGTGCGGAGCCTCTCTCGGTTCGATGCCGCGACGCCCGACGCGGAGCGCCCGGAGCACCGTTCGATCGCGGCGTTGCGTCCGGACGCGTCCGTTCCTGAAACGGTGCTGGCCGTCTTTCTGCGCCCCCCCGACGAGGCCCCGGGTTACGGAGCGCAGACCGCCGAGCGCGTCCGCGCGGACGCATGGGACGTGCTGGCGCGCCTGGACCCCTCGGGTGACGTGCGGGCGACGGTGCTGACCGAAGAAGTTCCGACGGAGGATCGCGGAGTCCTGGCGCTGCGTGCGTGCCTGAAGGAGCTTCACACGCTGCCGCGTGCCGGGGAGGAGCTGACCTGGCTCTGGTCGCTCCGGCGCGACGGGGACCGGATGAACGCGGCGTGGTGGGCCGAGGCGGCCGCTGCGATTGCGCCGCTCTACGACGAACGCGGGCGGGCGCTGGAGCTGCGCCACGCGGAACCGATCCGGTGGGCGTCGCGCCGCCGGCCCGACTGGCTCAAGGCTTCGCGGGCCGAACTGCTGTCGGAGCTTGAGGGCCGGCTGCGTGACCGCACCGTGCGCCGACGCATCGAGCGTGACGCCAACGAGCAGCCGCGCTCCGAGCGGCTCGAGGACCACGCCGCAAAACTCACTTGGGGCGACCTCATCACCATCCTGGTCGTTGATGAAGCGATCCGCGAGCCTGCGGTGGCCGCCGCACTCGACGCCCAAGTGAAGCTCGACCGCGAGGATAAGGCCGCCGAGTACGGCGGGCTTTTGGAAGCCTGGCGCGACGCGGGCGGCGCCGACGGGCCGAAGGACGGCGCGTCCGCGTTCCGGGTCGTGCTCTACCCCCCGCGCCCCGGCCAGCGCCGCGGCGACCACGAGTTCGTCGCCTCGTCGGACATGATCGCCCAGGGCGACAGCGCCCTGGCCCACTACCATTTCCACGCCCAGGAGCTGCGCAGCAGCGCCTACGCCGGGCCGGCCCCGGCCGACCTCCAGTACGCCGCCCGGCTGGGCCGAACCTGCCTGGTCTTCACCAGCGTGTCCGACGGCCTGATGAACGCGGACCTCTATCAGCCCGACGGTGTCGTGATCGACCTGGGCGACGTGCGCCGGCCGTGACCACCCGTCCACCGCCGACGCCGGCCGGGGAACCATGACGCACGTGCTGGTCATCGTGGCGCTGGCGTCGCTCGTGCTCCGCGACGACACGGGGCTGCCGTGGACCCCGCCGCTCCCACCCTGGGCCACGGTCGGCGTCACGCTCGGCGCCTTCGCGGCGCTCGCCCTCCTGACGCACGCGATCCTGTGGAGCCTCGGGCGGCGCATGGACCGCCTCGGGTCCGTCGCGGCGATCCGTCGTTCCGATGCGGTGCTCGCGTGGTCGCGCGTCACCGCGGCCGCCCTCCACCTCGCGGCGATCTTCGGGCTCGGATGGCTCGACGCCGTGCGGTCGATGATCGGCGACGTCGTCCTGGCCGATGAGGCCGCGGCGGTGGTGCCCTTTCTCCTGTTCTTCGCCGCCGGCTGGTGGTCGATCCACCCGATCGATCGGCGCGTACGCGAGGCGTTGATGCTCGGGCGCCTCGACCGCGGGCTCTCCGTGCAGCCCACGCCGTCGCGCGCCGCCTTCGTGGTCAACGCGGTCCGGCACCACCTCGCCGTCGCCGTGGTCCCGGTCCTGCTCCTGCTGGCGTGGGATGAGGGCGTCCAGCGGCTCCTGCACCGGTCCGGCTGGCCCGGTCCGCGCGGGCCCGATTGGATCAGCGATCGGGTCTGGAAGGGCCTGCGCCAGTTCGCGCACCCCGCCGCCCGCCTGCTGGGCGTGGCCGGCGTGTTCGCGCTCGCGCCGCTGCTGCTGCGCCACATCTGGGACACCGTGCGCCTCGGGCCCGGTGAGCTGCGTGACTCGATCGTCGAGCTCTGCCGCGCGGGGCGGGTCCGCGTGCGCGAACTGCTCGTCTGGCGCACCGGCGGCACCATGCTCAACGGCGCCGTCATCGGCCTCTTCCCGGGCACGCGCTACATCCTCCTCACCGACGCCCTGCTGGAGCTTCTCACGCCCGGGCAGGTCCGCGCCGTCGCCGCCCACGAGATCGCCCACGTCCGCCGACGGCACATGCTGTGGCTCGGGCTCGCCGTGCTGGCATCGGTGTTCGGTGCGGCGCTGCTCGCCGATCGGGCCGGGCGGACGTGGCTCCCGCAGGACCAGGGCGAGCGATGGTTCCAGGCGTGCGCGACCGGCGCGTCGCTCGCCGCGGGGCTTCTCGTCTTCGGCTTCGCCAGCCGCCGCTTCGAGTGGCAGGCCGACGCCTTCGCGGTCGCCCACCTCAGCGGGCACCGGGACGGCGCCGATGGAGCCGCCGTGGTCACCCCGGAGAGCGTCGCGGAAATGACCGGCGCGCTCCAGGCCGTGGCGGACCTGAACCACGTGCCGGTGCACCGGTTCAGTTTCCGCCACGGGTCGATCGCCGACCGCCAGCGACGGTTGGCGCGACTCGCATGGCAACGGATCGACCGCCTCCCCGCCGACCGCGGGGCACGCCGGGTGAAGAGATCGACCATCCTCGGCGTCATCGTGGTGGTCGCGGGCGTCGCGGCGGACGCGGGGCTATGGTGACGCCGGCGCGAAGACCCGGACGCCATGAGAACGCTCGGACGGATGTAGCCATGCGTTTCGTCAAGATGCACGGCATCGGGAACGACTACGTGTACCTCGACGCTGTCACCGACGACGCGCCCGAGCGGCGACCCGACCTGCCCGCGCTCGCCCGGGCGATGAGCGACCGCCACCGCGGGATCGGGAGCGACGGGCTCATCCTCGTGTGCCGGCCGAAGGGCTCCGCCCACGTGCGCATGCGCATGTTCAACGCCGACGGGTCGGAGTCCGAGATGTGCGGGAACGGTGTGCGGTGTGTGACGAAGTTCGCGTACGACCGGCTCGGCGTTCGCGCCAACCCCATGCTCGTCGAAACGGGGCGCGGCGTGCTGTCGATCCGGTACGAGACCGCGGGCGGACGGTTGGCTTCCGCGACCGTGGACATGGGCGAGCCGATTCTCGACCTGTCCCGCATCCCCGTCCGGGAGGATCGTCTGGCGTGGAAGGGAGTGAAGAACCACTACGGCCTGACCGCCGGCGAGGCCGGGGACGACGCCTGGGTCGGCGTTTTCGTCTCGATGGGCAACCCGCACGCCGTCTTCTTTGACGACGAGAACGCGCGGATCAAGCTCGAAGGGCTCGATCGCCTGGACCTGCCACGAATAGGCCCACCAATCGAGCACCACCCGGCGTTCCCGAACCGCGTGAATGCGCACTTCGTCGTGCCGCGCACACCGCGCGAGGCGCACATGCGGACGTGGGAGCGCGGGGCCGGCGCGACGCTGGCGTGCGGAACCGGCGCGTGCGCTGTCTGCGTCGCGGGCGTGCGGACGGGGCGGCTGGAGCGCAACGTGCTGCTGCACCTGCCCGGCGGGGACCTGTCCATCCGCTGGGACGAGCCCACGAATCATGTGTTCATGACCGGTCCGGCGGCGGACGTGTTCGACGGCGAGTGGCCCGCGTGACCGAGCCGACCGTCCGAACACGCCGGGATCGCTCCCGCGTGCATTAGATCGCTCATGCCCACGCAGGCCACCCTCACCACCTCGCGCCTCGTGCTCCGCCGGTTTTCGCCGGCCGACGCCCCGAGTCTCGTCGGGTTGCTCGCCGACCGCGAGATCGCCGCCAACACCTTGACGATCCCGCACCCCTATTCGCGCGCCGACGCGGATACGTGGCTCTCGACCCTCCAGGTGAAGTTCGACGAGGGGAAGCACGCGACGTTCGCGATCACCCTCCGCCGGGACGGCGCCCTCGTCGGGTGCGCCGGCCTCAACATCAACCCCGACCACGCGCGGGCCGAACTCGGCTACTGGATCGGACGCGACCACCGCGGCCGGGGCGTGGCGACCGAGGCGTGCGCGGCCGTCATCCGACACGGCATCGAGACTCTCGGGCTCGAGCGCATCTTCGCGTCGCACTACCTGCGAAACCCGGCCTCGGGCCGCGTGCTGGCCAAGTTGGGCATGAGCCACGAGGGCGTCGCGCGCCGATCCACCAGAAAATGGGACCGCTTCGAGGACACTGCGGTCTACGCCATCGTGCGCGGCGACCCGCTCCCGCCCGCCGCCCGCTGACGGCCAACAATGACCGCGTGCCGACCCTTGCACCATCGTTGACGGACCGCGAACAAAGGCTGTGCGGGCTGATCGGCGCGAGGGCGCGACCGCTGCTCGACGACCTGCGCCTGCACGTGGGCACGCCGACCGGCGGGAATAACAAGGTCGCGCTGGACGAGACACGCGAGCGGTTCGTCGCCCGCCTGCAGAAGCTCGGCGCGGCGACGAAGCTCGTACCGGGCGACCCCAAACCTGATTGGCTCCACGGCGTCACGCCCGGCGGCCACGTCCCGCCGACGGCGGTCTGCGGCCGGGTAAACGGGCACGACTCGGCCCGCGGGGCACGGGTGGTGATCGCCGGGCACCTCGACACAGTCCATGATCCGGACGGCTCGTTCCGCGAACTGACCATCGCGCCGGACGGCAAGATGGCGACCGGCCCCGGCTGCGTGGACATGAAGGGCGGGCTGGTGATCCTCATCGCCGCCCTCGAAGCTCTGGAAGAAGCCGGGATCGACGCCGCGTGGACCGTCGTGCTCAACGGCGACGAGGAGACGGGCAGCTACCACAGCGAGCGGGCGATCCGCGCCGCCGCGCGGGAGCACGACGTCGGCCTGGCGGTCGAGCCCGCGATGCCCGGCGGCGAGCTGGCGGTCGAGCGGCTCGGCAGCGGGCAGTTCCTCATCGAGACGCACGGGCGCTCGGCGCACGTGGGGCGCGACTTTGAGAAGGGAGTCTCGGCCGTCACGGCGCTGGGCGAGTGCCTGGCGCGGGCCGGACACCTCTCTGAACCGTCCCGCGGCATGATCGTCAACATCGGCCCGCTCGAGGGCGGCAACGCCACGAACGTCGTCCCCGACCTGGCCCGCGCCTGGGGCAACGTGCGATTCCCGGACAAGCGGATCGCCGATGAACTGGGGGCGAAGCTGGACGCGCTCGCCACGCCCGAGGACGCCATGCCCCGAGTCACCGTGCGCAAGAGTTTCATCCGGGCGGCCAAGCCGCTCACGCCGGGCACGAAGCGCCTGGCGGAGCTGGCCCGCGACGCCGCGGAATCACTCGGTCAGAAACTCCCCTTCGGCAAGACCGGCGGCGTCTGCGACGGCAACATCCTTCAGGACGAAGGGCTTCCCACGATCGACACACTGGGCGTTCGCGGCGGCGGATTGCACACGCCGCAGGAGTGGATCGAGCTGCCGAGTCTCGTGGAGCGGTGCCAGTTGCTCGCGGTGGTGCTGTCGCGCCTCGCGGGCGGAGCGATGAAGAGTTGAGGGTTCGTCAGCCACGGAGGATTCGGGCATGAGCGGGACGGCCACTATGAGCAAGCAGGCGTCGGCGGGGACAACGGGCAGTTCCGGCAAGGCCGCCACCGTCGGTCAGCAACTGCAGCAGAGCCCCGCGGTCAAGGCCGCGGTGGACGCGATCGTGGCGGAGGTGAAGGCAAAGTCGGCGCTGATCACTTCCGTGCGCGGACCGATCGACGCGCTCAAACAAGACCACGAGTCCTTCATGAAACGAGCCGCCGATGTCCGCGGGCGGGGCCTGCTCTACCCGTACCTCGGCAGCGGCATCGGCAACGGCGCCCTCGTCGAGCTCGCCGACGGCTCCGTCAAGTGGGACATGATCTGCGGCATCGGCGTCCACTTCTTCGGGCACTCCGAGCCGGACCTGATCGCCGCCGGGCTGCGCGGAGCGATGGACGACACGCTCAAGCAGGGCAACCTCCAGGGTTCGTGGGAGGCGTACTCCTTCTGCGAGACCCTGCTGAACGAGGCGAAGAAGGGCAGCCGCCTCAAGTACGCCTACGTCAGCACCTCCGGGTGCATGGCCAACGAGCACGCCCTGAAGGTCTGCTTCCAGAAGCACGCCCCGGCCACGCGCGTCCTCGCCTTCCGCGATTGCTTCATGGGGCGCTCCATCACCATGTCCGGCATCGGCGACTCGGCCGCCAACCGCGTCGGCCTGCCGATCACCACGCCGGTGGACTACATGCCGTTCTGGGACCCCATCGCCGCCGCCCGGATCGGCAAGGCGAAGGTGATCGACGCCGCGGTAGCGCAGCTCAACGAGTACATCCACCGCTACCCGAAGCAGCACGCCTGCTTCATCTTCGAGCTGGTGCAGGGCGAGGGCGGGTTCAACGTCGCCGACCGCGACTTCATCAAGGCTCTCATCGACGTGTGCAAGGCGAACACGATCGCCGTCTGGGACGATGAGATCCAGACGTTCGGGCGGCTGCCGTCGATGTTCGCTTACGACGAGTTCAAGCTCGGCGAGTTCGTGGACGTGTTCTGCGTCGGCAAAATGACGCAGGCGTGCGCGACCATGTTCACCGAGGAGTACAACCCCGGCCCCGGCCTGCTTTCCGGCACGTTCCTGGGCGAGGGTGTCTCGTTCCGCGTCGGCCAACGCGTCGTCGAGCGCCTCCGCGACGGCACGTACTACGGGCCGAGCGGCAGCATCACGCGGCACCACACCCTGTTCCGCAAGCACGCCGAGGCCCTCGCCGCGAAGCACCCCGAGTGGTTCCCGCGGACCGAGTCTGTGCCCGAGATCGTCGGCGGGCTCGGCGGGATGATGCGGTTCACCCCGTTCGGCGGCGACAAGGACAAGATCAACAAGGCCTGCAAGACGTGCTTTGACGAGGGCGTCGTTCTCTTCTACTGCGGGCACGGGCCTTACCACCTGCGGGTGCTGCCGCCGCTGGGTGTCATGCGCGAGCAGGACTGGCCCGTGGTCTTCTCGTGTCTGGAACGCGGCCTGTCGAAAGCGGCGTCCTGACGCGGGAACGCGCCGCGGCCCGCTTACACTTGCCCCGACCGCCCGGGCGAAGGACTCGCGCGGCGCCTCACTTCCACGGAGTTGCCCGTGTTCATCATCCGCCAAGCCAGACTCGACGACCTCAGCACGCTGCTCAAGCTCGCCAAGATGGTCCACTTCATCAATCTGCCCGCGGACAAGGAGATCATCGCGGGCAAGATTGTCCACTCGCAGCAGTGCTTCCTCCGGGCGGCCGGCGGCGCGGCGCCGGACGCCGGCGAGTCGGCCGCGGCCTCGTCCAACGGTGCGGTGGGCCTGCGCGAGGCGGTCACGCGGGCCGACCAGTTCATGTTCATCCTGGAGGACACCGACACCGGTGTCTGCCTGGGCACGTCGCAGATCATGGCCCACATGGGCGGTCCCGGAAACCCGAACTTCTCGTTCAAGCTCAGCCGACGCGAGTTCTTCAGCAAGAGCCTCCAGACCGGCACCAGCCACATCGTGGCGAAGCTCTACGCCGATGAGTCGGGGCCGACGGAGATCGGCGGGTTGATCCTCCAGCCCGCGTCGCGCGGGCACCGGCTGGGTCGGTTCCTGAGCCTGATCCGGTTCCACTTCATCGGGCTGCACCGGGCCATCTTCGCCGACCGCGTGATCGCGGAGATGATGGCCCCGATCACGCTCGACGGGCAGAACATGCTCTGGGAGTACCTCGGACGCCGCTTCATCCCGCTCAGCTACACCGAGGCGGACAAGCACTGCCAGCGTTCGCGCGAGTTCATCTCCGCGCTCCTGCCCCCCGAGGACATCTACCTCTCGCTGCTGCCGCCCGAGGCCCGCGACGTGGTCGGGAGGGTCCACGAAGAGACCGTGCCCGCCCGCAAGATGCTCGAGAAGCTCGGCTTCCGGTACAAGGACGCGGTGGACCCCTTCGACGGCGGGCCGCACCTGGAGGCCGCGACGGACCAGATCTCGGTGGTGACGGCCACGAGCACCGTGCCGTTGGGGGATCCGCTGGCCGAGGGCGCGCCCGCCAACCGCCGCGCATTCGTGAGCCGCGTGGACACGGACGGCGAGTTCCGTGCCGTGGAGACGGAGTACGCGACGGACGCCAAGGGGCGCGTGCGCTTGCCGAAGGCAATTGTCGGCGCGATGGGGTGGAAGGCGGGCTGGCCGGTCGGCGTCACGCCGATCGACAACTCCCCGCGCCGCAAGCCCGCGAAGCAGTCGGGTGGATCGAAACCGAAGAAGGTCAAGTCCTGATGGGCGGCCCCGCGCGAGCGGCGCCCCCCCCTCCCGGCGCGGCCCATGCGTCGCTGCGCCAACCCGCGTGCGACCTCATCGGCGGCGCCTGGCTGCCGATCCCCGGTGATCGGGTCGTTTCACGCAACCCGGCCCGGCCCGCGGACGTCATCTGGTCGGGTGCGCCGGACGCCGCCCACGTCGATCACGCCGTCGCGGCCTCGCGCGGAGCGCTCCACGCGTGGTCGCGATGGACGCGTGAGAAGCGTTTCGCGGTCCTGCGCCGGCTCAGGGCGATTTACGAGCGCGAGGCGACTCGCATCGCCGACCTGATCCGCGACGAGACCGGCAAGGTGATGTGGGACGCGAAGGCCGAGGCGGGCGCCCTGGCTGCGAAGATCGACATCACGCTTGATGCGACCGAGTTCGGCCCGCTACGCCGGGTAACGGGCTTCGATCTGCCGCTGGGAGGCTCGCGCACGGGCCGGTGCTGGTTCCGCCCGCACGGCGTCATGGCGGTACTGGCCCCGTACAACTTCCCCGCGCACCTGGCGAACGGGCACATCATCCCGGCGCTGGCGATGGGCAACACGGTCATCCTCAAGCCCAGCGATAAGACGCCGGGCGTGGGCCAGTTGCTGGCCGATCTGATCCAGGAGGCGCTGGACGCCGAGGGCGCACCGCCGGGTGTGATCAATCTCGTGCAAGGGGCGGCCGACATCGCGAGCGCTCTGGCGCGGCACCCCGGCGTGGACGGCATCCTGTTCACGGGCTCGTGGCCGGTCGGGCGCAAGATCCTCGAAGCGAACCTCGACACGCCGGGGCGGATCATCGCGCTGGAGATGGGCGGGAACAACGCGGCCGTGGTCATGCCCGACGCGGACCTGAAGCAGGCGGCGATCGAGTGCGTGCGATCGGCCTTCGTCACGACGGGGCAGCGCTGCACCTGCACGCGCCGGCTGGTCGTGCACAAGGAGATCGCCGCGAGATTCATCCCCGCGGTCTGCAAGGTCGCGTCGAACCTCATCGTGGGCGACCCGCGGGCCGACTATCCCGTGTTCATGGGCCCGATGATCGGCGAGCAGGCCCGCGCGGGCGTGCTGGAGTTCCAGGCGCGGGTTGCACGCTTCGCATCCGCGCGCGTTCTGCTGGAGTCCTCCGCGCTCGACGGCGGCACGGGCGGGTGGTATCTCACGCCCGGCGTGATCGAGGTGGAACAGTTTGAGCTGGCAAGCGAGACAGGGGGCGTGGGAGCGGATGTGGAGGTGTTCGGGCCGCTGCTGCGGGTCGCTGTGGTGGAGTCGCTCGACGCCGCGATCGAGCAGGCCAACGCGACCCGGTTCGGCTTGGCGGCTTCGATCTTCACGAAAGACGCCGGCGCCATCGACCGCGTCCTCAACGAGGCCCGGGCCGGGTGCGTGAACGTAAACACCGGCACTGCGGGAGCCAGTAGCAAGCTGCCGTTCGGAGGGCTGGGGCGCAGCGGGAACCACCGGCCCGCGGGGTCGTTCAGCCTCGACTACTGCGCCTACCCCGTCGCGGGGATGATCGAGACAGGCGACGCGGCCACGGTGCATCCGGGGATGCGGTTCGAGGACGGATGGCTCCGATAGCGCGCGACGCAGCCGACGAGTACGAAAAGCGGTATTCTGCCGTCATGCCGGATTGTCGCGACCTGGTCGTGGTGCTCCGCGCGGGCGCTCTCATCGGGGCGGCCTGCGCCTCGGCGATGGCTCTGAGTTCGGGCACGACGGTGTTCCGATCGAATTACATTGAACGGGGGTTTACTACGCCTATCGGCGTCCCTCCCGACACCGACACCGCATGGGCCGCAGGCATCGCGTCCGCCGCGACGTGGCTAATCCTTGCGGCCGTCGGAGCCTTTGTTTTCAGCCGGTCCAGACTGATTGCCCGCACCGCGTTCCCGAGGGGCGTCGCATGATCCGCTTCGGCTGGTTCCGGCTCATGTTGCGCATCATCGGGGTGGCGATGATCGGCTTCGCATTGCCACCGTTGACGTTGGCAGTGGTGCAACTTGCTCATTTCGTCGTCCGTCCCCAGGAGTGGACGGGGTGGGATTGGTGGTGGGTCGTGTTGAACCACACCTCCACGGCAGTTCAGGTTGGGATTGGCTTGTATCTCCTATTCGGTGGTCGGTGGGTTGTGGAGCGCTGCCTTCGCGGCATCGACACCGTCTGTCCCGTGTGCGCCTACGACGTGAGCAGTACGCCTGCGGACACATGTCCTGAGTGCGGATTCCACTTTCGACCGATACCGCCCGAACCTCCAAAGACTCCACCAACCGCATGAACTTCCTCCCCCTCGTCACGATCGCCGTCCGCTTCCTCGGGCTCGTGCTCGTGGTGGCCTCCGTGCCGCGGGTCTTCGAGGTTCTGCACCGCACGTTCCAGGCATTCCTGATGGGATACGGGTTCGATTTCATCTCGCCCCTCATCGACCACGGCGCCGACGACCCCGGGCACTCCATTGGCTGGTTCGTCATGCTCGCCTTCGGCCTGTACATGTTCCTCAGCGGCCGCTGGTTCATCGCCCGGCTCACCCGCGGGCTCGCCTGGCCGGGCGGCGGCACCTGCCACAAGTGCGGGTACGACGTGACGGGCGTCGAGGGCTCACGCTGCCCGGAATGCGGGACGAAGCTGCCGCTGACCCCTGAGCAGTTGAAGAGGTGACGAGGCGCGGGTGCCACCGCTCGCCGGTCCTCCGGCGCAGCGGTGGTTGATCCTCCATCGCACGGCTGCGCGTCGAAACGCCGTGAGCCGTGGCACCCATCGGCTCCTCACCTGCTCACCCGCTCATCCCTAAACTCTCCCCATGCCCAAGAAGACCGCCCTCCCTGACGCCCGCCGATCGCCGCGGTTCTCGGGGATCTGCACGTTCTGCCGCTACCCCAGGCTCGAGGAGGTTTCGCCGGATAACGCGCCCGCCGACTGGGCGATCTACGGCGTCCCCTACGACACCGGTGTGACCTACCGCCCCGGGGCCCGCTTCGGCCCGCGGGCGATCCGTGCCGAATCGCAGTACGTCAAGCGGTACTCGATCGAGCACGGCGTGGACATCTGCGGCGAGCTGAGCATCGCCGATGCGGGCGACGCGCCCGTCAGCCCCTTCTCGCTCAAGGGAACGCTCGACGGCGTGTGCGAGTTCGCCCAGACCCTCGGCGACCCGCACGCCACCAAGCTCTTCGCGGTCGGCGGCGACCACTCCATCGCGTACGCGAACATCAAGGCGACGTGGCTGCGCCGCGGCAAGCCCAAGGGCGGCCTCGCCCTGCTGCACTTCGACAGCCACCTGGACACGGTGGACCAGACGCTCGGCGAGAAGTGGTCGCACGCCTCGCCGTTCATCCGCGCGATCGAGGAGGGGCTGATCGATCCCCGCCGGATGCTCTCCGTCGGGATCAAGGGCCCGCTCAACTCACCCGACGACCTGAAGTTCGCCGCGGAGCACGGCGTGACGATGATGACCTACGACCAGTGGCACCGCTCGGTGCACGCCGGCTCGGGCGAGGTCGAGGCGTTCCTGCGGCGGCTGGGGGATGCGGAGACCTATCTGACCTTCGACATCGACTGCGTCGACCCCGCCTTCGCCCCCGGCACAAGCACCCCCTCCATCGGCGGGTTCACGTCCGCCGAGGCGCTCGGGCTGCTCCGCTCGCTCAAGGGCGCGCACGTCGTCGGCGCGGACGTGGTCGAGGTGCTGCCCGACCGCGACCCGGGCGGGATCACCTCGCTGCTGGCCGCGCACGTCATCTTCGAGGTGCTCTGCCTCGACGCGATCCGCAGCCGCGCGGGCGAGTCGGCGTCCGGTTCGGCGGTACGCGAAGCGAAGAAGCCGAAGACCGGCGCCAAGCGCTGAAGGCGGCGTTCGCCCGCGTCCAGAGGCCGAAGGCCTCATCGTCAAGAGCCGGAGGTCGGCGCGAAGCGAGACCCCCGGATGCCGCTCAACACCACCCCAACGGGGTCGGCCGACGCGCGTGCGTTCACAGGGCCTCGATCACCGCCCCCGCAGCGCCAGGATCAACTCCACCTTTCCCGTCGGCTGCTCCAGCCGCCGCGCGATCTCCACCGTGGGGACGCCGTCATCGTGCAGCGCGAACACACGCTGGTCGAGCGGGTCCGATGGGTCGGTCCCGGCATGCCCCCGGTTCCGCCCGCCCCTCGCATCCACCGCGACGGGCTGCCGTGGGCGCGGCATGGACGGCCCCGCATTCGTCGGCGCGGGCGGCGGCGTCGCGCGCGCCAGTTCAAGCAGCGCCAACGTGCGGTCCGCCGCCGCGATCAGCGATTCGAGCCGATCGGCACGCTGATCGAGTTCGGCGATGAGTTCGTGAACCAACCCCTCGGCCTCCTCCGCGCGAGCGCCCTGGGGAGCTTCCGTGGGCCACGGCTTGCCCGGCCCGCGACCGGCGGCGTTCAGCTGCCTGCGCCATTGGTAGACCACCACCCCGAGGATCAGCAGGCCGAACGCCAGCAGCGTCATCGGCAGCCACGGCACGCCCAGGGCGACCGACACGGGTCCGAGTACCGCCGGAGTGTCAGTGGTGAGCGCGTTCGTGGTCACGTTCAACGGCTCCGCCGTGCACGCGGCCCGACCGCCGGGCCCGATTGACCCCTATCATCGGCCAATGCCGTTGGTCCGCACCATTCGTCGGCTGTCGCGGCGGGACCCCGCCGTGCGGGCGATCGCGCGGTCTTGGCGGGAGCTGACCGGCGGCACGGCACGCGGCCGCGACTCCGCCCGACGCACCCTCATCGCCTGCTCCGGCGGTTCGGATTCCTCCGCCCTCGTCCTCGCCCTCGCCTCCGCGGCCGCCGATCCGCACGAGACCTTCGTCGTCGCCCACGTCGTCCACGACCTGCGTCCTGAGGCCGAGGCGCTGGCGGACCGCGACGCCGTCCGGCGTCTCGCCGAATCCCTCGACCTCCCGTTCGTCGAGGTCCCCGTCGCCGTCCGGGGGCAGCGCGGCAACCATGAGGGCGTCGCCCGCCGCCTGCGGTACGGGGCCCTCGAGCGTCTCGCCCGCGAGAACCGGTGCCGCTACCTGGCCACGGCCCACCAGGCCGACGACCAGCTCGAATCTCTCCTCATGGCTCTGATCCGCGGCTCGGGCCCGCGCGGGCTCGCGGGAGTCGCCGCATCGCGCCGTCTCCCCACGTGCCGCGTCATCCGGCCGATGCTGGAGTTGACCCGCGCCGACAGCGAGCGGCTCTGCCGCGACGCCGACTGGTCGTGGCGTGACGACGCCACCAACCGCGATGAATCGCGCCTCCGCGCCGCCCTGCGGGCCCAGGTCATGCCCGCGCTCGAGCGCCTCCGCCCGGGCGCGTCCCGGCGCGCCGCCCGCGCCGCACGCCTCATGTCCGGCGCCGCCCGTCTCGTCGGCGAGCACGCCGCCATGGTGGCCGAGCGGGCCTCGTGCGACGGCGGGTTCGCCTGGGACCGGCGCGAACTGAGACGCGCCCCCGAAGTCGTCATCGGCGAGGCCCTCCGCCGCGCCGCGGCGTGCCTCAACGAAGGCGCCTGCCGCGACCGCATCGGCATCAAGCTGGCCTGCCCGGCCGTCCGTGCGATCCGCGCGCACGCGACGGACCCCAAGCGGTTCGCCTGGCCCGGCGTCGACCTGCTCGTGGACTCCCGGCGCGTGGTGATGTGCAAATCCGGCCTGCCCGCATCCACGAAAGCCTGACGCTTCCATGCTCCCGGCTCCCGATGGCGGGTGGATCGGCTACGCTCTGCGCCCACCGCGGCGCAGCGTGGTTCGGAGGCCTCCAAGTGCTCATCGGCGACGGCATCGACCTTTCGGAGTTCGCAAAGCGGCGTGACAAGGTCCTCAAGGCCCTCGACGGCGCGGCCGCGGTGGTGTTCGCCGGCGACGGGGCCCCGCCCCTCGACGGGTTCTGGCAGCCGGACTGGAACTTCTACTACCTCACCGGCATCCGCGACGAGATCGGCGCGGCCGTGTTCTTCGACCCGCGCGCCGAGGACCCCAAGCGCCGCGCCATCCTCTTCCTGCGCCCGTTGAACCCCGAGGCCGAGGAGTGGGATGGTCTGCGCGACCGCATCAGCACGGGATTGAAGGAGAAGACCGGGTTCGAGACGGTGATGCGCCTGGGCCAACTCCCCCGCTTCCTCGCTGCGGCCGCACGCAAGCGCAAGCGCCTCGCATGCCTGCACCCGTTCACGACGCACGACGCTCCGCCCTCGCACGATCTGGTCGTCTACCGCAAGGTGAGCGAGCGGATGGTGGGCCTGGCAATCGAGGATCGGACATTGCTGCTGCCGGAGCTGCGGGCGATCAAGTCGCCGGCCGAGCTCAAGCTCATGCGCCGGGCGTGCGGGGCGACGGCCGCGGGGTATGACGCGGCGCTCAAGGTGCTGCGGCCCGGTCTGGGCGAGCGTCAGCTCCAGCGCGCCATCGAGGACAGCTTCATCGCCGGGGGAGCGAGCGGCGTCGGGTACAACTCCATCGTCGGCAGCGGCCTCAACGGCACGGTGCTGCACTACATGGCGAACAACGGCCCGTGCTCCGACGGCGACCTGGTCGTCATCGACGCCGGGGCCCGCGCCGGCGGCGAGGGCGGCGGTGGGTACACCGCCGACGTGACCCGCACGTTCCCGGTCAGCGGCCGCTTCACGAAGGAGCAGCGCGAGGTCTACGCGATCGTGCTCAAGGCCCAGCTCGCGGCGATCAAAGCCGCACGCCAGGGCGTCCACATGCACGAGGTGGACGCGGCCGCGCGGGACGTGATCGAACGTGCCGGCTACGGCGACCGCTACCCGCACGGAATCGGGCACCAGCTCGGCATCGAGGTCCACGACGTGCAGCCGGACGGCCCGCTGAAGGCGGGGATGATCGTGACGATCGAGCCGGGCATCTACCTGCCGGACCGCAAGCTCGGCGTGCGGATCGAGGACGACATCCTGATCACCGCCCGCGGCAGCGAGAACCTGACCGCGATGATCCCGAAGAGCATCGAGGCGATCGAGGGGGCGATAAGGAAGCGGTAACGCGGGCGTGTCTCCGGCTCGGTTCTCCCCGGCTCGTGGCACCGGCGTCCCGCCTCGACCCTACCCGGGGCCACGATGCGCTACTTCCCCGCGCCCGCTTGTTTCTCGTTCAACTCCGCCGCGGCCTTCGCCCGCGCCTTCAGCGCCAGCATGTCGTCCGGGTTGGTGTACTCGTACATCGCGATCAGCCGCCGATCCGGGCCCACCAGGAACAGCTTGGTCGGGTGGACCACGTTGGCCATCGTCGTGCCGTCATCCAGTTCGATCGGGCGCGTCGTATCCGGTGAGACCGCGAACTTCAGCGTGTCCTGCGCGATCCGTTTCACCGTGTCAAAGTCGCCGGTGAGCAGCGTCCACCGGGTCGTGTCCGCGCCGTGCTCGGTTGCGAATTGCTTCAACTGTTCCGGCGTGTCGCGCTGCGGATCCACGGTGAAGCTGGCGAACCGCACCGGCGTGCCCTTGAGCGATTCGGCCAGCCCCGACATCTCCATCGTCATCCCCGGGCAGGCGAACGGGCAGTTCGTGAAGATGAAGTCGACGATGGTGACCCGCCCGTCCAGCAGCGCCTCGGTCTGCGGCCGGCCGTCTTGGTCGATCAGCGAGAACGCCGGGATCGGATCCCAGTCGGCGATGAGGTGGTCGGGCGTGAGCGGCGTGGCCGCAGCTGGCGGCCGGTGCGAGGGCGTATCCGGGCCCGTTGCCGGCATCCGCCCGCGCATCAGGTACAGCATCGTGAGCGACCCGGCCAGGACGAGGCTCACGCTGACGAAAGCCAGAACCATCCATCGGGGCATGATCGCTCCTCAATCCCCAGCCGCCGGCAGCACAGGCGACCCGCTCGTACCCCGCGGTTGTTTCACCACAGCGCCGTCGCCGCCGTATCCGCCACGAGCACCAGCAGCAGCACCGGCAGGTGGATGATCGACGCCAGGAACGTCGCCCGCGCCGCCTCGCGTGTCCGCGTGCGGCACAGACGCAGGGCCAGCGCCAGGAACGCCAGCCCCGTCGCCAGCGCCACCACGAAGTACCCCGGCCCCGGGCCCGCCTGCATCAGCACGCCGGGGGCCAGCGTCACCGGCACCAGCAGCAGTGTCCACGCGAGGATCGCCGCCGAGGTCCACGACCCCGTCGCGTCACCCGCCGGCAGCACGCGGTACCCGCCCCGTGTGTAGTCATCGCGGTACATCCACGCGATCGCCAGGAAGTGCGGGATCTGCCACACAAACATGATGAGGAACAGTGTCCAGGCGCCGGGGTCGGCCAGCGTGCTCCAGTTGCCTCCACCCCACCAACCACCCCCGCCGTTCCCCCGCGCCCCCGCCTGGGTTAGTGCATCCGCCGCCGCCCACCCGATCAGCGGCGGCAGCGCCCCCGGAACCGCCCCCACCAGCGTCGCGAGCGATGTCACCGGCTTGAGCGGCGTGTAGAGCAACAGGTACGTCGCGATCGTGGTCAGCGCGATCGCCGCGGCCACCACCCCCGACGCGATCCAGAGCACGCCCACCCCCGCGCCCGCCATCATCGCCGCGGCGACGAAGACCTGCGTCGGCGTCAACCGGCCCTCGGGCAGCGGACGTGTGGCCGTCCGGGCCATCCGCGCGTCGCGGTCGCGCTCCATCCACTGGTTCAGCGCATTCGCCCCGGCCGCGGAGAGCGCCGTACCCAGCAGGCACCATGCGGCCGCGAGGAGGAACTCCCCCAGCGTCCAGGCCCGCCCGCTCGCCCCTCCGACTCCCCCGCTCCCGACGGCGCTGACCGCGAACCCGACCCCCGCCGTCACGACTACCAGCTTGGTGATCCGCGGCTTGGTGGTTTCGACGATGGCCGCCAGCGTGCGCCGCGCGTGCGCAGGGGCCTCGGGATGATCGGGGACGGAGATGACGGACGCCCGGGCGGTCCGGCTCAAGATACGCCTCCTCAACGGGGAAGTTGGGAGGGATGATAGCGTCGCCGGGAGCGGGCCACCCCCACGAACGCTCGCCCTGTCCCCTGTGCCCCGCCCCTTGTACCCTTCAGGGCGGGTCCCGGTAGCTCAGTTGGATAGAGCAGCGGTCTTCTAAACCGCAGGTCGGGCGTTCGAATCGCCCCCGGGACGCTTCCTCTCACCCACCCGGCCTCGCGCGGCTCAGCGGCACGTCACATAGCAGGTCTGGAAGCAGCCGAAGTCCGCGATGTTCAGCACGCCGTTGCCGTTGCAGTCGGCGTACATGTTCCCGAGAACGTACTTCGCCTGAAAACACCCGAAGTCCGCGACAGTCAGCTGGCAATCAAAGTTGCAGTCGGCGTAGCAGGTTCCACTCTCATTCCACGCGATCGTCAGCGTCACCGGCAGCGCGGGCGTCACCAGTTCACTCGTGAAGAACGAGATGGCAATCTGGCCGGGCCCGCCCGAACCCGAGCCGACGCTCTGCCCGGCGCCGTTGAGCAGCCTGATCTCGCTGCACGTCGTCGCCCCGACGTCGCCTGCGATCGTCAGGTCGGACTTCCAGTAGAGATTGAACCCCAGGAAGTCACAGAACACCGAGCGGTTGAACCCCGGCGGCGGGTTCGGCGCGGGGCTGGTCATGGTCCACGTCTCGCCCGTCTGCGCTGTCATCACGCTCGTCGTCCCGTACTCGTGCTCCCCCTCAAGGCAGACGAACGCCGGCAGCACCGGTCCCAGCACCATGCAGTGATCGACGGTCCAGGGAGGGCCGTCACCCTGACCGAAGGCGCAGGCCGCGGAAAGAACCGGGATCAACGCGGTGAAGCATGTTCGCATGGCACGCTCCTCTGGAGGGGGCCGCGGAGTCCGCGAGCAGGGTACCGCGCGGCACGGGCGGATCAAGGGCCCTTTCCGGTCGCACGCCCGCCACTGGCCGCCTCACGGCTTGGCCTTGATCTCCTCGCCCCCGGCCGCGACGTTCTCCTTCGTGAACAGCCGCGTGCCGAGGATGATGGTCTTGGGCACCTCGCCGAGCTTCCCGTCGGCGATCGCCAGGACGATGTCGATCGCCTGCTTCGCCCCGTTGGGGTACTCAAACGTCGCGTCGAGAATGCCCGCCTTCACCGCGGCCACCCCCTCGTGCGGCAGGGCGTCCACGCCGACGAACATCATCTCCTTCTCGCGCCCCGCGTCCTTGGCGGCCTCGAACGCCCCGATCGCGGCGGGGTCGTTGTGCGCATAGACAAGCCGGATTGAACCCGGGCGGGGATTGCGGGCGAGCGCGGCCTGCATCTTCTCGCGCGCCTTGTCCTTCAGCCACTCCACGTCGGCGTCGTAGACGATCCGGATGTCTGTCCCCTTGATCGCCTCGCGGAACGGTTCGGTGCGCTCAACGGCCGGAGGGCTGGTGGAGAGCCCTTTGAGCTCGACGACCGTGCCCTTGCCCCCGAGTTGTTTCGTGACCCATGCGCCCACCTCGCGGGCGATCAGCCGGTTGTCTCCGCCGATGAAACAGGTGTACTTGTCGCCGTTGACACGGCGGTCGAGCACAATCACGGGAATCCCGGCCTCGTACGCCTCGCCGACATTCAGCGTAAGGCTGACATCAAGCGGTGAGACGATGATCGCGTCCACCTTCGCCACGATGAACTCACGCAGGTGTGCCATCTGGCGAGCCCGGTCGTTCTGTGCGTCCTTCTGGATGAGCTTCAGCCGCGGGTGCGTCTCCGCCGCCGTTTTGATGTCCTTGTCCATCTGCTCTCGCCACGGCTCGGCGCGGTTGCACTGCGAATATCCGATCACGAACGGCCGGGACGCCGGCTGGTCCGCGGGGCGCGGCTGCGCGGCTGCGACGACGGTGAGCGAACTCAGACACAGGAACAGCGCGGCACGGAGCATGGTCGTCCTCCCGTGGTGGTCCGCACAGCATACCGCGCCCCCTCACGGACGCCGGTACAGCCCCTGGGCCATGACCGCGAGCACGAGGATCGCCCCGGTGATCATCAACTGGATCGGCGTGTCCACCGCGTTGAGGTCGAGAATCTTGCGCAGGTAGCCGATCGTCAACGCCCCGAGCACCGTCAGCACCACCCCGCCGCGACCGCCTGAGAGCGACGTCCCGCCCACCACCACCATCGCGATCGCGGTCAGTTCATACCCCACGCCGTCGTCGGGGTTCCCCTGGCGCACGGCCGCCGCGAAGAGCACCCCGGCCGTCCCCGCGAACGCCCCGCACAGCGTGTACACGAAGACCTTCGTCAACCGCACGGGCACGCCCGAGAGCCGCGCCGCCTCCTCGTTGTCCCCGATCGCGTAGACGTACCGCCCGATCCGCAGAACCCGGAGCACGACGAGCGTCAGCGCGATGCACGCGACGAAGACCAGCACGCCGTAGCGCAACTCGAAGCCGAGTACGTCGATGCGATGGTTGAGCGCTTCGATCAGCGGCGGATACGGGTACTTCGTGACGACCTTGCCCTCGGCGTAGAGCTTGGCCAGCCCGCGCGCAAGGGCCATCATCGCCAGCGTGGCGATGAACGGTTGGAGGCGCAGAAACGCCACGAGCGACCCCGAGGCGAGCCCCGCCAGCGCCCCCGCCCCGATCGCCGCCGGGATCGCCAGCCATCCGCTCAGTTCATGCTCCATCACGAACTTCGCAAAGACCACGCCGCAGAGCGCGACGACCGAGCCCACCGCCAGGTCGATGCCGCCGGTGAGAATCACCACCGTCATCCCGCAGGCGAGGATGCCATAGCCGGAGATCAGCCACAGCGCATCGGCGTGCGTGCGCGGATCAAAGAAGACGCCGCCGGCGTTGAACACCCCGCCCGCGAGCAGCACGACGACCAGCGCGAACAGGGCGAACAGAATGTCGCGCGACACCTTCACGCCTCGCCCTCCGCGTCGGAATCGGCGGGCGCCGCCGACGCGGCACCGCCCAACGCCGCCGCGATGACCCGCTCCGGCGTAGCCTCAGCGCGCTCGAACCGGGCCGCGATCCGACCGCGATGCAGCACAACCACCCGATCCGACAGCCCGAGCAACTCGGGCAACGCGCTCGACGCGAGCAGCACCCCCGCCCCCCCGTCCGCCCAACCCTGGATCAACCGGTGAATCTCATGCTGGGCCCCGACGTCGACGCCGCGCGTCGGGTCGTCGAGCAGGTAGAGCATCGGCCGCGTCAGCGCCCACTTCCCCAGCGCGACCTTCTGCTGGTTGCCGCCCGACAGCGTCCCCACCGCCTGGGCCGACGACCGGCAGCGCACCGCGAACGCGCCGATCGTCCGCTCGGTGTCGGCGGCCTCGCGGCGTGCCCCGGCCACGGCCCACGCGCTCCCGCCGACGTGCGACGGAAGCGTCAGGTTCTCGCGGATGGACAGGCCCGGGCACAGCCCGTTGGTCTTCCGGTCGTTCGTCAGCAGCGCCAGCCCGCGCGTCATCGCGTAGGCGGGAGAGGACGGCTCATACACGCGCCCCTCGAGCGTGATCGCCCCGCGCGTCGCCCTCGCGCCCGCGGGCGGATCGCCGAAGAGCGTGTGGAACAGCGCCGACACGCCCGATCCTTGCAGACCGGCCACCCCAACGACTTCGCCGCGCCGGACCTCCAAGCTCACGCCGTCGAGCACCGTCGTAGCCGCCGCGACCATCGTGAAGCCCGAGACGTTCAGCAGCGACTCCCCCCGCGACGCGGCCGGTACCGCACCCGACGCCGCCAGCGTCGACTCGCCCACCGCCCGCCCCACCATCGCGCGGACCAGTTCCTCCCGCGGCAGCTCGCCCGCCGCGCTCGTCACCACCCGCCGCCCGTCGCGCAGCACCGTGATGCGATCCGCCAGCCGGTAGATCTCCTCCATCCGGTGCGAGATGAAGACGATGCCCGCCGGGGCGGGCCCGGATTTCAACGCGCCGATGAGCCCGAACAGCCGCTCGGCGTCCGGCGCGGGCAGCGCGCTCGTCGGCTCGTCCATCACGATCACGCAGGCCCGCCCCGCCAGCGCCTTGGCGATCTCGACGAGCTGCCGTTGTGCCAGAGACAGCGACCCGACCGTGCGCGCGGGATCGACCGCGAGCCCGACGCGCTCCAGCGCCCGGACGGCGGCCCGCCGCCGCGCCGCCTGATCGACCGGCGCGAACGGCCCGAGCCACGCCCCCAGCCGTCCCGCGGGACGCGCCGGTTCCCGCCCCAGCACCAGGTTGTCCTCGATGCTCATCGACGGTGCGAGCGACAGCTCCTGGTGGATGACCGCGACCCCCACACGGGCCGCATCCTGGGCCGAAGCGAACCGTACGCGCCGTCCAGCGATCTCGATCGTCCCGGCGTCGGGCGCGAGCACCCCGCCGAGGATCTTCACCAGCGTGGACTTCCCCGCCCCGTTCTCCCCCGCGAGCACGTGGACCTCACCGGCCCGCAGGTCGAACTCAACGCCGTCCAGCACGCGCTGCCCGGAGAACGACTTCACCACCCCGGCCATGAAGACCAGCGACGGCGACCCGGGTTGTTCAGGCGAGAGGCACACGGCGTCGCGGTGAGCCCTCCCCGGTCACGGCGCCTTCACGAGCACATAGTCCACCCCGAAGAACGCCCGCGTCCCCTGCGCCGCCGGGTTGCCGCCGACCACCTCGACGCGCAGCAGCAGCTTCCCGTCCTTCGGCGTGTGAACCCCCAGATCGATCGCCCCCGACGGCTCGCACCGGCCCCCCTGCCCGCTGAACAGATCGATGTCCGACGCCGCGGCCTTCCCGTTGATCGACGCGCGCACGATCCCGTAGTCCCAGCTCTTCGTCGCCTGGAGCAGGACGCGCACCGGCTTGTCGCCCGCCGCGGGCACTTCCAGCTCGACGAAATCGCCGGGCCGGCGCGCCTGCACCCACAGGTGCGCCTCCCCGCTCCACACCCCGCGTGCGAACCCGCGCATGTCCTGTTTCCCGACGTTGAGCGCGTCGGACTTCGAATGGACCGTCAGCCCCTCGCACTCCAGCGCCCCCTCGGCCCTGAACGGCGGCGGAACCGGCGGCAGCGGCGGCAGCTTCACGATCGGCGCCGCCGCGGCCGCGCGCAGCGGCTCCCGGTTCGTCGTCGCCCCGGGCCGCGCGTAGAACCACGCCGTGGACGCGTACCCCTCGTCGCACTCCTTCCAGTGCCACACCTCCATGTCCACCTTCAACGATGCGCGGAACGGGATCGCATCCAGCGAACGCACCCGCAGCACCGTCGTATGCCCCCAGTTGTTCCCGTGTTCGTTCCCGTCGCTGCGCGGCTGGGCATGAAACGGATGCGTGAACGGCACGGGGCTGCACCACGCGTACCCGTAGTAATCCTCGGTGCCCGTGCCGAAGTGCGACGGGAACTTCTCCCCGTCCACGTAGATCTTCTCGTCCCCCTCCCCCCACCACTCGGGCACGGGGTTGGCGACCGCCAGCATGTCGCCGACGTACACGCCCTGTCCCTTCACGTGGACATAGTTCCAGTCCCTGGTGCCGCGCCCCCCGTAGGCGTGGATCGGGTGCTCCGCGTTCCACGCCGCGCGGAAGTGCATCGAGCGGTCATCCCACGACCACTCCTTGATCCGCGTGTACGGCTGGACCCGCACCAGTTGCGTTCCCGTGTTCTCGATCGTCAGCAGCGCGCTCTTCTCGAACGGCATCACCCACCAGCACGCCAGCAGCCCGGACCCGCTGATCCCCGTGTACCACGTGCGGAACGTGTTCTTGCCGACGCCCGAGCCGAAGAAGTCGCCCAGCGGGCACCACACCGTCTCCTCACCGTCGAACGACAGCCGGACGATCGTGGAGCGCAGCGCTTGCTCCAGGTCATCGGCCTTCACGTCGAGCTGGATCCCCGCAACCGCCCCGCCCTTCCCCATCGCGATCGGGAACGCGAAATCACGCCCCCCCTCGATCGTGACGGCGTCGTGGCGCGTGTAATCCACCTGCGGTCCGGGCGCGACCAGCACGCCCTGCACCCGCGTGAGCAACTCCGCGTTCGTGTCCACGTCGCCCGGCGCAAACGTCGCCACGTTCGCCCCGACTTCATACGTCCGGTAGTTCACCTGGTAGTAGAACCCGTCGCTGTCGCTGGTGATCTTGCAGTGCTTCGCGTACGGGACCGGCAGGTACAGGTTCCACCCGCGCGAACGCTCGCCGGACAGCGGCGGGCCCAGCGTGATGGGCCCGGACGCCCACTTCCCGCCGAGCAACTGCTCCATCGGCGCCGCGATCGAAGGCGTGGACGAACCGTCCAGGTACACGCGCAGCGTCCCCTTGGGGTTCGCCGACCAGATGCGGACGACCGCGCCAGGGCCCGGCGTGTCCATCATCACCCATTCCTTGCGCGACGGCTCCGGCCCGCCGACGACCGGCACGTCCTCAACGCGGAGGAACTGGCTCGCGTCGCCGTTGGCGAACCACGTGTCGCGCCCCTTCGCATCAAGCCTGCCCGGCTCGGTCGAAGCGCGGTCGTAGCTGCTGAACTGCGCGCACGTGTACGCCGGATCGGGCAGCCGCGCCACCGCGTCGCGGTCGATCATCTCGTTCAGCAGCGACGGAAACGTCACCGGGGGTGACGCGATCACGGGGAGCGCGGCCGCCGCCGCCGCCAGTACGGCGATCAGGCGGGTCGGCGCGACAGTCTTCCTCTCACTCATGGTTCCGCCTCCATCGGGATGGACCAGCATACTGATCGGCTCGCGCTGCCGGGTCGGCTTCAGCGGCCCTCGCACGGGCTCCCCCGGGGGGTTCCCCCACCCGGTACGCTGGCCCGCATGGACCGCCGAGCCTTCATCCAGACGGTCGGTGCCGGGGCCGCGACAACCTGGGGCGGATGGCCCGCCCGGGGTGTCATGGCCCCGTACCTGCTCACCAATCCGTCCGACCCCATCCCCGCGGACAAGGGGTACACCCCGGCGATGCTGGCGGCGCTGCGCGAGCGCGGTGAACGGCGGGTCTACCGCGGCGTGAAGACGTTTGCGATCGGGATGCCCGTCGGCGGCGTCTGCGCCGGCCAGCTCTACATCCTCGGCGACGGCACCCTCGGCGGGTGGAACGTGGACGGTCGCCTGAACGCGACGGGGTACGGAAGCGAGAGCTACCGGACCAAGCGGCCGCCGCAGCAACTACGGCAGGGCTTTGAGATCGATGCTTCAAGCACGTCGAAGGGCCTGCCCCTGCAACTCTCGGCGTTCCGACAGATCGAGTTCGTGGGCGAATACCCCAGCGCCGAAGTCCGCTTCAGCGACCCGCCCGTGGAACCCGGCGATGTCGCTGCTCCCCTTCGCGTCACGCTCCGTTCATACTCCCCGTTCTGCCCACTAAACGCGCGGGACTCGGCGATCCCGTGTACGGTGATGAGGTTGGCCGTGCATAACTCCGGCCGTGAACCGCTCCACGGAACGCTCAAGGGCGTTCTTGAAAACGGCGTCGAGCACGGCGACGAGGGCGACCTTCCCGTCGTCCGCCGCAACCGAGTGCTGAAGGAGAAGGGCCTCACCGCGGTCGTCATGGACGCCCTGCCGTCGCCCCCGCGCCAGAACCCGCGCCCGGCTCGCATCATCGCGGACTTCGAGGGAACCGCCTACCTCGGCTGGACCACAGAGGGCGAGGCGTTCGGCACCGGGCCTGTGAAGGGAACCCAGCCGCACCAGAACCCGGTGTCGGGTTTCGCCGGCAAAAACCTCGTCAACAGCTTTTCGGCCGGCGAGAACGTCGCCGCCGGCGACCGCCCCACCGGCCGGCTCACGAGCGACACGTTCCCGATGGACCGCGACTACCTCACGTTCCTGATCGGCGGCGGGGCGCACGCGAACTCCACGTGCGTGAACTTGATCGTGGACGGAACGACCGTCCGCACCGCGACGGGCCGCAACGACGAAAAGCTCGAGCCCCGCGCGTGGGATTTGCGAGAGTTCGCGGGCAAAGAAGCCCGACTCCAGATCGTGGACGCGCACACCGGCGGCTGGGGGCACGTCAACGTCGATCAGATCGTGCTGACCGATGCGATTCCACCGGAGTTGCAACGCCCGCGACCCGACTCCCTCTCCAACGGCACGATGTGCCTGGCGTACCTCGGTGACGCCGAGGCGATCGCCGACGATCAACTCCCCAGCCGCGACTTCGGCGACGAATTCCAGAGCGACGCCGCGGCGCCCGTCGGCCGCATCATCGCCCCGTTCAACCTCGCCCCCGGCGAGTCCCGCGAGTTCGTCTTCGTCATTTCCTGGCACTTCC